>NZ_JBIAHA010000002.1:0-534224 GCF_042870175.1 Streptomyces sp. NPDC006643 | reverse complement strand
CCCCGGCCCCGGCCACGCAATTGGGCTGGGGCTGGGCCCGGGGGGAGGGGGGGGGGGGGGGGGGGCGCCCCCGGGCCCCCCCCCCCGGCCCCCGCCCGGGGGGGGGGGCGGGGGGGGGGGGGGCCCCACCCCCCCCCCCGGCGCCTCGGGGCGAAGAGCCGATGAGTCCAGGAGCCGGTGAGTCGACTGCTAGCGCCACGGCCCCGTGACGGCGAATGTCGTGCCCGGCGTGTAGCAGTTCACATACATCGTGTCGCCGTCCGGTGCGAACGTGACCCCCGCGAACTCACCCCACTCCGGCTCCTCCGGCGTCCCGATGTTCTCCGCGCCGCGCGCCATCTCGTACAGCTCGCCGTGCCGCGTCAGCCCGTACACGTGCTGCGCGCCGCCCCCGTCCTCGCACACCATCAGACCGCCGCTGGGCGCGAGGCAGATGTTGTCGGGGGACTCGCCGGGCAGCTGGATGTCGGTGTCCGGGCCGAAGGCGATGACCAGGGTGAGCCGGCGCCGCTGCGGTTCGTACTTCCACACCTGCCCGTAGTGGTCGGCCGCCGAGCCCTCCGCGCTCTTCGCGAAGCTCGACACGAAGTACACGGACCGGTCGCCCCAGTAGCAGCCCTCCAGCTTCTGGGCGTGGGTGATGCCCTTCTTGCCGAAGTCCTGGAGCCGGATGGGCGTCTCCTTGGCCTGTGTGTCGGGCACGGGCACCCACTCCACACGGTCGAAGCTGGCGCCGGGCTCCTGGACGACCGACAGATCCGGTACGCCGGGCACCCGCATGGCCTCCAGCGTGCCGCCCGCGCGCAGTGACCCCAGACCGCCGAGCGGCTTCTCGGGCAGGAAGCGGTAGAAGAGACCGAAGGGCTTGTCGAACGCGTCCTCCGTCTCGTACACCACACCCGTACGCGGATCGATCGCGATCGCCTCGTGCTGGAAGCGGCCCATCGCCTTCAGCGGTACGGCCCCGGTGCGATGCGGATCCGCGCCGTCGACCTCGAAGATGAAGCCGTGGTCCTTGGTGTAGCCGTTGGTGCCGGCCTTGTCCTCGGTCTCCTCGCAGGTGAGCCAGGTGCCCCAGGGGGACGGCCCGCCCGCGCAGTTGACGGCGGTGCCGGCGATGGCGACACGCTCGCCGAGTACGTTGTTCCGCCCGTCGAGTTCGAGCGCCGTACAGCCGCCCTTGCCCATCGGGTCGTAGGTCAGACCGTCGACGGTCGGGACACCGATCCTGCCGTCGGCCCGGTTCTCGTGGTTACGGACCAGATGGACCCGGCCACGCCGGCCGGCGAAGGCGGCCATGCCGTCGGGATTGCTGGGGACTTCGCCCTCGCCCGAACGGAGCGCGTCGCCCGTTCTGGACAGGACGCGGTAACGGAAACCTTTCGGCAGATCGAGCAGGCCGTCCGGGTCGGGCACGAGCGGGCCGTAGCCGCTGCGTCCCATTTCCTGTGCGGCGGCGGTGCCGGCGAAAAGCTCCGACACCGCTCCGGTGAACGCGATTCCGGCGACCGATGCTCCGGTGGCCAGGACCTGACGTCGTGTTGCGGACATGAGGCAACTCCCTGTTGGCGGACAGGAGACGTGACCCGCACGTGTGTATCACGGGTGTAGTGCACACGTGAACTGTGCGGGCCACTGAGCCTTATGTGTCCTGAGAGATCAGGGGATCAGGCGAGCGACGCGGTGAGCGTGATGCTCGTACCCGCGAGCGCCTGGCTGACCGGGCAGTTCGCCTTCGCGTCCTCGGCGGCCTTGACGAAGCCCGCCTCGTCCAGACCCTCGACCTCGCCCTGCACCGTGATGTGCACCCCGGTGATGCCCGTGCCGGGCACCAGCGTGACCTCGGCCTGGGTGGTCAGCCTGGTCGGCGGGGTGCCGGCCTTGGCGAGACCGTTCGACAGGGCCATCGAGAAGCAGCTGGAGTGAGCGGCGGCGATCAGCTCCTCCGGGCTGGTCTTGCCGTTGGCCTGCTCGGCGCGGGAGGCCCAGGAGACCGGCTGCTCGGCGATGCCGGAGGAGTCGAAGGTGACGACGCCGCTGCCCTTGAGGAGGTCGCCTTCCCAGACGGTGTGTGCCTGGCGCGTGGTAGCCATGGTGATGGGAACCCTTCTGTATCGGGCACGCGAGAGCTGATCCGACGTATCTCGCGCACCGCACATCGTTACGGCTCCGAACTTACTCGGCGCGCAGGCCCTTTGCGTCGCGTGCCAGGGCGGTGAGACGTGAGATCGCACGGAAGTACTTCTTCCGGTACCCGCCGTTCAGCATCTCGTCGCTGAAAAGCCGGTCGAAGGGGAGTCCGGAGGCCAGCACCGGTATCTCCCGGTCGTACAGCCGGTCGGCGAGCACGACGAGCCGCAGGGCTGTCGACTGGTCGGGCACCGGGCCCACGTCCGTGAAGCAGGCGACGCGCAGACCCTCCGTCAGCGCGCCGTAGCGGCTGGGGTGGACGGTGGCGAGATGGGCCAGCAGGGCGGGGAAGTCGTCCAGGCTGGCGGCCTCGGTGCTGTGGGCGGCGCGTGTCACCTGCTCGGTGGTGAGCGGGGCGGGGGCCTCGGGCAGTCCCCGGTGCCGGTAGTCCTCGCCGTCGATGCGCAAGGGGCGGAAGCGCGCGGAGAGCCCCTGGATCTCCCGCATGAAGTCCGCGGCGGCGAAGCGGCCCTCACCGAGCTTGCCGGGGAGGGTGTTGGAGGTCGCGGCGAGCGCGACGCCCGCCTCGACGAGGCGGCTCAGCAGGCTCGACACGAGGACGGTGTCGCCCGGGTCGTCCAGCTCGAACTCGTCGATGCAGAGCAGCCGGTGGCCGGCCAGGGTCCGTACGGTCTGCTGGAAACCGAGCGCGCCGACGAGGTTCGTCAGCTCCACGAAGGTGCCGAACGCCTTCTGTTCGGGCGCGGCGGGGGTGGCGTGCCACAGGGACGCGAGGAGATGGGTCTTGCCGACGCCGTAACCGCCGTCGAGATACACCCCACGGGGGGCGGCGGCGTCGGGCTTCCTGCCGAACCAGCGTCGCTTGCCGCCCTGCTCCTGGCCGAGCCCGGCGGCGAACGCGCTCAGCACGGTGACGGCCTCGGTCTGGCTGGGCTGGTTCGGGTCGGGGACGTACGTGGCGAAGCGCACCGAGTCGAAGCGCGGCGGCGGCACCATCTCGCCGACCAGCCGCTCGGCGGCGACCCGGGGCTCCCGCGCGCACAGGGAGACGGGCCCGGTCGCGGGGCCGGAGGTGGAGGCGGGGGCCGGATCGGCGGAGGAGGCTGACACGGGGTCCAACTGTAGAGCGTGCGGCAGCCGACCCCGTCCGCCGGCCGCTCCAGCACGTCCCTCTTCGGTGGCCCGTCCCGGTGGCCCGTCCCGGTGTCCGTACGGGGTCCGCTTCGGTGCCTGGACGGGGCCACCGCCTCGGTACGACGGGCGGACATTCGCACATGCTGGCGGCACCGGCGCGCGGGTCTCGCGGCGTGCGACCGCGTACGACCCCGCGTGTCAGACTGCTGCGCATGCGACGCCTGTTCCCTGTGACCGATCAGACCGCGCCGGCAGCCGCGCCCGTACCCCGAGCCCACTCCGCGGACCTCGCACGCCCCGCGGACCCCGCACACCCTGCCGACCCCACGGACCTCGCGGACCGCGAGTGGACGCTGGACGAGCTGGCCGAGGCGTACGCGTATCCCGCCACCTCCGGCGCTCCCCCCGCTTCCGGGGCCCCGCACCACTGGCTGCGCGCCAACATGGTCTCCACGCTCGACGGCGCCGCCCAGCACGACGGCCGTTCGCAGCCCATCTCGTCCGACGCCGACATGCGGATCTTCGGCACCCTGCGCGGCCTCGCGGATGTCGTCCTCGTCGGTGCTGAAACGGTTCGCCTGGAGCGCTACCGCCCCGCCCGTGTCCGTGACGCCTTCGCGGCCCGGCGCGTCGCCGACGGGCAGGCGCCCGCGCCCGCGATCGCCGTCGTGAGCGCGAGCCTGAACCTGGACTTCTCGCTCCCGCTCTTCACCTCGCCCCTCGTACCGACCCTTGTCCTGACCGGCGCCGCCGCCTCCCCCGACCGGATCCACGACGCCGAGAAGGCGGGCGCCCGCGTGATCGTCGCCGGGGACGGGCCGGGCGTCGAGCCCGACCGGGCGGTCAGGGCCCTGGCGGACCTGGGCCTGGTGCGTCAGCTCACCGAGGGCGGCCCCCGGCTGCTCGGCCAGTTCGCGGCGGCCGGCGTACTGGACGAACTGTGCCTGACCGTCGCCCCCCTGCTCACGGTCGGCAGCGCGCAGCGCATCACCGGCGGACCGGGGCTGCCCGACCCGGAACGGTTCGCCTTGGCGGCCGTACTGGAAGAGGCCGGGTTCCTTTTCACCCGATACCGTCGGATCTGACATTGGGCGGAATTTGTCGTTCCGGTTAGCTTCCGCTGGGCAGAATTACTCACGCAGACTCACGTAGACCCCGTGCGGACACGGGGAAGGATGGTTTCCGCAGCGGGCCTCACCGGGCCCCTGAACGACGAAGGGCGCCTGTCGTGTTCACAAGCGTATTGATGATCGAGAAGCCCCTGTCGTCCGTGGACGTCGAATTCGTCACCACGCTCCACGGCACCGAGGAGGTCGCGTTCATCCTCCTTATGCAGCCGCGCGGTGACCAGGCGGACGCGCTGCTGCGCGCCATCGACGACGTGGCGTTCGGGGAGCTGAAGGAGGCCGGCCGCGAGGGGGACGAGCCCGAGGGTGCCGAGGCCCGGGGCCCCGCCGAACTGGCGCTCGCGCACTCGCTGGCCGTGCTGCGCGCGGCGGGCCGCGAGGCCACCGGCGTGGTGGTCGAGAACCACCCGCTGGACCATCTCAAGTCCGTGGTCGAGGAGTCGGCGGCCGACGAGGTGATCGTGCTGACCGAACCCCACTACGTGGAGGAGTTCTTCCACCGCGACTGGGCCTCGCGCGCACGCCACAAGGTCGGCGTACCGGTACTCAAACTGTTCGCGCACGGTGTGGAGGACGACGAGGGGGCGGGCGACGGGGCGGGGACGGCCAAGGGGGCGGGCGGAAGCGAATAGGCTGGGGACCGCTGACGGCACCCGGCCGCCCGCCGCCGGCCGTCGGCCCGCGCAAGCCCGTACCCCCGCACCCTCGCCGCCCTTCACCACGCACCACCCTGGAGAACACGTATGGCACCCGGTATCCCCACCGCCATGGAACGGCCGCACTTCATCGGCATCGGCGGCGCCGGAATGTCGGGTATCGCCAAGATCCTCACCCAGCGCGGCGCGAAGGTCGCGGGCAGCGACTCGAAGGAGTCCGGCACCGCCGAGGCCCTGCGCGCCCTCGGCGCCACGGTCCACATCGGTCACGCGGCCGAGCACCTCGCCGACGACGCCTCGTGCGTGGTCGTCTCCAGCGCGATCCGGCCGGACAACCCCGAGCTGGTCCGGGCCGCCGAACTGTCCGTCCCGGTCGTGCACCGCTCCGACGCCCTCGCCGCCCTGATGGGCGGGGGCCTGCGGTCCATCGCCGTCGCCGGCACCCACGGCAAGACCACGACGACCTCCATGCTGGCCGTCGCCCTCACCGAGCTGGGCCTCGACCCGTCGTACGCCATCGGCGGCGACCTGGAGGGGCCCGGCACCAACGCCCGCCACGGCGACGGCGACATCTTCGTCGCCGAGGCGGACGAGAGCGACCGGAGCTTCCAGAAGTACGACCCCGAGGTCGCGATCGTCCTCAACGTCGAGCTGGACCACCACGCCAACTACGCCTCCATGGACGAGATCTACGAGTCCTTCGAGACGTTCGCCGGCAAGATCGTCCCCGGCGGCACGCTGGTGATCGCCGCCGACCAGCCCGGCGCGGTCGAGCTGACCGCGAAGGTCCGCGACCTCTCCACGATCAAGGTCGTCACGTACGGCGAGGCGGCGGACGCCGACGTACGCGTCCACAAGGTCACCCCCCGCGGTCTGACCAGCGAGGTCACCGTCGTCCTGGCCGGCCGCTTCCTCACCTTCACCGTCTCCGTGCCCGGCCGCCACTACGCCCACAACGCGGTGGCCGCCCTCGCGGCGGGCGTCGCGCTCGGCATCCCCGCGCACAATCTCGCCTCCGCGCTCGGCAAGTACACCGGCGTCAAGCGCCGCCTCCAGCTCAAGGGCGAGGCCGGCGGCGTGCAGGTCGTCGACTCGTACGCGCACCACCCCACCGAGATGACCGCCGACCTGGAGGCGATGCGCGGCGCCGCCGCCCCCGGCTCCCGGCTTCTCGTCGTCTTCCAGCCGCATCTCTTCTCGCGCACGCAGGAGCTGGGTACGGAGATGGGCCAGGCCCTCGCCCTGGCCGACGCCTCGGTGGTGCTGGACATCTATCCGGCCCGCGAGGACCCGATCCCCGGCATCACCAGCGCGCTGATCGTCGACGCCGCCGAGCGGGCGGGCGCGGACGTGACGGCCGTGCATGACAAGGGCGCGGTGCCCGAGGCCGTGGCGGGAATGGCGAAGCCCGGTGATCTCGTTCTCACCATGGGGGCGGGTGACGTCACGGACCTCGGTCCGGAGATCCTCGCCCGGCTGTCCCACTGAGGCGAGTCCCCGAGGCGAGTCCTGAGCCGAGTCCCCGAGGCGCACCCCCGCGGTGCGTCCTTGCGGCGCGAGAGAGGAAAGTCATGGCGTACGACATCGACAAGCCCGACGAGCAGTGGCGCGAGGAGCTGTCCCCGGCCGAGTACGCGGTGCTGCGCCAGGCCGGCACCGAGCCCGCCTTCCAGGGTGAGTACACGGACACCAAGACGACGGGCGTCTACTCCTGTCGCGCGTGCGGCGCGGAGCTGTTCCGCTCCGACACCAAGTTCGAGTCGCACTGCGGCTGGCCGTCCTTCTACGACCCGAAGGACAGCGACGCGGTCGAGCTGATCGAGGACCGCACGATGGGCATGGTCCGCGTGGAGGTCCGCTGCTCACGCTGCGGGTCGCACCTGGGCCACGTCTTCGAGGGCGAGGGCTACCCGACGCCGACGGACCAGCGCTACTGCATCAACTCGATCTCACTGCGGCTGACCCCCGACGAGGGCTGAGACCCGCACGGGATCTCCGGCGGCCATACGGCAGGCGATCACTCGCCGCCGGTGGCCGCCGCTTCCGTCTCCGGGCGCAGCAGCGGATGGATCACCCCGGGCAGCACGCGCGCCCGTACGACCTCCTCGGCCGCCCCGCCGACGACCACGGTCTCCGCGACGCCCCAGGGCCGCCCGGCCAGTCGGACGGTGAGGGTGTACGAGGACGAACAGCCGGTGCACTCGTACCGGTCGGCCCACGTCTCGACCTCGGTGGTGCTGCCGGGGTAGCGCTTCACATGCCGATGCCGCGCGTGGCAGCGGTCGCACTTCTCGCCCGGCTCACAGGTCCCTCCGCAGGGGCAGGGCACGTCGAAGCTCTCGGCGGGCACCCAGCGCTGCACGCGGGCGGCCTCGCGGGTGGCGCCCATGTCCTTCATGGCCTTGAGGTTGCGGGCGGCGACGTTGTAGGACTCGCCGGTGGCGTTCATCCGGTCACGGATGACGTCCTTGCGGCCTCGATTGGTCGTCATGAGGTTCCTTCACCGGTTCCTTCGGGTGTCACGCAGCCCGCAGGGAGGTGCACGAGAGTGGTAGCCCCCTACGGTACCTGGCGGCGCCACACCGGCGTTACGTGCGGAAGTGGACCTTCCGTACTGAACGGACGGTCCCGCGTCGCGGCCTTGTGTGGGGTTGGCCTGTCCATGACGATAAAGCGGCCGTCCATCGCTTCGGAAGGGACTTTCCATGCCCGAGCAGTCCGCTGGAATGCCGCGTAGAAGGACCGTTCTCACCTCGGCCGCCGTGACGGCGGCCGGCGTACCCCTGGCCGGTGTTCCCCTGATCGCCTCCGCCGGGCAGGCGGCTGCCGCGACCGGTGAGCAACGGCGCGGGCGCGTCACCGCCCAGGCGCCCGACCGGGAGCTGCGCAAGCTGCTGAACGAGATCGACGCGGACCGTATCGAGGCGACCGTACGACGGCTCGCCGCGTTCGGCACCCGGCACACACTGTCGGTCCAGGACGACCCCGAGCGCGGGATCGGCGCCGCGCGGGACTGGATCCTGGCCGAGATGAAGAAGTACGCGGCGGTGTCCGGCGGCCGGATGACCGCCGAGCTCCAGTCGTACATCCAGGAGCCCGCGTCGCGTATCCCGGTGGCGACGAGGATCACCAACGTCGTTGCCACGCTGCGTGGTTCGGTCACCCCCGACCGCGTGTACGTCGTCGCCGGGCACTACGACTCGCGCGTCACCGACGTCATGGACGCGACCAGCGACGCGCCCGGCGCTGACGACGACGCGTCGGGTGTCGCGCTCGTGATGGAGCTGGCGCGGGTCCTGGCCAAGCGGCGGCCGGCGGCGACGATCGTGTTCGCCGCGGTCGCGGGCGAGGAGCAGGGGCTGTACGGATCGGGTTACGCCGCCAAGCAGTTCAAGGCGGCCGGCGCCGATGTCCAGGGCATGTTCACCAACGACATCATCGGCAGCTCACGCGCGGACGACGGCACCCGGGACCCGTACACGGTACGGCTGTTCACCGAAGGCGTACCGACCTCCGAGACCCCGGCGCAGGCCAACACCCGTCGCTCGGTGGGCGGTGAGAACGACTCCGCGACCCGTCAGCTCGCCCGCTTCGTGAGCGACGTGGCGGACAACGACGCGACGGGCATGAACGTACGCGTCGTCTACCGGCGCGACCGCTATCTGCGGGGCGGCGACCACATCCCGTTCCTCGAACAGGGCTATCCGGCGGCCCGGTTCACCGAACCCGCCGAGGACTTCGCGCACCAGCACCAGGACGTACGGGTCGAGGACGGCAAGCAGTACGGCGACCTGCCCGAGTTCTGCGACTTCGACTACATCGCGCGCGTGACACGGGTGAACGGCGCGGTGCTGTGGACCCTGGCCCAGGCGCCGGGCACGCCCCGCGAGGCGCGCATCGTGACGAGCAACCTCACCAACGACACCGAGCTGAAATGGGCGGCCGGCACCGAGCCGGACCTCGCGGGCTACGAGGTGGTGTGGCGCGAGACGACGGAGTCGGAGTGGACGCATGTGATCAAGGTCGGCCTCACGACCACGCACACGGTGGACCTCTCCAAGGACAACGTCTTCTTCGGCGTACGGGCGGTCAACCGGGACGGCAAGCGGAGCCCGGTGGCCTTCCCGATGCCGGGCAACTGACCGGGCGGGATGTCGGTGGCGGGCACTAACCTCGCGTCCATGGCACTTGAATGGGACTCGCTCGTCATCGACGCCGCCGACCCGGTCGCCCTGGGCCACTGGTGGTGCCAGGCGCTCGGCTGGACCGTGGTGACCGAGACGGCCGACGAGTGCGAGGTCAGACCGGCGCCCGACCGGATGCCCGGTCTGTTCTTCGGTTTTGTACCGGAGGCGAAGACCGTCAAGAACCGTCTGCATCTGGACTTCCGCCCCGACGACCGGGACGCGGAGGTCGAACGCCTGCTGGCACTCGGCGCCCGCCGGGCGGACGTCGGCCAGCGGGGTGACGAGCCTTGGGTGGTCCTCGCGGACCCCGAGGGGAACGAGTTCTGCGTGCTGGGGGAGCGGACCGCGGGCCAGGGCCTGTCCGGGGCGTGAGCCACGTCTCCGGCCTGATCGCGGGACACCCCCTAGCCTGGGAGCATGGCGGCGGCCCGGTGGGAGACGTAGTGGATGTCGATCTGCGCAAGCTGCGCTACTTCGTCGCCGTGGCCGAGGAGTCGCACTTCGGCCGGGCCGCCGAGCGCCTGCACATCACCCAGCCCGTGCTCTCCCGCCAGATCCGCGCCCTGGAGCACGACCTGCGCGCCGAGCTGTTCACCAGGGACAAGCAGTCCACCGCGCTGACGGCCGCCGGCCGTCAGCTGCTGGAGGATGCCCGGCCCCTGCTGGCCGGTGCGCGGGCGCTGGAGCTGCGGGTCCGGCGGGCCGCGCGAGGGGCGGCGACGTTCACGGTCGGGTTCATGCCCGGGATCACGGTCACCGGCGCGGTGCGGGCCTTCGCGGCCAGGCATCCCGAGCTGACCGTGGAGGTGGTGCGTACGTCATGGGTCGACCAGGTCCGGGGGGTGCACGAGGGGCTTCTCGACGTGAGCTTCGTACGGCTGCCGGTCGACCGTCGCGCTCTGGCGCTGCGCCCGGTCTTCCGGGAACCGCGCGTCGCCGTCCTGCCCGCGCACCATCGGCTGGCGGGCAAGGAGTCAATCGCCGTCGCCGACCTGGCCGCCGAGCACCTGCTTCAGGACCCCGACGCCGTCCCCGAGTGGCGCGACCTCCCCGGCCGGTCCTGCGGCGCGGCGACGGACGAGCCGAGACCCGTCTTCCACAGCGTCGAGGAGAAGCTGGAACACGTCGCGACGACCGGCGGCGTCATCGTGCTCCCGCTCTCCACTGCGGCGTACTACACCCACACCGGTGTCGCCCATGTGCCCGTCGCCGACATCGGCCCGAGCGAGGTCTGCCTCGCCTGGAGTACCGACCGGGACTCCCCGCTGCTGCCGGAGTTCGCCGACATCGCCGCTGCCCAGCACTGATGCCCTGAGGGCATCACCAATGGCGCAAGAGGTCTTGGACGTCGTACGCGGCACGGGGCCAGGGTGGAGGAGCGGCGGATCTTCCGCCGCCATCCGAAAGGACCGTGAGTGCGATGCAGATCTTCATCACGGGCGGCTCCGGCTACATCGGCCGCTCCACCGTCCAGGCGCTGCTCGGGCACGGCATCGAGGTGACGGCGCTGGCGCGCAGCGAGCACTCGGCCCGCACCCTGACCGAGCTGGGAGCGACCCCCGTCGCGGGGGCGCTCGGCGACACCGGCGTCCTTCGGGAGGCGGCCGGCCGGGCCGACGGTGTGATCCACCTCGGGGTGGACTACTCGGAGGGCACCCCGGACGTCGACCGCGCGGCGGCGCGGGCACTCCAGGAAGGCGTGGGGAGCGGTCCGTACGTGCACACCGGCGGAGTGTGGGTGTACGGCGACACCGACGGGGTCGTCGACGAGGACGCCCCGCGGAACCCGCCGCCCATCACCGCCTGGCGGCTGGAGAACGAGAACGAGGTGCTCGCCCGCGCCGCGACGGGGGGCCGCCCGGTCGTGGTGATGCCGGGGCTGGTGTACGGCCACGCCGGCGGGCTGACACGGGCGTACTTCGTGGAGCCGGGGCGCGCCGCCGGCGCCGTACCGTGCATCGGCGACGGATCCAACCACTGGGCCCTGGTCCATGTCGACGACCTCGCCGAGCTGTACGTGCTGGCCCTGAACGCCCCGGCCGGTTCCGTCTACGCCGGCGTCGGCGGCCAGAACCTCCCGCTCGCGGACATCACCCAGGCCCTCAGCCACGCCGCCGGATGTCCGGGCAGCATCGAAACGGTGACCCTTGAGGAGGCCGTACGGCGGATGGGCCCGATCGCCGAGGCGTTCGCCCTCGACCAGCGGCTCAGCGGCGACCGCGCCCGCCGTGAGCTGGGCTGGACG
The DNA here is from genome assembly GCF_042870175.1 of Streptomyces sp. NPDC006643. Classification (NCBI taxonomy): domain Bacteria; kingdom Bacillati; phylum Actinomycetota; class Actinomycetes; order Kitasatosporales; family Streptomycetaceae; genus Streptomyces; species Streptomyces sp. NPDC006643. The sequence continues at coordinate 522,724 of NZ_JBIAHA010000002.1, read as the reverse complement.
CCCACCCGTCTCGACGCGCGGGCAGACCTCGGGCAGGGCTGACCGCGTGCGGGGCCGGCCTGGCGCGGCGGGTCCGGCCTCGCGCGGGGCCGACCGCCGGGCCGACTTCGCGCGGGGGCCGGCCTCTTACGGCTGCGCCGGCTGGAGCAGGTCCCAGCGGTTGCCGTACAGATCCTCGAAGACCGCCACCGAGCCGTACGGCTCGTGCCGGGGCTCCTCCAGGAAGCGCACCCCCGCCGCCAGCATCCGGGCGTGGTCCCGCGCGAAATCCTCCGTGTGGAGGAAGAACCCCACCCGGCCGCCCGTCTGCGCGCCGACGCGTCCCCGCTGGGCGTCGTCGGCGGCGCGGGCCAGCAGGAGCGCGCCCTCGCCGCCGCGCGGGCGCACGACCACCCAGCGGGAGCCGTCGCCCCGGTCGGTGTCCTCGACCAGGTCGAAGCCGAGGGACCCGGTGTAGAAGGCGATGGCCTCGTCGTAGTCGCGGACGACGAGAGTGATCAGGGCGATATGAGGCATGACAGGGAAGTTATACGTATCACTCCGGGGTGGGCAAGGCGACGGGGACGGCGCAGCGCCCGGACCGGGCCGGATGGAACAATGCCGCCATGGACGCGCGGCAGCTCGACACGCTCACCCACCGCGCCCGCCGGCTCGCCGCCACCGGTCAACGCCGGATCCTGGGCATCGCGGGCGCGCCGGGCGCGGGGAAGTCCACCCTCGCGGCGGACCTCGTCGCGGCGCTCGGCGACAGCGCCGTACTCGTCCCCATGGACGGCTTCCATCTCGCCCAGGCCGAGCTGCGCAGACTCGGCCGCGCCGGGCGCAAGGGCGCGCCCGACACCTTCGACGCCGTCGGATACGCCGCGCTGCTCGCCCGGCTGCGGGCGCCCGCGCCTGGGGTCACCGTCTATGCGCCCGCGTTCGACCGGGCCCTGGAGGAGGCCGTGGCGGGGAGCGTCCCGGTCGCGCCCGAGGTCCCGCTCGTCATCACCGAGGGCAACTATCTGCTGCACGACGACGAGGTGTGGGCGCCGGTCCGCACGCTCGTCGACGAGGCCTGGTATCTGGAGCTCGACCCCGTGGTGCGGGTACGGCGGCTGGTCGACCGGCATGTGCGCTTCGGCAAGGAACGGCCGTACGCCGAGCAGTGGGTGCGGGACTCCGACGAGGCCAACGCCCTACTGGTCGCACGGGGCCGGCACCGCGCGGACCTGGTCGTTCCGGTCACCCTCTGATCCGGCCGGCCTCCGGCGTACGCCCCCCGACCCGACATCGGACGCCGGCCAGGGCCTACCATCGAACGTTCGACGCACAGGACGATCACAGGGGCAACGGGGACCGGGGCGCGAAGCCGAGCGGGATCATGGGGAGGCGTACGACGTGGGGCTGTTCAGACGCGGGCCGAAACGGGACGGGCGTGAGATGCCTCGCGACCCCGAGTTCTCCTTCTTCTCCACCCACGAGGCCGCGCTCTTCCGCAGCCAGGTCCGTGCGGCGTTCGCCGAGCGGGGCCTGGAGGTCACCGTCTACTCGGACCTGGTGACCGACAGCGCGGGCCGCCAGTTCGGGCTCGCCAACCTCGCCGCCGTCTGCCACAACGACGACCGGGGCGCCCGCGTCTGGGGCGAACTCGTCCGCCGGCACGCCGGGATGGTGCTGCGAACCATGGACGGCCCCTCGGCGCTCGACACGCTGCCGCCCGCGCAGATCCGCGCGCAGCTCTACCCCCGGGTCATCAGCGGCGACAGCCTCGACGCGCAGGCGTTCGCGTACGCGCGCTCCGTCGCCCCCGGGCTGTACGAGATCCTCGCCCTCGATCTCCCGGAGAGCGTCATGATGCTCACCGACGAGGCGCTCGAACCACTGGGCCCGCTGCCCGAGCTGCGCGCGCGGGCACTGGACAATCTGCGCCAACTGCCCGTCGAGGGGCGGGAGACGGTCAAGGACCCGGAGGGGATGCGGTTCGAGGTAGTCGTGGGCGACTCGTTCTACACCGCGAGCCGGGTGCTGGCGCTGGACAGCCTCGTCCACCAGGTCACCGGGCGCCGGCTCGGCACGGACGGGGCGCTGGTGGCGTTCCCGTTCCGCCATCAGCTGGCGTTCCATGCCATACGCGACGCGACGGTCATCCCGTCGCTCAACGCGATGGCGTCGTTCGCCGCGTCCGGCTTCGAGGATACGCCGGGCGCGATCAGCCCGTACGTCTACTGGTGGCGCGACGGCACGCTGACGCAGCTCAGCGACAAGGACGAGGGGAACGTGGAGGCGGGCGGACTGCGCATCGTGGTCGGCGCCGAATTCCAGGAGCTGCTGGAGCGCCTGGTCTCGCCGTCCCGCCCGGAGGAGGACTGAGCCCACCCGGGGACGGGGTCAGAGGGCGGCCATCAGGTCGTCGAGCGGGGCGGGTACGCGGTCGGCGTCGAGCGCCTCCACCAGGACCCGGCCGTAGTGGATCTTGCGCCCCTTCTTCGTACCGAAGAACCGCCGCAACTGCTGCTGCCCGCTGCGGCCCTGCTGCGCGGGCTGGCGCAGGAACGTCCGGAGCGGGCGCAGATCGCCCTCCGCGCGGACCAGCTCCGCCACCCGTGCCTCGCCCAGCGCGCGGATGAGTTCGTCCTCCAGGTCCGCCGCGCAGACGAAGAACCCGTGCCCCCGCGCACCCGTCGCGCCCGCCCGCTCCCAGCCGCGCGCGTAGTAGCGCTGCTCGTTCTTGTCGCACAGCCCGGTGAGACGCAGGCCGAGGCCGGACGGCCCGAGGAGCTGGGCGAAGCGCCCGACGCTCATCGCGCCGCCCATCGGCAGGACGCAGACGCCTTCCGCGGCCAGGTCCCGGCCGCGGCTCGCGGCGAGCGCGTCGACCGCCGCCGCGTCGCTGGGCCCTTCGAGCAGGACGACCGCCCGGACGGGCAGCGCGGCGGCCAGTCCGGGCACGGAGTCGCCGGGGCCACCGGCCGCCCACGCGACAACCGCCTCGCGGAACGACCTCATGTCAGACATGGGACGAGTCTGTGCCGCTCCCGGCCACCACGCCAAGGGCTTTTCGACGGCGCGCCGTCCGCCCCGTCCTCAACTCACGCGCCCGGCACGGAGACTCACGCGCCCGGCGGGCACGCCGGCTCACGCGCCCGGCGCGTCTTCCTGGGGCACGCGCAGCCACGCGGCTCCCCGGGGGGAGAGCGTGTAGCCGGTGTCGAGACTGAGGGTGAGGCCGAGGTCCTTCAGCTTGCGGATGTCGCGCTTGAGGGTGTCCTTCCCGACGCCGAGGGACGCCGCGAGATCCACGGCCCGGGTGCCCGGGTTCGCCTCGATCAGCCGCAGTGTCTCCCGCGTCCACGGCCCCCGCCGGCTGTGCGTGTCGAGCCGGTCCAGTGCGGCGCCGACGCCCGCGACGTCGCCGGCGGTGAGGGCGGTGTCGGCCGCCGCCGCGTGGCGGGGGTCCGGGCCGCCGTAGGACAGGGTGATCCGGAAAACGGGATCACCGGCCGCGCCGCGCAGTGCCGCCAGCACGTCCTCGACCCGGCGGGCGCCCGCGGCGTGGGCGTCCTCGGTGGTGATCGCCGCCGGATCGATCCGCTCGACGGCGTCGATGACGATCACCCCGGCGACGGAGAGGAACGTACGCCCGGCGCTGACGCGGCTGGTCGCCCAGCGGCGGAAGGCGAGCGTCACGTCGCCCCGGGCGACGCCTTCGGCGACGACCCGCGTGAGCATCATGCGGGCGCGCCGTTCCGGACGGTCATGGTCGTACTCCCAGGGGCCGGCGAGGTGGACACGACCCATCCTGCCGCACACCCCGCGCCAGGATCCTGTCCGCCGGCCGGGGACGGGCGGCTGGTCATGGCGCTGTTCGCGGCGCCATGACCACCGGGGCGTGTCGCCCGGAGCCGTACCGGAAAGGTCTCAGCTGAAGTGCGACAGCACGTCGTACGGATACGGCAGCGGCCGGGCGCTCGCCTCGTCCAGCCGGGCGGTCTGAGCCTCGCTCAACTCCGTGTCCACCGCGCCCAGATTGTCCTTCAGCTGCTCCAGGGTCCGCGCGCCGATGATCGGGGCCGTGACTCCCGGGCGGTCCAGCAGCCAGCGCAGTGCCACCTGCGAGGGGGTGCGCTCCAACTCGGTGGCGATCGCCTGGACCGTCTCCACGACCCGCCATGTCTCCTCGTTGTCCCGGCCGCGCCAGCTCTCGCCGTCGCCGTGGGACTCGCGGCTGCCGGGCGGGACCGATGTCATGCCGCGCCGGTACTTGCCGGTGAGCCAGCCGCCCTGGAGCGGGCTGTACGGGATGACGCCGACACCCGCCGCCTCGCTCTGCGGCAGCAGCTCCCACTCCACCTCGCGTGCCAGGAGGTTGTAGATCGGCTGGAGGCAGACGTACGGGGCCCAGCCCCGCCGGTCCGCCACGTCGAGCGCCCGCTGGAGCTGGCCGGGCGAGACGTTGCTGGCGCCCGTGTAGCGGACCTTGCCCGCCCTCACGAGGGTGTCGAGCGTCCCGAGGGTCTCCTCGATCGGGGTTCTGAAGTCCCAGACATGCGTCTGGTAGAGGTCGATGTAGTCGGTGCCGAGCCGCCGCAGGCTCGCCTCCACCGCCGCGATGATGTGCTTGCGGCTCAGGCCCTCCTCGTTGGCGCCCTCGCCCATCGGAAGGGCCACCTTCGTCGCGATGACCAGGCCGTCGCGGTCGCGCCCCTTCAGCCATCCGCCGATGACCTCCTCCGAGACGCCCCGGCCGTACGCGTCCGCCGTGTCCAGGAAGGTGCCGCCCGCCTCGGTGAAGGTGTCGAGGATGCGGTGCGCGCCCGCCTCGTCGTCCTTGGTGAAAGTCATCGTGCCGAGACAGAGTTCGCTGACGCGGAGTCCTGTTCTACCGAGAGTTCGCTGCTTCATGCCTCCGACGCTAGACGTTCGAGTGCACACGAGGCCCGCTGTTTCTTCTGTCGGCCGATTCCTCCGGCAGCGCAATCCCTTTGGGGCGGGGGGAGTTCAGCCGCCCGCCAGTACCGCGCACGACTCCGGCGGCAGCCGCAGCACCCCGTCCGGGCCGGGCGCGTGGACCGGGTCCCAGGCCATCAGCACCTGGCCGCTCCGGCCGCCCAGCGGGATCTCGACGGGGCGCGCGGACAGGTTCAGCGCGATCCGCAGATCGCCGCGCCGGTACGCGAGCCAGCGCGCGCCCTCGTCGTACGCCACCTTCACCGTCACCAGGTCCGGATCCGACAGGTCCGCGTGGCTGTGGCGCAGCGCGATCAGGTCACGGTGCCAGGCCAGCAGCCGGGTGTGCGGTTCGCGGGCCGCCTCCGTCCGGTCCAGGCACGAGCGGTCGCGCGTGGCGGGGTCCTGCGGGTCGGGGATGGACTCCGCCGCCCAGCCGTGCGCCGCGAACTCCCGCCGTCTGCCGTTGCGTACGGCCTCCGCCAGTTCGGGATCCTGGTGGTCGGTGAAGAACTGCCAGGGCGTACGCGCGCCCCACTCCTCGCCCATGAAGAGCATCGGTGTGAAGGGCCCGGTCAGGACGAGCGTCGCGGCGCACGCCAGCAGACCGGGGGAGAGGGTCGCCGACAGCCGGTCGCCGAGCGCGCGGTTGCCGATCTGGTCATGGGTCTGGGCGTAGCCGAGGAAGCGGTGGGAGGGGGTTCTGCCGGGGTCGACGGGGCGGCCGTGCGTCCGGCCCCGGAAGCTCGAATACGTACCGTCGTGGAAGAAGGCACGGGTCAGGGTCTTGGCCAGTGCGGCGACCGGGCGGGCCGCGAAGTCGGCGTAGTAGCCCTGTGATTCACCGGTGAGGGCGGCGTGCAGCGCGTGGTGGAAGTCGTCGTTCCACTGGGCGTGCAGCCCGAGGCCGCCCTGCGGGCGCGGTGTGGTCGTACGAGGATCGCCCAGGTCGGACTCGGCGATCAGGAACAGCGGCCGGGCCAGCTCCACCGAGAGCGCGTCGACGGCGGTGGACAGCTCTTCCAGGAAGGTCAGCGCGCGGCCGTCGGCGAGGGCGTGCACCGCGTCGAGGCGCAGGCCGTCCAAGTGGTAGTCGCGCAGCCAGGCGAGCGCGCTCTGGAGCAGATACGCGCGGACCTCGTCCGAGCCGGGGGCGTCGAGGTTGACGGCCGATCCCCAGGGGGTGTGGTGCGTGTCGGTGAAGTACGGGCCGAACAGCGGCAGGTAGTTGCCGGACGGGCCGAGGTGGTTGTGCACCACGTCCAGTACGACGCCGAGGCCCAGCCCGTGCGCCGTGTCGACAAAGCGCTTCAGCGCCTCGGGTCCGCCGTACGGCTCGTGCACCGCCCACAGCGAGACACCCTCGTACCCCCAGCCGTGCGTCCCCGGGAAGGGGCACACCGGCATCAGCTCGACATGTGTGATGCCCAGCGCGGCCAGCGGGGGCAGCTGGGCCGCCGCGGCGTCCAGGGTGCCCTCGTCGGTGAACGTGCCGATGTGCAGCTCGTACAGGACGGCGCCCGGCAGCGGCCGGCCGTGCCACGGCGCCGACCATTCGTACGAGGCGGGGTCGACGACCGCGCTGAGCCCGTCCGGACCGTCCGGCTGGCGGCGGGAGCGAGGATCGGGCAGCACGGGGCCGTCGTCCAGGGCGAAGCCGTAGCGGGTGCCGTCGGCCGCGGGCGCGTCGGCGGTCCACCAGCCCTCGCGCGACGGGTCGCGGGTCATGGGGTGGTCGGTGCGCTCGGACGCGTCCTCCTTGTGGAGGGTCACGCGGTCCCGCGCCTGCGGTGCCCAGACCTCGAACTGCACGAGTGGTCCCCCTCTGTCGCCTTCGCCGTCGGCACTCTTCACCCACATGGTGACAAGAGTGCGGCCAGGAGGCCCGATGATCGCGTCGTTTCGGAGGACACGACCGGATCCGGACAGATCCGCCCGTCAGATCAGGGTGACCCGCTCCGTGACCACCGGGTAGCCCGCGCGGGCGAACTGCGCGGCCATCGGGAAGTTCCCCTGGTCCGTCGCGCCCGCGATGAACTCCGCCCCGGTCTCCGCCAGCACGTTCGTGCACTCCACCAGCAGGTCGTACGAGTATCCCTTCCCGCGCTGCTCCGGTACGACCCCGATGAACCCGACGCACGGCCCCGCCGGGTTGCGCGCGGGCACCTGGATGCCGACCAGCTCGCCCGCCGGGTCGTAGGCCAGCTGCCACCACTCGCGCGGCGACGGGAACCAGCGGAGAAAGTCGAGATCCTCCTGGGCGGCCAGATCCAGCCCCGAGGCGTCGATCGCGCGCAGCGCGTGCGCGTCGAGCGTGCCCGAGTGGACGCGGCGCAGCACGTCGAGGATCACGTCATCGTCCGGCTCGGGGCGGAACTCCAGCCGGCCCGGCCGCTCCGGCAGCCCCAGCTCGGGCGTCCACCGGTAGATGTAGCGTTCGACCAGCGGCTTCATCCCGGCGGCCTGTGCGACGTCCGTCCGGGACTCGACGGCCGCGCGGACCACCGGGTCCTCGCGCCAGCCGGGGGGCACGATCACCTCGTACTCGACCTGCCACGGGGCGCGGCGGAGCAGCTCCGCGCCCGCCTCCTCCTCGCCCGGCGCGACATCGAACCAGTTCAGGAGCAACGGCTCCCGGTCGTCGGGCCCGCCCCACCACGCGGCACGGGCCACGACGACGCCGTCGCGCAGCGCCACCCAGCTCCACTCGGGCCGGTAGTCACCGCCCTCGGCGACGGTGCGGTACTCGACCCCGGTGATCGCGCGCCCGACGAGTCCGGGATCGGGCAGTGAACGGAACAGCGCGGCTTCGGAGTCGGCGAGTTGACGAAAGACCGGATCGGTCATGTAAGTGAGCCTCCAGGAAGGGGCGCTCACCGTAAACGACCAGCAAGTGGCCGTGCGAACCAATTTCGTCACCGTGGAATGGCCCTTCTGGACACGTCACGAACTCGGCCCGACAATCAGTCATGTGACGTCCTCGTTCGAGTTCCACACGTATCCCGCGCGGCTCTCCGACGCCGAGCGCGACCGTGTGCTCGCGGTCCTGAGAGAAGGGGCGGCGCAGGGCAAGCTGTCGCACGACACCTTCATACGCCGCATGGATCTCGCGCTGGCCGCGCGCAGGTCCGACGAGTTGCAGGTGCTGACGGCCGACCTGGACACCGACGGGCGGTGGACACAACGGCTGTTCAGCGCGGTGGGGCGGGCGTCCGCGTTCTCCGGGCGGCTGCGCAGGGCCTGGCAGGTCGAACGGGTGCCGAAGCTGCTGATGCCCGACCCGGGCCCGATTCCGCTGCGTATCGGCCGTGATCCGATGAACGGGCTGCGGCTCACCCATGACACCGTCTCGCGGCTCCACGCCGAGCTGGGGATGCGGGACGGGCGGTGGATCCTGCGGGATCTCGGGTCGACCAACGGCACGACGGTCAACGGGCGCCGGGTGACGGGGACCGTCGTCGTGTACGACGGGGACATGGTGAGCTTCGGCGAGCTGAGCTTCCGCCTCGCGGCGCACTGAGCGGACCGGACCTGCCCAACGTGCGGCTCTCCACGGGGTGTTGGTAGGGAAAACCGCAGGTACGTTGTGCGGTCTGCCCCAGTGACCTGGATACACCTCGGGCGGGAACCTGATCATCAACAGCCGATCAGGTCACACGGGGGGTCCTGTCATGCCGGGCAGAGGACGGTTCATCGTCGGGGTCGCGCGCTGGTGCGCCGTCCATCCGTGGCGCGCGGTCGTGGGATGGCTGGTGTTTCTCGCGCTCTGCGTCGGCGCGGGCGCGGCCGTGGGGACGAACAAGGGCACGTTCGAGGACTTCTGGGTCGGCGAGGCGGGCCGCGCGGAGGCGATGGCCCAGCACAGCGGCCTCACCCCGGCGCCCCAGGAGGACGTGCTGATCGCCTCCCGCGAGGGGGCGCTCGACGTCGCGGAGGCGCGGGCCGCCGCGGGCGCCGTGGAGCGGCGGATGGAGAAGCTGCCGGCCGTGGTGTCCGTCGCGGGTCCGGTCGCCGCGAAGGACGGCTCGTCGCTGCTGGTCACCGTCACCCTGCGCGGTGACAAGGAGACCGCCAAGACCGATGTCGACGCGCTGCTGGCGCAGACCGAGGCCGTCCGGGACGCGCACCCGGGCCTGACGGTCGAACAGACCGGCAGCGCCTCCATCTCCAACGGGGTCAACGACGGCCAGGCGGCCGACCTTCAGCGGACCGAGATGATCAGTCTGCCGATCACCTTCGTCATCCTGTTCGTCGTCTTCGGCACCGTCCTGGCGGCCGGGATCCCGCTGCTGCTCTCGGTCTCCGCGATCGGCGGCGCCATCGGGCTCTACGGGCTGGCGTCCTGGGTCTTCCCCGACGCGGGCGGCGCGGTCGTCAGCGTCGTCTTCATGCTGGGCATGGCCGTCGGAGTCGACTACTCGCTCTTCTATCTCAAGCGGGCCAGGGAGGAGCGTGAGAAGTCGGGCGGCACCATCAGCCGGGTCGCCGCCGTGGAGCTGGCCGCCGCCACCTCGGGGCGTGCCGTCGTCGACTCCGGACTCGCCGTCGTGCTGGCGCTCTGCGGGCTCTACGTCGTGGACGACGTCATCTTCTCGTCCATCGCGACCGGCGCGATCCTGGCGACGCTCGTGGCGGTCGCCGCGTCGCTGACCGTGCTGCCGGCGCTGCTCGCGAAGCTCGGCCCCCGGATGGACGGCAGCAGGAGCCGGCGCGCCGGACGGCCGCGCGCGGACGGCTCCCGGCTGTGGACCGCCGTGCTGCGCCCGGTGATGCGCAGGCCGCTCGTCACCCTGCTGGTCGGCGTCTCGGCGACGGCGGCCCTCGCGCTGCCCGCGCTGGGCATGGTCATGGGTACGGAAGGCAAGGAGACCTTCCCGGACAGCGTGCCGTCGGTCGCCGCGTACGACAGGCTGACGCAGGCGTATCCCGACCGGGGCATCGCGCATCTCGTGCTGGTGAGGACGGACGGGGCGCACGCCGACGAGGCGCGGGAAGAGCTGCGGCGGCTCGCCGCCCGCACCGAGGGCGACCCGCTCTTCGCCCAGGGCGGCGGGCCGGAGCCGGTCGTGTCGAAGGACGGCCGAACCGCCCTGCTGCGACTGCCCGTTCCCCACCCGCAGAACTCCGACGAGGCGGAGCGGTCGCTCACCCGCCTGCGGGACGTGCTCGTCCCGGCCACCGTCGGGCGGGTCGAGGGCGCCGAGACGGCCGTCTCGGGTGAGACGGCCGGCGGTGTGGACTACGCGGCCCACCAGGAGGGGCGGCTGCCCTGGGTGATCCTGCTCGTCTCGCTCACCACCCTCGTGATCATGTACGCGGCCTTCCGCTCCGTCCCCCTGGCCCTGCTGGGCGTGGCGCTCAACACGGCTGCCGTCGCCGTCTCCTGGGGCGTGCTCGCGCTGGTCTTCCAGGGGACCTGGGCGGAGGGCCTGCTCGGCTTCGACTCCACCGGGTTCGTCGGCTCCCGCAACCCGCTGATGATCCTCACGATCATGGTGGGGCTCTCGACGGACTACCAGATCTTCGTGGTGAGCCGGATCAAGGAGCGGGTGCGGCGCGGGGTGCCGACGCGCGAGGCGGTGGTCGAGGGCATAGCCGGTTCGGCGAGCGTCGTCACGAGCGCGGCGGTCATCATGGTCTCGGTCTTCGTCAGCTTCCTGTTCATCGACCGGATCGAGATGAAGCAGATCGCTGTGGGCCTCACCGTGGCGGTGCTCTTCGACGCGATCGTGCTGCGGGCGCTGATCCTGCCGTCGGCGATGGCACTGCTGGGAGACCGGGTGTGGTGGCCCGCCCGCCCGGAGCTGCTGCGCGAGAAGTCGCGCGCCGCGGTGCCCGGCGCGGCACCGGCCGATATCCCGTCGAAGGCCGCGCACGGCGGCCCCTGACCGCGCGGACCGGAGCGGGGCCCGCTGGTGCGGTCCCCGCCCCGCCCGTCCGGGCTACTCGCGGCGTGACAGGAGCGCCACCGGGCTTGTCGAGAGGAGTTCCGTCAGGGAGACCGGGCCGCCCGGGAAATCGCGGTCCGGGGAGAGCGCGTCCGTCCAGCGGCCGGCCGGGAGTTCCAGTACCGTGCCCGACCAGCCGCCCGATGCTGCCAGGCGCAGGGAGAGCCGGGTGGCCACCGTGATGACCTCGCCCGAGCGGGCGAACGCCAGACAGTGGTCGGCCGCCGGACCCGTCGCCGGGAGGGGTGTGTACGTGGCCGATTCCGCGAAGGCGTGCGGGCGTTCGCGGCGCAGGGTCAGGGCCGCCACCGTCAGCACCGTCTTCTCGTCGGGCGGGCCCGTACGGAAGCGTTCGCGGTTGTCCGGGTCGACCAGGGCCAGATACTCCCGCTCGCTGCGCTGGTAGATGTCCGGCACGCCCGGCATCGTGAGATGGACCAGCGCGGCGCCGAGCGTGTTCGCCCGTACGTACGGGGCGAGTTCACGGGTGAGCCGGGCCACCGCCTCGCGCGGCCGGCCCGCCGGACCCGCCTCCATGAAGTCCCGTACGGCCTGCTCGTACACCGGATCCGGCTCCGTCCAGCTGGTGTACAGCCCCGCCTCCCGTACGGACTTCAGCAGCGCCGGCTCCATCCGGGCGCCGTCCGGCGGCGCCTCGGCCGGGGTGAAGCCGACCGCCGTCTGCCAGGCCTGCCAGGCCAGTTGGGCATCCGGCGCGGCGACCCCCGCCAGCTGGCGCAGCAACGCGTCCCACCGCTCGGGACACTCGGACAGCACGGCGATCGCCGCCCGTACGTCCGCGCTGCGCTTGGTGTCGTGCGTGGTCAGTACGGTCCCGGTGGCGGGCCAGTCGCGGGCGAGGCGCGCGCAGTAGTCGTGGAAGCGCTCCGGGCTCACCGCGGGCCGCCCCGGATCGCCGCCGACCTCGTTCGCGGACAGCAGCGGCACATGACGGTAGAACGCCGTGTCCTCCACGGCCTTGGCACGCAGCGCGGACGACGTCTGGGCGAACCGCGCGCAGAACGCCGCCCGGTCGGGGCCGCCGCCGAGCCTGCCGAGGGCCAACTCCCGTACGACGTCGACCGCCGCGGCCTCCTCCGGCACCGCGAACGCCGCCCGTGCCTGACGCACCGCCTCGTCCGACACCGCGGCCTCGTCGGACTCCCGGCACACCTCGCCCGCGACCGCGTAGGGCCGGTAGACCGGCACCCGGACCAGCAGTTCCCTGATCGCCGTCCGCAGCGCCCACGGCGCGATGTCGCGGAGCGTCACGTCCGCCGCGCAGATCCGCTCCGCGATCCGGGCCAGCGCCCCCGTCTCGGAGGCCAGTTCGTCGATGACGACCTTGTACATGGCGCGTCGCACGGTCGCTTCCCAGTAACCGCCCCGGTCACCCGCGGGCCCGCTGAACTCCCGGAACCGCTGGGCCAGTTCGTCGGCGCCGACCGGGTCGGTGAACAGTCCGTCGATGTGGTGCAGCGCGTCGTACCCCGTCGTGCCGGCCACCGGCCAGCTCGCGGGCAGCGGTTCGTCACCGGTGAGGATCTTCTCCACCACCGTCCAGCAGGCCCCGCCCGTCTCCTCGTTGAGACGCCGCAGATACGCCTCCGGATCGGCCAGACCGTCCGGATGGTCGATACGCAGCCCGTCGACGACCCCGTCCCGGACGAGTTCGAGGATCTTGGCGTGCGTCGCGGCGAAGACCTCCGGGTCCTCCACCCGCACCCCGATCAGGTCGGAAATGGTGAAGAAACGCCGATAGTTCAGCTCGGTGCGGCCCAGTCGCCACCACGCGAGCCGGTAGTGCTGGGCGTCCAGGAGCGCGGGCAGCGGCAGTTCCTCCGTGCCGGCCGCCAGGGGGAAGCGCTGCTCGCCGTGGTGCAGCATGCCGTCCTCGACCCGCAGCGCGGCGAGTTCGCCGCCCACCGGCCCGCCCAGCACCGGCAGCAGCAGCTTCCCGCCGCCCGCCTCCCAGTCGATGTCGAACCAGCGCGCGTACGGGGACGCCGGGCCCTCCCGCAGCACCTCCCACAGGGCCCCGTTGTACCGGGGCGCGGTCGCCATGTGGTTGGGCACGATGTCGAGAACGATCCCGAGCCCGTACTCGCGGGCCCGGTGGGCCAGCTGCCGCAGTCCCTCCTCGCCTCCCAGCTCGGCGCGTACGCGCGAGTGGTCGACGACGTCGTATCCATGGGTCGAACCCGGTACGGCCTCCAGCACCGGGGACAGATGCAGATGCGAGATCCCCAGCGCGGCCACGTACGGCACCGCCTTGGCGGCGGACGCGAAGGGGAAGTCCGGCTGGAGCTGGAGTCGGTAGGTGGCAGAGGGCGTCATGCGAACGTACGTACCCCGCTCAGCGATATCTGTGTCATCTGCTCACGCATTCGGCAGCCCGGCAGGCCCGGAGCGGCGCGTACGCCCCTCAGGGGCGGGCACGACCGGGCGGGGGTACGGACCGTACCCCCGCCCCATCCTGCCTGATCGCCTCTAGACCTGCCGCACCAGCACCGTCATGCTGCGGCCGATCATCGTGATCCGCTCGCCCGCGTCGACCTTCGGACCGTCGCCGGGCGGTACGCCCTCCGGACGGGCCGTGTCCACCACGATCCGCCACTGGCTGCCGAGATTGGCGGGCACGGCGAATTCCAGCTCCTCCGCGCTCGCGTTGAACATCAGCAGGAACGAGTCGTCCGAGATCCGCTCGCCACGCGGCCCCGGCTCCGAGATCGCCTGTCCGTTCAGGAAGACCGACATGGCCTTCGCGTCGGTCGCGTCCCAGTCGCCCTGAATCATCTCTTCACCCTCAGGGGTGAACCACGAGATGTCCGACAGCTCGTCGTGCGTCCCCTCCACCGGACGGCCGTGGAAGAACCGCCGCCGCCGGAAGACCGGATGGTCGCGCCGCAGCCAGACCATGGTCTGGGTGAAGGCGAGCAGCCCCTTGTTCTTCTCGTCGCCCTTCTCGGGCCAGTGCACCCAGGCGACCTCGTTGTCCTGGCAGTACGCGTTGTTGTTGCCGCCCTGCGTACGGCCGAACTCGTCGCCGTGACTGAGCATCGGCACGCCCTGGGACAGCATCAGCGTCGCGATGAAGTTACGCACCTGGCGGTCGCGCAGCTCCAGCACCTCGGGGTCGTCGGTCTCACCCTCCACCCCGCAGTTCCACGAGCGGTTGTGGCTCTCGCCGTCCCTGTTGCCCTCGCCGTTCGCCTCGTTGTGCTTGTCGTTGTAGGCGACCAGGTCGTGCAGGGTGAAGCCGTCGTGGCAGGTGGTGAAGTTGATGGACGCCAGCGGACGGCGCCCGTCGTCCTGGTAGAGGTCGGACGAACCGGTGAGCCGGGACGCGAACTCCGCCAGGGTGCGCGGCTCGCCCCGCCACAGGTCGCGGACGGTGTCGCGGTACTTCCCGTTCCACTCGGTCCACAGCGGCGGGAAGTTCCCCACCTGGTAGCCGCCCTCGCCCACGTCCCACGGCTCGGCGATCAGCTTCACCTGGCTGACCACCGGGTCCTGCTGGACCAGGTCGAAGAACGACGACAGCCGGTCCACCTCGTGGAACTGACGGGCCAGTGTCGCGGCGAGGTCGAAGCGGAAGCCGTCGACGTGCATCTCCTCCACCCAGTACCGCAGCGAGTCCATGATCAGCTGGAGCACGTGCGGACTGCGCATCAGGAGGGAGTTCCCGGTGCCGGTGGTGTCCGTGTAGTAACGCGGGTTGTCGGCGCCGAGCCGGTAGTAGGAGGCGTTGTCGAGGCCCCTGAAGGAGAGCGTGGGGCCCAGATGGTTGCCCTCGGCCGTGTGGTTGTAGACGACGTCGAGGATCACCTCGATGCCCGCCTCGTGCAGCGCCTTCACCGCCTGCTTGAACTCCAGCACCTGCTCGCCCCGGTCTCCCCAGGAGGCGTAGGTGTTGTGCGGCGCGAAGAAACCGATGGTGTTGTAGCCCCAGTAGTTGGCCAGACCCGCGTCCACCAGCCGGTGATCGTTCACGAACTGATGCACCGGCATTATTTCCAGCGCGGTCACGCCCAGCTCGGTCAGATGCTCGATCACCGCCGGATGGGCGAGCCCCGCGTACGTACCGCGCAGCTCCTCCGGCAGCTCCGGATGCAGCATCGTCAGGCCCTTCACATGGGCCTCGTAGATGACGGTGCGGTGGTAGTCGGTCCGGGGACGGCGGTCGTCGCCCCAGTCGAAGTACGGGTTGACCACGACGGCCGTCATCGTGTGCGGCGCCGAGTCCATGTCGTTGCGCGAGTCCGGCTTGCCGAAGTGGTAGCCGTACACCGACTCGTTCCAGTCGATGCTGCCGCTGATCGCGCGGGCGTACGGGTCCAGAAGCAGTTTCGACGAGTTGCAGCGCTGCCCGTTCTCGGGCTCGTACGGCCCGTGGACCCGGAAGCCGTAGCGCTGTCCGGGCATGATGCCCGGCAGATAGGCGTGCCGGACGAAGGCGTCTGTCTCGCGGAGCTCCACCGCCGTTTCTGAACCGTCGTCGTGCAGGAGGCACAACTCGATCCGGTGCGCGGCCTCTGAGTAGACCGCGAAGTTGGTTCCGGCGCCGTCGTACGTGGCGCCGAGGGGATACGTCTGTCCCGGCCAGACCTGCATAGATATGACTCTTCCACTTCTGATCCGGGTGCTCGGGCTTTCTTCGGACAGATACTCCCCGAAAGTGGCGCAACCTCCTAGCAGGCCGGTGCAGAAGCCGGGCCGGAAGCAGCCGGGCCGCCCTCGCGGGTCAACTTCGGGTTCTCGGAGCACCACCCCGTTGCCGGACCGTGTCCTGACGTCGTATATGGCCGGAATCAGACCATACGCCGCCCCTCGGCCGACCATCCGTCACCAGGCCCAATCACTATGAATCATCCCACTCCGGCCGAGATCGGCACACAGAACGCCGGGCCGCGTCAGCGGAGTTGAGAAACGAGCCTGCGCATCCGGCTGCACCGCCTCCCGTTTGCGCAGTACCCTTCCTTGATCGTTGAAAGGGGAGGGAAGGCGGTGCGCGGGTGAGCTCGGGAGGGCTGGAGCTACCCCCAGGTGACCCAGGTCGCGAGGGGGTTTCCGGCGACATCCCGCCCGGAGCGGTCTCCCTCGCACGGCCGATGGAGATCGGGGCGGAACTGGACTGGGGTCCGGAGGAATGGACCGAGGTGCGTACGCGCGCCCAGCGGGCCGGCCGGGCCTATATCTGGCTGAATCTCGTCGAACAACGGCTGCGTGCCGTCGTGTCGGCGATCCTCAAGCCCATCTACGAACCGGTCCACGGGGACGACTGGGTGGTGGCCGCCGCCGGACCCGCGGGCCAGGAGTGGGTCCAGCGTGCCGTCGCCGTCCGCGAGGTCTCCCGGCGCAAGGGCTATCTCCTCGACCCGGCCGACGACAACGTCCTGAGCTTCCTGACCCTCCCGCAGCTGCGGGAGCTGATGATCCAGCACTGGCCGGGCTTCCAGCCGTACTTCGACGACCGCAGGGACGTCGAGCTGGCCCTGGACGAGCTGGAGGTCGCCCGTAACGTCGTCTCCCGCAACCGGGCGCTGTCCGAGGCCGTGCTCGCGCAGGCCGAGCGGGCGTCCGCGCGGCTGCTGGAGATCCTGGGCAGCGGATCGGCCGTGCCGTCCGCCGAACGGCTCAGGGTGGACGCCGTGGAGGACCTGGTCGGCGACCGGTACGCGGACGTCGTCTCCGTCCACCCCGACCGGGTACGCCTCCAGCGGCAGATCCCCGCCGAGGACCTCTTCGGCGGCGCCCGGCGCCTCGACGCGGTCGGGATAGGCCTGAACCTCCTCGTGCAGAACTTCTCCGGCCGGCGCCTCGTGCGGCTCGCCGAGTCCGGCTGCCGGATACGGCTGCTCTTCCTCAACCCGGCCAGCAGCTCGGTCAAGCGCCGTGAGCGCGAACTGGGTCTCAAGAAGGGCGAGCTGAGCCGGTCCGTGGAGATGAACATCCTGCATATGCGCCGGGTCCGCTCACGGCTCCGCGACCCCGGCGCCTTCGAGATCCATGTCTTCGACGAGACCCCGCGCTTCACCGCGTACCTGGTCGACGGGGACGGCGCGGACGGCCTTGCGGTCGTGCAGTCCTATCTGAGACGGGCGCGCGGCATGGAGGCGCCGGTGCTGGTGCTGCGGGGCGCCGGGCGCGATGTCGTCCGGGTCGGCCAGGACCAGGAGCACGGACTGTTCCAGACCTACCGCGAGGAGTTCGAGTCGGTGTGGGCCGACTCGCGACCGGTCTCCTGAAGCCGTGTCTCCTGAAGCCGCGTCAAGGCTCCGGCCGGCGTTGTCAGTGCCGCGTGCGAGGGTGAAAGCCGAACGGGGAGAAGCATGAGGGAGGACCGGGATGGGCTGGTACGGGGAGCCGTTGGTCGGATTCGATCTGGAGACGACGGGCACGGAGCCGCTGGAGGCGCGCATCGTGACCGCCGCGGTGATCGCGGTGCGGGACGGTGCGGTGCGGGAGCGGCGGGACTGGCTGGCGGACCCGGGCATCCGGATCCCGGAGCAGGCGTCCGCGATCCACGGCGTCACCAGCGAGCGCGCGTCGGCGGAGGGCCGGCCCGCGCGTGAGGTGGCGGACGAGATCGCCTCGGCCCTGGTCGGCTACTGGACACGGGGCGCGCCGGTCGTGGCGTACAACGCCTCGTTCGATCTGACGCTGCTCGCGGCGGAGTTGGCGCGGCACGGACTGCCGTCGCTGAACGACCGGATGGGCGGCGGGCCGATCGGCCCGGTGATCGATCCGTACACGATCGACCGCGCCGTCGACAAGTACCGGCGCGGCAAGCGCAATCTGGAAGCGGTCTGTGTCGAGTACGGGGTGGTGCTGGACACCGCGCACGACGCGGGCGCGGACGCGCTGGCGGCCGTCCGGGTGGCGACGGCGATAGCGGGCCGCCACCGCCAGGTCGCGTCCCTGACGGCGGCGGAGCTGCACGAGCGCCAGATCGCCTGGTACGCGGAGTGGGCGGCCGACTTCCAGAGCTTCCTGCGCCGCAAGGGCAACACGGAAGCGGTGGTCAACGCGGACTGGCCGCTGCGCGAACTGATGCCGGCGTCCTCGACCCCCGCGACCCCCTGACCCCGCAGCCGCCACCCGAAGCCCTGCAACTCCTCAGCCCGCCCGGCGTTTGAGGGCACGGCCGAAGGCCGTACGGGGTCCGGGGCGGAGCCCCGGTTTCGGGAAGGGGCGGGTAGGGGACCAGCCCCGCGCAGCGGCAGGCCGTTCAGAAGGGGTGCCAGCGCACCTCGGGGGCGCCGTCGCGCAGGGAGTCCACCCGGCGTACGAACTCCGCGAGCGCCCTCGGGTTCGTCGGAGCGTGCTGCGCCACCCAGGCGCAGCTCGCCGTCTCACGCGCGCCGCGCAGCACGGCGCAGCCGGACCAGTCGCGCACGTCCCACCCGTAACCGGCCGTGAAGGTGTCGTACGCCTCCGAGGGCATCCCGTAGCGGTCGCGGGACAGCGCCATCACCACCAGGTCGTGCTCCCGCAGATCGGTGGAGAAGGTCTCCAGGTCGACCAGGACCGGTCCGGCCGGGCCGACATGGACGTTGCGGGGGAGCGCGTCGCCATGGATCGGACCGGGTGTCAGATGCGGGGTGAGCGCCGCGGCGGCGGAGGCGAAGCCGTCCCTGCGGGCCCGCAGATAGTCGGCGTCGGCCGGGGCGATCGCGTCGCCCGCGATCCGCAGCCACCGCTCCACACCGCCGAGCAGTTCTCTGCGGGGCAGTTCGAAGGGCGGCGCGGGCAGCGCGTGGACGAGCCGCAGCAGCGCCGCGAGGTCGGCGGGGCCGGCGGGGCGTACGGCGCCGGGCAGCCGGTGCCAGAGCGTCACCGGGTGACCGTCCACCGTACGGGCCTTGGGTTCCGCCGCCCGTACGGCGGGCACGCCGCTCTCCGCCAGCCAGTCGGCGACGGCCAGTTCACGCTCGGCGCGCTCCCGCAGCTCCGGGGCCTCGGCGAGGCCCCGGCCGACCTTGACGACCAGCTCGCCGACGCCGAACACCGCGTTCTCACCGAGCGCGAGAAGTTCGGCGTCGTGCGCCGGGAGCCCCGCCGCGTCCAGTACGGCCCGCGCCCCTGCCTCGTCCATCCGAACTCTCCCGTCACTTCCGGCCGGATCCGATCGATCCGATCAGGCCGGATCGGCACTCAGTCTCGCATTCACGCCGGTCCGCTTGACGAACCCCTCGCTGGTCAGCACGATGACGGGGGCCGCCAGGGCGGCCATCCCCACAAAGCCGCCCGAAGGAGCCGAATCCGTGACACTGGCGACCGCAAAGGCGCGGTCCGGGAAGAACAGCGCGCGCCGGCGCGGGAGAACACCGCAGGGCGGACCGCCACGGGAGAAGGTGATCGACCGCGGCGCCTGGTTCCTGGTGCTGCCGGCCCTGATACCGATCCTCGTCCTCAGCGTGGGCCCCCTGCTCTACGGCATCACGCTCGCCTTCACCGACGCGCAGTCCGGCCGCACCGAGCCCACCGAGTGGATCGGGACGCTCAACTTCCAGGACCTGTACCACGACACCCTGTTCTGGGAGTCCTTCCGGATCGGCCTGCTGTGGGCGGTCGGTGTGACCGTCCCGCAGTTCCTGCTCGCGCTCGGCCTCGCCCTGCTGCTTAACCAACGGCTCCGCTTCCTCTGGCTCGCGCGCGCCCTGGCGATCATCCCCTGGGCCATGCCCGAGGTGGTCGTCGGCATCATGTGGCGTCTCGTCTACAACGCCGACGCCGGAATCCTCAACGAGACGATCCGCGACATCGGCCTCGGTGACGGCCGCGACTGGCTCACCGGCCTCGCCACCGCCCTGCCCGCCGTGATCGTCGTCGGTATCTGGGCGGGCATGCCGCAGACCACGGTCGCGCTGCTCGCCGGACTCCAGAACACCCCGGACGAGCTGCACGAGGCGGCGGCGCTGGACGGCGCGGGCGCCTGGCGCCGGTTCCGTACGGTCACCTGGCCCGCGCTCAAGCCGGTCGCCCTCGCCATCACGGCCCTCAACTTCATCTGGAACTTCAACTCCTTCGCCCTGGTCTATGTGCTGACCAGCGGCGGACCCGGCGGCCGTACCCGACTGCCCATGCTCTTCGCCTACGAAGAGGCCTTCCGCTACGGCCAGTTCGGCTACGCCGCCGCCATGGGCTGCGTCATGGTCGCCGTCATCTCCGTCCTCCTCGCCTGCTATCTGGTGGGCCGTCTCAAGGCGGGGGAGGAGAAATGAGTCTCCGCACCAGCGGGCCCGCACGGGCCGGGCAGTACCTCGCCCTTCTCTGCTATCTCGTCTTTCTCGCCTTCCCCTTCCTGTGGCTGCTCTCCACCGCCTTCAAACCGGCCCGTGAGCTGGGCAGTCTGCATCCCACCTGGATCCCCGACAGCCCGACCCTGGAGAACTTCCGGCAGGCGTTCGACGAGCAGCCGCTGCTCAGGGCAGCCGGCAACAGCCTCACCGTCGCGCTCTCGGCCTCGCTGATCGCCGTCGTCATCGCGACGCCCATGGCGTACGTGATGGCCCGGCAGCGCGGCAAGCTGGCGAAGGCGGCCACGGGCTGGGTCGTGGTCAGCCAGGCGTTCCCGTTCGTCCTGGTGATCATCCCGCTCTTCCTGGTGCTGAAGAACCTCCATCTGATCAACTCCCTGTTCGGGCTGATCATGGTGTACGTGGTGTGGTCGCTGCCGTTCGCGCTGTGGATGCTGGTCGGCTATGTACGGGCCGTACCGGCCGAGTTGGAGGAGGCGGCGGCCGTCGACGGCGCCGGCCGGCTCCGTACGCTCGTCTCGGTCACGGCCCCCCTGCTGGCGCCGGGCATCGTCGCCACCGCGATGTTCGCGTTCATCACGGCGTGGAACGAGTTCTTCTTCGCCCTCGTCCTGCTCAAGTCCCCGGAGAAGCAGACACTGCCGGTGATCCTCACGCACTTCCTCGGCGCGGAGGGCGTCGCGGACCTGGGGCCGCTCGCCGCGGCGGCGTTCCTCGCGACGATTCCCTCGCTCGCCATCTTCGCGATCATCCAACGACGGATCACGGGCGGCATGCTCGCCGGGGCGGTGAAGACCTGATGCGTACGACAACCCGGCTGGTGGCCACCGCGGCGACCGCGATCCTGCTGCTCACCGGCTCCGGCTGCTCGGACCCCGACGACGGTTCGGCGGACGGGCGGATCACCCTGCGCTTCCAGTCCCTGGCCTGGCAGGACGAGTCGGTCGCCGTCAACAAGGAACTGGTGAAGGAGTGGAACGCCGCCCACCCCGACATACGCGTCGAGTATGTGCAGGGCAGCTGGGACAGCGTCCACGACCAACTGCTCACCTCCTTCGAGGGCGGTGAGGCGCCCGACATCATCCACGACGCCTCCGACGACCTCGCCGACTTCGCGTACGGCGGCTATCTCGCCGATCTCGACGGACTGCTGCCCGACCGGCTGAAGCGGGACATCCCCGAACGCAGCTGGCGGACCACGGAGTTCGGCGACGGGGTGTACGGCGTGCCGTTCCTCCAGGAGCCGCGCGTGCTGATCGCCAACAAGAAGATCCTCCAGGCGTCCGGCGTCCGGATCCCGACCGTCGAGAAGCCCTGGAGCTGGGCGGAGTTCAGGTCGGCGGCCAAGGAACTGACGGCGGGGGAGGGGCGGAAGCCGGCGGCGGGGCAGGCGGAGTACGGGGTGGCCTGGCCGCTCAAGGACCCGGTCTCCGCGACGCTCAACCTCAGCCGGTCCACCGGCGGGCAGCTCTTCCACCGGGGCGCCGACGACAAGGTGACGATTCGGTACACGGGGGCCGACGCCGAGGTCCCCGCCGTCATCCGCGCCCAGGTCAACGACGACGGCAGCGCGTCGGGCGCCACGCTCGGCATGGGCGGGTCGGACACGCTGCCGGGGTTCTTCGGGGGCAAGTACGCGATGGTGCCGCTCGGCTTCTCCTACCGCCAGCAGATCATCCAGCAGGCGCCGAAGGGCTTCGAGTGGACGGTGCTGCCCGCGCCCGCCGGGGCCGACGGCGCGACACAGGGCGTCAGCCCGCAGACCCTGTCGGTCGCCGAGGACACCCGGCACAAGGAGGAGGCCGTCGCGTTCATCGACTTCCTGCTCAGGCCCGAGAACATGGTCCGCCTCGCTCAGGGCGACTGGATGCTGCCCACGGGTACGGCCGCGCTCGCCGATCCCTCCCTGCACACGGCCGAGGACGGCTGGTCGACGGGCGCCGCGCTCGCCCGGCATCTGCTGCCGGCGCCCGCGCAGACGGTGCGCGGCTACCCGGAGTGGAAGGACAAGGTCGCGACCCCGGCGCTCCAGGAGTACTACAGCGGCTCGATCGACCGCGCGGAGCTGGAGGAACGCCTGGTGCGGGACGGCAATCTGGTGCTGGCCCGCTATCAGCGCTGATCCTCACGGGGAGCCGGCGCCGTCTGCTTCGAGGCGGGCCGCGCGGTCCTGGAGATAGCGCTGCTCGGGGAGGCTGGTCGTCAGCCGCGCCGCCGTACGGTAGTCGGCGAGCGCGGCCCCGTGCTCGCCGGCGCGCTCCAGCAGATGGGCCCGGACCGCGTACAGCCGGTGATGACTCGTCAGACCCCCTTCGGCTGCGAGCGGTTCGAGCAGGGCGAGTCCGGCGAGCGGCCCGGAGACCATCGACACGGCGACGGCGTGGTTGAGGGTGACCACCGGATTGGGCGCCAGCGCTTCGAGCAGTCGGTAGAGGGCGACGATCTGCGGCCAGTCGGTGTCCTCGGCGCGTACGGCCTCCGCGTGTACGGCGGCGATGGCCGCCTGCACCTGGTACGGCCCGAGTTCGGCGTGCGTCAGGGTGTCCGAGATCAGTGCGATCCCCTCGTCGATGGCGGTGCGGTCCCACAGCGCGCGGTCCTGCTCGGCGAGCGGGACGAGGGAGCCGTCGGGGCGGGTGCGGGCCGCGCGGCGGGCGTCGGTGAGCAGCATCAGGGCGAGCAGCCCGGTGGTCTCGCCGGCCATGAAGCCCTCGCCGTCGGCAGCGGGGAGCAGCCGGCGTACGGTCCTGGTCAGCCGGATCGCCTCGCCGGTCAGCTCGCCCCGGCGCAGCTCGGGGCCCGAGGTGGCGGTGTAGCCCTCGTTGAAGATCAGGTAGAGCACATGCAGGACCGAGCGCTGCCGGTCGGGGAGTTCGTCGGGCGGTGGCATCCGGAAGCGCCCGCCCGCCGCCTTGACCCGCTGCTTGGCACGGCTGACGCGCTGGGCCATCGTCGCCTCGGGGACGAGGAAGGCGTGCGCGATCTCCGCCGTGGACAGCCCGCCGACGGCGCGCAGGGTGAGCGCGATCCGGGACGGCGGGGTGAGGGCGGGATGGCAGCAGAGGAAGAGCAGCGTCAGCGTGTCGTCCTCGTGCGCCGGCTCGTCGGCGGCGGGCGCGAACCGCTCGTCGGCGGGGGTCAGCGCCGCGACGGTCTCCTCGCGCCGCCGGTCGGCCGCCTCGCTGCGGATCCGGTCGGTCAGTCTGCGGGACGCGACGGTGACCAGCCAGCCGTCGGGGCTGGTGGGCACCCCCTCCTTCGGCCACTGGACGGCGGCGGCCAGCAGGGCTTCCTGCACCGCGTCCTCGGCGGCCTCGAAGTCGTCGTGGCGGCGGACGAGCGCGGCGAGGACCCGTGGCGCGAGAGCGCGCAGCAGATCCTCGACGCACTCGGGCACGCGGTGCTCACATCTCCTGGCCGGACGTGTCCATGATCGGGCGTACCTCGACGGCTGCGAAGCGGGCGTCCGGGAAGCGTGCCGCGATCTCGGTGGCCCGCTCCTGGCTGTCGCAGTCGACCACGAAGTACCCGGCCAGTTGCTCCTTGGCCTCGATGTACGGTCCGTCGGTGGTGGCGGGGAGACCGTCACGTACCCGCACGGACTTGGTGTTCACCGGGTCGGCCAGCGCCGTGCCGCTGATCAGCTCACCGGACGCGGTGATCTCCCGCCACAGCTCGTCCGCCTGCCCGCTCATCCGGGCCCGCTCCTCGTCCGACATCGCGAGCGCCTCGCGGGTACGGAGGAAGGCCGGGTGACCCCAGCTCTTCGGGTTGCTGTAGATCATGATCAGATACTTCATCTCGACTCCCTGCACTCCGGATGTACGGTACGGCGCCGGTCACGGACCGGCGATCAGGCCGAACCGGCGAGCCCGATCACATTGCCCTCCGGGTCGGCGAAGTGCCCGACCACGAAGGTGCCGGGTGCGGCGCCCTCGGGTTCGGGGCCCATCCGGCGGGTTCCGCCGAGGGCCTCGGCCTTCCGGAGCGCGGCTTCCACGTCGGGCACGCCGACGTAGAACAGCACCCGGGGCCCGAAGCCCGTACCACCGGCGACGCCCCCGTTGATGCCGCCCCGGCCGTCGCCCGGTACGGGGTTCGCGTCGCCGTGCACGAAGCCGTACTCGCCGGGCCGGGACACCGCCGGGCTGCTGGCGTCACCCAGGTCGAAGTCCCAGCCGAACAGCTCGTGGTAAAAGGCGCGCAATCCGGCGGGGTCGGCGCCGACGATCTCGAAATGCACCACTGGCAGTCCCATGACCGCTCCACTCCTCGTACACACGTCCCTGGTGGACGTCTCACAGCGAGGTCGGAGCAGAGGGCCGGATCTCTACGTCTCCCGACGCCTGGGGAAGAAAGAAATCCAGTTGTGCGAGACGGTCCGGTCCGTCTAGCGTCCGGATCATGGGAAGCAATTTCATGGCGATCGTAAACGTCCGCTCCTTCCGGGGCTCCGTCGCCGCCTTCACCCGGCTGCGGCGCGTCCCCGGCGCCCTGACCGGACCGGGGACCTTCGACCGCTGACATACGGCGTCCCCCGCGCGCACCGACCCGCGATCCGTCATCACGCACAGCTGATCCGTCTCGGCTGATCGGTCACCGTTGCTCCGTCATCGTTGATCCGTGGTCCGTTGATCCGTGATCCGTTGATCCGTGGTCCGTGTGCCGCTCCACCCTGCTCCGGTCAGGGCCTTCGTCTGCCCACGAAGCCCTTTCCAGGAGACAGGACGCAGGCCATGGCCCGCAGCCGGCAGCAGCACCGATCCCGCACGCTCTCGCAGAACTTCCTCATCGACCGCGCCACCGTCGCCCGCTTCGTACGCGCCGCCCGCCCCGACCCGGCCGGGCTGCTGCTCGAAGTCGGCCCCGGGGAGGGCGCGTTGACCACGGCGCTCGCACCGCACTGCCGCGAGTTGCGCGCGTACGAGATCGACCCCGGGCTCGTCCCGGGACTCCGTGCCACCGTCCGGGCGACGCCCCATGTACGGGTGTACGAGCGGGACTTCGTCGGCGTACCCCCGCCGCGCGAACCCTTCGCCGTCGTCGGGAACGTGCCCTTCTCCCGTACCGCCGACATCGTCGACTGGTGTCTGCGCGCGCCCGCGCTGACCGACGCCACGCTCATCACCCAGCTCGAATACGCCCGCAGGCGCACCGGTGACTTCGGGCGCTGGTCGCTGCGGACGGTGCTGACCTGGCCGCACTTCGAGTGGCGGCTGCTCGGCCGGATCGGGCGGCGCGAGTTCTGTCCGGTGCCTCGTGTGGACGCGGGCATCCTGCGGGTCGAGCGCCGTCCGCGCCCGCTGCTGCCCGCCGCCGAACTCGCCGACTACCGGCGGCTGGTCGAGGCCGGCTTCTCCGGGGTCGGCGGATCGCTGTACGCGTCGCTGCGCCGGGCCGGGCACCCGCGCCGGCGGGTGGACGGCGCGTTCGACGCGGCGCGTGTCGACCGCGCCGAGATCGTCGCGTTCGTGCCGCCGCGGGCGTGGCTGATTCTGCACAAGAAACTGAACGAGACGTCTCGTCTCGTTTGATGTACGGTGTGGGCATGACCTCACCGCAGCGTGCCCATATCGCCATGTTCTCCATCGCCGCCCACGGGCACGTGAACCCGAGTCTCGAAGTCATCCGGGAACTCGTCGCCCGTGGGCATCGCGTCAGTTACGCGATCCCCGCCTCCTTCGCCGAGAAGGTCGCCGCCACCGGCGCCGAGCCGGTGATCTACACCTCCACCATCCCGATGGACGACGACCCCGACGCCTGGGGCACCGAGCTGATCGACAACCTGGAGCCCTTCCTCGACGACGGGACGCAGGCGCTGCCCCAACTGGCCGAGCTGTTCGAGGGAGACCGCCCCGATCTCGTCATCAGCGACATCACGTCCTACCCGGCGCCGCTCCTGGCCCACCGGTGGGGCGTCCCGTATCTCCAGCTCTCACCGAACATGGTGGCCTGGGAGGGGTACGACGAGGAGGTCGCCGCCGCACAGGACGCCCAGCTCGCCGAGTCCGAGCGGGGCAGGGCCTATGTCGCCCGCTTCCAGGCGTGGCTGGACGAGAACGACATGAACCTGCCGCTGAGCCGGTTCGTCGTCCATCCCGATCGCGCGATCGTGCTGATCCCGAAGGCACTTCAGCTCTTCGCCGACCGGGTGGACGAGTCCGTCTACACCTTCGTCGGCGCCTGCCAGGGGGAGCGGGCCGACCAGGGGGAGTGGGCGCGGCCCGCCGGCGCCGAGAAGGTGCTGCTGGTCTCGCTCGGCTCGGCCAACACCAAGCAGCCCGACTTCTACCGGGCCTGCGTCGAGGCGTTCGGCGGCCTGCCCGGCTGGCATGTCGTCCTCCAGATCGGCAAGTTCGTCGATCCCTCCGAACTGGGCGAGATCCCCGGCAACATCGAGGTGCGTCCCTGGGTGCCGCAGCTCGCCATCCTCAAGCAGGCCGACGCGTTCATCACCCACGCGGGCGCCGGCGGCAGTCAGGAGGGCCTCGCCACCGGCACCCCGATGGTCGCGGTCCCGCTGGCCGTCGACCAGTTCGGCAACGCCGACACACTCGTCCGACTCGGCGTCGCGTGCAGGCTCTCCATGGAGGACGCGACGGCCGAGGCGCTGCGAGAGGCGGTCACGACGCTCGTGGCGGACCCCGAAGTCGCCCGCAGGGGCGAGGAGATCAAGCGGGACATGGCGAAGGAGGGCGGCACCCGCCAGGCGGCCGACATCATCGAGGCGGCCCTGCCGCTGCGGACCGCCTGACGCGCGGAGCGAGCGGGGTGCGCGGGGCCGGGTGGAACCTCACCCGGCCCCGCGCCGGTCTCCCCCTCCTCCTCTTCCTCTCCTCTTCCGTCTCGAAGGCATGGTCGGATTCCAGCCGTCTCCTCCCGCTCCCCAGTGGTCCGGAAGTAGCCGGATGTCCTTCTCGTGAGGTGAGCACATCCCCGACAAGAGGGATCGAAGCCCCTTACAACTAAGGCGCCACGGACGGAGATCGCGTGCGCGGTCCGAGTTGCGTGCGGATGGCCGATTTCGTATTAAGCAAGGTTGTTCTCTAAGTCACAGCAGCCTGAAGGTCTTGATCTGAGCGCGACAATCGGCCAGGGTTTCGAATCAGTTCGCCGGAAGTTCTTCGTCCGGCGGGCTATCCCCCCACAAATGCTCACGAGGAGAAGCCTCTTCATGACAACTCATAAGCGCGCTCACCGGATGAGACTCACCGCCGCCATCACCGCGGTGGCAGCCGTGGCCGGTATTACCGCCTTCGCCTCCCCCACGGCGGGTGCGGCCACCCCCCTCGGCACGGTGTACGGGGCCGACGCCAAGGGCGCGGTCGCGGGCAGCTACATCGTGCTGCTCGACCAGAAGGCCGACAAGGCCGAGAAGAAGGACCTCGCCGCGGAGTACGGCGGCAAGGTCAACCGCACCTACGGCTCCGCCGTCAACGGCTTCTCCGCCAGCGGCCTTTCGGCGACCGAGGCGGGGCGTCTCGCCGCCGACCCGGCCGTCTCCAAGGTCGTCCAGAACAAGAAGTTCTCGATCAGCGCCACCCAGGACAATCCGCCGTCCTGGGGCCTCGACCGGATAGACCAGACCGCGACCGCCGGTGACAACGCCTACACCTACCCGGACAGCGCGGGCGCGGGCGTCACGGCGTACATCATCGACACCGGAGTCCGCGTCAGCCACGCCGACTTCGAGGGCCGCGCGACGTCCGGCTTCGACGCGGTCGACAACGACGACAACGCCGACGACGGCAACGGCCACGGCACACATGTCGCCGGCACCGTCGCGGGCGCCGCCCACGGCGTCGCCAAGAAGGCGAACATCGTCGCCGTCCGGGTCCTCGACGACTCCGGCAACGGCACCACCGAGCAGGTCGTCGCCGGTATCGACTGGGTCACCGCGAACCACACCGGCCCGTCCGTCGCCAACATGAGCCTCGGCGGCGGCGCCGACCCCGCCCTCGACGAGGCCGTCCGCGCGGCCATCGCCTCCGGCGTCACCTTCGGCGTCGCGGCGGGCAACGACTCCAGCGACGCGAGCGCCACCTCCCCGGCGCGCGTCGAGGAAGCCATCACGGTCGCCTCGTCCACCGTGGACGACGAGCAGTCGTCCTTCTCCAACTACGGCTCGATCGTGGACATCTACGCGCCCGGCTCCGACATCACGTCGACGTGGAACGGCAGCGACACCGACACCAGCACCATCTCCGGTACGTCGATGGCGACCCCCCACGTCGTCGGCGCGGCGGCGGTCTATCTGGCCGGACACCCCGACGCGGCACCGGCCGACGTGGCCACCGCCCTGACGGACGGCGCCACGCCCGACGCCATCTCCAACGCCGACGCGGGCACCCCGAACAAGTTGCTGAAGGTCGTGGAGTAACCCACCGCGACACCAGTGCCGGACCGGCGGTCGTCGTGCTCTCCCCCACGGGGCGCGGCGACCGCCTTCCGCACGCCGGAGCCGCCCTGCCCGCCCGCCGACCTATCGTGTCCTCATGACGACGATCAGGTACGGGGCACTGCTGCGTGGAATCAATGTCGGCGGGAGCCGGAAGGTCCCCATGGCGGCGCTGCGCGACGTGCTCACCGGACTCGGCCACCGCGACGTCGCGACGTACCTCCAGAGCGGCAACGCCGTCTTCACCGACACCACCGGCGCGGACGAGGCCACACTCGCCGCCGCGCTCGGCGACGCCATCCAGGAGCAGTTCGGCTTCCCCGTCGAGTGCCTCGTGCGCGACGCCGCCTATCTGAAGGCCGTCGCCGACGCCTGCCCCTTCCCCGCTGCCTCTCTCCAGGGCAAACAGCTCCATGTCACCTACCTCTCCGAGGCGGTGGACCTCGACCGCTTCGCCGCCATCGACCAGGAGTCCTACCTGCCCGAGGAGTTCCGGCTCGGCGACCGGGCGCTGTATCTGTACACCCCCGACGGTCTCGGCCGCTCCAAGCTCGCCGAGGTGCTGTCCAGACCCCGCGTGTACAAGGGCCTCATCGCCACCTCCCGCAACTGGAACACCGTCGTGAAGCTGGTGGAGCTGACCCATGAGTGAGTCGCCCGCGGTCGTCGCCGCCATCGAGGCCGAACTCCGCCTCCTCGACCCGGCCGTCCGCTCGTCGGCCGAGCTGATCGGGGAACTGCTCCACCCGGACTTCACCGGGTTCGGCTCCTCGGGCCGCCGCTGGGGCCACGACTCGATCATCGCGGCCCTCACCGCGCGCGACGCGCCCACTGCCCGGCCCGTCACGACGTCCGGGATGAGGGGCGTCGAGCTCGCCCCGCATCTGGTGCTGCTGACGTTCGACACGGAGCACAAGGAGGTCTGGGCTCATCGGAGTTCGCTCTGGACGCTGACCGGCGAACGGTGGCTCCTCTACTTCCACCAGGGCACGGTCTTCACGCCGGAGCGGCCCTGACGGCGCGATCCGGCCGCGCGCGCCGCCCATTGGAGTGGCATCGCTCCCGCCGTGCCCGAAATGCCTGTCACGCACCGCTATAAAGGGCCCCGTCACGTTGATCAACTGATGGGTAGTCACCATGCTGAAGGCCGCTCTGCGGGTCCTCGCCACCACCGCACTCGCCACCACCGCGCTCGCCCCGACCGCCGCGTCGGCGGCCCCCACCGCGCCGCTCCCGGTCCCGGCCCCCGCACCCGCCCCGGCCGCCGCCGCTTTCGCCCCCGACACCACGGCCTGCGGCCCGGTCGGCCCGTACCGCTCCTGGGACTGGTGGCGTACGACGACCAACCCGCGCATCGCGGACACCGTCCGGGAGACCGCCGCCGCCGAGCGCTGGCAGTGGCGCGACGACACCAACACGCTGTGGCGCGGCGACACCCGCGAGAACGTGGAGGACCTGTTCGACAAGGGCTTCACCCCGCGCGGCGACGCGATGATCCCGCTGGCCGAGTACATCGTCAAGGGCGGCGGACAGAACAGCGCGCACGTCAGCACGACGTGCGAGAAGTGGGTGGCGCAGAAGTTCGCCACGTACGGCGCCGCGAAGACCGGCTGGGTGTACGAGATCGACGCGCCGGGCGGCATCGACGTGAACGCCACGGCCGCGCTCAACCGCTACGAGTCGCCGTTCCTGTGGAACAAGGAGATCGACTTCCCGGGCGGGATCGAGGGCCGCTACATCAAGCAGGCGTGCAAGTTCCACCTCACCAGGACCGACCCGCAGACCAAGGTCAACACGTACGAGAACCTGGGCTGCAAGACCAACGCGGACTTCCGGCCCCTGACGGCCGGCCTGGCGGTGCCCGCCATGCGCTGAGGCGGGGGTGACACCGGGTGGCCGTGGTCGGCGAGCGGGTCGGCCACGGCCACCCGTGCGTTTCCGCGCCCGGCCCGGCGGGGCGCCGGCCGGGCGGCATTGTCGTGGACGGTGGTGCGGAGTTACCGTTCATGGATGTTCTCCCGGCGCCATATCGACCTGCTGCGCGTCGCCGGTGCGCTCTGTCCGGCGTCCGGCGACGCCGCCACGCGGCACACGGCCCCACCGCGCACCGCCCTCTGACACACCGCCTCCGCTGTTCCTCGCGACGGGGGTGACCGCTGTCCGGCGCGCGCGTGTCCATTCCGCCGAGTCCCCGGGTCACCGGATTCCCCGATTCCCGGACAGCAGGAAGCGGTACCTCCATGCCCGTGCCTCGCACACCCCTGTCACCCGCCTCCCGTCACCTCCATCTCGCCGTCGCTCTCGACGGCGCGGGCTGGCATCCGGCCGCCTGGCGGGAGCCCGCCGCCCGCCCCGCCGAGCTGTTCACCGCCCGGTACTGGACCGATCTGGTCACCGAGGCCGAGCGCGGCCTGCTGGACCTCGTCACCTTCGAGGACTCCCTCAGCCTCCAGTCGACCGGCCCCGACGGGCCGGACGGCCGCACCGACCGCGTACGCGGCCGGCTCGACGCCGTACTGATCGCCGCCCGAGTGGCCCCGCTGACCCGGCACATCGGGCTCGTGCCGACCGTGCTCGTCACACACACCGAGCCGTTCCATCTCTCGAAGGCGATAGCCACGCTCGACCATGTGAGCCTGGGACGGGCCGGTGTACGGGTGCGGGTGTCGGCCCGCGCCGACGAGTACGCGCATGTCGGACGGCGTGAACAGCCCGCCTCCGTCGGGGAGTTGTTCGCCGAGGCACGCGACTACGTCGAAGTGCTGAAGAGACTCTGGGACAGCTGGGAGGACGACGCGGAGATCCGTGACGTCGCCACCGGCCGTTTCATCGACCGCGCGAAACTCCACTACATCGACTTCGAGGGCGCCGAGTTCAGCGTCAAGGGCCCCTCCATCACCCCGCGCCCGCCGCAGGGCCTGCCGCCCGTCGCCGCGCTGGCGCACGACACCCTGCCGTACGAACTGGTCGCCTCCTCGGCCGAGATCGGGTTCGTCACGCCGCGCGACGCCGACGACGCGCGGGCGATCGTCGCCCGGATCCACGAGGCCCGGTCGGCGGCGGGCCGCGCCGACGAGACCGCGCACGTCTTCGGCGACCTCCTGGTGTACCTGGACGACGACCCGGGCGCCGCGGCCGGCCGCCGGGCCCGGCTGGACGAGCGGGCGGGCGCCCCGTACGTGAGCGACGCCCCCGTCTTCACCGGCACCCCGGCCGAGTTGGCCGATCTCCTCCAGGAGGGCCGGGAGGCCGGGCTCTCCGGCTTCCGGCTGCGGCCCGCCGCGCTCCCGCACGACCTGGAGCGGATCACCCGGGGGCTGGTGCCCGAACTGCGGCGCCGGGGCCTCTTCCGTACGGCCTACGGGGCGGACACCCTGCGCGGGCTGCTCGGCCTGCCGCGCCCGGCCGGCCGCTACGCCGCGGCCTGAGCCCTTCCGTATCTCGCCGGACCCCGCCGCATCCCGCCGCATCTCGCCGTACCCGGCCGGACTTCCTGACGACTGACGACCCGAAGGACCGTGTTCCCATGAGCAAGCCCGCCACGCCCGCCAAGCCTCTCAAGCAGATCCATCTCGCCGCCCACTTCCCCGGCGTCAACAACAGCACCGTGTGGAGCGACCCGGCCGCCGGCAGCCAGATCGATTTCAGCTCCTTCACCCACTTCGCCAGGACCGCCGAGCGCGCCAAGTTCGACTTCCTCTTCCTCGCGGAGGGGCTGCGGCTGCGCGAGCAGAACGGGGAGATCTACGACCTGGACGTCGTCGGCCGGCCCGACACGTTCACGGTGCTCAGCGCGCTGGCCGCCGTCACCGACAAGCTGGGCCTGGCGGGCACGGTCAACTCCACCTTCAACGAACCGTACGAAGTGGCCCGGCAGTTCGCCTCGTTGGACCATCTCTCGGCGGGACGGGCCGCGTGGAACGTCGTCACCTCGTGGGACGAGTTCACCGGCCAGAACTTCCGGCGCGGCGGATATCTCGCGCAGGAGGACCGATACGAGCGCGCCAAGCAGTTCCTCGCTGCGGCCTGGGAGCTGTTCGACTCCTGGCACGGGGACGAGATCGTCGCCGACAAGGAGACCGGTCTCTTCCTCGCCCACCCGGATCCCGGCGGATTCGACCACCACGTCCGGCAGTTCGACATCAGCGGCCATTTCAACGTGCCGCGCGGACCGCAGGGCCGGCCCGTCATCTTCCAGGCGGGCGACTCCGACGAGGGCCGGGAGTTCGCGGCGTCGGCGGCCGACGCGATCTTCACCCGGCACGGCACGTTCGAGTCGGGCCAGGCCTTCTACGCCGACGTCAAGGGCCGCCTCGCCCGCTACGGCCGTTCCCCCGACGAGCTGAAGATCCTGCCCGGCGTCACCTTCGCGCTCGGCGACACCGACGCCGACGCGCGGGAGAAGGCCGCCCTGATCCGCCGGCAGCAGGTCAGCGGCCAGACCGCGATCCGGCTGCTCGAACAGCTGTGGAACCGCGACCTCAGCTCCTACGACCCCGACGGGCCGCTGCCCGCCGAGGATCCGGTCCCCGGCGAGAACACCGTCGCGCGCGGACGCGCCAGCGTACGGATGCACCGCGACCCGCTCGCCACCGCCGCGCGCTGGCGCGCCCTGGCCGAGGAGAAGGGCCTCTCGATCCGGGACCTGATCATCGAGGTGACGGGCCGTCAGACCTTCATCGGCTCCCCGGCGACGGTGGCCGCCGCGCTCGACGACTTCGTACAGGCCGACGCGAGCGACGGGTTCATCCTGACGCCCCATCTGACACCGGGCGGGCTGGACGAGTTCGCCGACACGGTCGTACCGCTGCTCCAGGAACGGGGCGTGTTCCGTACCGAGTACGAGGGCGACACCCTGCGCGACCACCTCGGGCTCCGTACTCCCGCCACGCCCCTGTCCGCGCCCGCCGGCCGGACCGCCGCCCACTGACAAGGAGCACCACCGTGGCCACCACCCACCGCACCCCGCTCGCCGTCCTCGACCTCGTGCCGATCTCGTCCGGCTCCACCGCGGGCCAGGCCCTGCGCAACAGCGTCGACCTCGCCCGGCACGCGGAACGCCTCGGCTACACCCGTCACTGGTTCGCCGAGCACCATCTCAACCCCGGTGTCGCGGGCACCTCCCCGGCGGTCGTCCTCGCGCTCACCGCCGCCGCCACCTCCACCATCCGGCTCGGCTCCGGAGCCGTCCAACTCGGCCACCGCACCGCCCTGTCCACCGTGGAGGAGTTCGGGCTGCTGGACGCCCTGCACCCGGGCCGGTTCGACCTCGGGCTCGGCCGGTCGGGCGGCAGGGCGGAGGCGGCGACGCCCGCGCCGGCGCCGGAGCACACGACCCCCGTCGTGGACGGCCGCACACCGAACGGACTGCGCATCCCGGCCCGCTTCTCCATCGCCGGCCTGCTGCGCTCCCCGCGCTTCGCCCTGCACCGCAAGCTGCTCCAGCAGCCGGGCGCCGAGTCGCAGCCGTACGACGAGCAGATAGCCGACATCCTCGCGCTGCTGGCGGGCACCTACGCCACCGCCGACGGCATCGAGGCTCATGTGGTGCCGGGGGAGGGCGCGGACCTCCAGGTGTGGATCCTGGGCAGCAGCGCGGGCATCAGCGCGCAGGTGGCGGGGGCGGGCGGCCTGCGCTTCGCGGCCAACTACCACGTCAGTCCGGCGACCGTACTGGAGGCCGCCGAGGGATACCGGGCCGCGTTCAAGCCGTCCGCCGAGCTGGACCGGCCGTACGTCAGTGTCTCGGCGGACGTCGTCGTCGCCGAGGACGACGCCACCGCACGGGAGCTGGCCACGGGATACGGCCTGTGGGTGCGCAGCATCCGCAGCGGCGAGGGCGCGATCCAGTTCCCGACACCCGACGAGGCCCGCGCGCACCGCTGGAGCGAGGCGGACCGGGAACTGGTCGCCGATCGGATCCAGACGCAGTTCGTCGGCTCACCCGGGAGCGTCGCCGACCAACTGGAGGTCCTGCGCGACGCCACGGGGGCCGACGAACTGCTCATCACCACCATCACCCACCGCCACGCGGACCGGGTCCGCAGCTACGAACTGCTGGCCGAGGAGTGGGCGCGGCGGTAGGTGGTCCGCCGTCAGGCGGCGTTCTCCTCCTGGGCCGTCGGGTCCACCCCCAGCTCCGTGAGCAGCCGCTCGCGCAGCGCGGCGTACGCGGCGCCGCCGTGCGCGCGCGGCGCGGGCAGCTCCACGGGGATGTCCGCGCCGATCCGCCCCTCCGCGAGGACGACCACGCGGTCCGCGAGGACGATCGCCTCGTCCACGTCGTGCGTCACCAGCAGGACCGCCGGGCGGTGCCTGGCGCACAGCCGGCGCAGCAGGACGTGCATCCGGATACGGGTCAGCGCGTCCAGCGCGCCGAACGGCTCGTCGGCGAGCAGCAGTCCCGGTTCGCGTACGAGCGAGCGGGCCAGCGACACCCGCTGCTGCTCGCCGCCGGACAGCTCAACGGGCCACGCCTTCTCCCGGCCCGCCAGTCCGACCTCGGCGAGCGCGGCCCGGCCGCGCTCCAGCGGATCCGGGCCGTCGAGACCGAGGACCACATTGTCGAGCACCCGTTTCCAGGGCAGCAGACGGGCGTCCTGGAACACGACGGAGACCGGGTCGGGAGAGCTGAGTTCGCCGCTGCCCGTGACGTCGTGGTCGAGTCCGGCGAGCGCGCGCAGCAGCGTGCTCTTGCCGGAGCCGCTGCGGCCGAGCAGCGCGACGAACTCCCCGGCGCGGACGTCGAGATCGAGACCGTCGAGGACGTTCCGGTCGCCGAAGGAGCGGATCAGACTCCGGATCCGTACGGTCGTGGGCGGGGCTTCGGCCCTCAGCCCGCCAGGGTGCGTCGCCATGACAGCGTCCTCCGTTCGACGAGACGTACCAGCGCGTCCGAGAGGAGCCCGAGGAGCCCGTACACGACCAGTCCGACGATGATGACGTCGGTCTGCCCGTACGTCCGGGCCAGCTCCATCATGTAGCCGATCCCGCTGGTGGCGTTGACCTGCTCGACCACCACCAGCGCCAGCCAGGCGCCGGTCACGGCGAACCGCATGCCCAGCAGGAACCCGGGCAGCGCGCCGGGCAGCACGACATGGCGCAGGAACGCCGTACGGCTCAGCCGCACCGTCTCGGCCAGCTCCACATAGCGGGTGTCGATGGTGCGCAGTCCGTTGTGCGTGTGGATGTAGACGGGCACGAAGACGCCGAGGGCGATCGTGATGACCTTCATGGACTCGCCGATGCCGAACCACAGGATCAGCAGCGGGATCAGCGCGAGGGACGGGATGGCCCGCTTGATCTGCACCGGGCCGTCGATCACCCCCTCGGCGATCCTGCTGAGACCCGAGACGAGGGCCAGGATCAGGCCCCCCAGAACGCCGAACAGCAGCCCGAGCGCGGCGCGTTGGGCCGAGGTGGCGAGGTTGGACTGGAGCCGGCCGTTCTCGATCAGATCGCCCGCCGTCGTCACCACGGTCCACGGGGCCGAGAGATTGCGCGCGTCGATGAGACCGGTGGCGGAGCCCGCCGCCCAGACGGCGAGCAGCAGGAGCGGACCCAGCGCCCAGCCGTACGGGACGGGTCGCCCGAGGCCCAGCCGCCGGCGCGGCCCGAGCCGCCGGGAGCCGCGCTGCGGCGCGCTCTCCCGCCGCTCGACCGGCTCCGGTGCCGACTCGGCCTTGGACAGGGTGATTTCCTCTGCCGCTTCGGTGCTCACGATCCCGTTCCCTTCCCGGATCCGGTGTCGGCGCCGGTGCCCGCGACGGCCTCGGCCCCGACCGTCTCGAAGCGCCGGTCGAAGAGGATCTCCGCGTCGAACGACTTCTGGTCCGTCTCCTTCGCCAGCAGGTCGACCGTCTTCTGC
Source organism: Streptomyces sp. NPDC006643 (assembly GCF_042870175.1). Taxonomy (NCBI): domain Bacteria; kingdom Bacillati; phylum Actinomycetota; class Actinomycetes; order Kitasatosporales; family Streptomycetaceae; genus Streptomyces; species Streptomyces sp. NPDC006643. The sequence goes on along the minus strand of NZ_JBIAHA010000002.1, from coordinate 486,319 downwards.
TGGTCGGCGACGGCCTCCGTCCAGTCGCCCGGAATCGCCGGGTGCCCGCCGGTCTTGACCAGATACTCGCCGTCCTCGCGCGACAGCCCCTGGTCCTTCACGTAGTAGCCCTCGATCCACTCCTCGGGATGCGTGTCGATCCAGACCTCGGCCTTGGCCCAGTAGGTGATGAACTCACGTATGGCGGCGGCCTTCTGCGGGTCGCTCACCGAGGCCGTCGGCACCCAGAGATGGCTCGGGTCGTCCCGCAGTCCGTGCGGGATCGTCTTGCCGCCGTCCTTGCCGTACTTCGCCGGATAGCGCTTGATGTTCACCCCGCCGAGCGGCGCCGCGTCGACCTGCCCGCCGCCGAGCGCGGTCGGATAGACATCACCGGTACTGGGCAGCTCGACCAGCTTCACGTCCTCCTTGGTGAGCCCGGCCTTGGCCAGGATGCGCAGGACGAGCGCACCCTGGGCCTGCCCGGGGCTGTACGCGATGCGCTTCCCGCGCAGGTCCGCGAGGCTGTCGATGCCGGCGCCCGGCGCGATGCCCAGCTCGTAGATCGGGTTCTTGATCGGGTCCGTACGGAACGCCGCGGCCACCAGCTTGGTGTCGAGCCCCGTCCAGTGCGCGTGGATCGACGGGATCTCGGCCGCCGAGCAGACGTCCAGGGAATTGGCCCGGAACGCCTCGGAGCACTGGGGGCCGCCGCTGAGATTCGCCCACTTCACCTTGAAGGGGATCTTGTCGAGCTGTCCGGAGAGCTTGAGCGCGACCTGGATCTCCGGACTGCCGATCGTGATCTCGGTGTCCGGATCCACCGTCTTCGGGATCTCGACGTCGGAGAGATCCTTCGAGGACGCGGTGGTGGTGGCGGAGTTGTCGGCGCAGCCGGTGAGTACGGCGGCCGACAGGGTCAGGGCGGAGGCGAGCAGGGCGGCAGCACGAAGCGTACTGGGCATTGTCTTTCTTTCCCGGTTCTCTGAATCGCTGGGACCTTCACGGCAATGGGGGCGGTGAGGGTCAGCTACAGAGCGCGGTCGCGACGCGCATCAGATCGACGGCGCGTCGTTTGCTCAACCGCTGGGATTCGGACATGTCGTGAAGCTAGCGGCGGTACGAAGCCAGGGGCAAGGGGCCGGGTACGAATGTGCGATACGGCAACAAGGGCTTCGTACCGCCGCTATACGCCCGACACACAACCCGGGCGCGGTCTCGGGTCAGCTCACCGTGACCGGGACCCGGATCATCGCGTCGAAGAGATAGCCCTGGGTGTTGGGCACCGAGCGTTCGGGCTGGGTGTTGCCCGCCGTGTCGGTCGCGCGCGCCAGGAGGTGTGTGCGCCCCGTGGTGTGCGGGCGCCAAGGGGCCGACCAGCGGACCCAGTTGTTACGCCGCGGGGTGTCCCGCAGCTGCGCCCGCTGCCAGCGCGCACCGCCGTCCGTGCTGAACTCGACCTGGCGCACGGGCGCGTGGCCCGACCAGGCACGGCCGGTCAGCCGGTGGACGCGCCCGGCGGCCAGCACGGTGTCCGGCGCGAGTTCGAAGCCGGACTTGATGGTCTGCCGGGTCAGCGGGGCGCTGCCGCCGGGCGGGTAGGACGGGCCGAACAGCCGGTAGAAGTCGGTGTTCCAGGGCGAGGTCAGCGGGGCGGCGCTCACCTCTATGTCACCGAGCCACTTGATGGAGGCGATCCCGACCCAGGACGGCACGACGACCCGGACCGGATACCCGTGGTCGTACGGCAGCGGTTCGCCGTTCATCTCGTACGCGAGGATCACGTCGTCCAGCGCCTTCGCCACCGGCAGCGGGCGACGCACCCGGCCCAGATTGACGCCCTCGGTGACATAGTCGGCGTCGAGCCCGCGGGGCATCACGTCGACCGCGTGCCCGCCGATCCCGGCGCGCCGCAGCACGTCGGAGAGCCGCACGCCGCGCCACCGGGCGACACCGATCGCGCCCAGCGTCCAGGCGGTGCCGGAGGCGGCGTCGCCCTGCTGCGAGGTGTAGAAACTGCGGCCGTTGCCCGCGCACTCCACGGCCACGTCGCGGGTGACCGAGGGGAGCCGGCGAAGCTGCTCGTAGCTGAACCGGACCGGCCCGCCGCGCAGTCCGCTGCCCCATACCGTCAGGGTCCAGGAACCCTTGTCCAGCACGGGTGTTGACGTGTGGTTACGGACGAAGAAGCGCTCCACGGGGGTGTGGGCGCCGGTGTCGCGGAGGGCGGCGAAGTTGGCTTCGGCGTTGGTGCCGCGGATCGTGAACAGCTCGGGCGGCAGCGGTTTGACGATGCCGGGGGCGGGGGCCGGCGCCGCCGCCGCGGGCGTGGCCCGGACGGCGACGGGGGCGGCGAGCGAGGTGGCGGCGAGCATCTTCAGGACGGAACGGCGAGCAGGGGTCATCGCAGAACTCCTCGAAGGAGGGGGAAGGGGCGGGAAGCCGGGAAAGCTGCGGAGAGAGCGGCGTCAGCGACAACAACAGCGGCGCGGCGAAGGGCGCGACATGACAGCCATGCGGGGATCTTAGTACTGCCGCGACCGCGTCAGGCGGTGTTCGCCCCGCTCGGGGACCGTCGGACGGTGACCATGGCGACGTCGTCCTCAAGATGGGCGTGGCGTCGCAGGTCGGTCAGGATGGCGTGGAGCATCGCGGCCGGGGGATGGGTGGCCCAGTTGCCGATGCGTTCGGTGAGCGGGTAGAAGACACCGACCGCGTTACGGGCCTCGATGAGGCCGTCGGTGTAGAGCAGCAGGGTGTCGCCCGGTGCCAGGTGGTGGGTCTCGACATGCACGGGGTCGCGGTCGAGGCCGAGCAGTCCGATCGGCAGCGAGGGTTTCGAGGACGGCAGCTCCCGCGCGGTGCCCTGGTGCAGGAGGAGCGGCGCCGGGTGACCGCAGTTCACCAGGCGCACCTCGTCGCCCGCGCCCACGATCTCGACGACGACGGCCGTCACGAAACACTCCCGCACGCGTTGCGCCATCTCGGGCTCCTGCGCGATGTCGGCGATGTCGGCGCTCTCCTCCGCCACCTCACTGGCGCGTACGAGGTCGCGGTGCACCGCCTCGTCGAGAAAGCCGGGCAGCTCGGCCAGCGGGACACCCTGCCGGGCCCCCTGGCGGAAGGCGTTGAGCACGAACAGGACGACCTCCAGGGTCGACAGCCCTTTGCCCTGGACGTCCCCCACGATCACCCGTGGTCGTCCGTCGACCATCGCGCAGGCGTACAGATCGCCGCCGATCGTGGACTCCGCGTCGGACGCCAGATAGGTGGACGAGATGTCCATCGGACCGAGCCGGGCCGGCAGCGGACGCAGGAGTGTGGCCTGCGTCTGGGCGGTCACCCGCCGTGACTGCGCCAGTTGATGGGTCCGTTTCTCGCGCACCGCGGCGGCACCCACCGAGGCCGCGCAGATGACGGCCGCCGTCGCGAGGGCGACGGGCGCGTCCTGCCAGTTCAGACGCCCGTTCTCGGCGAGGGTCGCGACATACGCCGGCAGCATCGCCCCGGAGATCAACAGCACCGACCGGGGGCCGGCGAAGACCGCCGCCAGCGCGGGCAGCGCCAGCATCATGCCGCCGAGCCGGATGCTGGCCCCGCCGAAGGTGTCGGCGGCCAGCAGCAGCACCAGGATCGCGACCGCCAGGATCACGATCGCGTGCGGTCCGCGCCACAACGCGTCGGGATCGCGCCTCGGTGCGCCGACGGAAGGCATGGTTTCACGGTACTGCGATCTTGCCCGCCGGGCGGGGTCGGCGTGACCCGCTCCGCCGCGGCCGGCCGCCGCCGGGGGCCCCGTCATGACCCTGCGGGGCCCCGCACGGCCCCGTCGCACCCGGCCGGATCTATCCTCGGCAGGAATCGAACCCCCGGTCGAACGGAACGGAGTCGGGATGCGCTACATCATCATCGGGGCGGGCGCCGTCGGCGGCAGCATCGGCGGCCGGCTCGCCGAGTCCGGCCACGACGTCGTCCTCGTCGCACGCGGTGCGCACCACGCGGCGCTGCGTGACCACGGTCTGCGGCTCACCACACCCGACGGCACCACCGTGCACCGTCCGCCGGTGGTGGAGCGGCCCGACGAACTCCAACTGCGCTCGGACGACGTCCTGTTGCTCTCGGTGAAGACGCAGGACAGCACCGCCGCCCTGGACGCCTGGGCCGCGCGGCCGGTCGACGGCGGCGCGAGCGCCGGTGAGACGCTGCCGCTGGTCTGCGCGCAGAACGGGGTGGAGGGCGAACGGCTCGCCCTGCGCCGCTTCCGCCATGTGTACGCCATGTGCGTCTGGCTGCCCGCCACCCATGTCGAGCCGGGCGTCGTCTCCGCCGGCTGGACCCCGTACACCGGCACCCTGCACATCGGCCGCTACCCGTCCGGCACCGACGCGACCGCCGCCCGGATCGCCGCCGACCTGGAGAAGTCCCGGATGCTGGCGCCGGTCGTACCGGACGCGATGCGGTGGAAGTACGGCAAGCTGCTCGCCAACCTCGCCAACGCGGTGGAGGCGGTCTCCGGCCGTCTCGTCAGCGACGAGGCCCGTGACCTCGCCGCCCGTGCGCGGGCCGAGGGGGCCGCCGTGCTCGACGCCGCCGGTGTCGACGCCGTGAGCGGGGCGGAGCAGGACGCGGTGCGCGCCAACATGAACTTCGACCCGTACGCCGTACCGGAAGGCGGCAGCGGCTCGTCCTGGCAGAGCCTCAGCCGGGGCACCGGCACGATCGAGTCGGACTACCTCAACGGCGAGATCGCCCTGCTCGGCCGGCTGCACGGCGTGCCGACGCCGGTCAACGAGGCACTTCAGCGCGTCGCCAACACCTTCGCCCGCGAGCGCCGCCCGGCGGGTTCACTGCCGGTCGGCGAGCTGCTGAGGATCATCGACGCCGGTGCGTGAGCTGGCTCGTCCGGCCGCCGCCGTCCTCGGGGACGTCCCGTACATGTACGTAGCCGAGCCCCGCGAGCAGCGCCAGTGAGGGCGCGTTCGCGGGGTCGACGGTGGCGTGGACCTCGGCCAGCGCGAGGGTGTCGTGCCCGTACGCGGTGAGCACGGCGGCCAGTTCGCGGCCGAGCCCCCGGCCCCAGGCGGCGGGCGCCAGCGCGTAGACGATCTCGTGGCCGTCCAGCCACGGCTCGGTTGAGGGCTTGATCTCGGCGTGCCCCACATAGGCGCCCTCGTGCCGTACGGCCCACACGTCGAACCGGTTCGCGGGATACACATCCGTGAAGACCCGCCCGAACAGCGCCCGGTCGGCGGCCTCGCTCGCCGGCCCGTCGCCCATCCAGCGGGACACCCGGGGGTCCTGGAACAGCGCGACGAAGTCGTCCTCGTCGGCGCGGACGTACGGGGACAGGGTCAGGCGCTCGCCGCGCAGGTCGGGGGTCACGGTCCCGGAGGCTATGCGGGGCTGTCGCCTTTCTTCAAGACCGTTTCCGTGCCCCGTTCCTACGGTGGGGGCATGAACAGCGAGACGAAGAGCGACATGAACACCGTCCACCGGGCGATGCGCGAGTGCGCCGCCGAGGCCGCCCGGATCGCCCGCGCCGTCCCCGCCGACCGCCTCACGGCGCCCACCCCCAGCGCGCGGTGGGACGTCCGGGCCCTGGCCAACCACCTGGTGCTGTACACCTCGCACGGACTTGAGCACCGCGCCCGCCGCACGGAGCTGCCCGCCGCACTCACCGACCGCGACTTCACGGGCGACGCCGACTGGCCCGAGCGGTACGAGGCCGCGCTGGACCGCGCCGTCGACGCCTGGGCCGACCCCGCCGTCTGGAAGGGCGACATCGGCGAGGGCGAGGCGGCGACTCCGGCGGCCACGGTCGCCGCCCTCATGACTCTCGAAATGGCTCTGCACGGCTGGGAGTTGGCGCGGGCCACCGGGCAGGAGTTCCGGCTCTCCGAGGAGACGGCCGGACATGTGCTCGCCGTGGTCGAGGAGTACGCCGAGATGTACCGGAAGTACGACGGCTTCGCCGACCCCGTACCGGTCCCCGCGACGGCCGGGACCTTCGACCGCGCGCTGGCGGCGAGTGGCCGCGACCCGTTCCGGGCCGTCTGACGCGCGCTCCCGCCTCTGGAAGTGGCCCACCCGATCGCCGCGCCAATGGCCCGGTGAACAGGGCCACCCTCCGGCTAGTCTCGCCGGTATGAGCGATCAGGAACACCGCACCACCGTCGACTTCTACTTCGATCCCGCCTGCCCGTTCGCCTGGATCACCTCACGCTGGATGCTGGAGGTCGAACGGCTGCGGCCGATCGATCTGCGGTTCCATGTCATGAGCCTCCACCTGCACAACCTCGGCAACGAGCTGCCCGGCTGGTACCGCGATCTGGTGGACCGGTCCATCGGGCCCGTACGGGTCGCCGTGGCCGCCGCGCAGCGGCAGGGCGACGGTGTGCTGCGCGATCTCTACACCGCGCTCGGCACCCGGATCCACGAGCGGAAGTACGAGGACTTCGACGTCGTCGTCGCCGAGGCGCTGGCCGAGCTGGACCTGCCCGCCACCCTCGCCGGGGCCGCGCACGACCCGGCGTACGACGAGGCCGTGCGCCGCAGCCACGACGCGGGCAAGGACCCGGCCGCCGACGGGTACGTCGGCACGCCCACCATCCATGTCGACGGGACCGTCTGGTTCGGCCCCGTCCTGCGGGCGATTCCGCGCGGTGAGGAGGCCGCCGAGTTCTTCGACAGCTTCCGGGTGCTCGCCCGCCGGCCCGACTTCTTCGAGCTGAAGCGCACCCGCACCGGCGGTCTGGACTTCGGCTGACCGCACCGGACCGTACCGCGCGGCGCCGCCCCGGACCCGTCAGGCCGACAGCGCGGCCGGCTCCCTCGCGGCCCGCGCCGCCTCGTACCGCCGCACCAGCAGCCGCGCCAACTCCGGTGCGGGGCCCAGCACATCGGCCAGCACGTCCGCCCCCGACCCGTGCGCGCCCCGCGCGATGCGGTCGGGGAGACGGCCGGGGGCGATCACGTACGGGGCCACGGCCACCCGCCGTACCCCCTCCGACCGCAGCTCGCGCACGGCGTCCTCCGTGCGCGGCAAGGAGGCGGAGGCGAACGCGGGCCGCACGGCGCACCAACCGGTGCGACGCCACTCCCGCGCGACATGGGCGATCACCGCGATCGCCTCCGGGTCACTGGAGCCCGCCGAGGCCAGTACGACCCCGGTCGAGCCCTTGTCGCCGGGCCTGAGCCCGGCCTCGTACAGCCGCCGTTCCAGCGCGTCCGTCAGCAGCGACGACGGGCCGAGGACGTCGGCCTGCCGTACGGCGAGCCTGGGCAGTCTCGCTCGCGCCTCGCCCAGCACGGCCGGGATGTCGGACTTGGCGTGGAACGCGCGGGTCAGCAGCAGCGGCAGCGCCACCACGTCCCGTACGCCCTCCGCGTCCAGCCGCTCCAACACCCTCGGTACGGAAGGGGCGTTGAAGTCCAGGAAGCCCGCCTCCACCCGCAGCCCCGGACGCAAAGCGCGCACCCGGCGCAGCAGGGCGTGCACGGTCGCGGCGTGCCGGGGGTCGCGGCTGCCGTGCGCGACGACGACGAGGACCGGCCGGGCGGCTGTGCGCATGGTCCTCAGCCCCTCACCAGGAGGCCGCGGCTGCGCAGGACGCGGCGCTCCAGGGGCGAGAAGAACAGCAGGTCGATGCCGATACCGACGATCAGGATGAGGATGATCGTGGCCAGCACACCGGACATGTCGCTGTAGGTACGGAAGTTCTCCATCAGCTGGCCGAGTCCGGTACCGAGATCCGGTGAACTCGCGATCAGCTCGGCGGCCATCAGCGAACGCCAGGAGAACGCCCAGCCCTGCTTCAGTCCCGCCAGATAGCCGGGCAGCGCGGCCGGCAGCAGCACATGCCGGATGCCGTTGACGCCGGTCGCGCCGATGGTGCGGCCGGCCCGCAGATACAGCGGCGGGATCTGGTCGACGCCGGCGACCAGGCCGTTGGCGATGGACGGTACGGCGCCCAGCAGCACCACCGCGTAGATCGTGGCGTCGGTCAGCCCGAACCAGATGATCGCCGCGGGCACCCACGCCACCGACGGCAGCGACTGGAGCCCGGACAGGATCGGCCCGATCGCGGCCCGGACCACCTTCACCCGGGCGACGAGCAGCCCGAGCGGCGTACCGATGGCGACGGAGACGGCGAAGCCCAGCGCGCCGCGCGAGACGCTGGTCCAGATGTAGCCGAGCAGCGTGCCGTCCAGCCACATGTCCTGGATCGAGCGCCAGACGTCGAGCGGCCCGGGAAGTACGTAGTCGGGCTTGAGGTCGGAGGCGGCGGCGAGCTGCCAGACCGTGATCACCAGCACGACCGCCACCAGCGGCGGTACGACCTTGGAGAGCAGCACGCTGCCGAGCGACACCCGCTCGGCGGTCCTGGTCTCCAGCGCGTCCAGACCGGCCTCCAGACCCGCCAGGTCCTGTGTGGTGACCTTCGTGTCCGGAGCCTCCCCGGACACCTTCGTGTTCGGCGCGCCGGAGTCAGTTCTGGCCATGTCGGCGAATCTCCCCACGCAGTTCCTCGGTGATCTCCACCGACAGGTCCGCCACCGCGGCGTCCTCGATCCGGCGCGGCTGCGGGATGTCGATCCGCCACTCCCGCGCGATCCGCCCCGGCCGGGACGACATCAGCACCACGCGCTCCGCGAGCCGTACGGCCTCGCGGACGTTGTGCGTGACGAAGAGGACCGACACGTTCGTCTCGGCCCAGATCCGGGTCAGCTCCTCGTGCAGCACATCGCGTGTGATGGCGTCGAGCGCCGCGAACGGCTCGTCCATCAGCAGCAGTTGGCTGTCCTGCGCCAGTGCGCGGGCCAGCGCGACCCGCTGGCGCATACCGCCGGACAGCTCGTGCACCCGCTTGCCGTACGCGCCCTTCAGCCGTACCAGCTCAAGCAGCCGCTCGGCCTCGCCGCGCCGCTCGGCCTTGGGCATGCCCCGCATCTTCAGGGCGAGTTCGATGTTCTTGCCCGCGGTGAGCCACGGGAACAGCGCGTGCTCCTGGAACATCAGGGCCGGCCGGCCGCCGGGGACGTCGATCGTCCCCGCCGACGGCAGGTCGAGCCCGGCGACCAGATTGAGCAGGGTGGACTTGCCGCAGCCGGACGCCCCCAGCAGGGTCACGAACTCGCCGTGCGCCACCTCGACGCTGACGTCGTCCAGCACGAGCTGTGAGGCGCCGGGCCGGCCGAACGACTTGGACACATGGTCGAGACGGGTGGCGTACGGCTGTGTGTCGACCGTGGTGGGCTGCTTGACGAGCGCGGTGGCCATGAGTCACACCTCCTGGGATGCTGAGGGCGGTCCGGTTGCGGGCAATTCAGTTCACCGCTCGGTCACTTGACGCCGAGACCGGCGTCGTCGATCGCGGGCTTGCCTGTCTCCTTCAGCACCTTGTTGAGCGGCGCCAGGTCGTAGATCCCGTCGAGCAGCGGGTCTTCGAGCAGCCCCGCCTTCACCGCGTGCTCGGACGACACGCTCAGCGTGGAGGCCAGCGGGTCGTCGGTGATGTCGACGTTCTTCCAGGCCGGGTCGATCACCTCGGGCGGCAGCGCCGCCCCCGAGTCCGCCTTGAGCTTGGCGTTGGCGGCGGCCTTGGCCTCGTCGGGGTTCTCGTTGATCCAGGCGTTCGTTTTCACCGAACCGCGCAGCACCGCCTCGACGACGTCCGGGTGCTCCTTGAGGAACTTCTGGGAGACGATCACGTTCGTGATGACGAACTTGCCGTCCTTCCACAGCTTCTTCTCGTCCAGCAGCACCGAACCGCCGCCCGCGACCAGCTTCGACGCGGTCGGCTCGGGCACCCACGCGCCGTCCAGCGAACCGGACTCGAAGGACGCGGGGATCTGCTTGTTGTCCTGACGGATGACGGTGACGTCGCCCTTGCCGGTGTTCGTGTCGACCTTCAGGCCCTTGTCCGACAGGTAGTTGAGCAGCGCGACGTCCTGCGTGTTGCCGAGCTGCGGCGTCGCGATGCGCTTGCCCTTGAGGTCGTCCAGGGACTTGATCTTCTTGGGGTTGACGACGAGCGAGACACCACCGGAGGCCGAGCCGGAGATGATGCGGAGGTTCTGGCCCTTCGACTTGGTGAAGCCGTTGATCGAGGGGGAGGGGCCGATCCAGCCGATGTCGATCGCGCCCGCGTTGAGTGCCTCGATCTCGGAGGGACCCGCGTTGAAGACCTGCGGCTTGATCTTGGTGCCGCCCAACTCCTTCTGGATCAGGCCCTCCTGGAGGCCGACCAGCGCGGTGGCGTGGGTGATGTTGGCGAAGTAGCCGATCTTCACCTCGCTGAGCCCGCCTATCTTCTCGCCCTGGGCGGCGGGAGCGACCTTCTCGTCCTCGGAGTCGCTCTCGGAGCCGTAACCGCAGGCGCCGAGCACCACGGCGAGCAGCGGCAGGGCCGCTACCGCGGCGAGGGTACGGCGACTGCGGGCAGTACGGATGGCTGGCACGGGAGGGTTTCCTCTCGTCGGCCCGTGCTCACGTCCCTCGGTGACGAGGCGGCGTGGCCGGGCGGTCGGCAGTGTCGGAAGGTCTTCGGCGGTGCGGGTACGGCGGGTGTGGCAACGCGGTGCCACGGCTTCTCCGGGCGCGCATGCGGTGCGCGTACGTCAGCGCGCACATCGCGCCACCCCGCCGGTCCCCGCGCCGAGGGCGCCGCTGCCGACCCGGCCGCCCTCCTTCGCGAAGGTCGCGTACATGTCCACCAGACCGTGGGGCATCAGAAGTCCCAGCCTTCTTCGTCGGCGGCGCCCGCCGCCGGGGCGGGCGGCGGCTCGGCGGCGAACGAGTCGCCCGCCATCCCGGCCGCCAGCGTGGTGCCGTCGGCCGGGTCGATCAGCAGGAACGAGCCGGTACGGCGCGAGTCGCGGTACGCGTCGAGCGCCAGCGGCTCGGCCGTACGGATCACCACCCGGCCGATGTCGTTGGCGACGAGCTGTCCCGGCGCCGGGTGCTGCGACAGGTCGTCCAGCGTGAGCCGGGACGGGATGTCCTTCACGATCGCCTTCACCGTGCGGGTGGTGTGCTTCAGCAGCACCCGCCGGCCGACGGTCAGCGGCTGGTCGGCGACATGGCAGACGGTCGCCTCGACGTCCTGGGTGATGGCGGGGACACCGGAGCTGGGCGCGATCAGATCGCCGCGCGAGACGTCCACGTCGTCGCTGAGCCGGATCGTCACCGACTGCGGCGCCCATGCGATGTCGACGGCTGCGCCGAGCGCGTCGATGCCCTCGATGGTGCTGGTGCGGCCCGACGGCAGTACGGTCACGGCCTCGCCGACGCGCAGCACACCGGAGGCGATCTGGCCCGCGTAGCCGCGGTAGTCGGGGTGTTCGGCGCTCTGCGGCCGGATGACGTACTGGACGGGGAAACGGGCCGGGCAGCCGGCCAGGTCATGGCTGACGGCGACGGTCTCCAGATGCTCCAGCACCGTCGGTCCGCCGTACCAGTCCATGTGCCCCGACGGCTCCACCACGTTGTCGCCGGCGAGCGCGGAGATCGGGATCGCGGTCACCTCGGGGACGCCGAGCGAGGCGGCGTACGCGGTGAACTCCTCGGCGATGGCGGCGAACACGGGCTCCGCGTACGCCACGAGGTCCATCTTGTTGACGGCCAGCACCACGTGCGGGACCCGCAGCAGGGCCGCGACCGCCGCGTGCCGCCGGGTCTGCTCGACGACTCCGTTGCGCGCGTCGACCAGCACGACGGCCAGCTCGGCGGTGGACGCGCCGGTCACCATGTTCCGCGTGTACTGCACATGGCCGGGGGTGTCGGCGAGGATGAACCGCCGCCGGGGCGTGGCGAAGTAGCGGTAGGCGACATCGATGGTGATGCCCTGCTCGCGCTCGGCGCGCAGCCCGTCGGTCAGCAGCGCCAGGTCGGGGGTGTCCTGGCCACGGCCGAGGGAGGCGCGCTCGACGGCCTCCAGCTGGTCGGTGAGCACGGACTTCGAGTCGTGCAACAGCCGCCCCACCAGCGTGGACTTGCCGTCGTCCACGGATCCGGCGGTGGCGAAGCGCAGCAGGGTGGTGGCCGACAACTGGTCGGCTCGCTGCTCGGCGCCGGGGTGCCCGGTGGTCGTCATCGTTAGAAGTACCCTTCGCGCTTGCGGTCTTCCATGGCGGCCTCGGACATCTTGTCGTCGGCGCGCGAGGCGCCGCGCTCGGTGAGGCGGGAGGCGGTGATCTCCGTGATGACGGCGTCCAGCGTGGTGGCCTCGGAATCGACGGCGCCCGTGCAGGACATGTCGCCGACGGTGCGGTAGCGCACCTGCCGAGTCTCGGTGGGCTCGCCGTCCTTGGGGCCGCCCCAGTCACCGGCCGTCAGCCACATGCCGTGGCGGTTGAAGACCTCACGCTCGTGCGCGAAGTAGATCTCGGGCAGTTCGATGCCCTCGCGTGCGATGTACTGCCACACGTCCAGCTCGGTCCAGTTGGAGAGCGGGAAGACCCGGACGTGCTCGCCGGGCGCGTGCCGGCCGTTGTAGAGCTGCCACAGCTCGGGGCGCTGCCGGCGCGGGTCCCACTGCGAGAACTCGTCGCGCAGCGAGAACACCCGCTCCTTGGCCCGTGCCTTCTCCTCGTCGCGGCGGCCACCGCCGAAGACCGCGTCGAACCGCTCGGCCTGGATCTTCTCCGTCAGCGGCAGGGTCTGGAGCGGGTTGCGGGTGCCGTCGGGGCGCTCGCGCAGGGTGCCCGCGTCGATGTACTCCTGCACGGACGCCACATGCAGGCGCAGCCCGTGCTCGGCCACCGTACGGTCGCGGTAGGCCAGCACCTCGGGGAAGTTGTGACCGGTGTCGACGTGCAGCAGTGTGAAGGGCACCGGCGCCGGCGCGAACGCCTTCAGCGCGAGGTGCAGCATGACGATGGAGTCCTTGCCGCCCGAGAAGAGGATCACCGGGCGCTCGAACTCGCCCGCCACCTCACGGAAGATGTGCACGCCCTCCGACTCCAGCGCGTCCAGATGACTCAGGGCGTACGGCGCCTCGGTCCCGTCGGTCACGGATGCGACGGTGGTGGTCATCAGGCCAGGCCCCTCTCGATGAGCAACGCGTGGAGCGCCGCCGCGGACTCCTGCACGGACTGCGTGTGCGACTCGATCCGCAGATCGGGCTCCTCGGGGGCCTCGTAGGGGTCGTCGACACCGGTGAGACCGCTGATCTCGCCGGCCGCCTGCTTGGCGTACAGGCCCTTCACATCCCGTACGGAGCACACCTCGACCGGAGTGGCGACATGCACCTCCAGATACGCGGTGCCCTCGCTCTGGTGGCGCCCACGCACCGCCTCACGGCTGTCGGCGTACGGGGCGATCACCGGCACCAGCGCCTTGACGCCGTTCGACGCGAGCAGTTCGGCGACGAACCCGATCCGCTGCACGTTGGTGTGCCGGTCCTCGCGGCTGAAACCGAGGCCCGCGGAGAGGAATTCGCGGATCTCGTCGCCGTCCAGGACCTCCACCCGGTGGCCCTCGGAGCGCAGCCGGTCCGCCAGCGCCACGGCGATGGTGGTCTTGCCCGCGCTGGGCAGCCCGGTGAGCCAGATGGTGGCGCCCTGTCCGGAAGTCGTGGCCGTGTCCGCCGTGTCCGCCGTGTTCGTCGTCTTCACGCTCGCGCTCATCAGTGCAACCCGCATTCGGTCTTGGAGTTGCCCGCCCAGCGGCCGGCGCGGGCGTCCTCGCCCGCCAGCACGCGGCGGGTGCAGGGCGCGCAGCCCACGGAGGCGTAACCGTCCGTCAACAGCGGGTTGGTCAGCACACCGTACTCGGCGGCGTACGCCTCCACGTCCTGTTGGGTCCAGCGGGCGATCGGCGAGATCTTGACCTTGCCGCGCCTGGCGTCCCAGCCGACGACGGGGGTGTTGGCGCGGGTCGGCGACTCGTCGCGGCGCAGCCCCGTCGCCCAGGCGTCGTACGCCGTCAGGCCCTCTTCGAGGGGCTTGAGCTTGCGCAGGGCGCAGCACAGGTCGGGGTCGCGGTCGTGCAGCTTCGGGCCGTGCTCGGCGTCCTGTTCGGCGACCGTGGCGCGCGGCGTGAGCGTGATGACGTTGACGTCCATCACGGCGGCGACGGCGTCGCGGGTGCCGATCGTCTCGGGGAAGTGGTAGCCGGTGTCGAGGAACACGACGTCGACGCCGGGCAGCGCGCGGGAGGCGAGATGGGCGACCACCGCGTCCTCCATGGAGGAGGTGACACAGAAGCGGGCGCCGAAGGTGGTGGCGGCCCAGGTGAGGATCTCCAGGGCGGGGGCGTCCTCCAGGTCGCGGCCCGCCTGCTCGGCGAGTGCCTTGAGGGCGGCGGCCTTCCGGTCGTCGGTCTCCGTGAGAGTGCTCATATCCGTTCCTCTCCGTCGTCCGTCGTCAGCCCGCGGGTCAGCAGGCCGAGGAACTTCAGTTGGAAGGCGCGGTTGCACGCGGCGCATTCCCAGGCGCCGTGACCCTGTTCGCTGGGGCGCAGATCCTCGTCGCCGCAGTAGGGGCAGTAGAACGGGGCGGCGCGCTCGCTCATGACAGCGCCTCCTCGGAGGCGCGGGCCGCCCAGGTGGCGAACCGCTCGTCGGCCTCGCGCTCCTTGCTGAAGCGTGAGAGCACCCGCTCGACGTAGTCGGGGAGTTCGGCGGCGGTGACCTTCAGACCGCGGACCTTGCGGCCGAACGCGGGCTCCAGACCGAGCGCGCCACCGAGGTGCACCTGATAGCCCTCCACCTGGTTGCCCTCGCCGTCCAGCATCAGCTGGCCCTTGAGACCGATGTCCGCGACCTGGATACGGGCGCAGGCGTTGGGGCAGCCGTTGACGTTGATGGTGATCGGCTGGTCGAAGTCGGGGATACGGCGCTCCAGTTCGTCGATCAGGGAGGCGCCGCGCGCCTTCGTCTCGACGATCGCCAGCTTGCAGAACTCGATACCGGTGCAGGCCATCGTGCCGCGCCGGAACGGTGACGGCTTGACGCGCAGATCCAGCGATTCCAGGCCGGCGACGAGCGAGTCGACCCGGTCCTCGGCCACGTCGAGCACGATCATCTTCTGCTCGACGGTGGTCCGCACCCGGCCGGAGCCGTGCTCCTCGGCGAGGTCGGCGATCTTCTTCAGGGTCGGGCCGTCCACCCGGCCGACGCGCGGCGCGAAGCCGACGTAGAAGCGGCCGTCCTTCTGGCGGTGCACGCCGACGTGGTCGCGCCACTCCTCGACGGGCCGCTCGGGCGCGGGGCCGTCGATCAGCGTCCGCTTCAGATATTCGTCCTGGAGGATCTGGCGGAACTTCTCGGTGCCCCAGTCGGCGAGCAGGAACTTCAGCCGGGCGCGGGTACGCAGCCGGCGGTAGCCGTAGTCCCGGAAGATCCCGATCACCCCGGCCCATACGTCGGGGACCTCGTCCAACGGGACCCAGGCGCCGAGCCGTTGGCCGATCTTGGGGTTGGTCGACAGACCGCCGCCGACCCACAGGTCGAAGCCGGGGCCGTGGTCGGGGTGTTCGACACCGACGAAGGCGATGTCGTTGATCTCGTGCGCGACATCGAGGAGCGGCGATCCTGAGACGGCCGTCTTGAATTTGCGCGGGAGGTTCGAGAACTCCTTGGTACCGATGAAGCGGGCGTTGATCTCGTCGATCGCCGGGGTGCCGTCGATGATCTCGTTCTCGGCGACTCCGGCGACGGGGGAGCCGAGGATCACCCGGGGCGTGTCGCCGCACGCCTCGGTGGTCGACAGACCGACGTCCTCCAGGCGCCGCCAGATCTCCGGGACGTCCTCGATCCGGATCCAGTGCAGCTGGATGTTCTGCCGGTCGGTGATGTCGGCCGTGTCCCGGCCGAACTCGTGGGAGATCTGGCCGATGACGCGCAGCTGCTCGGTGGTCAGCCGGCCGCCGTCGATCCGCACCCGCAGCATGAAGTACTTGTCGTCCAGCTCCTCCGGCTCCAGGATCGCGGTCTTGCCGCCGTCGATCCCGGGCTTGCGCTGGGTGTACAGACCCCACCAGCGCATCCGTCCCCGCAGGTCGGCCGGGTCGATGGAGTCGAATCCGGCCTTGGAGTAGATCGTCTCAATGCGTGTCCGCACATTGAGACCGTCGTCGTCCTTCTTGGTCTGCTCGTTGGCGTTGAGGGGCGTGAAGTGCCCCACCGCCCACTGACCCTCGCCGCGGTGACGGCTCACCTTGCGGCGGGGCGTGGCGGCGGCTGGCTTCTCAGGGGTGGCGGCCATGGCGGCATACGTCCTTCGGGACTACGGAGACGGCTCTGAACTGCACACGTGGCTACGGGCGCAGCGGTGCGCAGGAGAATGCGAGCGAAGGGGGAGCGGGCGGTGCGTGGCGGGGCTGTGCTGGTCAGCTCGCCCGACAGATGGCGCTGGACATGCGGCCGAGATCGACGTGCCGCCGACTCACCAAGGCAATTCCAGCTGTAGACATGGGGGAAGCCTGGCACGCGGATCTGAGACCAGTCCACCACGATCCACGATGTGGACGAGACTGTCCCGCTATGCGAGATGGGGTGTCTGGCGGACGGCCGGACCGGCGGCGCCGGTGGTGTCGGCGGTGGTGTCGGCGGCCGGACGGGCACCGGCCCACGGACCCGGCGACGCCACGTCCGGCTCCTCGGCCACCTTCGTGTCGAAGAGCGTGAACCCGCGTCGCAGATAGTTGTCCATCGCGTACTCCCCGTCCTTGGAGCAGGTGTGCAGCCACACCCGCTTCGTCGGCGTCCGGCCGGGCCGCCGCTCCGCCATGTCCCAGGCGCGGGCCACCACGTACGACAGCAGATGCCCGCCGATCCTCCGGCCCCGGAAGGCCGGCACGAGCCCGAAGTACACGATCTCGACGGTGCCGTCCTCCTGCGCCTCCAGCTCCACGTAACCGGCCGGGGTACCCCTCTCGTACGCCACCCAGGTCTCCACGCCCGGCCGGGCGACGGCCTCGTGCCACTCCTCGTACGACCACGCGAGCCGGTCGGTCCAGCGGACGTCACCGCCGACAGCGGTGTAGAGGAACCGGCTGAACTCCGCCGAGGGGACCTCGGACCGGACGATCCGCACATCGCCCTCGGGCTCCGCGGCCGGCCGCAGATCGGCCGGGGAGGTCTGTTCCAGGGACCAGGTGGTCACAGTGATGCTCATGGTCGTCAGGGAATCACGCGTCCCCGCACCGGCCAAACCGTGCCGTCCCGGACGGTGCGGACACACGTACGGAAGAGCAGGACGTCACCCGGCTCCATCACGGCTCTGGCGATCTGGTGCGGGCGCGGGCGCCGGTCCGGCGGCCAGGGGTGGCTGCCGGGCACCACTCGCCGGGGCCGATCTGAATGACCTCCGCGGCGCTCAGCGGAACCTGGTTGCACCACCGGGGGAGCAGCCGGCGCACCGCTCCGAGAACGCGCGGGTCGGTGATCAGATCGTGCGACGCCGGGATTTTGTTCCCCGCCTATGCATTTTCGGTGCCCGACGTGCTGCCCTGGTTCGCTTCCTCGGGGGGCGAGCCGGGCCAGATCGTGGTGATGACGGGACCGATCAGGCTGTAAAGGGCGATTTTGCTGAGCGGGTTGAACCACACCATGAATGGCGCGCCCTTGTCGGGGCCGCCGACCAGGGCGACCAGACCGAGGATCATGGCGGCGCTGATGGCGAAGGCAAGCATGAAGGTCAGCCAGCTCTTCCACGCCGAGACGATCGCCTCGGTGCCGTACAGGGTGCGCTGTTCGGGCTTGGGCGCACCCTCGTAGCGCTGGGCGAACTTGGCGTCCGCCCAGCGCATCGTCCGGTGTCCGTAGACGACGGTGATGCCCAGGTAGGCGGCGGACAGGCCGTGCCAGATGCTGGGTTCGTCGCCGTTGCGCACGCTGATCACGGTGGCCGTGAGCAGGACGACGTCGATGAGAGGGACGCAGAGCAGCAGAGCGGCGCCCAGGCGCCGCCGGCCGGCCGCGTAACGGGCGGCGAGACCGGCCAGCAGGAGCACCCAGAACAGGATGTCGCTGGCGATGATGAGGTAAAAGATGTCCGCCTCCAGGAGGGAAGTTCGTCGAAGCGCGGGCACCGCGGGCGCTCGCGCCCCGCGGCGGTGCGTCCGGCGACGCCGGGACCACCGTCAGCTCGTCCTGCGCCCGCTGTCCCTCCGGCCCCAGATCGCCGCGGCCCAGGACATCGAGATGCCGCAGCACCGGGTCCAGGACGCTGTCGTGGTGGATCCGGGGGTTGTAGATGCCGCCGACGGCGATCCGGACGGCCGCGCGCCGGAATCCGGCGATGCCCTCCCCGGGCATGCTGAAGCCCTTCACCACGTCGGTGACCGCGCGCATGCCCTGGTCCGGCGCCAAGTCGAGGGCGGCCTCCAGCATGTTCCGGTAGAAGATCATGTGCAGGTTCTCGTCCTTGGCGACCCGGGCGAGGAGCCGGTCGCAGACCGGATCGTCCACCACCAGGCCGGTGTTGCGGTGCGAGACCCGCGTCGCCGGCTCCTGGAGGGTCACATGGGCGATGACCTCCAGCACACTGCCGTCCGCCGGCGCGGGCGCCGACATATGGGCCATGGGCCATGCGCGCTCTTTCGAGGTCCACCGGATCCACGGCGCGCGAGGTGACGAGGTAGTCACGGATCACGATGGAATGGCGTGCCTCTTCGGCCGTCCACCGGTCGACCCAGGTGCCCCACGCCGCGTCACGGCCGAAGATCTCCACGATCTGTCGGTGATAGCGGGGGAGATTGTCCTCCGTCAGAAGATTTACCTTCAGGGCGATACGGCCGAGTTCACTCAGCTGTGATTGTTCTGGCCGCCATGGCTCGCCGTCCATGACACCGTCGAAATCGCGTCCCCTGCTCCAGGGGACATAGGCGTGCGGAAACCATTCAACCGCGCTCGATAAGTGGCGATTAAGTTCCCGTTCCGCCATTTCCTCCAGACCGATCAAGATCTGGGCGTCCGTGAGATTCACGTCCAGGAATACCTTCGCGTGTGGGGGTGCGGTCTCTCTATCGGCTGCGCGGCCCCGTGCCGGATGCGACAGGGGGACGACGAGTGACGCTACCCGGGTGGATCTGAGGGATACAAGGATTGGTCGGCAGACCCTCCCAAGGTCATAGAAAGGGTGAGGGCGAGTAGTCCGAAGGAGTGACTCGAAATTCCTTCCTGAGAAGGATTACGGCCGTGCCCGGCCGGCTGCAGTGTGAGAGAAGATCGTCAACTTTGATTATGGATTTATGCCGGGCCGATTGTGCATGCTGATACCACATCCGGCGTTGCTCGTCAGCGCAGTCCGTTCCGGAGCGCAGAAAGAGCGAACTTTGATTGAGTATCAGCAACTCTACGGCTGGGCCGACGCCGTGTTCTACGAGAATCCAGGACGGCGAGTCGCGCCCGAGGCCCACTTCGCGGCAACGGACCGTACCCCCGCCGGCCGGCTGGGAGACCCGGCCCAACTCGCTTCACTCGCCGACCGGTTGCGCGAGCACGTCGACGGTCTGGACGGGGTCGTGCACTCCATCGCGTTCGCTCCGCAGGGCGCGCTCGGCGGCAACTTCCTGCACACGTCGTGGGACGACGTGGCCACCTGTCTGCGGGTCTCCACGTACTCGTACCAGGCACTGGCCGCGGCGACTCTGCCCCTGATGCGCGAGGGGGGCGCGTTCGTCGGACTCGACTACGACGCGTCGCGGACCTGGACCGGCTACGACTGGATGGGCGTCGCCAAGGCCGGACTTGAGTCCTGCTCCCGCTATCTGGCCAGGGAACTGGGTCCGCGGGGCATCCGCGTCAACCTGGTGGCGGCCGGGCCGCTGCGCACCACGGCCGCCACCAGCGTGCCCGGTTTCGACGAGAAGGAGTTCGACCGTACGGCGCCGCTGGGCTGGCGCGGCGACGACTTCGAGCCGACGGCGCGGGCGTGCGCCGCGCTGTTGTCCGACTGGTTCCCCGCGACGAGCGGGAGATCGTCCACGTCGACGGGGGCGCGCATGCCGTCGGCGGCTGAGACGCGGGCATCGGACGGGCGTACGCGCCGGGGCCGGGCATGCCCCTGAACCCGGCGTACCGCGGCCGGTCGGTCGTCGCGGACGAGCCGCACGAGGTGACCCGGCATCTGATCCGGGTCTTCGCGGACGCGCTGGGCGACCCGCAGCCGCTGTACGACGACCCGGCCGCCGCGCGCGCCGCCGGCCACCCGGACCTCCAGGCCCCGCCCACTCTCGCCGCGGTGCTGGTCAGCCGTGTGTACTGGGCCTTCCTCACGGACCCGGACTTCGGCTTCGCCCCGGAGGGCGCCATCCAGACGGCGGTCCATCTGCGCTTCGACCGCCCGATCTACGCCGGCGACCGCCTGTGGACCGAGTCCGTCGTCGACACGCTGGACACACTGGCGGACCGCAACCGCGTCACCTTCCGCAGCGTGCTCAGCGACGCCCGACACCGGCCCGTGGCCACGGTGTTGTCGACGATCACCTGGTACTGACCCCACACCGGGG
The DNA here is from genome assembly GCF_042870175.1 of Streptomyces sp. NPDC006643. Lineage (NCBI taxonomy): Bacteria > Bacillati > Actinomycetota > Actinomycetes > Kitasatosporales > Streptomycetaceae > Streptomyces > Streptomyces sp. NPDC006643. The sequence continues at coordinate 465,882 of NZ_JBIAHA010000002.1, read as the reverse complement.
ACACCGTCCGGTCGAGCGGTCCGCCAGGCCGTGTCGGCGAAGTCCCGCCTGGCCGCGGCGCCTGGACGGCACCTCTCGGCCCAGTAGGAGTCGGCCCAGTACGCCCGCGCCGTCGAACAGCGTCGATCCTCCGCCTCGCGATGCGCCGCGCCGGCGTGACATCAGCCCCTCCGCGGCGGGCGCGGGCCCGCTCTGCGGGCGGACGGCGTCACCTCGGACTTACTCATCTAGTCGAGCGGCCCGCGCCGTACCCGGCTGTCCGCCACCGCCGGCGCCGTCGAGTGCGGCAGCAGATCCGCCGGGTCCCGCGGCCGTACGACCGCCACCTCGACCTCCTCGCTGAAACGATACGGCCGGTGGGACAGCACCCCCGCAAGATGACGGCGCACCCGCGACATCTCCGCCCGCACCGTCACCGTGCGCGTCGGGTCCCCGAAGACATCGGCCGCCAGCTCCGCCGCGCTCCGCCCCTCCCGGTGCAGGGCCAGGACGTACAGCAGCTCCGCGTGGCGCGGCGTCAGCTCCTGCGCCCAGCTGCCCGCCGCCCCCGAGACCGTCACCGACCAGCGCCGGGGCCGGCTCAGATCCAGTACGACCTTGCTCGGCGAGTCCGGCGGTGCCTCCTCCTCCACGGTCAGCAGCCAGCCGCCGGGCAGCGGCTCCACGGTGCACATGCCGAGCGACGGCAGCCAGAGCCGCCCCGGCCGTACGGAACGGGGCAGCGGCAGCCGGTCGACCGGCGCCATCCCCGTCACGGCGGCCGTCCAGCCGTGCGTGTCGACCGCCACGGCCCGGCCGCGCACCCGGCACAGGATCGGCGCCGCCACCGACCGCAGCCGCTCCACGGCCCGCCGATGGCGCTCCCGCAGCTCGCTCTCGGCGAGCCTGGCGACCGAGGTGACCAGCGCCAGTGTCGTCGGATGGAACCCCGTCGCCGGGCCGCTCACGTCGATGGCGCCCAGCAGCCGCCCGTCGCGCGGGTCGTGCACGGGGGCCGCCGCACAGGTCCAGTGCGTCAGGACATGCACGAAGTGCTCGGCCGAGTGGACCTGGACCGGGGCCCGCGCGGCGAGCGCCGTACCGATGGCATTGGTCCCGGTGACCTGCTCCGACCAGGCGGCGCCCTCCGCGAGGGCGATCCTGTCGGCCTGCCGCAGCACCTTGGCGTTGCCCTCGCGCCACAGGACCCGGCCCTGGGCGTCGGAGACCACCAGGATCTGGAACGACGCGTCGGCGATACCGGTCAGTCCGTCGGTGACGCCGCGTATCACCTCGGCCAGTGCCGATGTACGGCGCCGGTGTTCGAGCTCCTCCGCCGCCAGGACCGCGAGCCCGGTCCGCTGCCGGTCGGGGTCGACACCGAGGCGGCGCATCCGCTGCCACGACGCCCCGATGACGGGGCGGGGCGCCACCGGCGGCCGGTCACCGGCCAGCGACGCCTCCCGGATCCGCTGGAGCAGCCGCGTCGCCTGTGCGCTGTCCATCGCCGTCAGGCGTGACAGGTCGAGCGAAGTGTTCTTCATCGGGCCCCCGCCGTTCGGATGTTCTGCAACCACTTGCAACCCTGGCGAACAGCTACCTCATGCGTGAAGGTGACTTCAAGTCGTGGGTGGTGCCGTGTCGGCGCAGCACCACCCTCGGCCCTATCGCCCTCCCGCTACCGGCCCGTTCAGACCGCCCGCGCCCGCGTCACCACCGACTCCAGGTCCAGTGTGTGCGGCAGCGTCCCGAAGGCCGTACCCCAGTCGCCGCCCAGCCGGGACGCGCAGAACGCGTCCGCGACCGCCGACGGCGCCCACCGCACCAGCAGCGACCCCTGCAGCACCAGCGCCATCCGCTCCACCAGTCGGCGCGCACGGGCCTCGATGCCGTTCAGATCGGCGAGTTCGGTCAGCAGGTCCTTGATCGCCCCGTCCAGCCGGTGGTCCGCGCCGCGCGCCTCGCCGACCTCCTGGAGGAACGCGTTCAGCGCCTCGGGCTCCCGCTGGAGCGCCCGCAGCACATCGAGGGCCTGGACATTCCCCGAGCCCTCCCAGATCGAGTTCAGCGGCGACTCGCGGAGCAGCCGCGGCATCCCGGACTCCTCGACGTAGCCGTTGCCGCCCAGACATTCGAGCGCCTCGGCCGCCACCGGCGTACAGCGCTTCGTCACCCAGTACTTGGCCGTCGGCACCGCGAGCCGCAGGAACGCCCCCTCGGCCGCCGAGCCGTCGCGCTGCACCGCGTCCTGCGCCGCCGCCAGCCGCAGCGCCAGTGTCGTCGCCGCCTCCGACTCCAGCGCCAGATCGGCCAGTACGTTGCGCATCAGCGGCTTGTCGATCAACTCGCCCCCGAACGCGCTGCGATGAGCGGCGTGATGGACCGCCTGCGCCACCGACTGCCGCATCAGCGCCGCCGATCCGAGCACACAGTCCACCCGCGTCGCCGCCACCATCTCGATGATGGTGCGTACCCCGCGCCCCTCCTCGCCGACCCGCCGCGCCCACGTCCCGTCGAACTCGACCTCGGCGGAGGCGTTCGACCGGTTGCCCAGCTTGTCCTTCAGCCGCTGGATCAGGAACACGTTGCGCGTCCCGTCCGGCAGCACGCGCGGTACGAGGAAACACGTTAGCCCGGCCGGCGCCTGGGCCAGCACCAGGAACCCGTCGCACATCGGCGCCGAACAGAACCACTTGTGCCCGGTGAGCAGATACTCCCCGTCGGCGTCCAGCGCCGTCGCGGCCGTCGTGTTGGCCCGTACGTCGCTGCCGCCCTGCTTCTCCGTCATGCCCATCCCGAACAGCGCGCCGGCCTTCTCTGCGGCGGGCCGCAGACCGGGCTCGTACCGGTGCGAGGTGAGCCGCGGCTCCCACTCGGCGGCCAGCGCGGGCTCCGTACGCAGCGCGGGCACCGCCGCGTGCGTCATGGACAGCGGACAGCCGTTCCCGGCCTCTGCTTGCGTCCACACGTAGAACCCGGCGGCCCGGCGCAGATGGCCGTCCCCGCGGCCCCAGGCGTCCGTCAGCCCCGCCGACACGGCCCCGTCGAGGAGCTGGTGCCAGGCCGGATGGAACTCGACCTCGTCGATCCGGTGGCCGTACCGGTCGTGCGTACGGAGCTTCGGCGGGTTCTCGTTGGCCCGCGTCCCCCACTCCTGGACGCGCGCCGAACCGGCCGCGAGACCGAGCGCGGACAGCTCCGACCGTGCCTCGTCCAGGACTTCGGGCGCGGCGTGCCGCTCCAGCCCCTCCACGAGGGCGCGGTCGCCGCTGAAGACGTCGTATCCGACCAGCGGCGGAACCTGGTTGGTCACTGTGTGGGTGGTGGCAGTCATGCCGCTACGGTAAGGAGGTGCAGGCAGCAAACGAAACACCCGAGCGGCCATCGGGCCGACTCCGCCGGGCCCGTGCCCTCTACCGTGACGTCTCCATGCGGAAGATGGCCTGGCTGCTGCTGAAGGACACCGTCAACTCGTGCATCGAGTACCGGATTCTCGGTCTCGCGGCGGAAGCGGCGTTCTTCACGCTGCTCTCCCTGCCGCCGTTGATGCTCGGTCTCCTCGGCCTGCTCGGGTACATAGACGACTGGACCAACACCACCACGGTCGCCTCGATCGAGCAGAACATCCTCACCGCGGTCGGCACCGTCCTCTCGGACCGGGGCGTCGACCAGATCGCCAGACCACTGCTGTCGGACGTCACGCACGGCGGACGCCCCGACCTCATCTCCATCGGTTTCGCCATCGCGCTGTGGTCCGGCTCGCGGGCGGTGAACGTCTTCATCGACACCATCACCGTGATGTACGGACTCGACGGCCGGCGCGGCATCGTCGCCACCCGGCTCCTGGCGTTCCTGCTCTACATCGTGGCGCTGCTCATCGGCGCCGTCGTGCTGCCGCTGGCGGTGGTGGGGCCGGACCGGGTCGTCGACCTCATCCCGTGGGGCACCGAGGTCGCCTCCGTCCTGTACTGGCCGGTGGTGATCCTGCTCTCCATCGCCTTCCTGACGACGCTCTACCACGTGTCCGTGCCCGCGCGTTCGCCGTGGATCGAGGACGTGCCGGGCGCGCTCGTGGCCCTCGGCATGTGGGTCTTCGGCAGCTTCCTGCTCCGGATCTATCTCACCAGCACGGTCGAGGGCCCCACGATCTACGGCTCCCTCGCGGCCCCCATCGCCGTCCTGCTGTGGATAGGGATCTCGGCCTTCGCCGTCCTGGTCGGCGCGGCGGTCAACGCCGCCATCGACCGGGTGTGGCCCTCGGTGGCCACGTCGGCGGCGCGCGCCGCCAACGAGCGGCTGCGGGCGGCGCAGGCGGCGGAGCTGGTGGCGCGCGTGGAGGCGGCCTCGGGGGAGACGGACGACGGGGACCACGGGGAGTACGGCCCCGATCCGGACATGCCGTCGGAGTTCCCGGAGAGATGGTCCCGCTTCCTGCCGCCGGACGACCTGAAGTCGCGCTTCCACGCGGGCCGGGACAAGGAGCAGAAGCCGTAGCGGCCCTCGTCGTAGGCTGGACGTGTGTACAGGGAACGGGCGTCGCGGGTCGAGGGCGTCGTCGTATGGACGCGGACCGCGCCGGAGCGCGACGACGGCCCCGTCTACCCCGTCCTTCCCGACGGCTGCATGGACCTGCTGTGGATCGGCGGCCGGCTCAGTGTCGCCGGACCCGACACCCGCGCCTTCACTCCGGACCTGTCGGGTGACGGCGGCGGTTTCGAAGACGCGGTAGGTGTCCGCTTCGCGCCCGGTGTCGCGCCCGCCCTGCTGGGCGTAGCGGCGCACGAACTGCGCGACCGGCGCGTGGATCTCACCGACCTGTGGCCGGGCCCGGAGGGACGCGACATCGCCGAGCGTGTCGCCGCCGCCACCGACCCGGCCGCCGCCCTGGAAGCGGTGGCGCTCAGGCGCTTCGCCCGCTCCGGACCGCCCGACCCGCTGCTGCGCGCCGTCGTCGCCGGGCTCGACGCGGGCCGGCCGGTCGCCGCCGTCGCCGAGACCGTCGGCCTCGGCACCCGCCGGCTGCACCGCCGCTCCCTGGACGCCTTCGGTTACGGCCCCAAGACCCTGGCCCGCGTCCTGCGCCTCCAGCGCGCCCTGGCGCTCGTCCGGGCGTCGGTGCCGTACGCGCAGACGGCCGTCCTCGCGGGCTACGCCGACCAGGCGCACCTGGCCAGGGAGACCCGCGAGCTGGCCGGTCTCACGCTCGGCGCCTACTCGGCGTTGGCGAACAGCGAGACGCCGCAGCCGTCCGGGTCGAGCACGACCGCGTAGCGCTGGCCCCAGGTCGCGTCCCACGGCTTGAGATGGCCGCGATACCCGGCGCCGGTCAGCTCCGCGTAGACCGCGTCGACCTCGGCGGGGCTGTCGCAGAGGAAGTTCAGGCCCAGCCGGTCGCCGGTCGACGGCGGGGTCCAGCCGGGATCGAAGTCGCGTACGACGTCCTCGGTGTCCCAGGCCAGCCGCATGCCGCCCGGGAGTGCGGCCTCCACATGGGGAGCGGAGTCCGCGTCGGCGGGGATGTCCAGGCCGAGCCTGCGGTAGAAGGCGAGCGAGGCCGCCATGTCGGAGGTGACGATGCCGATCAGATCGAGTCGTGGAGTCATGGGATCACGGTAGGCGCGGGCCGCCCGGCCGGTCTTGAACGAATCGGACGGGACCGCGCCGGTTCGCCTTCGATAGCCTCGAACGGTGCTGAGACGGGGCGGGAACAGCGAGGCGGGCATACCGGGCGTAACGGGCGTATCGGGGGCGGTGGGGTCGGCGGTCGGCCCCGTCGTCCGAGACACCGCCCTGTGGGCCGCCCTGGCCGGGGTCGCGGTCGTCTGGTTCGTGGGCCACCCCGACTCCTCCCTCGTCCTGGAACTGGTGCTGCCGCTGGCCGTTCTCGCCGTCGCGATCCCGGCCCGCCGCCGGTGGCCCGTGGCGGCCCTGCTCACCGTCAACGCCCTGTGCGCGCTCGGCCTCGCCCATCCCCTCACCCCGGCCAACGCCTACGTCCTGCCGCTCGCCGTCTTCGCCTGGCTGCTGGGCGCAGGACCGACCACCACCCGCTCCGCGCTGCTGACGCTCGGCGGCGCTCTCGCGTTCGACCTGGCGCTCTGCGCCGTACTGGGCGTGAGCGTGGTGTGGTGGTACTGGACGCTGACGATCCTGCCCCTGGCGCTGCTGGTGCCCTGGCTGTTCGGCCGCTACTGGCAGGCCCGGCTCGCGCTCGTGCGCGGCGGCTGGCAGCGGGCCGGGCTCCTGGAGCGGGAGCAGCGGCTCGTCGCCGAACAGGCCCGGCTGCGGGAGCGCACCAGGATCGCCGCCGACACGCACGACTCCCTCGGCCATGAGCTGAGCCTCATCGCGCTCCGGGCGGGCGCCCTGGAACTCTCACCCACGCTGACCGGTCAGGACCGGGCGGACCTGGGCGAGTTGCGGGCGGCGGTGGCGGACGCGGTCGGTCATCTGCGGGACACCGTGGGGGTGTTGCGCGACGACGAGGGCGACCGGGCGACCGCGCCGGCGGCCGAGTCCGTGGGGCAACTGGTGGACCGGGCACGGGACTCCGGTGTCACCGTCGAGCTGCGGCAGGAGAGCAGCCCGGCGCCTCCCGGTCTCTCCCCGCTCGTGGAACGGGCCGTGTACCGGGTGGTGCGGGAGTCGCTGACCAACGCGGCCAAGCACGCGCCCGGGGCGGCCGTACGGGTGCGGATCACGCACGAGGGCGGCCGTACCGGCGTCACCGTGACCAACGCCGCCCCGGCCCGGGGGCGGTCGCCGTCGCCGAGGCCCGGGGGACATGGCCTGGCGGGGCTGCGTGAGCGGGTCGAACTGGTCGGCGGGACGCTGCGGGCGGCGCCGTCCGGCCCCGGGTTCGAGGTCGTCGCGACGCTGCCGGACCGGCCGACGAGCACCGGCCGGGACCCGGCGTCCCCGGACCCGGACCGGGCCTCGGACTCGCACTCGGCCTCGGACTGGGACCCGGAGCCGGACTCGGAGTCGGCACGGCAGCTCACCGAGGCCCGCCGCCGTACGAGACTGCGGCTGGCCGCCGCCTTCGTGGTCCCCGGCGGATTCGCCCTGGTCACCATCGGCTCCGCCGCCTACGCCGCGTTCCAGCTGGCCACCTGCGTACTGCGCCCCGCCGACTTCGCGGAGCTCCGGGTCGGCCGGGACCGCGCCGAGTTCGCCCACGTCCTGCCGGCGCGCCAGTTCCCCTACGTCTCCGACTCCGTCAAGTCCCGCCCCCGGCCCGCCGGAACGGTCTGCGAGTTTTACCGGTCGAGCGGCGGCCTCCTCGACCAGGTGGACGTCTACCGGCTCTGCTACGCGGACGCCCGCCTGGTCACCAAGGACGTGGTGCCCGGTACCGACGGCTGACGGCGCACGGGACCGGCGCGGCTGCGCGGCGCCGCGCCCTACGCGTCGCGGCGCCGCAGCACCTGACGGCCGGTCAGATGGGCGACGGCCGCCCAGCCCGCCACGATCAGGAAGCCCACCGGACTCGGGTACGGCGCCTCGTCGGCGAGCATCGCGTGGGTGCCCGCGCCGTGCGGCAGATAGTCGTTCACCGTCAGCAGTACCTCACCGCCCAGGCCCACCAGCATGGTCGGGACGCCGTACAGCAGCAGGAAGAGCACCGTCAGCACCCCGGCCGGTGCTCGCAGGGCGAACGAGACACCCACCGTCAGCACCGACACCAGCGCCAAGTAGCCGCCAAGCGAAAGCACTTGACCCGCGACCGTGGCGGCGTCGAACGTGGCGCGGCCGTCGAACGACGCCCATGCCACCGCCGTACCCAGCACACCGAGCAGCACACCCGCCGCGCCCGTCACCACGGCGGCGACCAGCGCCTTGGCCAGCTGGACATGGTGTCTGACCGGCACCCACAGCAGCGTCGCGTGCACGCTGCTCGTCGCGTACTCGCCCGTCACCGCCGTCATCGCCAGGACGGCCACCGCGAACTGCACGAGCACGGAGGCGGTCACCGGCGCGTTGCCGACCGGCTGGACGGGATGGTCGTTGATCGCCGCGATGGCGCCGTAGTAGAAGGTGAACACCCCCATCAGCAGCACGCCCGCGATCAGGCACACCGGCGCGGCGCGTACGGTCCACAGCTTGGTCCACTCGGCGGCCACCGCACCGCCCGGCCCGCCCCTCACGCGCCTCACGCCCCCGCCCCGTACTGCACGCTCTGCGCGGTCAGTTCCATGTACGCCTGCTCCAACGAGGCCGGGACCGCGCGCAGTTCATGGAGCCGTACGCCCAGCCCGTGGGCGGCGTCGCCCACTTCCCGGGCGGTCCGGCCCCGCACCACCAGCTCCGTCCCACCGGCCGGCCCGACGTCCGCGCCCTCCGAGGCCAGCCGGTCCGCCAGCGCCCGCCGGTCGCCGGCGTCCGGGACTCCCACCCGTACGGAAGCCAGTGCGCTGCCGGCCAGGAACACCTCCATCGCCGTGTCCGCGAGCAGCTTCCCCCGCCCGATGACCACGAGCTGATCGGCCGTCTGCTGCATCTCGCTCATGAGATGGCTGGAGAGGAAGACCGTGCGGCCCTCGGCGGCCAGCGAGCGCACCAACTCCCTGACCCAGCGCACCCCGTCCGGGTCGAGACCGTTGACGGGCTCGTCGAAGACGAGGACGCGCGGGTCGCCGAGCAGCGCGCCCGCGACGCCGAGCCGCTGGTACATGCCCAGCGAGAAGGTCCCGGCCCGCTTACGGGCCACCGACGCGAGCCCCACCATCTCCAGGACCTCGTCCACCCGGCCCACCGGAATGCCGTTGCTGCGGGCCTGCGCCGTCAGATGGCTCCGCGCGGAGCGCGCCGGATGCAGGGCCTTCGCGTCCAGCAGCGCGCCGACCTCCCGTACGGGATGCCGCAGCGCGGCGTACGGCCTGCCGTCGATGAGCGCCGTACCCCCGGTCGGGTGGTCGAGACCGAGGATCATGCGCATGGTGGTCGACTTGCCGGCCCCGTTCGGGCCGAGGAAGCCGGTCACCCGGCCTTCCCCGACGTCCAGCGTCAGACCGTCCACGGCGACCGTGTCGCCGTAGCGTTTGGTCAGTCCTCTCAGGGTGATCACGCGTGTGTCCGTCCTTCCGCCGCTGTCCGTCGTTGACCCCGAGGACGGTAGGAAGCACCGCGCCCGGCGCACATCGGCCGTTCGTCGCCGAACACACCCCCTACCTTCGTCGGGGACCCTCACGCGGGGCCGGCTCGGTACACTCCGCCCGTGGTCAGGGTGCTGGTGGCAGACGACGAGGCGCTGGTCCGCGCCGGGGTGCGCGCGATCCTGGCGCGGGATCCGGGGATCGAGGTCGTCGCGGAGGCGGCCGACGGGCAGGAGGCCGTCGACGCGGTACGCGAACACCGGCCGGACGTGGCCCTGCTGGACATCCAGATGCCAGGGCTCGACGGGATCGCGGCGGCGGAGCGGATCCATCGAGAGCTGCCCGGCACGGCGGTGGTCATGCTGACGACCTTCGGCGAGGACGACTTCATCGCCCGCGCGCTGCGCGGCGGCGCCGACGGTTTCCTGCTCAAGGCGGACGACCCCAGGGAACTGCTGACGGGCGTGCACGCGGTGGCCGGGGGCGGCGCGTATCTCTCACCGAGGGTGGCGGCCCGGGTCGTCGCGGGGCTACGGGCCGGCGGCGCGGGCGCGGCGGCGGTACGGCCACTGGCGGAGCGGCTGACGCGGCGCGAGCACGCGGTCCTGGCACTGGTCGGATGCGGGCTGTCCAACGCCGAGATCGGCCGGCGCCTGTTTCTGGTCGAGGCCACGGTGAAGGCCCATGTCAGCGCGATCCTGGCCAAGTTGGGCGTACGCAACAGGGTCGAGGCGGCGATCGCGGCGTACGAGGCGGGCCTGGTCGGCCGGGACCGTGACGGCGGCCGATAAGCGCCCGGCACACGACAGCGGGCGATAAGCGCCCGGCACGCGACGGCGGCACACGACAGCGGGCCGCGCCATGGGCGCGGCCCGCCGGGGACGGATGTCCCTGCGTCCTGCGGAGCCTCAGAGGATCGTCACCCTCGGAGTTCCCGGATGCCTCGGATGCCTTGTCGGTCTCAGATGATCGAGACGCCGTAGGCGCTGAGCGCCTCGGTGACCGGCTGGAAGAACGTGGTGCCGCCGGAGGAGCAGTTGCCGCTGCCGCCGGAGGTCAGGCCCAGCGCCGTGGTGCCGGCGAAGAGCGCGCCGCCGCTGTCGCCGGGCTCGGCGCAGACGTTGGTCTGGATCATGCCGTACACGATGCCGTCGGCGCCGTAGTTCACCGTGGCGTTGAGGCCGGTGACCGAGCCGCCGTGCAGACCGGTCGTGCTGCCGCTGCGCTGGACGGCCTGGCCGACCGAGGCGTCGCCCGCACCGGTGATCTCCTGGTAGCTGCCGTTGTACAGGTAGACCCTGCCGTCGGCCGCACCCGGGTCGGAGTGCTGGATGATCCCGAAGTCGTTGTCCGGGAAGCTGGAGCCGACCGTGGTGCCGATGGACCAGCTGCTGCCGATGTTGGTGCAGTGACCGGCGGTCAGGGCGTAGTTCGCGCTGCCGTTGGTCACGTTGAAGCCGAGCGAGCAGCGGGCGCCACCGGTGGTGATGGCCTCGCCGCCGGCGATCAGCTTGCTGAAGGTGCCGGGGGTGCGCTTGATCGTCAGGCCGGCGTCGGTGTCCGCGACGGCCGACTTGACCTCGGCCAGCTCGGCCGCGGAGACGGTGCTGTCCGCGGTGACGACGATCTTGCCGGTGGCCTTGTCGGTGTACCAGGCGGTGCCGGCCACGTCGGCGTCGAGCACCGCGGAGCTGGCGGTGGCGAGCTGAGCGGCCGTCACCTTGGCGTCGGGCGCCGGGGCGGCCACGGCGGACGGGACGGCGAGCGCGACAGCGGCCAGCAGACCGGTCGACACGGCGAGAACACGAGCGCGTCTGGACACGCCGTTGCGGGGGGAGAAGCGCTTGAAGGTCACGAAATCCTCCATCGGTGGGGGGAACGCACGGCCCCGTGGGGTGTGGGCCGTTGTCTCGTGCGACGGTCCGTGGCCGGTCGTCACCGGCTCGGTGCCTGTCGTTCCGCACGGTTGGAATCGTTGACGGGCCACGCCTCGTACACAAGGCCGACTTCCGGACCCCCGGCCGTGCGCGCCCCGGAATCCCGCGCCGGTCCCTCCGCCGGAGCGCCGCCTCCGCTTCGCATCCGCGTGGCCGGTGGTTTGCTGCAAAGCGGTCGGATACCGGGGCGCGGTGTCCGCCGTGGGCATGAACTCCCTGTGAGGCGGCGGGTTTGAGCCGCTAAACCTAGGGGTTTCGACGGGTCACGTCACGAACACACACGGTTTGCTCACCGGTTCGGTACCCGGTATGAGCGGTGTGTACGGCGGTGCCGGAAGCCGCCGCGAGGGCGGGTGCCGATGGTCGCCGCTGTTGCCCGATTGGTGCTATGAGGCGTACGTACGAATTGCGTTCACCGGCTCGATGGCTGAAAGTATGCGCTACGGCCCCGATTTGGGGCTGGTTCGGCCGTCACGGGTGTCCGCTTCCGGCCACGGATCTTCTCTTGTGCGACCATCCGCCGTGTGCCGACCCGGCTCGGCGGTCGTCCCGACCGGCTCACAGGGTGCGGCATGGATGCGGCCGTCGGGGAAACCTGACAGGGCATGACTGAGGACAGAAGAAGATCCGAGACCGAGCACAGAGGAAGACCCGAGGGGCGTGACGAGTCGCCCGAGGAACAGGCCGACCGGCGCTGGGTGGAACTGCTCCAGGAGGTACGCGTCGCCCAGACCGGGGTGCAGATCCTCTTCGGTTTCCTGCTCACCGTGGTCTTCCAGCCGCGCTTCACCGACCTGTCGGACACCGACACCAACATCTACCTCGCGACGGTGGTGCTCGGCGCCGTCACCACCGGCGCGCTCATAGCGCCCGTCTCCTTCCACCGGATGGTCACGGGACGGCAGTTGAAGCCCCAGATGGTCGAGTGGGCGTCCCGGCTCACCGTCGTCGGGCTGGTCTTCCTGCTGTGCACCATGGCGTCGGCCCTGCTGCTGATCCTGCGCGTGGCACTCCACAACGCCGTCGCGCTGTGGATCGTCGCGGGACTCGTCGGATGGTTCGTGCTCTGCTGGTTCGTCCTGCCGGCCTGGGCCCGCCGCGACGGTGCCAGGGCGGAAGAGGCCGGTGCCGGGCCGGACACGGACCGGTCGGGCCCGTCAGGTACGTAATACTCGGATCATGACCCCACGCGTCACCCGGTCCGCCACGGCCGCCACCGTCCGGCGGGCCACCGTGCGCGACGCCCGGCGGCTGACCCGGCTCATCCAGGGGTCCGCCGCCTACGAGGGCCCGTACGCACCCATGATCGCCGGCTACCGCGTGGGGCCCGACTACATCGAGACCCACCAGGTCTTTCTCGCCACCGGCCCGGACGGGCGGCTGCTCGGCTTCTACGCCCTGCTGCTCGCCCCGCCCGAGCTGGACCTGATGTTCGTCGCCGACGCCGCACAGGGGCTCGGGGTCGGCCGGCTGCTGGTCGAGCACATGAAGGAGCGGGCGCGGGAAGCCGGCGTCGACGCCGTACGCGTGGTGTCGCACCCGCCCGCCGAGGGCTTCTACCGCGCGGTGGGCGCCGAACGCGTCGGTACGGTGGCGGCGAACCCGCCCGCGGTGATGTGGGACCGCCCGGAGATGGTTCTCAGGGTCCGCCCCGGACCCGCGCCGACGACGACAACTCGCCACCCGCACGGGTAGTTGACGCACCGGCGACCCCCCGGACGCGGCGAGATGTGGTCCGATGGAGGTGGGGTCCGCACCATTGACCGGGCCCCACCGAGGCGTAACGCTGTCACACATGGCTGAACGCCGGACACTCATATGAATGAGTGCGGAGCGTCCCGCCATGCGTCATCGTGCGCCAACGAGAAGTCACTCCCTGAAACCCCCACATCTCAGGAAGGCAGGCAACGGCTCATGAAGGACTCACAGGAACCGGCGCGAGAAGCGGCGGACGCCACGATCAACTGGCAGACCCCCGACTTCCTGGTCGTCGAGACCGCGCTCGAGGTCACCGCCTACGCCCTGACCGACCGGTAGACCCCGCCGCCGTGCTGGTGCAGGTGCTCGGCACCGCGGCGGGCGGCGGACTGCCCCAGTGGAACTGCGCGTGTCCCGGCTGCGCCGGGGCACGCGCCCACCCCCACCGGCGCCGCCGACACGCCTCACTCGCCCTGCGCGCCGACGAGGACCGCTGGTACCTCGTCAACGCGACCCCCGACATCGGCGACCAGATCGAGGACACCCCCGCACTGCGTCCGGGGCCGGGACCGCGCGACACCCCCGTGGCCGGAGTGATCCTCACCGACGCCGAACTCGACCACACCCTCGGCATCGCCCGGCTCCGCGAGGCCGACGGCTTCGACGTCCTCGCCACCCCGCCCGTCCACGGCGCCCTGACCGGGCTCATGCGACTCGACGACATCCTCGCCCCGTACACCCGGGTGGAATGGCGGGAGTTGGGCGCCCGGCCCCTGCCGCTCACCAAGGGCGGGGGCATCGAGATCGACGCCGTCCCCGTCTCGCCCAAACGCCCGCGTTACGCGGTGGCCCGAGGCGGCCGGGACGACGACCACACCTGGGTCGTCGCCCTGCGGCTGCGCGAGAGCGCCACCGGCCGCAGCCTCGTCTACGCGCCCGCCCTCGCCCGCTGGACCGACACCTTCCAGGACGCCGTCGAGGCCGCCGACTGCGTGATCGTCGACGGCACCTTCTGGGACGACGACGAACCCGTACGGACCGGCATCTCGGCCGGCACCGCCACCGCCATGGGGCATCTGCCGATCGCCGGGCCCGGCGGCACCGCCCGCAGGCTCTCCGGGCTGCGCGCCCGCTGCCTCTACACGCACCTCAACAACACGAACCCCCTCGGCGACCCCGACGCCCCACAGCACACGCTGCTCGGGGAGTGGGGCCTGGAGGTCGCCGCCGACCGAATGGTGATCGAGCTGTGAGCACAGCCGCCCCGACCGCGACCCGCACCGGCGGACCCTGGAGCCCCGAGGAGTTCACGGACCGGCTGCGCGCCGTCCCCGCCGAGCGCTACCACGACCGCCACCCGTTCAACGTACGGATGCACGAAGGCACCCTGGAGCCGGGCGAGTTGCGCCGCTGGATCATCAACCGCTTCCACTACCAGCGGCACATCCCGGTCAAGGACGCCCTGATCCTCGCCAAGTTCGACGACTCCTCGCTCCGCCGCTCCTGGCTGCGCCGTATCCAGGACCACGACGGCCCGGTGGAGGGCGAGGGCGGGATCGAGCGCTGGCTGCGGCTCGGCGAGGCCGCCGGGATCGACCGCGCGCGGCTCACCTCGGGCGCGGAGGTCCTGCCGGGCGTACGCCTCGCCGTCGACGGCTACGTCAACTTCTGCCGGCTGGGCACCCCGCTCGAAGCCGTCGCCGCCTCCCTCACCGAACTCGCGGCGCCCGGCATCATGCGCACCCGGATCGAGGCGTTCGAACGCCACTACCGGTGGATCGAGGCCGACGGACTGATCTACTTCCGCGACCGCGTCGGCCAGGGCGGGCGGGACAGCCGGGAAGCCCTGGCCCTGGTCACCGCGTGGGCCACCACCCGGCGGGAGCAGGAAGCGGCCGTCGCCGCGCTCCGGTTCAAGTGCGACGTGCTCTGGTCCCTGCTGGACGCCGTCGACCATGGCGTGCGGGAGCGGCCATGACGACCGGACCGACGGCCGGCGTCGACAACGCCTGGAAACCGGTGCTCTCCCGGTCGGTGGTCTTCCGGCACGACCGGGTACGGGACACGGACCTCCTCGTCCTGCCCGAGCGCGTCGTCGTGCTCCAGGGCAACGCCGGCGCCGTCCTGCGCCTCTGCGACGGCGCCAACGACGTCGGCGCGATCGTCGCCACTCTCGCCGCCCGGCACCCCGGCGCCCCCGTCGCCGACGAAGTGCCGGTCTTTCTCGGGCGCCTGCGCGCGAAAGGCTGGCTCTTATGAGCCCACCCGGTCGGCCGGACCCGCCCTGGGCGCTGCTCGCCGAGCTGAGCCACGGCTGCCCGCTGCGCTGCTCGTACTGCTCCAACCCTCTCGAACTGGTTGGCAGAGACAGCGAACTGACGACCGATCAGTGGGCCGGGGTGTTCCGCCAGGCCGCCGCCCTCGGCGTCGTACAGAGCCATCTCTCCGGCGGTGAACCGCTGCTGCGCCGCGATCTGACCGGGATCGTCGCCGCGGCCGACGGCGCCGGGATCCACACCCAGCTCGTCACCAGCGGTGTCGGCCTGCACGAGAAACGGCTCGCCGCGCTGCTGGACGCCGGGCTGCGCAGCGTCCAGCTCTCGGTGCAGCACGCCGACCCCGCCGCCTCCGAACTCATCGCCGGAGCACGCTCGTTCGCCGCGAAGGAGCGCGCCGCCGCACTCGTACGCGCGGCCGACGTGCCGCTCGGCCTCAACGTCGTACTGCACCGCGCCAACCTCGACGCCCTGGACGATCTCGTCGAACTCGCCCTGGCCTGGGGCGCGGAGCGTATCGAACTGGCCAACACCCAATTCTACGGCTGGGCGCTGCGCAACCGCGCCGCGCTGCTGCCGGACCGCGCCCAGATCTCCCGGGCCCGGGAGTCCGTCGAGCGCTGGCGGGAACGGCTGGCCGGGCGGCTGGACCTGGTGTGGGTCGTGCCGGACTACGTGGACGGGACGGCCAAGCCCTGCATGGGCGGCTGGGGCGCCGTCTCGCTGACGGTCGCGCCCGACGGCACCGTCCTGCCCTGCCCGGCCGCCGCCACCCTGCCCGGACTCCACGCGCCCAACGTGAAGGACCACTCCCTGGAGTGGATCTGGCACGAGTCGACGGCCTTCAACCTCTATCGGGGCGAGGAGTGGATGCGCGACCCGTGCCGCGGCTGCGAGCTGCGCGCCAAGGACTTCGGCGGCTGCCGCTGTCAGGCCCACGCCCTCACCGGCGACGCCACCCGGACGGACCCGGCCTGCCGGCTGTCGCCCGACCACGCGCTCGTACGCGACCTGGTGGACGCCCGCACGGCCGGGGCGGCGCCCCCGTACATCTACCGCGAACACCCCCGGGAGCACACCGCCGGAGAACCCGTGGCGGCACCGGATCACCCTTAGAACTCCCTTTCCCGCACCACCTCCCACTCCCCACCCCCCACTCCATCCGGAGGAACCCATGCACGGCAGCAAGCCGACGAAGACCCTCGTCAGGACGGCGGCGGCCACGGCCGCCGCCGCGGCGCTCGTCGCCGGACTCGTCCAGAGCGCCGGCGCGAGCGAGTCCGGCGCGGCCGAGGCGTCCACCACGACCCGGTCCACCGCGAAGGCGCCCGCCGCCCCGGCCGGTGTACCGACCGACATCACAACCATCTCCACCGGCTACTCGATCCCCTGGGGCATGCACTGGCTGCCCGACAACTCATCGGCCCTGGTCACCGAGCGCAACACGTTCAAGGTCTTCAAGGTGACCCCGACCGGACAGCGGACCGAGGTCGGCTCCGTCCCCGAGTCCCAGACCACCGGCGGCGAGGGCGGTCTGATGGGCGTCGCCGTCGACCCGAACTGGGCGAGCAATCACTTCGTGTACTTCATGCACACCTCGTCCGAGGGCAACCGCATCGCCCGGATGACCTACGACGGCACCCGACTCACCGGCTACACCGCCCTGTTGAAGGGCATCGCGAAGAACAGGTACCACAACGGCGGCCGGCTCGCCTTCGGCCCCGACGGCTATCTCTACGCCACCACCGGCGACGCCCAGAACACCGCCCTCGCCCAGGACAGGAACTCGCTCAACGGCAAGATCCTGCGGATGACGACGACCGGCGCCCCGGCCCCCGGCAACCCCTTCGGCAACCATGTCTTCAGCCTGGGGCACCGCAACCCGCAGGGCATCGCCTTCGACCCGCAGGGCCGTCTCTGGGAGGCGGAACTCGGCGAGAACGCCCGGGACGAACTCAACCTCGTCAAGGCCGGCAACAACTACGGCTGGCCCGTCTGCGAAGGCAACTGCTCCACCGCCGGGATGACCAACCCCAAGGCCACCTGGACCACCGCCGAGGCATCGCCCAGCGGTATCGCCGTCGTCGACAGCGCCGTCTACATGGCGTCGCTGCGCGGCGAACGGCTCTGGCGGATCCCGGTCAACGCGGGCAACGAGAACGTCGGCACCCCGCAGGCGCACTACGTCGGCACGTACGGGCGACTGCGCGGCGTCACCAAGGTGCCCGGCGCCAACGCGCTGTGGCTCTCCACGACCAACGTGGACGGCAACGGCGGTGAGCCCGCCGGATCGGACAAGATCTTCCGGGTGACGATCGGCTGAACCGGCGCGCGCCTCGGAAGACGGCCTCGTCGGACGCCGGTTCCCCACGAGACCGAGGTCCGGCGACCGGCCTCGGGAAGCCGTCTCGTACCCCGGCGCGCGCCCCCGGTACGGCCGCTGCCCGGCGCGGAACTCCCCTTCCGCGCCGGACAGTCGGCCCGCCAACACGGGTGAGTGAAAGGTGAGATCGCCGACTCGGAGAGCGGTAGTGTGCGCTCACGGTGCGTAGTGCGAGTTGCGCCGTCGGTTACCTCGGTGAGGGTGAACGCTGCCCTCGGCCGCTGTATCCGGACCCAGTCTTCCCCGATCCTCCGAGGTCGTCCGATGATCGAGATAACGGTCCTGGCCGCGAGTGGCCTGGCCACCGGGACTCTGTTGGCGCTCGTCCTGGCAGCCGTACTCCTCCGGTCCCGTCGCGACCGGGCCGGACTCCACGAGGAGATCGCGGGCCTGCGGGACCGCCTCGACAGCGAGCGGTCGAAGGCCGGGCGCGCGTCCGACGCGGTCACCGCCGAGATCGCGCATCTCGCCGAGAAACGCGTTCCCGCCGTGGCGACCCGCGCCGCGCACCCCCACGTCCAGGTGCCGGGACCGCTCAACTCCGAGTTCGCCCGCACCGGCCCCGGCGCCGCCCTGGACGGCGTCATCGACGGCCTGCTGACCGTCATGAAGCAGGAGCGCAAGCGGGTCGACGCCGCGGCGCGCGCCGGTATGCGCGGCACCACCCGCGAGATCCAGGCCGGGCTCTACCGGCTCCAGGACGTGCTCCGAGGACTGCAACAGCAGTACGACGAGCCCGAGTTGGCACAGACCCTGTTCGAACTCGACCACGAGAACGAGCAGTCGCTGCGGCGCGCACAGGTCGCCGCGGTGGTGTGCGGCGCCTGGGTGGGCCTCGCCCGCGAGGAGTCGCACCTGGTGGACGCGGTCACCGGTGGCCAGTCACGGATCGTCGGCTACCACCGCGTCCGCGTCAACAACCATCTGGAGCCGGGCACGGCGCTCGTCTCGCACGCCGTCGAGCCGGTCGCGATCATCGTCGCCGAACTCCTCGACAACGCGCTGCGGCACTCCTCACGGGACACCGACGTCACCGTCAACCTGGAACGCGCCCACCACGGGGCCGCCGTCACCATCGACGACGCCGGTGTCGGCATGTCCACCGACGAACGCGCCTACGCGCAGCGGATGGTGGCGAGCAGCGAGCCGATCCTGCTGTCGGACCTCGGCGACCCGCCCCGGATGGGACTCGCCGCGATCGGCCAGCTCACCCGGCAGTTCGACCTCTCCGTCGACCTGTCGACCCCCTCGCCGTACGGCGGCGTACGCGCGGTGCTGCTGGTCAGCAACCATCTGCTCAGCCATGTCGACCCGGCCCTGAGGCCGCCGGCCGCCGCCGCCCCCCGCTCCACCCGCCCCGCCGGGGCGCCGGAGCTGTCGGCCCGGCCGGAGACACTCGGGAAGCTGCCCGTCCGGACCGCCGCCGCCTCCCGGGCCCTGCGGACGAACGGCCGTTTGTCCGCACCGCCCGCGGCCCCCGACACCACCCCGCACCCCGACTCCGCCCGCGGCGACGCCCCCTACCCCGGCCGCGCGCCCGACGACGGCGCCGGCCCCGATCGCGACATCGCACCACCCGACCACGACACCGGGCCCGGCGACGAGATCCTGCCCCAGCGCAGGCGCCGCCGCACCGTCCGCACCGGCGCCGAGGCCCCCGCCCCGGTCCCGGCCGCCCGACCCGTCCCCGAGCAGGCCCAGCCGCCCGCCCGTACCCCCGAACACGCCGCCGCGGCGCTCGGTGCGCTCCAGTCCGGTACCGCAGCGGCACGATCCACCGCCGACCCCGAAGGGAACGACCCGCGATGAAAAGCCGCGACGCCGGCGAAACGGCGTGGGTGCTTGATCCGATCCTGGAAATCCCGCATGTGCGGGCAGCCGTCCTGCTCACCAGAGACGGCCTCGTCTCCGGTTACACGGACGCGCTGACCCAGGCCACCGCCGAACGCACGGCGGCGATCATCAGCACCGTGCATGGCGCGTGCCGTACGGCCGCCGCCGCCTTCGCCGACCACGACGACGCCGAGATCCGCCAGATCGTCATCGAGTCCGACCACGGCTACATCCTGGTCGCGCCCACCTCGCACGGCACCTGTGTGGCCGCGTACGGAGGCACCGAGGTACGGCTCGACCTGCTCGCCCACCGGGTGCACTCGCAGGTGGTCAGACTCGGTGAGAAAACGATGACCGCCGCACCACGCGCGGCGGAGGGCGGCGCTCCGGTATGACCGGCCGCAGGAGCGGTCGCCCACTCGTACCCGCCTACCTGTCCACCGGCGGTGTGGCTCGGCCGAGCCACACCGAACTGGAGCGGCTCTCGCTGCTGACCGGGGGAACCGGGCCCGCCCCCGACGGGCTGCCCGCCGCCCGGCACGCCCTCTTCGACGTGCTCGACGGCGGGACGCTCACCCTCGTGGAGGCCGCCGCCCTGCTGGAGCTGCCGGTCTCCGCCGTACGCGTACTCGCCGCCGAGCTGGCCGACCAGGGGCTGGTCAGCCTCCGCGCGCCGGTGCCCCCGGCCGCCCTGCCCGCACCCGACCTGTTGAAGAGAGTGGCCGATGGCCTCCGCGCCCTCAAGCAATGACACCGACGGCAGCGTCGGGCTGCATCTGCCCGACACCACCCGGGAGTTGGTGAAGATCCTGGTGGCCGGCCCGTTCGGCGTCGGCAAGACCACGCTGATCGACTCGGTCTCCGAGATCCGCCCGCTGCACACCGAGGAACATCTCACCGAGGCGTCCGTGGCCGTGGACGACCTCGCCGGCGTACGCGACAAGACCACCACGACCGTCGCCATCGACTTCGGGCGCATCAGCCTGGACGCCGGGATCGTGCTCTATCTGTTCGGCACCCCCGGACAGGAGCGCTTCCGCGCGCTGTGGGCGGACATCGCCCACGGTGCGCTCGGCGCGCTCGTCCTCATCGACACGCGCCGGATCGACGACTCCTTCGACGTGCTCGGACTGGTCGAGGAGTCGGGGCTGCCGTACGCCGTCGCGCTCAACACCTTTCCCGACGCGCGCTCCTACACACGCGAGCAGTTACGCGGCTCGCTCGACCTGGAACCCGGCACGCCCATGGTCGTCTGCGACGCGCGCGACACCAACTCCTCCATCGACGCGCTGCTCGCACTCGTGCAGCATCTGACAGCGGGTCACGCCGAAGGCGCCGGCCCCACCACGGAGACCGGGTGACCTGGTGACTTCCTCCTATCCCGCGCCCGCGAAGGCCTTCTCCCTGTCGGCGCCGGTCCGGCTCTGGGACGAGGGCTTCGCCGCCGACCCGCACGGCCGCTACGAGGCACTGAGGGCACAGGGCCCCGTCGGCTGGGGCGAACTCGCCCCCGGCGAGCCCGCGTACATGGTCACCGACCGCAGGGCCGCGCTCGACATCCTGCACGACCCCGACACCTGGTCCCGCGACTCCAGGGAGTGGGAGGCCACCGCCGCCCCCGACTCGCCGATCTTCGGCATGCTGAGATGGCGCCCCAACCCCCTGTTCACCGACGGGGCCGTGCACGGGCGTTACCGGACGGCGCTGGTCGACGGCTTCGACCTGGTCGAGCCGCACGACCTGCGCGAGCGCGTGCACCGCGCCGTGGACCTGCTGGTCGGCCGGTTCGGGCCGGTGGGCGGCGCGGACCTCGTGGACGACTTCGCCCGCCCCTTGATGACGCTGATCTTCAACAACCTCTTCGGCCTGCCCGACAGCCAGAGCGCCCGCCTCAACAACTCGCTCGGCCGGCTGATGGAAGGCGGCGCCGAGGCCGCCGCCGGGGATGTGGAGTACGGCGAGTACGTCACCGAACTCGTCACCGCCAAGACCCTCGAACGCGGCGACGACCTGACCAGCTGGCTGATCGACCACCCGGCCGACCTCACCTACGAGGAAGTCGTCTGGCAGGTCTTCCTCACCATGGGCGCGGGCCACGAGCCCACCGCGAACCTCGTCGCCAACGCCCTGTCGCGGATGCTCGGCAACCCCGCCTACTACTCCACCCTCACCAGCGGCTCCCGCCCCGTCATGGACGCCGTTCTCGAAGTCCTGCGCCACGAGACGCCGTTGGCGAACTACGGCATCCTCTACGCCCGCGAGTCGCACAGCTTCCACGGTGTCTGGGTACGCAAGGCCGTGCCCGTCATCGTCTCGTACGGGGCGCTCGGCTACTTCTCCGAACAGGACGCCGGAGACGCGCCGCACCACCCGCACGACGCCTCCCATCTCTCCTGGGGCGCGGGCGCCCACAAGTGCCCCGTCAAACAGCACGCGTTGCTCATCGCCACCGAGGCCATCGAGCGGATCACCCAGTGGCTGCCCGATCTGGAGCTGGTCACGGCGCGCGACCAACTCACCTGGCGGCCGGGCCCGTTCGTCCGTTCCCTCAAGTCCCTGCCGGTGCGCTTCACCCCCCGTACGCCGGACACCACCGTCGCCACCCCCTGACGAAGTCCCGGCGCCCCACCGTCTTCACCTCCGCGACACGACCCCGTCCGAGAAGTCAGGAGACCGGACATGACGACAGAGATCACCCGGGTGACCCTCGACCCGTTCGGCGCGGACATCGCCGCCGAGACCGCCCGACTGCGCGCGCTGGGCCCCGTCGTGCCCGTCGAACTGCCCGGCGGTGTACCCGCCTGGGCGCCCACCGGCTTCGCCTCGCTGCGCGCCCTCATCCTCGACCCCCACGTCAGCAAGGACCCCCAACTGCACTGGTCCTTGTGGGAGGAGGTCAACAGCAGGCCCGAGTGGAGCTGGATGCTCGGCTGGGTCGGCGTACGCAACATGCTCAACGCGTACGGCCCCGACCACGCCCGGCTGCGCAAGCTCGTCGCGCCCAGCTTCACCCGCAGGCGCACCGACGCGATGCGCGAACGAGTCGAGGCGATCACCGCCGACCTCCTCGCCGGGCTCGAAGCACAGGCCGCCGCCGCCCCGGGCGAGCCGATCGATCTGCGGGCCGGCTACGCCCACCCGCTGCCCATGCGGCTGATCTGCGAACTGCTGGGCGTGCCCGACCACTTGCGCGGCGCCGCCGTCAAACTGATGGTCGACGTCTTCGACACCTCCGACCCCAGCCCCGAACACGCCGCCTCCATCCAGCAGCAGATCGGCACGGTGCTGCCCGCGCTGATCGCGTACAAGGTCGAACACCCCGGCAACGACCTGGCCACGGAGCTGATCCGGGTGCACGACGAGGACGGCGACCGGCTCGCCGACGACGAACTCCTCTACACCATCATGCTGATCATCGGCGCCGGGTTCGAGACCACGGTCAATCTCATCGGCAACGCCGTCGTCACCCTCCTCAGCCACCCCGACCAGCTCGCCGCCGTCCGCGCCGGCCGGGTCAGCTGGGAGAGGGTGATCGAGGAGGTCCTGCGCGTCCACCCCTCCATCGCCAACCTCCCGCTGCGCTACGCCGTCACCGACATCACCGTCGACGGCGTCACCATCCCGGCGGGCGACGCCATCGTGACCACCTACGCCGCGGCAGGCCACGACCCGCTGCGGTACGGCACCGACGCCGCCGCGTTCGACGTCCACCGGGGCGCGGACGAGCATCTGTCGTTCGGCGTCGGCGTCCACCGCTGCATCGGCGCGCCGCTCGCCCGGATGGAGGCACTGACCGCCCTGCCCGCGCTCTTCGACCGCTTCCCCCGGATGCGACTGGCCGTCGACCCCGGCCAGTTGAGGCAGGTACCGTCCTTCATCGCGTTCGGTTGGCAGGAGATACCGATAGTGGCGCACGGAGAGTGACGGTGCGCCGGGGAGCCGTGTGATCGAAGGGCTGAGCCAGGGACCGGGCGGCGGGGTGATCGTGCTCCTCGCCGTCGTGGTGACGGCCGCCGCGTTCGTCCAGGGCACGAGCGGCCTCGGCTTCGCCCTCATCGTCGCGCCCGTCGTCGGCATGGTCGACCCGGGACTGCTGCCCGTGTTCCTGCTCACCTCGATGATCCCGCTGAATCTGTATGTGGCCTGGCGCGAGCGCGACAGCATCGACGTACGGGGCGCCGGCTGGATCTCGGCGGCCCGGGTGGCGGCCACGCCCCTGGGGCTCCTGCTGCTGTGGGCCGTCCCCGAACGCCACCTGGGCGTGGTCGTCGGGGCCGCCACGCTGCTGGCCGCGCTGGCGAGCCTGCTGCTGCCCGCGTTCACCCCCGGCCGGGCGGCGTACCTCGGCGCCGGAGCGGTCACCGCCGTCACCGAGACGGCGACCGGCGTCGGCGGCCCGCCGCTGGCACTGGTCTACCAGCACCGGCCACCGGCCGAACTGCGGGCGACGGTCGCCGTCTGCTTCCTCGTCGGCGAAGTCGCCTCACTGGGGCTGCTGTTCGCCGGCGGCCGGGGCGGCCCGGACCAGGCGCTGCCCGCCCTGCTGCTCCTGCCCGCCGTGGCGCTCGGCGTCCGGCTGAGCCGTCTGGTGCACCACCGTGTCGACGCCGCGCGGCTGCGGATCTTCGTGCTGGTCTTCGCGACGGTGTCGGGCGCCGTGCTGATCGCCGGGCTCTGACAGGGCTGTTCAGCGCAGATACGCGAGGCCGGGGTGGGCGTCCGCGTAGCCGTCCATCAGCCGCCGCGCCACGGTCACCGAGTCCACGAGCGGATGCAGCGCGAACGCCTTCACCGCCGTCGTACGCGAACCGCTCTCCGCCGCCGCCAGCACCTCGCGCTCGACCGCCTTCACCGCGCACACCAGACCGGTGGCGTGGTACGGCAGCGGCGCCACCGCCACCGGATGGGCACCGTTCGCGTCCACCAGGCACGGGACCTCGATGACGGCGTCGGCGTCCAGCACCGAAAGCGTCGTGCCGTTGCGGACGTTGAGGACGAGGGTCGCCCGGCTGTCGTGCGCGACGGCCCGCATCAGCGCGAGGGCGACCTTCTCGTACCCGCCCGACTCCAGGTCCTCGACGGCCCGTTCACCCGCGCCGGCCGCCTCCCGGTTGTGCGCCATGTACGTGGCCTCGCGCTCGGCGCGGGTACGGTCCCAGGTCGCCAGCGCGGGGGCGCCGGGCCGCTCCATCTCCGCGTAGAAACCGGCCTGTTGGTCGCGCAGGAACGCGCCACGCGTCCGCTCGGCCTCGCGGTAGGCGCGTACGGTCTCGCGGTTGAAGTAGTAGTAGTGCAGATACTCGTTGGGGATCGAGCCCAGCGAGCGCAGCCAGTCCGCGCCGAACAGCCGGCCCTCCTCGATCGAGCCCAGCAGCTCGGGATCGGCGAGCAGGCGCGGGAGTTGGTCGCGGCCGTCGATACGCAGACCGCGCAGCCAGCCGAGATGGTTGAGGCCGACGTAGTCGATGAAGGCGGTGCCGGGGTCCTCGCCCAGCACCCGCGCCACGCGGCGGCCGAGGCCCACGGGGGAGTCGCAGATACCGATGACACGGTCGCCCAGATGACGGGCCATCGCCTCGGTGACCAGCCCCGCGGGGTTGGTGAAGTTGATGACCCAGGCGTCGGGGGCGAGCCGGGCGACCCGGCGCGCGATGTCCACGGCGACGGGCACGGTGCGCAGCCCGTACGCGACTCCGCCCGCCCCGACGGTCTCCTGACCGAGCACCCCCTCGGCGAGCGCCACCCGCTCGTCGGCCGCGCGGCCTTCGAGACCGCCGACCCGGATCGCCGAGAACACGAAGTCGGCGCCCCGGATCGCCTCGTCCAGATCGGTGGTGACGGTGACCCGCGGCGCGTCGGCCACCCCCGCCGCCTGATCGGCGAGCACACGGGCGATCGCGGTCAGCCGGGCGCCGTCCACGTCGTGGAGAACCACCTCGGTGACCCGGCCCGCGGCGTGGTCGCCGAGGAGCGCGCCGTACACCAGGGGGAGGCGGAAGCCCCCGCCGCCGAGGACCGTGAGCCTCATCCGGAAACCACCTTCATCTCGCGCCGCGGACGCCGCGCCGCACTCGACAGGACGGTCCCGTTATACGTCACCGCCGAGGCCGGAGACGTTCTCGGTGTTGGGGCCGCCGCCGACCGGGTCGGGCTGCCGCGCCGGTTCCGGCGACACGGCGAGTGTGAACGAGTGGCCCGCCGGGTCGGAGTACGTCCGCACGTCGCGCGGCCCGCTGTTGTTCTTCGCCTCCACCGGCCTGGCGCCGAGCCCGACCGCCTCGCGCTCGGCCTCGTCCATGTCACCCCGGTTCACGAGGATGCGCAGATGGGCCTGCTGGGAGTCGTCGGGCCGGGGCCAACTCGGCGGCGCGTAGCCGTGGTCGCGGTGTATGGCCAGATGGACGCCGTTGTTGCCGACGACCTCCAGATAGTCGGGGTCGCCCCACGGCCGGATCTCGGCGTCGAGCAGACCGGCGTAGAACTCGGCCAGTTCCATCGGTTCGGCACAGTCCAGGACAAGGACACTCGTCTTCTCAACCATGCCCTCGCGTGTACCCGCTGTCATCGGCGGCACACGGTGCGGCGCGGCGGCCCGGCCCGGCGCGGCCGGGGAAAGCGCTGGCGGCCGTGGTCGCCGCCCCGGCATGCTGGGCCCATGCTGATCAGGGAAGCCACCCGCGCGGACTGGGCCGCCATCTGGCCGTTCTTCCACCGGATCGTCGCCGCCGGCGACACGTTCACCTATCCGACCGACCTCGCCGAGGACGACGCGCGCGACTGGTGGCTGCTCGCCCCGCCGAACCGTACGGTCGTCGCCGTCGACGACGCGGGCACGGTCCTCGGCACCGCCAAGATGAACAACAACCACATGGGCAACGGCGCGCACATCGCCAGCGCCAGCTACATGGTCGACGCGGCGCACACGGGCCGGGGCGTGGGCCGGGCGCTGTGCGAGTACAGCCTGGAGTGGGCACGGACGGCGGGGTTTCGCGCGATGCAGTTCAACGCCGTCGTGGAGACCAACACACACGCGGTGAAGCTGTACGAGGCGCTCGGTTTCACGGTGCTCGGCACCCTCCCCGAGGGCTTCCGCCATCCGGTGCACGGCTATGTCGGGCTGCACATCATGCATCGCGCGCTCTGACCCGGCCCCCGAGGAGACGGATCAGTCCTCGGGGCGGCCCTGGAGGCGTGCGGCGCGTTCGCGTATCCGGGGGAGCTGGGCGTACAGCGCGCCGCCCGGACAGTGGGTGGAGTAGCCGTCCCGGTGACCCGACACCGTACGGAAGATCTGCCGGGTGCCCTTCTTGTAGCGGCTGCCGTCGTTGGTGGACACCAGTGTCGTCGTGCCGCGCGGATCGACCCCGTACAGGCCGAGCTTCCACGCGATCAGCTTGGCGAGCGCGTCGACCATGGGCTCGGGCACCGGCGAGCCGTCGCTGAAGTCCCCTATCGCCGCGATGCCGACGGTGGCGACGTTGAAGCCCAGGGTGTGCGCGCCGACGACCGGGTTGTCGATGCCGCCCGCACGGCCCTCGTAGATGACGCCGCCCCGGTCCACGAGGAAGTTGTAGCCGATGTCGTCCCACTGCCGGTTGTCGACGTGGTCGACGGCGAAGGTACGGATCAGGCCGGGGACCTCGGGGCGTGTGTAGTCGTTGGGGCCGCTGGTGTGATGGATGAAGACAGCCTTCACCGCGTCCGCCGTCAGCTCCGGCTTGCGCCGGGGCGGGGGCTTCTCCTGCCAGAACGTCCGGGGCTCGACGGCGGGCGGCGCGCTGGCCCAGCGCAGCGGGCGCTCCGGGCGTGCCTGCGGGCGCGAGCGAGGGGCGGGCCCGTCCTCGCCGGCTCTCCCGGCGGCGTCGGCGGCCAGGGTGAGGCCCGCACCCGCTGCGGCGGCCCAGCCCATGCCACGAAGCAGCACGCGCCGGTCGATGCTCATGGGGATGAGCGTATGGCGCGATGCCGGGATCCGCCTCCTCTCCAGGAGGTGTGCCGAGGGTCTTTTCGCGGGGGTGACCGGCCCTCGGCGGCGGTGATGGCCGGGCGGGAGGCCGCTCCGCACCGAAATCGAACAGTTCGTCCGGACGGTGGTCGGGACGGCCCCGCCGGGCCCGTCACCGCGCCGGGTCAGGACGTACGGCGCCGCATCGCGACGGCGGCCCCGCCGGCCGCCAGCAGGACGACGGCGGCACCGCCGGCGAGGAGTGTGCCGTCGGTGCCGGTCTCGGCCAGTTCGTCGAGCTGGGTGCCCGCGCCGGTGCCGCCCGTGGAACTCGTACCGCCGTCCGTACCTCCGGCCGTACCGCCGCTCGCGCCACCGTTCGTTCCGCCCGAACTCGCGCCGCCCGAACTCGCCCCGCCGCCCGAGGCGTTCACGACGATCTCGGCCGTGTTGTTGGTGCGGTTCTTGTCGAACGGAAGCGTCCCCCACCGGCCGTCGCCCTTGACGAAGGCCACCTTGCCCGTGGCGTTCGCGACGACCTTCTCGATCCGCAGCCCGAAGACGTACGCTCGCTCGCTGTCCTCGTCGGCGTAGTTGTACGGCGTCGTGCAGCGGTACGTCGCCGCCGCCTCGGCCGGCTCGCAGAACTCGGGGACCTTGGTGACCTTCGTGCCCTCGGGGACCTTGACCTCGAAGACGCCGATCGGCCCGTAGACGTCGTTCCTCGCCCAGGCCGGGCCCTTGTTGGCGAAGGTGACGGTCGCGTCCACGGTCCGGCCCGCCGCGCCCCGTACCTTCGACCCGGTCAGCGCGAAGTCCGCCGTGTTCTCGGCGGTGATGTCGACGCCCAGCTCGGAGCCGTGGACGGTGCCGGGCGCCTCGGGCGTGGTCCGCTCGACGAGCTTCAGCACCGGGTCGGCGCCGCCGCCGTGCTGTGTGCCGTCGGGGAACGTGTCCACGCCCGAGAGGATGTGGACGTCCAGCCGCTCGTACAGCGCCCGGTCCTGGAGCTTCAGGCCGACGGGCTCGTTCGGCACGTAGACGGTGCCGGGCTCCAGGGTCTGCTCGATGTCGCACACCGCGTTCGTCTGCGCAGGGCCCTCGTCCTGGGCGGGTGCTTCCTCGTACACGCAGTTGGAGTACTTCTTGGCGTAGGCCAGTCCCTGCGAGCCGCCGAGGTAGAGCACGACGCGGGTGGCGGGCGCGTCGCCCTTGTTCTTCACCGCGAACGACACCTCGGCCGAGTCTCCCGGCCGCACGTCCTCGATGGGAGCGGCTGTCTGCTCGAAGACCAACTCGGCCCCGGGCGCGGCCTGTTCGGCGGCGGCGCCCGGGGCGGCGACCAGCGACCAGCCGGCCGCCGCGGCGACGACCGCTCCCGCTGTGAGCCGCAGTGTCCGCGACGGGGTGTGTGCCTTGGTCTTCGACGCAGATGTCATGTGCCCCTCCGAGGACGCTCGCACCGGGTGGCGAGCCGGATATGGAAGGGAAGACACCTACCGGGAACGAACGGTTGTACGGAAGCTGTACGCGAAATGTCCTCAGTCGTGCGAGGGGCGGCCGTCGAGCTGGTGGTCGGCCAGGCTCAGCGCCTCGTCGATCACACGCCGCAGATGGCCGTCGCGGAGGCTGTAGACGACCCGGCGGCCTTCCTTGCGCGTGACGACGAGCCCGGCGAGCCGGAGCTTGGCGAGGTGCTGGCTGACGGCGGGGCGGGCCGCCCCGCACACCTCCGTCAGCGTGGTCACGTCCGCCTCGCCGCCTGCCAGCGCGTGCAGCAGGACCAGCCGGGTCCGGTCGGCGAGGACGGCGAAGACCTCGGCGGCGAGGGTGAACTGCTCCTCGCCCGGGTTGGGCGGGTGCGCATCATGCGCAGGTGACAGTTGCATGCGTGCGTTCATATGCACATAATGGCGAACGGGTCACGCTCCTGTCCACCCGGCGGTGCGCCCGGCTGTCCCCAGCCGTCCCGGCCGACCTCCGGACCCCTTCTGCTCCTGTCAGGCCCCCTGCCCGCGCGTCGGAAGGTCACCCCCATGAACGACCCGCACGGCCACCCTCGGCCCCACCCTTACGCCCCTGCCGGCCACTCCCACCCCCACCCTCGTCCCCACGCGCATGACGGTCCCGAGCGCGCCGGCGGGCGCCTCGCCCGGCTGCGGCACAGCGCCCGCCACCTCCTGGCGCCCCACTCCCACGAGTCCGCCGACAAGACCGACCCCGCCCTCGAATCGTCCGCGAAGGGCATGCGCGCGCTGTGGGTCTCGCTGGCCGTGCTCGGCGCGACGGCGCTCGCTCAGGTGGTGGTGGTGATCCTGTCCGGCTCGGTGGCGCTGCTGGGCGACACCGTCCACAACGCCGCCGACGCGCTGACCGCGCTGCCGCTCGCCGTCGCGTTCGTCCTGGGGCGGCGCGCGGCCACCCGGGGGTTCACCTACGGCTACGGGCGGGCGGAGGACGTCGCCGGCATCGTCATCGTGCTGACCATCGCCGCGTCGGCGGTGTTCGCCGCGTGGACCGCCGTCGACAGGCTGCTGGACCCGCAGCGGATCAGCTACCTCCCGGCCGTCGCCGCCGCCGCCGTCGTCGGTTTCGTCGGCAACGAGTGGGTCGCCCGCTACCGCATCCGGGTCGGCCGCGAGATCGGCTCGGCGGCCCTGGTCGCCGACGGACTGCACGCCCGTACCGACGGTTTCACCTCGCTCGCCGTCCTGCTGGGCGCGGGCGGCGCCGCGATCGGCTGGCGGCTCGCCGATCCGGTCGTCGGTCTGCTCATCACCGCCGCGATCGTCCTCGTCCTGCGCGACGCCGCCCGGGAGGTGTTCCGCCGGGTGATGGACGCCGTCGACCCGGCGCTCGTGGACGCCGCCGAAGTGGCCCTGCGGGCGGTCCCCGGTGTGCGGGCGGTGGGGGAGTTGCGGCTGCGCTGGATCGGGCACCGGCTGCGCGCCGAGGTCGCGGTGGTGGTGGACGGTGAGCTGACGGTACGTCAGGCACACCACGTCGCCGTCGAGGCCGAGCACGCCCTGCTGCACGCCGTACCGAAGCTGACCGCCGCCCTGGTCCACGCCGACCCCGAGGCCGCCCCCGACGAGGCCGATCCGCACGCGGCGCTGAGCCATCACACGCCCGCCGGTGCCCCCGCGCTCTGATCCGCCGTGAGCTCCGGCTCGCGCCGGACCGCGCCGGACTTCCACAAGCCTCCGTCGCCCTCCGTCGGCCTCCATCGGCCAACTCTGAACCCTTGTCGGTTACATGACAGCATCACTAGCGTGTGCCGGGTTCCATCCCCCACAGGAGGAGACCGGCATGAAGGACCGAGCGAGACCCGCTTACCGGCGTCGGATCACCGCAGCCCTCGCGCTGCTCGCCTGCGTGGGCGTCGCCGTGGCCACGCCACCCGCAGGGGCGGCCGACGCCCAGAAATCCACGCGCGTAGCACCCTCCCCGACCACCTGGTCGGCGGATCTGGCACGCATCACCTCCGACGACGTCAACGTCCGTTACACACAAGGCGCGTTGAGCGTACGGAGCACCACCTTCCGCCCCGCGTCGGCGGAGACCGGCCGGGGCTACGGCACCCAGGTGCTCGCCCCCAGGGAACTCGACACCCCGGTCAACCGCGTCGACGCCGAACTGACCGCCGACACCCCCTCGGGCGCCGACGCCGAGGTGGTGGTCGACGTACGCGGGCGCTCGACGGGCGGCAGCTGGACCGAGTGGGTACCGGCGGACCGGGGCCCGGCGGTCCTGCCCCGCGCCGTCACCACCGTGCAGGCCCGGATCACCCTCTGGGACGAGACGGGAGAGGCACGTGTCACGGGTCTGCGGCTGACGGCCGAGAAGGGCGCGGCGCCGCGTACCTCGGCGGGCGCGACCGCCTTCAGCGCACGGGTCTTCGCCACCCGCGAAGGACTCGTCGGCGGTACGACCGCCAACGGCCACATCATCCAGCCCAACGACCACTTCGTCGCGCTGCCCTCCCGCCGGGGCCTGTCGCCCAACGGCAGCGGCCAGTACTCCGTACAGGTCTGCGGCCCCGCCCGCTGCGAGACCGCGCCCGTGTGGGACGTGGGCCCGTGGAACACCAAGGACGACTACTGGAACCCGTCCCCGACCCGCGAGATGTTCAAGGACCTGCCCCAGGGCAAGCCCGAGGCCCAGGCGGCGTACGAGGACGGCTACAACGGCGGCAAGGACGGGTCGGGCCGCACCGTGCTCAACCCGGCCGGGATCGACCTCGCCGACGGCACCTTCTACAACGTCGGCCTGAACGACAACGGCTGGGTGACCGTCACCTATCTGTGGACCGGCGACCAGACCGGCAAGTCCTTCCCCACCTGGGGCACGGACGTCCGGATCCGCCAGCAGGCGACCACCGCGTCCGCCGAGGTGGCACGACTGCCCGGCCCCACGACGGTCAACGTCAAGTGCCAGGTCCACGGCCAGCGGATCACCGTGGACGGCATCACCAATGACGGCTGGTCCTATCTGCCGGCCTTCGGCGGCTACATCTCCAACATCTTCATCGACGTGGTGGAGGCGTGGCTGCCCGGCGTACCGAACTGCTGAACCGGCGGGGGTGGCGGGGCGCGGTCCCGCCACCCCCGGCCGGCGTGCTCAAGCGGACGCGGAGACCGCCCCGGGCGGGGCCGGCGCCGCGAGCCGCCCGCCACGACGCAGCCCGTCGAGCGCCACGGCGCACGCCAGCCCGAGCGCGAACAGCGCGAACCAGGGGAGTGCCGGGACACCGGCCCCCCGCGCCGCGTCAAGTGCCGCCCCGGTGAGCAGATTTCCGACCGTGATGCCGATACCGCAGATGGTGTTGTAGAGCCCGTAGTGGGTGGCGACGAGACGGTCACCGGCGAGCCGGACGATGGTGTCCATCTCGAAGGGGTACGCGATCATCGTCCCCAGCGCGAGCAGCAGTGCCGCGACCGCCGGCGGCAGGGCCGCCAGCGCCCACCTGCCAACTCCCGTCTCCGGTACGGGAATCGCGGTCGCGGCCAGCAGCGGCAGGAACGCGCACCCCATGGCGGCCAGTCCCCGGCTCAGCGCGCGCCCCTGCGCCATGCGGGCCACGCACCACGCGGTCACCCGGGTCTGGAACAGGATGGTGCTCAGCCCGGACACGGCGAAGAGCAGCGCCACGGCGGCGGCGCCGAACTCCCCGTCGCCGCCCACCCGTCGTACCTCCAGCGGAAGGGCCAGATAGACCTGGAAGGTCAGCACGTACGAGCCGGTCATCGCCCCCGCGAAGAGCAGGAAGGGCCGGTTGGCCAGCACCGAGCGCCACTGGGTGAGCGTGCCCGTGCGCCTGCCGTCCCCGTCGCGCACCTGCGTGTCGTCGGCCCCGCGGGCGGGCAGGGCCCGGATCTGTACGACGCTCAGCAGCGCGAAGATCCCCGCCGAGACGAGGCATGTCACCCGGAAGTCGACCCCCGTCAGCACCATGCCCACCAGGGGACCGAGCAGAATGCCCGCCTGGTAGAAGACATTGAACAGCGCGAACGCCTCCACCCGCCGCTCGCCCGCGTCGGCCGCGAGATAGGCGCGGACCGCCGGGTTGAACAGCGCGCCGGCGAAGCCGGTGGCCGCCGACGCGGCGAACAGCGCGGGCAGCGAGTCCACCAGGCCGAGCGTCGCGAAGCCGACCGTACGCAGGACGCATCCGGCGACGATGAGGGGCTTGTAGCCGAACCGGTCGGCCAGCGTCCCGCCGACCAGGAACATCCCCTGCTGGCTGAAGTTCCGTACGCCCAGGACGAATCCGACCAGCCAGCCCGCCAGCCCGAGGGTCCCGGAGAGATGGGCGGCCAGATACGGCATCAGCATGTAGAAGCCCAGATTGATGGTGAACTGATTGACCATCAGCAACTGGACGCCGCGCTCGTACGTGCGGACCTGCCGGACCACTCCCTTCACCGGGCGCTCCTCTGGGCCGAGTTGGTGGCGCTGACGGAGCCGGTCAGAGTGAGCGGGTCGACCACATCGGCGCACCGGGTCCAGCGGGCGACCTCCTTCTCGTCGGGGCGGCCGATCACCTCCGGCTCGGCCGCCGGGGCCGAGTCCAGCAGTCCGTGTGCGACGCAGTACTCGTCGTCGTACACCGTGCCGAGATAGCGCTGCGGCCCGTCGGGGAAGACCGCGACGATCCGCGAGTCGGCGGCGGCGGTGCGGGCCAGCCAGCCCGCCACCAGAGCGACGGCGCCGACGCTCCAGCCGCCGGTGGCGTAGTGGGACGTGGCGAGCCGGCGACAGGTCCACACCGCCTCGGACGGCGCGATCCAGTGCGCCTCGTCGAAGGTCTCGTAGGCGACGTTGCGCGGATGGATGCTCGACCCGAGACCGCGCATCAGCCGGTCCCTGGCCGGCTGTCCGAAGATCGTCGAGCCGATGGTGTCCACGCCGACGACCCGCAGTTGAGGGTAGAGCTGGCGCAGCACCCGCGAGATCCCGGCGGAGTGGCCGCCGGTGCCCACGCTGCACACCAGGGTGTCGATGTGCCCGAGCTGGGAGGCGAGTTCGAGGGCGAGAGGGGTGTACGCGGCGGTGTTGTCCGGGTTGTTGTACTGGTCCGGGCACCAGGAGCCGGGATACCGCTCCAGCAGCCGCGCCACCCGTTCGCGGCGTGCCTGCTGCCAGCCGCCGGCCGGGTGCGGCTGCGCGACGGTGTCGACCTCGGCGCCGTACGCCCTGAGCAGCCGGGTCATCGACGGCTCCAGCCCCGGGTCGGTGACGAGGGTGACCGGGTGGCCGTGGACGATTCCGGCGAGGGCGAGGCCCAGTCCCAGGGTGCCGCTGGTCGATTCGACGATACGGCCGCCGGGCGCCAACTCGCCCCGCGCGCGGGCCCGTTCGACCATGTGGAGGCCGGGCCGGTCCTTGATGCCGCCGGGGTTGAAGCCTTCCAGCTTGGCCCAGAAGCCTCGCCCGGCCGGGGCGAAGGGTTCGCCGATCCGCAGCATCGGGGTGTTGCCGACCAGCCCCGAGAGGCTGTGGCCGGCCTGGGGGCTGGCGGCCCGGAGCGATCCGGTGCGGGGGAAGAGGGGGCGCGTGGGGACGGTGGGGGTATGGGGGCGCATGGTGTTCGCTTTCGTTCGCGTGGGTGCGCGACGTCGCGGCAGCGGCTACGGCTGTAGCTGTAGCTGTGGCTGCGGACGCCGGAGTCGCGGATGCGGGGGTACGCGTAACTCGCCGAACGGGTCGCGCGCGGGCCGGACGGGCCGGACGGCGCGAAGAGGCCGGACCGAGCGGGTGTGTGCCGCGCTCGGACGGGGGGCGACCGGTTCGGGAAAGGGCGGTCTACACCCGCAGAATCGCCGGATCTCTCCAGGTGGCGGACGCGGCGACCGCGTCGGACGGCACGGTGGACAAGGGGAGTTGGCACCGCGTCGGTGCCGCGAGGCCCAGCGGTGTCGTGCCGCGGGCGGGCAGGTCGGCGCGGTACGGAGGCTGGCCGGACGCGCAGCTCTCCGACCCGTGCTCGGCCTCGTCGCCGTCGTGCTGGGCGGGCGCGACGTCATGACCGGCGAAATCCGTCGACGCGGTCGGCGCCGCCTCGGGCACCGACTCCGTCTCGGTCGCCGACGCCGCCGACGCCGCCGACGCCGCCTCGGCCACCTCGGTCATCGCGGCGAGGGGAGACGCGTGCGCCACGGCGTTGTGACCGTTGACGCCATGCGTGTACAGCAGCGCCAGCAGCAGCACGGCCAGCCACAACGCCCGCTCCGGGCCCGCCGTTCGACGGCGGGCCCGGAGCGGGCGTGAGACGCGGAGGGCCGGGAACATACCGTGATCGTAGCGTCACTTTGAGTGTGGGGTGCGATCCGCACCGTGCCGCGCCGCCCGGCCCGGGGGCACGGCGTCAGCCGACCACCGCCAACTCCCGCTCCGTGGTGTTGAGTCGGCGCCCGCCGCTCTCCGTGACCGTCACGATGTCCTCGATCCGCACACCGAACCGGCCCGGCAGATAGATGCCCGGCTCCACGGAGAAGCACATGCCCGGTACGAGCGGCAGCTCCTCGCCCTCGACCATGTAGGGCGGCTCGTGGGTGGTGACGCCGATGCCGTGGCCCGTGCGGTGGATGAAGTACTCCCCGTACCCGGCGTCGATGATCACCGCGCGGGCCGCCCGGTCCACGTCCTGGCAGGCGATGCCGGGCCGCACCGCCTCGCAGGCGGCGCGCTGCGCCGCGTGCACCAGTTCATGGACGCGCCGCTCCTCCTCGGTGGGCTCGCCGACATGCACGGTGCGCGAGGTGTCGGAGCCGTACCCCTGGCACAGACCGCCGAAGTCGAGCACGACCATGTCGCCGTCCTCGATGACCCGGCTCCCCGCCTCGTGGTGGGGATTGGCGCCGTTGGGGCCGGAGCCCACGACGGTGAAGTCGACCTGCGAGTGGCCGAACCCGCGCAGCAGACCGGCCAGGTCGGCGGCGACATCGGTCTCCCGGCGGCCCGCGAAGGGCACCTTCTTGATCTCCTCGTACGCGGCGTCGGCCGCCGCGCCCGCCGCCGCCAGCCGCTCCACCTCGCGCGCGTCCTTCACCGCGCGCAGCATCGGGAGCGCGTTCGTCAACGGCGCGTAGGAGGTGCCGGGCAGGGCCTCCTGGAGACCGATGAGATGCAGCGCCCAGGTGTTGTCGCTGATGCCGTAGCGACCGGTGGGGTCGAGCGCCGGGGCGGTCACACCGTACGGATCGACGCCGTCCGTCCAGTCGCGCAAAGTCAGCGCGGGCGCGCCGACGGCCTTCTCCGCGTCGGGAGCCTCCAGCCTGGGCACGACGAGAACGGGTCCGGCGTCCGGGGTGAGCACCAGCAGCGTCAGCCGCTCGGTGTCGGCGGGCGGCTGATACCCGGTCAGCCACATCATGTCGGGGCCGGGCGCCACGAGGACCCCGGCCAGCCCGGCGCCCACGGCGTCGCGCACCGCGCGGTCCATCCGGGCGCGGTAGTCGTCGGCGGTGTAGGGGGCGGGGGCCGGGGCGGGGTGCGCCGGAGCCCCGGCGGCCGTGTGCGCGGTGGATGCGTCGCTGCCAGTCATACGGCTCATCCTGCCGTCGCCGCCGGGCGCTCCGCGACCCGGTTCCCCGTTCCCCGTGCTCCCTCGGGACCGGTTACGCCTTCGGCTGGGTGAAGCGGATGCTGTTGCCGAA
This sequence comes from Streptomyces sp. NPDC006643, assembly GCF_042870175.1. NCBI lineage: Bacteria > Bacillati > Actinomycetota > Actinomycetes > Kitasatosporales > Streptomycetaceae > Streptomyces > Streptomyces sp. NPDC006643. Next base: position 429,578 of record NZ_JBIAHA010000002.1, on the reverse strand, counting down.
CGGGTCGCGCAGACCGCAGTCGATGCCGTACGGGCGCTCGGTGGGCTCCTCGGTGAACTCGACGCCGCGGGCCAGCAGCGTCTCGTACGTCTTGCGGCAGTCGTCCGTGCTGAAGATGAGCGAGCCGCCCGTGGCGCCCTTGGTCACCAGTTCGCGGACCTGCTTCGCCGTCTCCTCGGACATCGCCGGGGGACCCGGCCGCTCCAGCAGGATCTGGCGGTCGGGGTGGCCGGGGACATGGACGGTCAGCCAGCGCATGAAGCCCATGTCGATGTCGGCGCCGACCTCCAGACCGAGCGTGCCGACGTAGAAGTCGAGTGCTTCGTCCTGGTCGAGGACGTAAATCTGCGAGTGCGTGATTGCGTTGAACATGTTCTTCACGCTACTGGCCACGGGGTGCGAAAACTTGTCCAGAACTGCTCAGTCACGGGCCGCCCCCGGACCCCGCCGCGGTCAGGCGCTCGGCCGTGTCCACGCCATCGTGAAGCACGTCGGTACACCCAGGGCGGCACGGGCCGCGTCCTGGCGTTCCCGGTGGTCCTTGCGGTAGGTCCTGGGCGGTCGGCCGACGATGTCGTGGAAGGTGCGGCTGAAGGTGGCCGGACTGCCGAAGCCGACCTCGAAGCAGATGTCCGTCACGCCTCGCTCGGTCTCCCGCAGCAGGAACATCGCGCGCTCGACCCGTCTGCGCTGGAGATAGCGGTGCGGCGTCTCGCCGAACGTGGCGCGGAAGGTCCGGGTGAAGTGCGCCGGCGAGACATGGGCGATCCGGGCCAGCGCGGGTACGTCCAGCGGCTGCGCGTAGTCGCGGTCCATCGCGTCCCGTACGCGGAGCATGCGGCGATTGGTCTCTTCCACGGCGCGGCCCACGGCACCATCACATCACGGGGCCGCTACCCGTGGTCGGCCGGCCGCGTGTGCAGCCGGGCCCAGAAGGTGGTCGAGTCTCCCCCTTCGTAGCCATGGGCGTGCGACAGGGCGGCGACGATGGACAGACCACGCCCGCATTCGCCGGAGTGCTCCTGGTCCAGTCCCGGCTCCCCGCCGTGATCCAGCTCCAGATCGAAATCCAGATCCGGCTCGGGACCCTTCGTCGGGAAGGGGACGTGGCCCTGGTCGTTGACGCTGATCGTCACCGCTCCCTGGCCCCGGTGGAGCGCGATGTGAACCGGACTTCGCCCGTGGCGTATCGCGTTGGTCACCAACTCGCACACGACGAGCACGGCGTCGTCCACGGTGGCACGCGGCAGCCGCCACCGCTCCAGTACACCGGCAGCCTTTCTGCGGGCATGAGCGGCCTGCGCGAGATCGGTGTCCGGCAGGGACCAGACATGCCGGTCCGCGGTGGGAAGCAGGCTCAGTGCGGTGGACTGAGCGGCCAGAATTTCCATGATCCTCTCCTGGGGACGAAACTTTCCGAGTCCCACGGAACCGTCTCCCGTCACTTCGCGGAAGGGTCGCGCGGTGACCGGACATCTCCGTGTCCGGTCCCTCGGCGCGCCGCCACGGCCCCGGAGAGGCACGATGGAGAGCGCGTACCGGCAGCGACGCCGCAGTGCGCGAGGGGCCCGGAGGTGCGAGATGGGGAGAGCGGAACTGCCCCCTCAGGCGGACATGCCGAAGATCATGCGTACCTGGCGGGCCCGCCGGAATCTGGACGACATCCCCGGCATGAGCGCCCTGCCCCGCCACCGGCACCGGCGCGGCCGGCTCACCCAGGCGATCATGGCCGACCTGCTCGGCGTCGACGAGCGGCACTACCGGCGCCTCGAACACGGCGAGGGGCGGATCAGCAAGGACCTGGTCGGGGAGTGCGCCCGGATCCTGGGCCTGAACCCGGCCGAGGCGTCCGCCCTGTACGTCTGGTCCGGTCACCAGCCCCCGCGGCCGGCCGTCCCGGAACACCCCGGCGTCCCGGACGACCTGCTCGGGATGTTGCACCGGGTCGGCCACGGCGCCTACTGGAGCGACGACACGTACACCGTTCTCGCCTACAACCGGCGGGCCGCCTGGCACTGGCCGTGGATGCAGCGGCCCGGCGCCAACATCATGGAGGAACTGCTCGCCCCCTCCTCCCAGGGCCGTGCGCAGTGCCGGAGCTGGGAGACCCACTGGGCGCCCTACATGGTCGCCGAGCTGCGCCGCAGCGCCGTCGTGGACCTGGACAACGACGGTATCCAGCGGGTGGTCCGCCGGGTACGGCGGTCCGCCGAGGTGCGGCGCGTGTGGGACGGGGACGAGCGCGCCGAGATGAGCCTGCACCCCTACGCCACGGTGCGCCCCATGGAGCTGCCGCTGACCGGCCCCGTCCAGGTGTCGGTCCAGGCGCTGGCGCCGCTGGCCCACCCGGGCATTCGGATGATCGTCGGTATCCCCGTCGACTTCACGGAGCCGGAGCTGCCGCTGGGTCCGCCGCCCCCGCCACGGCCCGCAGCCGCAGCGCGGTAGTGGTGAAGCCCGGCCCGAAGGCGACCGCGACCCCTTCGCCGCCCGGGATCCCCGCGTCGAGCGTCCGGGCGAGGACGTCCAGCAGCGCGACGCCGCCGAGGTTTCCCCGGGCGAGGGACGCGAGGGAGTGCGCACCGCCGGTGTCCGGGTCGAGGCCGAGCCCGGTGAGGGTGCCCCGGACGATCCCCGGCCCGCCGGGATGTACGGCGGCCCAGCCGACCGGGTGCCCGTCCAGCCACTCGGTCAGATACGGCAGGACGCGTCCCGCCGCCTTCTTCGCGTCGGGCCCCGAGTCGAAGAAGAGCCCGTCCCTGTCGATCACGCCCCAGTACGCGTCCTGGCTGTCCGGCAGGACGAACTCCCAGGTCCCGGTGACCTCCAGCAGACCGTCCGGCACCGGCCGGCCGGCGCCGGAATCCGCGCCCGCATCCGCGCCGGCGTCGGCGTCGCGCACCACGACGGCGCCGCCCGCGTCCCCGAAGAGGCCGCCGTACAGCACGGTCTGAAGGCTGAGCGTACGAGGGTGGTAGAGCGTGCTCAGCGCCTCCGCCGCGACGACCAGCACCCGCGCCCCCGGGTGCCCGCGTACGAAGCGGGCCGCCTGGACCAGCGCGTGCGCGCCCCCGGCGCACGCCACCGTCGCCAGCCCCACCCGCGACACGTCCGGCCGTAGCCCCAACAGCCGTATCAGGTCGACGTCCAGTCCGGGCACCGTCCAGGACGTCGTGTGCGTCGTCACCAGGCAGTCGACCTCCCCCGGGGCCACCCCCGCCCCGCGCAGGGCCTCCAGCGCCGCGTCCACCGCCAGCGGACGCGCGCCCTCGTACGCCGCGCGCGACCGCTCACCGACACCCCTGTCGGCCCCGGCCTCGGCCAGGGGCGCGACCCAGGGCCGGGTCCGCACCCCCGTATGCCCCAGCATCCGCAGCCACAGGGCGAGCCTGGGGTGGGCGGGATGGCGCTCGCGAAGATCACCGGCAATCTCTTCGGTGCTCACCCAGTACGGCGCTGTGCGCACCACCGGGCGGCTGACGACGACGACGGTCACGGGGACCTCCTCGGAGTCTGCTCGTCCTCCACAGTAAGCCGACTCGCCGCCGTGGGGGAGCGGTCCTAGCGTGGTCGGGTGGGGGCTGTGCCGACCTGTAGAGGGAGTAGCGAGATGGCTGACAAGCCCGCGATCGTCCTGGTCCACGGTTTCTGGGGCGGAGCCGCCCACTGGGGCCATGTCATCACCGAGCTGAACCGCCGCGGCCACGGCTCGCTGCACGCGGTGGAACTGCCGCTGACCTCGCTCGCCGACGACGCCGAGCGCACCGCCAAGATGGTCCGCCAGATCCCGGGGCCCGTGCTGCTGGTCGGCCACTCCTACGGCGGCGCGGTCATCACCGAGGCGGGCGGCCTGCCGAACGTCACCGGCCTCGTCTATGTCGCCGCGTTCGCCCCGGACGCCGGGGAGAGCCCCGGCGGGATCACCCAGGAGATGCCGCCCGCCGCCGCCGACAACCTCGTCCCGGACTCCGACGGGTATCTGTGGATCAAGCAGGACAAGTACTACGAGAGCTTCTGCCAGGACCTGCCCGCCGACGAGGCCCTGGTCATGGCCGTCACCCAGAAGGCGCCGCTCGCCTCCGCCTTCGGCGACAACGTCACCACCCCCGCGTGGCGTTCGAAGCCGTGCTGGTACCAGGTCTCCACCGAGGACCGCATGATCCACCCCGACAACGAACGCCGTATGGCCCGGCGGATGGACCCCCGCAAGACCATCGAACTCCCCGCCGGTCACGCGTCGTTGGCCTCCCGCCCGGGAGAGGTGACCGACCTGATCGAGCTGGCCGTGGCCGGCTGATCCCGCGCGTCGTGGTTCCGCCACCGAACGCGCGGATACCGCTCCCCGGCCGGGCGGGCCGGGAGATGATGACGCCATGGGTGTTCAGTGGTGAGGCAACGGCCCTCGCGGCAGGAGCTGATCAGGCGCAGGCGGCAGGACGGGTTCGTGGGGCGGCAGGGGGAGATCGCCGCGTTCCGTGAGGTGTTGCGGCAGGTCGACGAGGAGACGGAGCAGTTCCTGTTCCACATCCACGGCCCCGCCGGGGTGGGGAAGTCCACCCTCGTACGCCAGTTGGAGACCGTCGCCGGGGAGAACGGCGCCGTCACCGTCTACTTGGACGAGTCGGTGGCGGACGTGGTCGAGGCGATGGAGGCCATCAGCGCCCAAATGGCCAGGCAGGGCGCGGCGTTGAAGACGTTCGACAAACGGCTCGCCGCCTACCGGCAGTTGCGCCACGAGGCCACGGCGGGCGCGGCGACGGGCCCGCCGCCGGCGGCGGCCGAGGGCGAGCCGGCGCCGGTGCCCGCGCCCTCGCCCTCCAGCGTCGTCGCCTCGCAGGTCGGCCTGGTCGGACTGGGCATGATCCCCGGCGTGGGCGCCTTCACCGGAGCGGTGGACCCGCTCCAGGTGGCGGCGGGCGCCGACAGGGTCAGGGCGCTGTTCCAGTCCCGGCGCAGCCCGGAGGACATCCAGCTCGTCCTCTCGCCGTTACGGGTGCTCGGCCCGGTCTTCCTCGAAGACCTCGCGGAGGCCGCGCGGCGCGCGCCTTCGATCGTGTGGTTCTTCGACACCTACGAACGCATCGGCCCGCTGCTGGACGTCTGGCTGCGGGATCTGCTCATCAGCGGGCGGTACGGGGCGCTTCCCCCGAACGTCCTGACCGTCCTGGCCGGCCAGCCGGGACTGGCGCCGGCCGTGTGGGGCGACTGTCTGGACCTGGTCACCGACTGGCCGCTGGACATCTTCAGCGAGGACGAGGCGCGGCGGCTGCTCACACAGAAGAGCGTCACCGACGAGCACGTCGTGGCTCTCATCCTCGAACTCTCCGAGCGCCTCCCGGTGCTGGTCTCCACCCTCGCCGAGAACAGCCCGGCCTCCCTGGACGACGTGGGCGACCCCAGCGGCACGGCGGTGGAGCGCTTCCTCAAGTGGGAACCCGACCCCGACCGCAGGGCGGTCGCCCTGGCCTGCGCCCTCCCGCGACAGTTCGACGCCGACGTCTACCGCGCCGCCGCGCCACCCGACGCCCCGGACCAACTGCCGTGGCTGCGCACGATGCCGTTCGTGACGGACCGCGCGGGCCAGTACCACTATCACCAGGTCGTACGCGCCATGATGCTGCGGCTGCAACGCCGGCGCTCCCCGGAGGCGTGGCAGCGGCAGCACACCCGGATCGCGGACGCCTTCGCCGAGCGGCGCGCGTCGGTGGAGCGGGGCGCGGCGCCCGACGGCGGCTGGTGGTACGACGACCACTGGCTGCGGCTCCGCCTCCAGGAGGCGTACCACCGGCTGTGCGCGGACCCGCGCGGGGCGCTGCCGGACGCGTTGCGGGAGCTGGTCGACGCCTGCACCCGCGAGACCACGCTCCGACGCTGGGCCCAGACACTGGTGGAGGCCGGCCGCGACGGCGACGCACGCGCGACGGCCGAATGGGGTGAGCGGCTGCTCGCCGCGCTCGACACGGAGGAACTCGGCCTGGCCGCACTGACGTTGCTCATCGACCAAGGCCGACTGGACACCGCGGCCCGCGCCAAGGCACACCGGCTCCGAGGCCGCGCCCACCGCACCGCCGACCGCTACGACCGGGCCCTCGCGGACTACGACACCTCCCTCACCCTCGCCCCGGACGACCCGCGCGCCTACGTCGGGCGCGGCAGAACCCATCTCCTGACGGGGCGTCACGACGACGCGCTCGACGACATGAACCGGGCGATCGAGATCGACCCCGGCTACGCGCTCGCCTTCGCGTGCCGGGGGCAGGCCCATGTCGGTCTCGCGCGGTACGACGAGGCGCTCCGTGACTTCGACCGGGCGATCGAGATCAGGCCCGCCTACGCGTGGGCGCACTCCTGGCGGGCCCACGCGTACCGCAGGACCGGCCGGTTCACGGAAGCGCTCGCCGACCTCGACCGGGCGATCGACATCGTCCCGACCCACCGGTGGTCCCTCACCTGCCGGGCGCAGGTCTACGGGGCACTGGAGAGGTACGAGGAGGCGCTCGCCGATCTCGACCGGGTGCTCGAACTGCACCCCGCCGACGAATGGATCCTGACCGTCCTCGGCCATGCGAAGGCGGCTCTGGCGCGTTACGACGAGGCGCTCGCCGACTTCACCCGGGCGATCACGCTCAGCCCCGCCTCCTCCGGCGCCCACAGTCTGCGCGGCGCGGTGTACCGCCTGCTGAGGCGCTACGACGAGGCGTTCGCCGACTTCGACCGGGCGGTCGAACTCGACCCCGCCAACGAACACGCCCTGTCCCAGCGGGGCGAGGCGCACCGGTTGCTGGGGCGGTACGAGGAAGCGCTCGCCGACCTCGACCGGGCGATCGAGCTCGACCCGGCCGACAACTGGACCCTCGCCGCCCGCGGCCAGGTGTACGGGGCGTTGGGGCGTTACGAGGAGGCGGTCCCCGATCTGGACCGTGCCATCGCACTGCGGGGCACTCCTGACGGCTGGATCCACTACGAGAGGGCACTGGCCCGGCGCCGGCTGGGCGGGTCCGACTGGAGGGACGATCTGACGCGAGCCGTCGACCTCTTCACGCGGGACGCCGGATCCGGCGGCTTCGACGCCCGGCTCGGCCGCGGGAATCTCGTGGTCGCCCACTGCGCCCTGGAGGCATGGGAGGACGCGGAGGCCGCCCTCGCCGAGTTCCTGGCGTGCCGGCCGGAGCGGGAGCTGCTCGGTGACGCGGTGACCGATCTGACCCTTCTGACCCGCGCGGTCCCCTCACTCACCGGCCGGGTCCTGCCCTTCCGGGCCCGACTCCAGGAAGCCCTCGACTCCGCCTGACCGCCCCCGCCCCCGCGCTCAATGAACGCGCTCGTGAAAACAAGTGGCGAGCCCGGCGGGGTACGCGCTAAATTCCCCCGTGTTCCGAAGGGCGCGTTCGTCCTTCGGCCGTGCCGTGTGTGATCCGGGAGGTGTGTACCGATGGCTGTCCCCGCGACGGGCGTTGCCCGCAATCAGCTGATCGTTCGTGTCACTTCCGTGGTCTCCGGCTGACCTTTCACCTCTCCCGTGCCTGATCGGCACGGGTCTCGCGTGCGCCGGGGCCGCCCTTGTGAAGGGTTTCCCCTTGTCTTTCTCTCCTGCCTCATCCGAGGTTTCCTCCGTTTCGCATCCGCTCGCCCCGTACGGCTGGGACGACGCCTGGGAAGCGGAGTTCACCCCGTACGCCGTGCGGGGTCTGCTGCCCGGACGCGTCGTGCGGGTCGATCGCGGGCAGTGCGACGTCGCCACTCCCGCCGGCACGGTGCGGGCCGACACCGAGTTCGTGGTGCCGCGCGACCCGATGAAGGTCGTGTGCACCGGGGACTGGGTCGCCGTCGACCCCGACGGCGATCCGCAGTACGTGCGGACGCTGCTGCCGCGCCGTACCGCTTTCGTACGTTCCACCTCGTCCAAGCGCTCCGAGGGGCAGATCCTCGCGGCCAACGTCGACCACGCGATCATCGCCGTCCCGCTCGCCGTCGAGCTGGACCTCGGGCGTGTGGAGCGCTTCCTGGCCCTGGCCTGGGAGAGCGGCGCGCAACCGCTCGTCGTGCTCACCAAGGCCGACCTCGTCCCGGACCCGACCGGGCTGTCGTATCTCGTCGAGGACGTCGAGACCACGGCGCCCGGCGTGCAGGTGCTCGCCGTCAGCGCGGCGACGGGGGAGGGCGTCGACGTGCTGTCCGCCGTCGTCGCGGGCGGTACGAGCGTGCTGCTCGGCGTCTCGGGCGCCGGGAAGTCGACCCTCGCCAACGCCCTCCTCGGCGAGGACGTCATGAACGTCCAGGCCACCCGTGACTCCGACGGCAAGGGCCGGCACACCACGACCACCCGCAACCTCCTCGTGCTGCCGGGCGGTGGCGTGCTCATCGACACCCCCGGGCTGCGGGGTGTTGGGCTGTGGGACGCCGGGCAGGGCGTCGGGCAGGTCTTCGCCGAGATCGAGGAGCTGGCCGCGGAGTGCAGGTTCCACGACTGCGCCCACGGCAGCGAGCCGGGTTGCGCCGTCCTCGCCGCGCTGGCGGACGGTTCGCTGCCCGAGCGGCGGCTGGAGAGCTACCGCAAGCTGCTGCGGGAGAACCAGCGCATCGTCGCCAAGACCGACGCGCGGCTGCGGGCCGAGATCCGGCGCGACTGGCGCCTCAAGGGCGCGGAGGGGCGCGCGGCCATGGAGGCCAAGCGCGGCCGGATCCGGTAGCCGGGCGCGTGTGAGCGCCCGGGGCCGGGCTCCCCGTCGGGAGCCCGGCCCACCCTCGCGTCCGAATTCCGCCAGTGCCGGCGCCCGCCACGGCGCACACTGGACGGTGTGATGGATGAGGAGACCCGGTACGAGGCGGTGGCCAGCCGCGACGCACGGTTCGACGGCGCGTTCTTCTTCGCCGTCGAGACCACCGGCATCTACTGCCGGCCCAGCTGTCCGGCGGTCACCCCCAAGCGCAAGAACGTCCGCTTCTACCCCACCGCCGCCGCGGCCCAGGGCAACGGCTTCCGCGCCTGCCGCCGCTGCCGGCCCGACGCGGTACCGGGCTCGGCGGAGTGGAACGTACGCGCCGACGTCGTCGGCCGCGCCATGCGGATGATCGGCGACGGCGTCGTGGACCGCGAAGGCGTCCCCGGACTCGCCGGGCGCCTCGGCTACAGCGCCCGGCAGGTCCAGCGGCAGCTCACCGCCGAACTCGGCGCCGGGCCGGTCGCCCTCGCCCGCGCCCAACGCGCCCACACCGCGCGGACGTTGCTCCAGACCACCGTCCTGCCGGTCACCGAGATCGCCTTCGCCGCCGGGTTCGCGAGCGTGCGGCAGTTCAACGACACGATCCGCCAGATCTACGCCCGTACGCCGAGCGGTCTGCGCGCCGAGTCCCACGGCGGAGGCAGACGGGCCGCGCCCGCGCCGCCCGACGCCGGCGTCCCGCTCCGGCTCGCCTATCGCGGCGCCTACGCGGCGCGCGACATGTTCGACCTGCTCGCCGACGAGGCCGTCCCCTTCGTCGAGGAGGTCGTCGGCGAGCCCGGGGCCCGTACCTACCGGCGTACGCTCCGCCTGCCCCACGGCCCCGGAATCGTCTCCGTCGACGAAGTGCTCCCGTCCACCGCGACGGCCCGCTCCGGGTGGCTGGAGGCCCGGATCCACCTCACCGACCTGCGCGACCTCACCACCGCCGTCGGGCGGCTGCGCCGGCTCCTCGATCTCGACGCCGATCCGTACGCCGTGGACGAACGCCTCGCCGCCGACCCGCTCCTCGCCCCTCTCGTCGCGGCCCGCCCCGGCCTCCGGGCACCCGGCGCCGCCGACCCCGAGGAGTACGCGCTGCGCGTCCACGCGGGTCCGGCCGAGGCGCGGCGGCTCGTCGCGGCGTACGGGGATCCGGTCGACCGCCCGTGCGGCGCCCTCACCCGGCTCTTTCCCGCACCGGCCGCCCTGGTGGACGACCCGGTGGCCGGTCCGCTGGCCACCGCCCTCGCGGAGGGCGCCGTACGGCTCGACCCCGGAGCCGGCCGCGAGGAGGCGGAGCGGGCACTGCTCACCGTGCCCGGCGTGACGGCGCGGACGGCCGCGCTGATCCGGATGCGGGGCCTCGGCGACCCCGACGTGGCACCGGACGGCGAGCCCGGCGACGCGGCGTGGCGGCCGTGGCGCTCGTACGCGGTACGGCACCTGCGCACGGTGTCGACGGGCCTCTGACGGCCGCCCGGCCGCGTACGGGGGCGATCAGCCGGTCTCGGTCAGCCCCCAGCTATGGATCTTGCGGGGATGGATCCGGATCAGCTCCTCGCTGAAGTGCGGCCCCAACTCGTGCGGTCCGGTGAGCAGTTCGGCCTCACCCCGGATGTCCACACCCCGTACCTTCCACGGCGTCAGGCTCACGATGTCGTCGACCACCAGCGCCACCCGGGGGTTGGACTGGAGGTTCCGCCACTTCTTGGTGGTGCCGAGCCGGTGCCCGCCGACCAGGATCGTGCCGTCCGCCTGCGGGAAGAACCCCACCGGGTTGGCCTGCGGCTGCCCCTTCGGGTCGACGGTGGCCAGCCGGCCCAGCCGCTGGGTGGAGAGATACGCCCGCTCGGCCTCGTTGAATTCGGTCATGACTCCAGCCTCACACGCCCGCCCCGGCCATGCGCGACGCAATCACCCCGCAACCCGGCCCCGCTACAATCCGGGCCTGAACGCACAGGCTTTCCGGGGGAGTCCAACGTGCTGCGAGTCGATCTCCGTGGACGGGAGCTGAACCGGCTGCGTGTGGCGGACGGGGCCGACGCGCTGTGGGAGGCCGCCCTCAGCCTGCACCTGCTCCAGAACCGGCACGTCCCACCGGCCTTCGCGCCCTGGCGGCGCGAGGTCCGCTCCGCCCTGGAGCGCGCGGGACTCGCCTCCGCGGTGCGGGAGTTGACCCTCCTGTGCCCCTCGGCCGAGTACTTCCCAGACTTCCTCACCCCGGGCCGCGGCGAGCTGGACCTCGACATCGCCGTGGACCAGTTGCTGTCAACTCCCCGCAGCCGCCTGCTCGTCGATCTCACGCGACTCTACGCGCGAAGACGCGGGCCGGTCCCGGCCACCGTACGGCGGCTGGCCGAGGGTGACACGGAGACGCTGCGCTGGCTCGGGTCGACGCTCCGGCGCTACTACGCGGTCGCCGTGGTGCCGTATCTGCCCGCCATCCGGGCCCAGGCCGCGGCCGACCGCTCCCACCGTGCCGAGGCGGCGCTCAGCGGGGGAGCGGAGGGGCTGCTGGCCAGTTACGAGGAGATGCCCGGCTGGCGCTGCGAGGAGGGCATCCTGCGCACGCCGTACCCGGTCAGCCGTGAACTCCAGCTGTCCGGGCAGACGTTGACCCTCGTACCGGGCTTCTTCTGTGTCGGTACACCGCTGGCACTCGTCGACGACGAGCTGCCCCCGGTGCTGGTCCATCCGCTCTCCCCGGCGCCCGGCTGGCTGGTGCGCCACCGGCTGGGCGAGGCGACCCCGCCGGTGGCCCAGCTGATCGGCACCTCGCGCGCCCGGCTGCTCGAACTGCTCGACCGGCCGATGACGACGACGGGTCTGGCGGGGGCGCTGCGGATGGCTCCGTCGACGGCGAGCCGGCACGCCTCCGTACTGCGTGAGGCGGGCCTGCTCACCTCGCACCGGCACGGGAACCGGATGATGCATCACCGCACCCAGCTGGGCAAGGCCTTGCTGGACGGCCCCGCCCCCTGAGGCGGTGATGCGTCATCCCGACCGGAGGGGACCGGTCAGCAGTTGGGCACGCCCGGCAGCCACGCGTCCGAGACGTCGATGAAGATGTTCGAGATGTAGCCGCCGTAGTCCGGCAGATACGACCAGGCGTCGTTGCTGTAGCCCTGGTAGTTGACCAGCTGTCCGCGCTTCTGGCACTGGACCTTGACCGATGTCGGTCCGGCCAGCGAGGCGACCTGCGCCGAGGTGGTCGTGGCCTCCTGACGGATGCTCACGCCGGTGCCCCAGGTGGGGAACGAGGTGCCGGGGCCGGGGCCCGGGTCGCCGGTGCCGCCGTTGACGAGCGACATGTAGTAGGTCCAGTTCCAGTTGGCGCCGGGGTCGGTGTGGTCGTTGCCCGGTACCTCGCTGTGTCCGACGACGCCCGCGCGGGTGCGCGGGATGCCGTACTTCGCGGTGAGGTGGCGCGTCAGCGCGGCCGACGAGCGGTACATCGAGTCGGTGAACCAGGACGGGTCGGCGACGAAGCCCTCGTGCTCGATCCCGATGGAGCTGGGGTTGGCCGAGCGCGCGTGCCAGGCGGTGTTCGCGTCACGGACCGTCTGGGTGACCTGGCCGTCCGAGGAGCGGATCACATAGTGCGCGCTGACCTGCGAGGACGGGTTCTGGAACCAGCTGATGGAGCCGGCGTACGACCCCTGGGTGACATGGACGACGACCTTGTTGATCGCCGCCGTACGGCCGGTCTGGTAGTTCGACGTGCTCGCCGGGACCCAGAGCGCCGGTCCGTAGTCGTCACTCCGCACGCCGAGGTCGGAGGCGATGCTCGCGTATCTGCCGCGTTCGGGCGTCACCTTGCGGGCTTTGACGAGGACCTGCTCGTTGCCGGCGGCCTGCGCGCGTAGACCCTTGTTGAGCAGGTCGTACGCGGTGTCCGCGTACAGCCGCGCGGTGCGGTCGTTCGTCGCGGCGCCGTACTCGGCCGCGACCGGGTACCACTCGGCGAGCGAGTCGCGCTCGGTGGCGTCCAGGCCCTGCTCGTCGGCGAAGGCACGCAGGACGGCGGCGGCGCCGCGGATGTTGGCCGCCGTGTCCTTCTTCAGCTCGGCGACGGACTCGCCGGTCAGCTGCGCGGCCCGCTCCAGCGTCCGGTGCTCCGGCTGGCTGACGAGGTGCATCACGCCGTAGCCGTTCGCCTGGCTCGGCTCGCCGTCGTGGCCGTCGAGGTGCGTCTCGCCGTATCCGACGGCGACGAGCAGATCACGGGGTACGTCGAACTCCGCCGCGGCCTTCGAGAACGCGGTGTTCATGGTGCCGGAGCCGGTGTCCGCTCCGGCGGCGCCGCCGGGGTACGGCGCGGCGCCCGCGCTCTGGCCGGTGAGGGCCAGCGACGCGGCGACCACGGTGCCGAGGAGCGCGGCCTGACCGCGCTTCCAGCGTGTCGTCAAGGTCATCGATCTTCTCTCCGCTCTGAGGCGCGCGGTCCTGGACCTGCGCGCACCGGTGGGGGGCTGGAGCCAGTCGTCCGGATCGTGCCGGGCTCGATCCGGGAGAGTGGCCCCGTGCGGGGTGAGGAACTGTCAACTCCGCAATGGTGAGGGGCCGACTTGTCAGGGGCAAGACATTTCTTCTCCGACGAAAGGCGCTGCCGAATCGTTGTGACCTCCAGCGCCCGCGCCTACTTTTGCCGGGTCTCGCAGCGGTCGCGGCTCGCCGCCCCGACAAGTGCTGCTTCCCCCACATCCGGAGGCATTCGTGACCCGTCTCAGACGCCTATCGACCTCATTCGCCGGCGCGCTCCTCGTACTCGTCGGGATCCTGACCGTACCGGCAGGAGCAGCCGAAACGGCCGAAGCGGGCGCCTCTGACACGGCCGCCGCGGCTGCGGGGCCCAACTTCAAGGCCCCCTACCCGTGCGGCCAGCGGTGGACCTACAGCCACCACTCCGCCGAGGTCCGCCGCGCGCTGGACTTCGTACGCGCCGACGGCGGCACCACCAACGGCACCCCGGCCCTCGCGTCGGCCGCCGGCACCGCCACCCGGCACAGCCAGCCCAGCGGCGCCGGCAACTACATCTCCATCGACCACGGCGGCGGCTGGAAGACCTACTACTTCCACCTCGGTTCCTACTCGGTGGCCAGCGGACAGTTCGTCAACCAGGGCCAGCAGATCGGCACCACCGGCTCCAGCGGCAACTCCTCCGGCCCTCATCTGCACTACGAGCAGCTGCTCAACGGTGTCGGGCAGAACATCGTCATCAACGGCGGCGGCCTGCCCTACCCCGGCAGCTACAACCAGCACTACCTCACCAGCGACAACGGCTGCGGCGGAGGCGGCGGCGCCCCCTTCACCACCTGGGGCACCGGAGTCAGCGTCCGCGCCGACGCCCGGCTGAACGCCGCCGTCGTGACCCGGCTGGCCGGCCCCACCAACGTCCATGTGCTCTGCCAGAAGCAGGGCGACACCGTGAACGCCGAGGGGTACAGCAACAACTGGTGGAGCAAGCTGCGCGACCAGGGCGGCTTCATCTCCAACATCTACATCGACCATCCCGCGGCCCAACTCCCGGGCGTACCACTCTGCTGACGGTCCGTCAGCGGGCGACCGACGACCGGCGGCTCAGGTGGGCAGACCCACCGGGCCGCCGGAGCGTTCGGCCCGATCCGCGGCACCGGCCGGTCACCGGCCGCCGTGATCAGCGCCGAGTCCCCCTTGCCCAGGGAGATACGGACGGCCCCGTCGGCCTCCTCCTCGTACCCCAGCGGGCGGCCCCACCGGTCACGCACGTCGACCGGGCCCTCGATGCCGTGAGTACCACGCACGGCGCGCCCGCCTCGCTGGTGAGCCTGACCCAACGCGTCCGGCCCTCCTCTGAGGTCGCGTCAGAAACCTCGCCAGACGTTGTCGAAGGCCGCCTCCTCGATGGACCTCCGCTGCCGTTCGGCCTCCAGGTCCCGCAGCGCGTTGCCGACGGCGGCCAGCACCGTCGCCACCGCCTCACCGGTCACCTCAAGGGGATCCTCGTGGCGCTGGTCGCGGAGCCCGACGGCCGCACCGAGCCAGGCGAGAACCGGCTCCTCCGATGTCCAGCGCTCCAGCGCCGCGCCGCGGGCGGGGGTGTCGGCCAGTACGGACCGGCCGCCGCCGAAGGGAAGCCGGCGCGAGCGGTGCCGCCGGGTGATCTGCTCCTCCGCCGTGAGAGCCGCGAGATAGTCGGCGGCCAGGCCCCGGCCCCTGCGCCACAGCCAGTCCTCCACCGGCTCGTACGGCGCCTGCCGGACCAGCCGCGACGCCGCCTCCTCCAGCTGCGGATCACTCGCCGCCTCGGTGTCGGCCGGCACGATCCGGTCGTCCTCCAGCGCCACGGCCCCGGCGTCGAGCAGATCGATCAGCTCGGCCCCGGCGAGTGCCAGTGACAGATCGCCCGCCCCCGGGGGCTGCTCGGCGGCCACCTCAAGGGTGGTGATCAACAGATCCCGTGGTGTCGTCATCAATGGCTCCGCTCTCCGCCGTACGAATCGAGGGCGACGGCCGCACTCCGCGCCGCGGCCCGTCCTGCCCGTCCTGCCCGTCCGGATTCAGCCCCACACCATCGCGCCCAGCCAGGCTCCCGCCACCAGCAGACAGCAGAACAGCTCGACCAGCACCGGATAGCCCGCCGAGCGCATCACCGAGCGCGTCGACGCCCAGCCGTCCCGGTGGCTGCCCAGCCGGACGCGCTCCACCGCGTAGATCCCGCCGACGAACCCCACGACCGCGCCCACCACCGGCAGCACGAAGAACCCCACGATCCCCGCCAGCCCGCCGGCCACCAGGGTCCGTCTTCGGGTGCCCGTCCGGCCGGTCCGCCGGGACGGGAGCAGCGGTCGCAGCGCCTGGCTGAGCAGCAGGACCGCGGTGGACCCGATCAGTACCGCCCAGGCCGTGCCCGAGGTGTCGCTCAGCGCCCACCAGACCACGGCGGCCCAGACGATGGCGGGCCCCGGCACGCCGGGGATCAGCACACCGATGACGCCCAGCAGCATGACCAGACCCACCAGCACGAGCTGCCACACGTCCATCTGCCCAGGGTGCAGGATCCCCGGGGAAGCGGCACGTGGGGCGGGAGAGGGGGGCGGGGCCCGGCGCTCACTCCCGTGGGTCGCGCGCCACCCAGCCCTTCTCGTACGCGTGCCAGCCCAGCTGGAGCCGGGTCGTCACACCCGCCAGCTCCATCAGACCCTTCACCCGGCGCTGCACCGTCCGCAGCCCCAGATCCAGCTGCTTGGCGACACTCGCGTCCGTCATCCCCGCGAGCAGCAGCGACAGCACCTCCAGATCGGTCTCGCCCGGTCCGTCGGCCGCGTCCGCCACGACCGACGCCCCGTCGCCGCCCGGGACCAGCCGCAGCGGCAGCGCGTCGCGCCAGACCGTCTCGAAGAGCCCCGACAGCGACTCCAGCAGCCCACTGGCGTGCACGACCAGGGCCGCGGGCTCCGCGTCGCCCGCCGTCAGCGGGACCATCGCCAGCGCGCGGTCGGCGATCATCAGCTTCGTCGGCACCCGGTCCACGACCCGTACCTGCTCGTCACGGCCGAGCGCCGCCGACAGCTCGGTGATCCCGTCGGGCAGCGACAGCACCTCGCGCTCGATCACCACGCGGTAGCGGACACCGCGCGTCACGACCCGCTCCTCGGACTCGTTGTCCGTCCCCGTCACCACCACCGGCCGGCCGGTGACCAGCGCCCGGATCTCCTCGGTCGCCCCGAGCTGGAGCTGGTGGAAACGGTGCGCCACCGCGCCCGCACCCGTCACCACCTCCACCAGGTCGTGCACGGCGGGCCCCGCCGACTCGGCGCGGTACTCCTCCGCGAGCAGTACGGCGGCCAGCTCCGCCCGCTCCAGCTCGTGCCGCTGCTGGGTGAGCAGCGCGCCCAGCGCCACCGCCGGCGGCGCGGCCACCCAGCGCCCGGTCCTGGCCGACGACTGCGCGGCCAGCCCCTGCTGCTCCAGCCTGCGCAGCGCGCGTTCGGTGTCCTGCTCCGGTATCGCCAGCCGATGGGCCAGATCGGCCGCCTCGGCGGCGCCGAGCGCCACCAGCGCGCGATACGCGGACTCCTGTCTCTCGTCGAGACCTATCGCTCCCAGCACTCCTGCACCCCTCCCCGGACGCGTGTTCAAAACCGGCAGGCGGTGGCGGATACCGGCCACGGCGTAAACCCGCCGCGCACATCATCCCCGCACCATGCGTCACTCTGCCAATGTGGCGACATTGCCGGATCAACAGACCCGAGGGATATGCCTCGGTGTCATTGGTGTGAGCCCGGCTGCTTATGCCGGATAAGCTGACTACCCGGACGTTCCCGTCGAACCCCGACGAGTCGCTACGATTCGAATCGGCGTACGGTCGGTGTACGACCGGTCTCCGGCCCCGAATCTTGGTCGGCGCGCCTGGTGCGCCCCGGCCAGCCGAGCGTCCGCCGGGCGTCCTTCCCGTGGGGGGTGGGGCCGCCCGGCGGACTCGGACCGGGCGGCGATGACGTCATCTCGCCATGCCTCTTATTTTTCGGGCTGTCCCGTTTTCTGATGCCCTGTGCGGTCGACAATAGGAGCATGAGCCAGCAGGGGGACCGGCCCGCCACCACCGACGACTGGTGGGGCCGGCTGTACGACGAGTCCGCGCGCGACACCGGCCCGGCCGGGGCGCGGGACGACACGATCGACGACCGCTTCGACTCGGCGGCGGACACGCTCGGCGGCGGGGACGACGTGCCGTCGACACGGAGTTACGGGCACGCGATCGACGCCATCGATGTGGACGACGACGAGGACGACACTGGTGACGAGGAGGACGAGGGCCTGGGTGTGGGAGCCGCCGACGGCGGGCCCGGCTCGCGACCGCTGGCCTGGTGGGAGTCGCGAGGCGGCTATCCGGTGACCCGGGCCCCCGCCCCCGACCCGGCCCCCGCCCCCGACCCGGCCCCCGCCCCCGCTGCCGAGCGGACACCCGAGCCCGAGCCCGCACCGGCGCCCGAGGCCCCCGCACCGCGCCCGGCGCCCGTCGCGCCCGCCCCGCTCGCACCCCGGCCACGCGCCCCGTGGGAGCCGCCGCTCGCCGCGTTCGACCCCAACGACCCCGGGCCGCAGCAGCCCGCCGCGCCCCGGGACCCGCGCGCCACCGACCCCCGGCCCCCGGACCCGGCTCCGCCCTCGTCCGCTCCCGTTCCCGCCGCCCGTATCAGCCACGTCGGCGACAGCCCGCCCACGTACGACGCCGAGCCCACCGCCCTCCCGGTCGCCGATGTCGAGGAGCTGGACCAACTCGTCGCCGACACCGTGCTCGACGGCGCCCGGTACGGGACTTACACGCTGCGCGCCGTCTCCCTGCGCGGCGATTCGGCGCGCTACCGGGGCGAGCCCCGCCGAGACGCCCTCCTCACCGCCCGCTTCGGCGTGGGACCGAACGCGCTGGTCCTGGTCGCCGTGGCCACCGGCGCCCGCGCCACCGAGGGCGCGCACCTGTCCGCCGCCGACGCCTGCCGGTGGATCGGCGGCGCCGTCGGCCGCAGCCACAGCCGGCTCGCCGAGGACATAAGAGCCGGCCGCCGGGGCGATCTGAAGTCGGGTCTGCACCGGCTCACCGACCGTACGTACGGCAAGCTGCGCGCCCGCGCCGCCGAGTTGGGCCGCGAACCGGAGGAGTACACCGCGAGCCTGCGCTGTCTGCTGCTCTCCGCCGATCCCGACTGCCGGACCCGGGTCTTCTTCGGCGTCGGCGGCGGGGGACTGTTCCGGCTCAGGGACGGCGCCTGGCAGGACCTGGAGCCGCTGGTCCCCGAGCCCTCCGACATCCGGGGCGCACCGGTCGTCGGCTACGGCTCCGCCCCCACCGGCGCCCCGGCCCCCACCGAACAGACCCCCGAGGGCGACCGCCTCACGATGGATCTGGAGATCACCAAGCCGCCGGGCCCGATCGTGGAGGATCCCGTACCGCCCCCGCCCGAGCCGTTCCGCTTCCGCGCCTCCGTGGCCCGTCCGGGCGACACGCTCCTGCTGACCAGCGTCGGGCTCGCCGAGCCGCTGCGCGGTGTGCCGGCCCTGGGTGACGAACTCGTCACACGCTGGGCCGCGGAAGAGCCGCCGGGCCTCGCCGCGTATCTGACGGACGTCGGGCTGCGGGCGAAGGGGTACGCCGACGACCGGACGGCCGTGGGGGTCTGGGAGGCGTAACGGCGCGGGGCGTGGGTTGATGGACAGCGGGTACCGGACACGCCCCAGGGCGGCCCGCCCGGATCCTCGGACGGCAGAAGGGCACGCTTCCATGGCCAGGCAGAACGTGGCGGAACAGTTCGTCGACATCCTCGCCCGCGCGGGTGTCCAGCGGCTGTACGGAGTCGTCGGTGACAGCCTCAACCCCGTCGTGGACGCCATCCGGCGCAACGCGGCCATCGACTGGGTCCAGGTCAGACACGAGGAGGCGGCGGCCTTCGCGGCGGGCGCCGAGGCGCAGATCACCGGCAGGCTCGCCGCCTGCGCCGGCTCCTGCGGCCCCGGCAATCTCCATCTGATCAACGGCCTGTACGACGCGCACCGCTCCATGGCCCCGGTCCTGGCGCTCGCCTCGCACATCCCGACCGGTGAGATCGGGCTCGGCTACTTCCAGGAGACGCACCCGGAGCGGCTGTTCGACGAGTGCAGCCACTACAACGAGATGATCACCAATCCGCAGCAGATGCCCCGGCTCGTCCAGACGGCCATCCAGCACGCGGTCGGCCGGGGCGGCGTCAGCGTCGTGACCCTGCCCGGTGACATCGCCTCCCTGCCGGCCCCGACGAAGGCGATCGAGCACGCCCTGGTCACCTCGCGGCCGACCGTGCGGCCCGGCGACCTGGAGATCGACAAGCTGGTCTCCATGATCGACGACGCGGACCGGGTCACGCTCTTCTGCGGCAGCGGCACGGCCGGGGCGCACGCCGAGGTCATGGAGTTCGCCGAGCGGGTCAAGTCCCCGATCGGCCACGCCCTGCGCGGCAAGGAGTGGATCCAGTACGACAACAAGTTCGACGTCGGCATGAGCGGACTGCTCGGCTACGGCGCGGCCTACGAGGCCACCCACGAGTGCGATCTGCTCATCCTGCTCGGCACCGACTTCCCGTACAACGCCTTCCTGCCCGACGGCACCGACGTCAAGATCGTCCAGGTCGATGTCCGGCCCGAACGTCTCGGCCGCCGCTCGCAGTTGGACCTCGCCGTCTGGGGCGACGTACGGGAGACGCTGCGCTGTCTGACGCCGCGCGTACGGATGAAGAGCGACCGCCGGTTCCTGGACAAGATGCTCAAGAAGCACGCCGACGCGCTCGAAGGCGTCGTCAAGGCCTACACCCGCAAGGTCGACAAGCACATCCCGATCCACCCCGAGTACGTCGCGTCCGTGCTGGACGAGGTCGCCGACGACGACGCCGTGTTCACCGTCGACACCGGCATGTGCAACGTCTGGGCCGCCCGCTATCTCTCACCCAACGGGCGCCGCCGTGTGATCGGTTCGTTCAGCCACGGCTCGATGGCCAACGCCATGGTGCAGGCCATCGGGGCGCAGTTCGTGGACCGGGAGCGGCAGGTCGTCTCGATGTCCGGCGACGGCGGCTTCACCATGCTGATGGGCGACTTCCTCACCCTCGTGCAGTACGAACTCCCGGTGAAGATCGTCCTGTTCAACAACTCCTCCCTCGGCATGGTCGAGTTGGAGATGCTGGTGGCCGGTCTGCCGTCGTACGGCACCACCAACCACAACCCGGACTTCGCCGCCCTCGCCCGCGCCGCCGGGGCGTTCGGTGTGCGGGTGGAGAAGCCCAAGCAGCTCGCGGGCGCGCTCAAGGACGCCTTCAAGCACCAGGGCCCGGCCCTGGTGGACGTGGTCACCGACCCGAACGCCCTGTCCATCCCGCCGAAGATCAGCGCCGACATGGTGCAGGGCTTCGCGCTCTCCGCCGGGAAGATCGTGCTGGACGGAGGGGTGGGCCGCATGGTCCAGATGGCACGCTCCAACCTGCGCAACGTGCCACGGCCCTGACCCCTCCCGCCCCACTCGACTACGCGGAGGTGAACCGCAGCGTCAGGATCTGGAACGGCCGCAGCGCCACCCGCAGACCGGCCGCCCCCGTCCCCGCCTCGTGCAGCGGGCGCTCCAACAGGTCGGTGACATGGGCCTGTACGACGGGGAAGCCGGTCCGCAGCATCCCCGAGGCCCGGTTGCCCGCCGACTCGTAGAGCCGTACCACCACATCACCGCTGCGGTCCTCGGCGAGCTTCACCGACTCCACCGTGATCGCCGGATGGTCCACCGAGACCAGCGGCGCCGTCGGGGGCGCCACCGCGACCCGCAGCGGCAGATTGAGCGCCAGCCCCTCCCGGACGGCGTCCGTCACCTCCGCGCCGGGCACCAGGGCGTAGCGGAACGTGTGCGTGCCCAGGTCCGTCTCCGGGTCCGGGCTGTGCGGCGCCCGCAGCAGCGTCAGCCGTACGGTCGTCCCCAGCCCCTCCTCGTGCGCGGAGCGCGTCACGTCGTGGCCGTACGTCGAGTCGTTGACCACCGCCACGCCGTAACCGGGCTCCGCCACCCGCAGCCAGCGGTGCGCGCAGATCTCGAACCGGGCCGCGTCCCAGCTGGTGTTGGCGTGCGTGGCCCGGTGCACATGCCCGAACTGGATCTCGGCGGTGGACCGTTCGGCGTGCACGTCCAGCGGGAACGCCGCCTTGAGCACCTTCTCCGACTCCTGCCAGTCGACCTCGGTGACGATGTCCACCCGCCCGCTGCCGGCCGCGAGCCGGATCTCCTGCACGATCCACGACGAGCCGAACGTACGCACCACCCGCACCGTCGCCCGCAGCGGACCCTGCTCGACCAGCTGCACCGACTCCGCCTTCGTGAGGTCCGTGTGCCGGTTGCGGTAGTGCCGGTCGATGTCCCAGGCGTCCCACTGGTTGGGGTGGTCCGGGTGCAGCTGGAGCAGATTGCCCCGGCTGCCCGGCGCCAGCACCTCACGGTCCGCGTGCAGATCGGTCACGGAGCTGAGCAGACCGTCCCGGTCGACGGTGACCCGCAGCAGCCCGTTGTCGAGGACGATGTCGGAGCCCGCGGCGCGTGTGGTCACCTCCGGGGTCCCGCCCACCGGTTCGACGGCGGCCAGTCCCGTCGCGCCCAGCGCGGGCACCCGCACCAGCGCCGCCGACCGCCCATGGCTGTTCAGCGCCTGCGTCGCCGCGCCCTCCGCGATCTCCGCCGTGTCGGTCTCGACGATCTCGGTCCGCTCGTACGGCGAGGAGTTGAGCACCGCCGTACCGCTGCCGCCGAGCGCCTCGACCGCCGTCGCCGTGATCGCCGTCAGCTCCTCCCGCACCGCCGCGTAGGTGTCCCTGGCCTCCCGGTGCACCCACGCGATGGACGAGCCCGGCAGGATGTCGTGGAACTGGTGCAGCAGCACCGTCTTCCACAGCCGGTCCAGCTCCTCGTACGGATACGCGTACGACGGCGTGCGCAGCGCGGCGGCCGTCGCCCACAACTCGGCCTCCCGCAGCAGGTGTTCACTGCGCCTGTTGCCCTGTTTGGTCTTCGCCTGCGTCGTGTACGTCGCCCGGTGCAGCTCCAGATACAGCTCGCCCGACCAGACCGGTGCCTTCGCGCCGTACTCCTCCTCGGCGGCGGCGAAGAACGCGGACGGCTTCTCGATCTCCACCCGCGGCGAGCCCTCCAGGGACTTCAGCCGGCGCGCCTTCTCCAGCATCTCGCGGGTGGGACCGCCACCGCCGTCCCCCCAGCCGAACGGGACCAGCGAGCGCGACGCGCGTCCCTTGTCGGCGAAGTTCCGCTCGGCGTGAGCCAGTTCGGACGCGTGGAACTGCGCGTTGTACGTGTCGACCGGCGGGAAGTGCGTGAAGACCCGGGTCCCGTCGATGCCCTCCCACCAGAAGGTGTGGTGCGGCATCTTGTTGGACTGGTTCCACGACAGCTTCTGGGTGAGGAACCACTTCACCCCCGCCAGCTTGGCCAGTTGGGGGAACGCGGCCGTGTAGCCGAAGGAGTCCGGCAGCCAGATCTCCTCCGTCTCGACGCCCAGCTCCTCCCTGAAGAAGCGCGTCCCGTGCACGAGCTGCCGGGCCAGCGCCTCGCCGCCCGGCATGTTGGCGTCCGACTCCACCCACATCGAGCCCACCGGCGACCAAGTGCCGTCCGCCACCGCCTTCTTGATGCGCTCCCAGATGTGCGGCTGGTGCTCCTTGACCCACGCGTACTGCTGCGCCTGCGAACAGGCGAAGACCAGCTCCGGATACTCCTCGGCGAGCGCGGTGACGTTGGCGAACGTCCGCGACGCCTTGCGCACCGTCTCGCGCAGCGGCCACAGCCACGCCGAGTCGATGTGCGCGTGCCCGGCCGCCGAGACCCGGTGGGCGCTGGGCGCGGCCGGACTCGCCAGCACGCCCGCCAGCTCGGCGCGCGCCGCCACCGCCGTACCGGACACGTCGTGCAGGTCGAGCGCGTCCAGCATGGACTCCAGCGCGCGCAGGATCTCGTGCCGGCGCGACCGGTCGACGGGCAGCTCCGCCATCAGCTCGGACAGCACCTCGATGTCGAGCACCAGATGCCACACGTTCTCGTCCAGCACGGCGATGTCGGCGGCGGCGAACGTGTACAACGGGCTGTCACCGGCCGTTGTCACATCGCCGAGGGCCGACGGCATGAAATCGCCCGGCATCGACGGGTTCGCCGCCGCTTCCAGAAGCAGCTGGACCGCCTCGCCGCCGGCCGCGGGGGAGCCGACCGGGATGTGCCGGTTGCGCGGGTGGATTCCCTTGACGGGCACGCCCGCCGCGTCGTACACCATCCCCTCCGCCTGGAAGCCGGGCCCCTCGCCGGTGAAGCCCGGGTCGATCACGACCTCCACGCGCCGCCCGGCGTACTCGTCGGGAACGATCCCCTCCAGCCGGAACCAGCTGGTGGACCAGGGCGGGCCCCAGGGCGTGCCGGTCTCGAACGGCGCGTACGTCCCTTGCAGAGCCTGTCCCACGGGCACCGGCTCGCCCGGCACCTCCCAGACCGACAGCGCGAGCGGCGTCCTGGCCGCGTACTGCGCGGGGCGGATGAACTGGCGCAGGGCGCGCTCCAGACGGCCCTCCACCAAGCTGCGGTCGTCGTGCATCAAGGCTCCTCAGATCTACGGCGTTTATACGGCTCAGCCTTCCGGAACGGCAGACTCCAGGGGTCCCGCCGATCTCGCAACCCCTCACTTCCCACGAGGAGCGCCGGGCACTCGCTGTCACACCATCCCGGTCGCCATGCGTGGCCGGTGACGAGTGGGGCATGCATCTCGGGGAGAGCATTCAGCTGAAGGAGCCCGGTCAGACAAGAGCGGCATGGGGGGACAGGAGACATGAGAGGCACGGGGGAGCAGACGAGACTGCTGCGGAGGCAGTTGCTCCGCAGAGTGGAGAGCGCCGATCTCACGGCGGTGCCGGAGGTGAGGCACGCGCTGCGCGAGTTGCTGAGCCACTGGCGCACCCGGGAATCGGCCGAGGTGGCGGAGCTGCTCACGAGCGAGCTGGTGACCAACGCGCTGGTGCACACCGAGCACGGCGCCGTGGTCAAGGCCATCGTCGCCGACTCCCAACTGAGAGTCGAGGTAAGGGACTTCGTCGATGCCCCGCCGACGCCGAACGAGCCCACCGAGGACGACGGGACGCACGGGCGCGGGCTGGTGCTGGTGGAGGGCCTGGCCGACGCCTGGGGCGTACGGTCGCAGGGGCTCGGCAAGATGGTCTGGTTCGAGCTGAACGCCGGGACGGCCGCCTGAGCCGAGGGCCGGCCGCCCTGAACCTGAACGGCGGACCGGCGCGACGGTTACCCGTCACGCCGGTCGTGGAATTCCCGCTCAGGCGATGCTCAGGCGGTGCTCAGCCGAACTGCTGCTCCAGATGCTTGAGTTTGCGCTCCAGCGAATCGAGCCGGGGCAGCGCCTGGGTGTCGTCCTCGGCGGTCAGGTCGACGGTGCGCCCCTCGTACCCTTTCACCGGCTGGAGCGAAGGCTGGGACCGGACGATCGACGGATCGGTGCCGGGGTCGTAGATCCCGCCTATAACAGGCTCCGGAGAGGCGGCGCCGACGGCGGGCGGTGAGCCGGTCCCGGCGCCCACGGCCGGTACGGTCGCCGCCGCGGGCAACTCGACCTGGCGGCCACGGCCGCGCCCCCAGGCCCGGTGCTGCCGGTTGAGCGCCTTGATCCTCGCCCGGCCCAGCTTCTCCTGCTCGCGCCGCTGGTGCTTCTTCTGCTCCTTCTGCCTGCGGTCGTCGCGTACCTCGTCGACCGCCTCGTCCAGCGTGCGCACGCCTTCGAGAAGCATCAGCGACCAGGCGCCGAACGTCTCACGGGGCGCCCGCAGCCAGCGGACGATCCGGATCTGCGGCAACGGACGGGGCACCAGGCCCTGTTCGCGCAGCGCCGCCCGGCGGGTCTGCTTCAGCGCCCGGTCGAACAGCACGGCGGCCGAGAGCGACATGCCGGCGAAGAACTGCGGCGCTCCCGCGTGTTCCATACCGCGCGGCGCGTGCACCCAGTTGAACCAGGCGGCGGCCCCGGCGAACGTCCAGACCAGCAGCCTGGAGCCGAGCGCGGCGTCGCCGTGGCTGGCCTCGCGCACGGCCAGCACGGAGCAGAACATCGCCGCACCGTCGAGGCCGAACGGGACGAGATACTCCCAGCCGCCGGTGAGGTTGAGATTCTGCCGGCCGAAGCCGACGAGGCCGTGGAAGGAGAGCGCGGCGGCCACCGCGGCACAGCAGAACAGCAGCAGATAGGACGCGCTGCCGTAGATCGCTTCTTTTCTTCTGCGGCGCTCCTCGCTGCGTTCCCAGGAGTCCTCGGCCGCGGTCTTGGCGGCGGCGTTCTTGCCGCGCACGATCAAGGCCACCGCCACCAGGACGCCGATGAGCATCACGCCGCCCGGAAGCAGCCAGTTGAGCGGAGATTCGGTCAGTCGCATGCGGTGTCCCTTGCATCGCAGTGGGGCGTCTCGGGCGCCATATTGGCCGAACCACGGCTGCGCGCAGGAGGGTTTCGGGACAAGAGAACGCCAACGAGGCGCAAGGATACGCGAATTGGAGAGTTCCACTCGAACGAAGCGGCGAAGGAGCAGAGTTGCGTTCGAATATGACGCGGTCTCATGCCACCCGGACGAGTGGCATGGTTCGGCGAACCCCGCGGGAGCGTCAGTTGCTGTTTGCGCTCAGTCGGCGGACGCGGTCGGAGTCGCACGTACGCGGGCAGGTCACGCAGGTGTCCTCGGGTCGCAGCGTGTAGAAGAGACAGCAGCTCGCCCGGTCCCTGGTGGGCAGCGATTCGCCGCCGGGGCCGCGCAGTTCACGGAAGCCCGCCGTACCGACGTACGGCTTCGTGGTGCCCGGCAGCAGCAGTTCCAGCTCCGCCATCGCGCGCCGCTCCTCGCCCAGCAGATGCGCGACGTACCAGAGCCCCTCGACGATCTCGTCCGTCGCCATGCCCCACAGGGCGTGGTTGCGGCGCCGCATGCGCGGCCCGAACCCGGCCAGCACCGGGCCGAGATGCTCGGCCACCGCCGACCGCACCTCCGCGCGCAGCGCCTCCTCGTCCGGTACGACCCGGGCGCCCGGCAGGGCGGCGGCCGGGTCGTCGGGCAGACACGCGAACTCGGTGACCCGCACGGCCATCCGGCCATGGGCCCGCTGGAAGGAGACGTGCTCCACCGGCACCCGCGGCACCCGGCGGCTCACGAACCACGGCACCGTGATCAACAGGCAGGCGGGCCAGGCGTATCGGTGCAGTCCGAAGGTCGCGACGACATCCGGGCGGGCCCGCTGCCCGTAGTCACGGACCACCTGCGCCTCGTCCCAGGCGAGGAAGGTGTCGACGGCGGGGCCGCCCGCCGCCAGATCCATGGCACCGACCCAGCCGTCGTCCGTCGCCGGCCGCTCACCGTCCGTCAGCTCCTCGATGCGCAGCGAGGGGAACACCTCGGTCAGTCGCCGGTAGGCATCGGCGACCGGAGAGATGAACCGGCCGGGCAGCAGAGCGTGCGCAGACATTCGTGGGGACCACCGAATCGCGATCGTTTGAAGGTGAGGCTTACCTTACCCGACACGACAGATGTGTGAACTGTCTCCCTGTCCGCCTATGGTGCTCCGGAGGCCGGATTCACGCGAGCCGGACCGCGATGAGCTGGACGAACGCGACAGACCGGAGGAGGAGGCGCCATGGCGCGGGGCAGTGCGCACGACGACGCCTCGGCGCCCTCCGGCACCGGCCGGCCGCAGGTCGGCGGCGCTCCGAGGGTCCCCGAACAGGCACGCGGCGAGCACACCCACGACGAGTCCCGCGCCGCGCCCGCCACGCCCGCCACCCCGTCCGAGCCGGGCGTACGCCGTGCGGTGCGTCGTCACTCAGTGCGCGGTCAGATCCTCGAAGCGCTCCGCACCGCCCTCGTCAGCGGCGAGCTGGTGCCCGGCGAGGTCTACTCCGGCCCCGCGCTCGGTGAGCGCTTCGGAGTCTCCGCCACCCCCGTACGCGAGGCCATGCAGCAGCTCGTACTCGAAGGCGCCGTCGAAGTGGTGCCCAACCGCGGCTTCCGGGTCGCCGAGCGCACCGCCCGCGACCTCGCCGAGCTGGCCGAGGTACGGGCGCTGATCGAGGTCCCGGTGGTGCTGGGGCTGGCCCGTACCGTCGCCGCCGAGCGCTGGGCGGAGCTGCGCCCGCTGGCCGAGGCGACCGTCACGGCGGCGGCGGCCGGCGATCTCGCCGCGTACGCCGACCACGACCGCGCGTTCCACAGCGCGCTCCTCGGCCTCTCCGGCAACCGGCAGCTGGTCATGGTCGCCGACGACCTGCACCGCCGTGCGCAGTGGCCGCGCGCCGGCGCCCCGAGGACCGTCAGAGCCGCGCTCGTCGCGGACGCCGCCGAGCACTCCGCCCTGCTGGACGCGCTGACCGCGGGGGATCTGCCGGTCGTGCGCTCGCTCGTACGGGAACACTTCACGGGCGGCGCGGGCTGACCACCGGGCCGCCGGTCCGCCGGGCCGCCGGGCGCCTGGGTCCCTGGCCCGTGTCTGACGGGGGACATCCCCTCGTACCCGAAAGGCCCCCGGGGAGCCCCGGCGCCCGAGCGGGTCGTGCGACCGGCGCGCGCGGGACGGATCCCCCGCTTTGGCACCGCGCACGTGTACGGGTAGCGTCATCCACTCTTCATCTTCCGGCCACCCACACCACGGGACGTCATGCGCGACAGCAGTGTTCGTCAGCCCACCGCCACTGCCGATCGGTCAGGTCTCGCGGGCCGGGACAGGCTGCCGTCCCTGACCGGGCTGCGCTTCTGGGCCGCGTTGATCGTCGTGCTCTACCACCTGTCGCGGCAGGTCGGCGAGATCCCCGGACTCAGCGAGGCGACCTGGTACGGGCGTAGCGGCGTCACGTTCTTCTTCGTCCTCTCCGGCTTCGTGCTCGCCTGGACCTACGACGGGCAGCGGGTGCCCGCGAAGGTCTTCCTGTGGCGGCGCTTCGCCCGCATCTGGCCCCTGCTCGTGGTCACATCGGCGGCCTCCGTCGCCGTCTGGATCGCCATCGGCAAGGAGGTGTCCACGAAGGCCGTCCTCGCGACGCTGCTGATGGTGCACGCCTGGTTCCCCGACGCGGTCATCCAGAAGGGCGCGAACCCGGCGGCCTGGTCGCTCAGCGACGAGGCCTGGTTCTATCTGATCTTCCCGCTCCTGATGCTGCTGCCGCTGCTGAAGTCCGGCCGGGGCCGCTTCTGGGTCGCGGTGACGATGACCGTCGCGCTCGTCGGCGTGTGGTTCGCGAGCGCGCTGATCGGCACCGGCTCCACCCGCGTATGGCTGCTCGACTACTTCCCGCCCACGCGCATGCTCCAGTTCGTGATCGGCGTGGCCGCCGGTCTCGCCATCAAGCGAGGGTGGCGCTCACCGGTCGGACTGCCGGCGGCGATCGGGCTGGTCGTGCTCTGGCATCTGGCGCTCGTCCCGTGGCGCGACGCCGTGCCCGACAGCCTCTGGTACAGCCCGTACAGCGCCTCCCAACTGCTCTCCGCGCCGATCTTCGCCCTGCTGGTGTGCGCGGCGGCGCAGGCGGACCAGCGCGGCAGCCGTACGGGGCTCGGCGGGGCGTGGGCGGTACGGCTGGGGCACTGGTCGTTCGCCTGGTACCTGGTGCACGAGATCGTCATCCGCGCGCTGCTCGCCCGCTACGACCGCCCGGAGTCGCTCGCCGGGACCGCCGGGTTCTGGCTGGTGGCGATCGTGCTCAGCCTGGCCCTCGCGGGGCTGGCGTACCAGTGGGTGGAGCATCCGCTGGAGCGGCTGCTGCGGAAGGCGGGGCCGCAGGCGCGCAGGCCGGCGGAGCCGGGGGTGGGCGGTCCCGCCCCCGCGACGTCCGGTTCGATCTCCCAGCCCTGAGCGACCCGCCCGGCGGCCCGGCTCCGGCCGTCCCGAGCACCGGGCCCCGCCAGGACGCGTTCAGGCGGCGGTGCTCGGCGCGAGCTGCGCGGCCAGCCATGTCGGTACGCCGTCCAGCAGCCGGAACAGCCGCCCCGCCTCCGCGCGCAGCCGCGACGCCTCCGGCTCCGGCTCGGCGTCGGCCAGCGCGGCGAGCGCCGGAGCCGTACCGACCAGATAGCCCAGCTCCTCGCGGATCCGCAGCGACTCGCCGAAACCGTGCCGCGCCTCCGCCAACTCGCCCTCACGCAGGGCGAGTCCGGCCAGATGGCGCCAGGTGAAGGAGAGCAGCAGCGTCTGTCCGTGCGCGGTGGCGCCCGCGTGGGCGCGCCGGTAGGCGGCGAGGGCCGACTGCGGGGAGTCCGAGAGATGTTCGGCGATCAGCCCCCGGCGGAAGTCCAGCAGCGGCCGGCCGAGCGCCGTCGGCGCGAGCAGCGCGGCGGCCCTGCCGAGAGCGGCACGCGCCTCGTCGGCGCGGTCGCGCACACCGAGGATCGTGGCGGCGTACGCGAGATGACCGCGCTCGCTGGCGGCGCCGCCGCGCTCGTCGTCCTCCCGCGCGGTGGCCTCGGCGACCCGGAGCGCGTCCTCGGCCTCGGGCCAGCCCACACCGGTGAACAGACAGCGCTCCACCAGCAACGACGCCCGCTGGAGAGAGGGGGCGGCTCCCGGATGGGGCGCGAGCAGAGCGGCTGCGTCGGTCCAACAGCCGCGCGAGCGCAACCGCCATACCGCGGTCTGGAGTGGGTCGTCCCCGGCAGTGGAACCGGAACCAGACATGGCGGTATCCGCCACATTGCCCTCCCCGAGCGCGCCATTGTGCTGTTGAGTTCTCCCGCATCTCAGCACGGATCGGCACGCCGGGCCAATAGGTCAGGTGAAAAAATTCACAATGCCTTGGTCAACAAGGGGTCGACAACGGGCCGTTCGACGCCCCGTCAGCATGGTCGAAAACCCCTCCCGGCAGACCCGCCGGGACCGCCGTCACCCGGCTGACCTGGGAGAGCCATCAGCCGCCCGGCGGTGGGGAGTTCACCACGAGGACGGCCACCGCCCGGTCCGCGCGGGAGAGTTGGATCTCCCGGTGACCGCCTCGGGTGACGGCGGTCAACATGGCACGGGGTGACGGTCACCGGATCGGACCGGGATCCGGCTCAACTCATCCGGAGCGCCAGGAAGAAGTCGAGCTTGTCCTCCAGGCGGGACAGGTCGCGCCCCGTCAGCTGTTCGATGCGGCCCACCCGGTACCGCAGCGTGTTCACATGCAGATGCAGACGGGCGGCGCAGCGGGTCCAGGAGCCGTCGCAGTCGAGGAACGCCTCCAGGGTGGGGACCAACTCGGCGCGGTGGCGCCGGTCGTAGTCGCGCAGCGGGTCGAGCAGCCGCGCGGTGAACGCGCGCCGTACGTCGTCCGGGACGAACGGCAGCAGCAGGACGTGCGAGGCCAGCTCGTGGTGCCCGGCCGCGCACACCCGGCCGGGTCGGGCCGCGGCCACCCGGCGGGCGTGCCGCGCCTCCTCCAGCGCGCCCCGCAGCCCCTCCGCCGACCGCACGGCCGCGCTGACGCCGAGGGTCAGCCGGCCGTCGTCGGCGAGCCCGGAGGCCAGCGGTTCGCGTACGGCCGCCAGCAGCACGTCGGCCTGAATCCCCCCGGCCCCGGCCCCGCCGTCCTCACCGACCCCGGCCCCGGGAGCGCCGTCGTCCTCCCCGCCGTCCCCGCCGTCCCCGCCGTCCTCGTCGTCAGGGTCGGCCGGCGCCGGCATCGGCACCAGCGCGACCGCCTCGCCGCCCGTGTGCGCCACCGCGATCCGGTCGCCCGACTCCATGCCCGTCGCCGCCGGATCGACCAGGATCTCCTCCAGCACGGACTGGGCGACCGCACCCGACTCGGCCTCGTCGCCGTCCCAGTCGACCCGCGCCACCACGATCTGCCAGTGCGGCGCCGCCCCCTGGCCGGGCAGCAGCACCGGCGCCGCGACCCGCAGCCGCGCCGCGATCTCGGCGGGCGGGGCGCCCGTCTGGACGAGTTCCAGGATCTCTTCGGCGAGCCGGCGCCGTACCGTACGCGCCGCGTCCCGCCGGTCCCGTTCGACCGCGATCAGCTGGGTGACGCCCTGGAGCAGATCGAGCCGGGGCCCGCCCCACTCACCGGCGTCCGCCTCCACGGCCAGCAGCCAGTCGGACAGGGCACGCTCCCGTACGTCCCCGGCCACGCCGCCCGGCGGCACGGCGCGGCCGGGAACGCGTACCGGGAACAGCGAGTACGTCGTCCCG
This sequence comes from Streptomyces sp. NPDC006643, assembly GCF_042870175.1. Classification (NCBI taxonomy): domain Bacteria; kingdom Bacillati; phylum Actinomycetota; class Actinomycetes; order Kitasatosporales; family Streptomycetaceae; genus Streptomyces; species Streptomyces sp. NPDC006643. Next base: position 398,135 of record NZ_JBIAHA010000002.1, on the reverse strand, counting down.
CCCAGCGCCACCCGGTGCGGCGCCCGCCGCCCGCCGCGCGTCGCCGCCAGATGCTCAGCCGCCAGCGCCGCGCCCGCCCCGGTGGACAGCGGCTGACCCGCGCCGGCGATCCGCCGCCCGGTGGGCGACAGCACCCAGGCGCGCATGTCGAGGTCCGTGCCGAGCAGATCCAGTACGACCTCAGGCCCGCCGCCCGCCGGGCCCGACGTCATCAGCCTGCGGTGCCGGTCGACGACGGCCGCCAGATCCCCGGCCCGCTCGCCGGACACCTGCCGCACCACGTACTCGGTGATCGACGCGAACGCGACCGTCTCGTGGACCGCGAACAGCGGCAGCCGGTGCCGCGCGCACGCCTTGACCAGGTCGTCCGGGATCGCGCCCAGCTCGGCCTCGCCGGCCGCGAGCCCGGCGACACCGGCCCCGGCGAGGAGCCGTACGAAAGGCTCGGAGTCCTCGGGCGTACGCCGCCAGGCGAGCCCCGTCAGGACCAGCTCGCCGCCCGACAGATAGCGGCTCGGGTCCCGCAGGTCGGTGGTCATCACACCGCGTACGGTGCGGTCCAGCTCGTCCTGGCCGCCGAGCAGCCGCAGGCCCAGCGCGTCGGTCTCCAGCAGTGCGCGCAGCCGCATCTCGTCGCCGCCGATCTCTTCTCTCGTCCCGGATGAGCCGTCTTCCGCGCGCGTCCGCCGCGCCGCCTTTTGTTCGAATCTACAAGACCTGGAAGGCGCCCAGCCAACTCCTTCATGGTTTCGGTGACTGCACCGGACGGAGCACGTCCCGGTGTACTTGGGCCACACAGCGTTAACAGCTAGTGAATATCCGCATGAGAAAAAGACCAGCACAACACCAGCAGTCGAGACTCCGGCCGTCCCCGGGCTCCCGTGAACGACCGATCGCGTGAACGACCGATCACCACACCGATCACGACCACCGATCACGAATGAAGAGAGCCACTCATGGACTTCCTTCGCCCCGCCGGCTGGGAGGAGGCGCTCGCCGCCAAGGCCGAGCACCCCACCGCCGTCCCCATCGCGGGAGGCACCGACGTCATGGTCGAGATCAACTTCGACCACCGGCGGCCCGAGTACCTCATGGACCTGAACCGCATCGGCGAACTGCGCGACTGGTCGGTCGGCGAGGAGCACGTCCGGCTCGGCGCCTCCGTCCCGTACACCCAGATCATGGAACACCTGCGGACCGAGCTGCCCGGACTCGCGCTCGCCTCGCACACCGTCGGCTCGCCCCAGATCCGCAACCGCGGCTCCGTCGGCGGCAATCTCGGCGCGGCCTCGCCCGCCGGGGACGCGCACCCCGCGCTGCTGTCGGCGGGCGCCGAGGTGGAGGTGGAGTCGGTACGCGGCGTCCGCCGCATCCCCGTCGAGGACTTCTACACGGGCGTGAAGCGCAACGCAGTGGCCCCGGACGAGCTGATCAAGGCCGTCCTCATCAAGAAGGCGGCCGGGCCGCAGCAGTTCTCCAAGGTCGGCACGCGCAACGCGATGGTCATCGCGGTCTGCGCGTTCGGCATCGCCCTGCACCCCGACTCGCGCACCGTGAAGACCGGCATCGGCTCCGCCGCGCCCACCCCGCTGCGGGCCCGCGCCGCCGAGGACTTCCTCAACGCGGCGCTGGAGGAGGGCGGCTTCTGGGACAACGGCAAGGTCATCACCCCGTCGGTCGCCAAGCAGTTCGCCGACCTCGCGTCCGGCGCCTGCAACCCGATCGACGACGTACGCGGCACCGCGAAGTACCGCCGCCACGCGGTGGGCATCATGGCCCGCCGCACCCTCGGCTGGACCTGGGAGCAGTACCGGTCCGGCGGCACCACGCTTGAAGGAGCTGCATAACGATGCGCGTGAACTTCCGCGTCAACGGCCGTCCGCAGGAGGCCGACGATGTCTGGGAAGGCGAGTCCCTTCTCTACGTCCTGCGTGAGCGCATGGGCCTGCCCGGCTCCAAGAACGCCTGCGAGCAGGGCGAATGCGGCTCCTGTACGGTCCGCCTCGACGGCGTGCCCGTCTGCGCCTGCCTCGTCGCGGCAGGCCAGGTCGAGGGCCGCGAGGTGGTCACCGTCGAAGGCCTGGCCGACTACGCGAAGCACCGCGCCGACGCGCATCCCGGCGCCGGCTGCGCCCTGGGCACCTCGGACACCTCAGGCGCCGCGGGCGGCTGCGGTACGAGCATCCAGCAGGCCCGCCAGTGGCAGGCCAAGGGCACCGGCGGAACCGACTCCCAGACCGGCGAGGGCGCCCAACTCTCGCCCATGCAGCAGGCGTTCATCGACGCCGGCGCCGTCCAGTGCGGCTTCTGCACCCCCGGACTGCTGGTCACCGCCGACGAGATGCTGGAGCGCAACCCCTCGCCGTCCGACGCGGACATCCGCGAGGCCCTGTCCGGCAACCTCTGCCGCTGCACCGGCTACGAGAAGATCCTCGACGCGGTCCGCCTCGCCGCGGCCCGCCAGGGAGAGGCGGTCTGACCATGGCGAAACGAACCCCCGCCGGCACCCCGACCGATGTCACCCAGGGCTCCCCGACCAAGGGCGGCGTCGGCGAGTCCACACTCCGCCCCGACGGCACCCTCAAGGTCACCGGCGAGTTCGCGTACTCCTCCGACATGTGGCACGAGGACATGCTCTGGGGCCACACCCTGCGCAGCACCGTCGCCCACGCCGAGATCCGGTCCATCGACACGGCCGAGGCGCTGGCCACCCCGGGCGTCCACGCGGTCCTCACCTACGACGACCTGCCGACCGAAGTGACGCGCTACGGCCTGGAGTTCCAGGACACGCCCGTCCTCGCCCACGGCAAGGTCCGCCACCACGGCGAGCCGGTCGCGCTCGTCGCCGCCGACCACCCCGAGACCGCCCGCCGCGCCGCCGCGAAGATCCGGATCGACTACGCCGACCTGCCGGTCGTCACGGACGAGGCGTCCGCGACCGCCGACGGCGCGCCGCTGATCCACGAGAACCGCGACGACCACCACGCCGGGCACGTACCGCACCCCAACATCGTGCACCGCCAGCCCATCGTGCGCGGCGACGCCGACGGGGCCGCGAGGCGCGCGGACGTGATCGTCTCCGGCGAGTACGTCTTCGGCATGCAGGACCAGGCGTTCCTCGGCCCGGAGTCCGGCCTCGCCGTGCCGGACGAGGACGGCGGCGTCGATCTGTACGTCGCCACGCAGTGGCTGCACTCGGACCTGCGCCAGATCGCGCCCGTCCTCGGCCTGCCCGAGGACAAGGTCCGGATGACGCTCTCCGGGGTCGGCGGCGCCTTCGGCGGCCGTGAGGACCTGTCGATGCAGATCCACGCCTGCCTCCTCGCGCTGCGCACCGGCAAACCCGTCAAGATCGTCTACAACCGCTTCGAGTCCTTCTTCGGCCATGTCCACCGCCACCCCGCGAAGCTCTGGTACGAGCACGGGGCCACCAAGGACGGCAAGCTCACCCATCTCAAGTGCCGGATCGTGCTGGACGGCGGCGCGTACGCCTCCGCCTCCCCGGCCGTCGTCGGCAACGCCTCGTCGCTCTCCGTCGGCCCCTATGTCGTCGAGGACGTCGACATCGAGGCTCTGGCGCTCTACACCAACAACCCGCCGTGCGGCGCGATGCGCGGCTTCGGAGCCGTACAGGCGTGCTTCGCCTACGAGGCGCAGATGGACAAGCTCGCCGCGAAGCTGGACATGGACCCGGTGGAGTTCCGGCGCCTCAACGCCATGGAGCAGGGCACCCTGCTGCCCACCGGCCAGCGCGTCGACTCGCCCGCGCCCGTCGCCGAACTGCTGCGCCGCGTCAAGGCGCGTCCGCTGCCGCCGGAGCAGCAGTGGCTCACGGCGGGCGAGGATGCCGACGTACGGGCGCTGCCCGGCGGGCTCTCCAACACCACGCACGGCGAGGGCGTCGTACGGGGCGTGGGATACGCGGTCGGCATCAAGAACGTCGGCTTCTCCGAGGGCTTCGACGACTACTCCACCGCCCGGGTGCGGATGGAGGTCGTGGGCGGCGAGCCGGTCGCCACGGTGCACACCGCGATGGCGGAGGTCGGCCAGGGCGGCGTCACCGTCCACGCGCAGATCGCCCGCACCGAACTGGGCGTCGCGCAGGTGACGATCCAGCCGGCCGACACCCGGGTGGGGTCCGCCGGTTCGACCTCCGCGTCCCGTCAGACGTATGTCACGGGCGGCGCGGTCAAGAACACCTGCGAGCACGTGCGCGAGAAGGTCCTGGAGATCGGCCGCGCCAAGTTCGGCACGTACCACCCCGCCTGGGCCACGGCCGAACTGCTGCTGGAGAGCGGCAAGGTCGTCACCGACGGCGGCGAGGTGCTGGCCGATCTGGCCGACGTCCTGGAAGGCGAGTCGGTCGACCTCGAACTCGAATGGCGCCACCGCCCCACCGAGGCGTTCGACCTGCGTACGGGGCAGGGCAACGGCCATGTCCAGTACTCGTTCGCCGCGCACCGCGCGGTGGTCGAGGTCGACACGGAGCTGGGCCTGGTCAAGGTGATCGAGCTGGCCGTCGCCCAGGACGTCGGCAAGGCGCTCAACCCGCTGTCCGTCCTCGGCCAGATCCAGGGTGGCACCACCCAGGGCCTGGGCGTGGCGGTCATGGAGGAGATCATCGTCGACCCGAAGACCGCGAAGGTGCGCAACCCGTCCTTCACGGACTATCTGATCCCCACCATCCTCGACACGCCGACGATCCCCGTCGACGTACTCGAACTGGCCGACGAGCACGCGCCGTACGGGCTGCGTGGCATCGGCGAGGCACCCACCCTGTCGTCGACCCCCGCCGTACTCGCGGCGATCCGTGCCGCGACAGGTCTGGAGCTGAACAGGACACCGGTACGGCCGGAACATCTCACCGGCACCTGACCGGCACGCTCCGGGCGGTGCGATTCCGTACCCGCCCGGGGCCCACGGCCGCCGCACCGCTCGCGGCGGCGAGGCACCACCACATCAGTACAGGAAACCCAGTTCGCCTCGGGCCGTCCCCCGGGTCGTGCAGCCCACGCACCATCCCAAATCCCGCATCTGAAGTCACCACGCGGGTGCCCCTGTGAACCTTGGGAGTAGGCACCATGACCCAGCAGTCCGTGGAGCCCGGGACAACCGCCGAGGACGCCGGCCCAGGCTCGCGTCCCCCGGCCGGAAGGTCCTGGCTCGACCGGTATTTCCACATATCCCAGCGGGGATCCACCGTCGCGCGTGAAGTGCGTGGCGGCGTCACGACCTTCATGGCCATGGCGTACATCCTGCTGCTCAACCCGCTCATCCTGGGCGGCAAGGACGTCGCGGGCAATGTGCTCAGCCAGCCCGCGCTGATCACCGCCACCGTCGTCGCGGCGGCCGTCACCACGCTGCTGATGGGCTTCGTCGGCAAGGTCCCGCTGGCGCTCGCCGCCGGGCTCTCCGTCTCCGGCGTCATCTCCACGCAGGTCGCGCCGAACATGACGTGGCCGCAGGCCATGGGCATGTGTGTGATGTACGGCGTCGTGATCATGCTGCTGGTCGTCACCGGCCTGCGGGAGATGATCATGAACGCGATCCCGCTCGCGCTCAAGCACGCGATCACCATGGGCATCGGCACGTTCATCGCGCTGATCGGACTGGTCAAGGCGGGCTTCGTGCACGCCTCGCAGGGCGGCGGACCCGTCACCCTGGGCCCGGCCGGCGAACTGGCCGGCTGGCCCGTCCTGATCTTCGCCGTCACCCTCCTGCTGATCTTCATGCTCCAGGCACGCGATGTGCCCGGCGCGATCCTGATCGGCATCGTCGCCGGTACGGTCGTCGCCGCCGTACTGAACGCCACCGGCGTCATCGGCGCCAAGGCGTGGGCGAGCGGACCGCCCGAGCTGACCGGCAGCGCCGTCTCCATGCCGGACTTCTCGCTCTTCGGCGACGTCGAGTTCGGCGGCTGGGGCGAGGTCGGCGCGATGACCGTCGGCATGATCGTCTTCACCCTCGTCCTGGCCGGCTTCTTCGACGCCATGGCCACCATCATCGGCGTCGGTACGGAGGCGAAGCTCGCCGATGACAAGGGCCGGATGCCGGGCCTGTCGAAGGCCCTGTTCATCGACGGCGCGGGCGGCGTCATCGGCGGCGTCGCGGGCGGCTCCGGCCAGACCGTGTTCGTGGAGTCCGCGACCGGCGTCGGCGAGGGCGCCCGTACGGGCTTCGCCTCCGTCGTCACCGGCCTCTTCTTCGCCGCGTGCCTCTTCTTCAGCCCGATCACCCAGATCGTCCCCGGCGAGGTCGCGGCGGCGGCCCTGGTGGTCATCGGCGCGATGATGATGCAGAACGCCAAGCACGTGGACTGGAACGACCGCGCCGTCGCGATCCCGGTCTTCCTGACCGTCGTGATCATGCCGTTCACCTACCAGATCACCGCCGGGGTCGCCGCCGGCGTCATCTCCTACGTCGCCATCAAGATCGCCCAGGGCAAGGCCCGGGAGATCGGCGCGTTCATGTGGGCCCTGACCGCCGTCTTCCTGGTCTTCTTCGCGCTCCACCCGATCGAGGGCTGGCTCGGCGTGAGCTGACACCGGCCGGGTCCCACCGGCGCCGACGCGCCGCGACCCTCCGCACATCCGATACTGAGAGACCAGAGGAGGCCGACATGCTGGACATCGCCGACGAACTGAACCGGTGGGTCGAGCAGGGACGTGACTTCGCCGTCGCCACGGTCGTGGCCGTCGGCGGCAGCGCGCCCCGGCAGCCGGGAGCGGCGCTCGCCGTCGACAGCGAGGGCACGGCGATCGGCTCGGTCTCCGGCGGCTGTGTGGAGGGCGCGGTCTACGACCTGTGCCAGGAGTCCCTGGACGACGGCCGGACCGTCCTGAAGACCTTCGGCTACAGCGACGAGGACGCCTTCGCCGTGGGCCTGACCTGCGGCGGCACCATCGACATCCTCGTCACCCCCGTCCGCGCGGACTCGCCCGCCAGAGAGGTGTTCCGCGCCGCGCTGTCCGCCGCCGCCGGTGGCGAGGCGGCGGCGGTCGCCCGGCTCACCGACGGGCCTCCGGAGCTGCGGGGCCGAGCCCTCCTCGTACGCCCCGGGGGAGCGTACGACGGGACGCTGGGCGGTCACCCGGAGCTGGACCGCGCGGCGGCGGGCGAGGCCCGTGCGCTGCTGGACGCGGGCCGCACCGGCACCGTCACGATCGGCGCGGACGGCTCGCGCTGCGGGCAGCCGCTGACGCTGCTGGTCGAGTCCAGCGTGCCCGCCCCGCGCATGATCGTCTTCGGGGCGATCGACTTCGCGTCCGCCCTGGTCAAGGTGGGGAAGTTCCTCGGTTACCACGTCACGGTCTGCGACGCCCGCCCCGTCTTCGCCACCCGCGTCCGCTTCCCGGACGCCGACGACATCGTGGTGGACTGGCCGCACCGCTACCTGGCGTCGACGGAGACCGACGGCCGTACGGTGCTCTGCGTGCTGACCCACGACGCCAAGTTCGACGTACCCCTGCTGGAACTCGCCCTCGGACTGCCCGTCGCCTATGTCGGCGCCATGGGCTCCCGCCGCACCCATCTGGACCGCAACGAGCGGCTGCGCGACGTCGGCGTCAGCGAGCTGGAGCTGGCCCGGCTGCGCAGCCCCATCGGCCTGGACCTCGGCGCGCGTACGCCGGAGGAGACCGCGCTGTCGATCGCGGCGGAGATCGTCGCGAACCGGCGCGGCGGCACCGGCGCCTCCCTGACCGGCGCCCACACCCCGATCCACCACGACGGCCACCGGCCACCCGCGCGCCGTATCGGCTCCGTGGCCTAGGCCCGATCCGCCGGACGGGACCTAGGGAGCGCGGGCGGCCAGGACCGCACGGACCGTATGGGCGGCCCGTACTACGAGCACCACCGCCGCCGCCAGCGACGCCCCCGCGGCGCACACGTACAGCGCCGGCCACACGTACAGCACCTGCGCCAGCGTGCCCTCGCGGCGCATCAGGAGCCCCACCAGCTCCGGGAGCAGCGGGAAGAGCGCGACCAGCCCCGCGTACGGCAGCACCCGCGCTCCCGCGCGCCACAGCGGGCGCCCGGCCGCCCGCCGGGCCCAGCGCGGCGCCCGTACGGTGCCGAGCGTGCCGAGGCCCAGCGCGAGCAGCGTGAGCGCGGCCAGGAACCAGTCGGCGGTCATCGTGAACGGCTTCCGGATCTCCGGGGACCGGCCCTCCGCCAGGTCCCGCAGACCGTCCGCGATCCCCGCGCTGTCGTCGCCGGAGATCATGCCGGTGTCGCTGACGACGGCGATACCGATCTCCCGCTCCGGCAGCAGCAGTTGGACGGCGTTCTGGGTCAGCAGCTCACCGGTGTGCTGGAGCGGCTGCTCGCCGTCCCCGGTCGCCTCGCCGAGCGACCACCCCATGGCGTAGTTCCCGCCCTTCGGCGGGGTGTGCGTGAGGTCCACGCTCCGCGCGGAGGCGACGCGCCGCCCGTCCGCGCCGACACCGCCGTTGTTCTGTGCGATCAGCCAGCGCGCGAGGTCGTCGGCGGTGGTGACCACCCCGTGCCCGCCCGCCGTGAACCAGCGCGGGTGGTCGCGCTCCACGACCCGCCCGTAGGCCCGTACATAGCCCCGCGCGTCCTCGGGCATGTCGGTCGTGGAGTCGACGGACCGCGAGTCCGTCATCCCCAGCGGCGCGAACACCTCGGTACGGAGATGGTCGGCGAACGGCTCCCCGGCGACGACCTCCACCAGCCGGGCGGCGACGAAGTAGTTGGGGTTGTGGTAGCTCCACCGGGTCCCCGGCTCGGCGGCGAGACGCGCACCGCGCATCCGGGCGACCGCCTCCTTCAGCGTGTGCGCCTGCGGCAGCGTCAGGTCGGGGAACGCCGAATCGGCCATGCCGGACGTCTGGTCGAGCAACTGCCGGACGGTGATCCGCGCGGCGCGTTCGTCGGCCATGGTGAATTCGGGCAGATAGCCGCGGACCGGCCGGTCGAGATCGACCTTTCCCTCCTCGACCAGCTGCATGACGGCCAGCGCGGTCATGGACTTGGAGAGCGAGGCCACCGGGACGGGGGTGTGCCCGGTCATGGTCCGTCCACCGGAGGTGTGCCCGTATCCGGCGGTGTGGACGACGTCGTCGCCCCGGGTCACCGCGACGACGGCGCCGGGCAGCCCCGTCTCGTCCAGATAGTCGTTCATGAAGCGGTCTATCGCGGCCGGCGTGAGCGCGGCGGGCGCGGTGGGCACGGCGGGGGCGGCGGCCGGTTCGGCGAGCGCCGTGGGGGCGATGCCCGCCACCGCCACGAGGCCGAGACCCAGCGCGGCCACGAGCCGCCCCGCCGTGGGGCATGTCTGCTTCCTGATTCCTCTGATCCACATGCCGGTATCCCACCGCCGGCCGGGGGCCCGGCGCATTGGCGTACGCGGGAGTCCGAAGGTAGTGCTGGTCCTACTGTCCTGGTCACGGCGCCCGGCTACGGTCGGTGTGTGCAGCACTCAACAGCCTGGCGGGCCGTCTCCCAGAGCCCGTGGAAGTTCCTCACCTCGCCCTGGCCCTGGCGGTCGTTCCTCTACCTCCTGACCGGCGGTGTCTTCGGCGCGCTCGTCCTGGTGGTCCTGTTGGCGATGACCCTCGCCGGTGTCGTCTCCCTGGTCGTGGGTGTCGGAGCCGTCATCCTGCTCGGGGTGAGCCTGTCCGGCATCGTCGTCGGCCGGGTCGAGCGGCGCCGGCTGCGGCTGATGGATCCCGATCCGCTCCCCGACCCGCACCGCCCGCCGGACGGACCCGGGCTGCGCGGCTGGCTGGCCACCCGGCTGCGGGAGCCCGCCACCTGGCGTGAACTGGGCTTCACCGCCGCGTCGTTGGCCGCGATGTGGTGGATGGACGCGTTCGTGCTCGGCGTCGCGCTCGCCGTTCCCGTACTCATCGCGACCTCACCCATCGACGATCCGGGCGCCTGGCCGCTGGTCGTCGTGGCGGTGCTGCTGGTGCCGGTCGCGCCGTACACCCTGACCGTCTGGGCCGGTGCGCGGGCCGCCATGACCCGCGCGATCCTCGCGCCGCGCGACGGCGAACTCGGCCGGGAGCTCACCGAGGTACGGGCCTCCCGCGCCCGGCTCGTCGGCTCCTTCGACGCGGAGCGCCGCCGGATCGAGCGGGATCTGCACGACGGCGCCCAGCAGCGGCTCGTCTCGCTCAACGTCACGCTCGGCCTGGCCCGTCTCGACGCCGACCCGGGCTCGTCCGTCGCCCGGCAGCTCGACGCCGCGCAGGAGCAAGTCGCCCTGGCGGTGGGCGAGTTGCGCGAGCTGAGCCGGGGCGTTCATCCGAAGGCGCTGACCGACCACGGACTGCCCGAGGCCGTCGGCAATCTGGTCGCGCGCTCGGCGCTGCCGGTCACCGTCGACATCCGGCTGCCGCACCGGCCGCCCGCCGCCGTGGAGAGCGCCGCGTACTTCGTCGTCGCCGAATCCCTCGCCAACGCGACCAAGCACAGCGCGGCCACCCGTGCCGAGGTCCACGCCCGGCTGCACGCCGACATGCTGACGCTCAGCATCACGGACAACGGGGTCGGTGGCGCGGACCCGACGGCCGGGACCGGTCTGGTCGGGCTCGCCGACCGGATCGCGGCGGCCGACGGCCGGCTGCGGATCTCCAGCCCGGCGGGCGGACCGACCCTGCTGCACGTGGAGATCCCATGCCGCTGAACCCGCGCGACCCACTGAATCCGCTGAACCCACAGGACCCGCGCGACTCGCTGAGTGTCGTCATCGCCGAGGACTCCCCGCTGATGCGGGACGGCCTGGTCGGGGTACTGACCCGGTTCGGCCACCGGCTCGCCGCCGAGGTCGGTGACGCCGACAGCCTGATCACGGCGGTCCGTACACACCGCCCCGACATCGTCGTCACCGACATCCGTATGCCACCGGACCACTCGGACGACGGTCTGCGCGCCGCCGTCGCCCTGCGCCGCGAACATCCCGCGCTGCCCGTCCTGGTCCTGAGCCAGTACGTCGAACAGTCCTACGCCGCCCGCCTGTTGGACCTCGGCAGCGACGGCGGCGTCGGCTATCTCCTCAAGGACCGGGTCAGCGCGGTCACGGAGTTCGTCGACGCCGTCACCCGTGTCGCCGCCGGCGAGACGGTGGTGGACCCGGAGGTCGTACGCCAACTCCTGCACCGGCAGCAGGATCCGCTCCAGCGGCTCACCCCCAGGGAGCGCGAGGTGCTCTCCCTGATGGCGGAGGGGCGTGCGAACGCGGCGATCGCACGCCACCTGTATGTGACGGAGGCGGCGGTCAACAAGCACGTCAGCGCCATCCTCCAGAAGCTGGACCTCCGGGTGGACGGCGAGGGCCACCGCCGCGTCCTCGCCGTCCTGGCGTATCTGCGCGCCTGACGCCGCGCGCCGGCCGGGCTCCACGACCGCGCCGCGCACGACGCCCGCCGCCACCTCACCGGCCTCTCGGATGGCGTCGGTGAGTGAAAGGCGCACGTTATCGGGGTGTCGATCGTATTTATTACGAATCGTCCGTTACGTTCTGCGCGACCCGATCCAGGTGTGCCGTCCGGAGGAGCCGACCCGTGCGTACGTCCCTGTTCTTCCCGCTGTCGCTCGCCCTGGTCGCCGCCGTGGTGCCCGCCGACACCGGTCCCGGCCCCGCTCCCGACGGCTCCGGCGCCGGTCCGGTCCTGGTCAACCAGATCGGCTACGCCACCGGCGCCGACAAGATCGCGACCGTCGTCGCGACGGCCACCAAGCCGCTCACGTGGCAGCTCAAGGACGACAAGGGACGTACGGTCGCCACCGGCTCCACCCGGGTCGTCGGCGCCGACAAGGCGTCCGGCGACCATGTCCACCAGGCCGACTTCTCACGGGTCACCGGCGAGGGGGTCCGCCGCCTCACGGTCACGGGCGTCGGTACGAGTGTGCCGTTCACCGTCACCCGTAAGCCGCTCTACCCGGACCTCGGCCGCGAGGCCATGCAGTACTTCTACTTCCACCGCATGGGCACCCCGGTCAAGGCCGAACACCTCCAGCACGCCGCCCACGCGCACGCCGCCCTGCACCCCGGCGACAACTCCGTCCCCTGCTACAAGAACTGGTGCGACAAGACCGACGGCAAGACCGGCAGGACCGGCAGCAAGACCGGCAAGACCGACGCCAAGGCGCAGCGGCTGAACGTCGCGGGCTCCTGGGCCGACGCCGGCGACTTCGGCATCTACCCCGTCAACCACGCCATCTCCGCCTGGACGCTGCTGAACCTCTACGAGCGCCGGCACGCGGCGTACGGGGACGGCAGCCTCGCCGTACCGGAGCGCGGCAACGGCGTGCCCGACATCCTCGACGAGGTCGCCCACGGCTCACGCTTCATGTCCGGCATGCTCCCCAGGACCGGTCTGGCCTCGCACAAGGTGCACAACCACACCTGGAGCGCCTTCCCGGTCAAGGACATCGCCGCCGAGAACGCCATGCCCCGCTCCGCGATGCCGCCGTCCACCAACGCCACCTACGCCGTCGCCCGTACGAACGCCCAACTCGCCCGCGTACTGCGCCCGTTCGACGCGAAGCGAGCCGACGCGCTCTGGCTGTCCGCGCAGGACGCCTGGCGGCGCGCCGAGGCCCGGCCCGACGTCGACTACCCCGAGGCCAACGACGGCACCGACGCCGAGGGCGGCGGCGACTACCCCGACACCCAGAACAGCGACGACCGCTACGCGGCGGCGGCCGAGCTGTACCTCACCGCCGAGCGCCGCGCCGACCGCGCCGCCGCCGGCTACCGGAAAGCCGTGACCGGCTCCGCGCACTACGGCGAGATCGGCCCCGTCGACTGGGGCCGCGTCGCCGGCGCCGGCAGCCTCTCGCTCCTCGCCGTACCCAACCGGCTCCCCGCCGCCGACCTCGCCCGGATGCGCGCGAACCTGCGCGCCGCAGCCGACGCGCTCGTCGACACCCAGAGGCGGGAGGGCTATCCGGCGCTGATCTCCGGCGCCGAGCCCTACCCGTGGGGCTCCAACTCCGCCGTCGTCAACCGGATGATGCTGCTTGGCACCGCGTACGACATCGGCCACGACCGCCGCCATCTGAAGGCCATGCACCGGGCCATGGACTATCTGCTCGGCACCAACGCCATGCGGATCTCCTACGTCACCGGCTACGGCCCGCACCGGGAGACCGATCTGCACGACCGGCTCGCCTGGGGGCAGTACCCCACGACCCCGTACCCCAAGGGCTGGCTCTCCGGCGGTCCCAACAGCGCCCTCATCAACGACCCGGTCACCCCCACCGGCCGCCCCGCCGCCAAGTCCTACGCCGGGCCCGGTACGGCGCCGAGCGCCTGGGGGTCGAAGGAGAACACCATCAACTGGAACGCGCCGCTCGTCTGGGTCGCGACCTATCTCAACTCGACCGCGCGGGACCTGACTTCACGCTGACACCGGCCGGCGGGGGTGTTCAGGACGACGCGCGCCGCACCAACTCCGTGGGCAGTACGACGTGTTGCGACGGCGCCCCGGGGTCGTCGATCCCCTCCAGCAGCACCCGCGCCATCGCACGCCCCATCTCCTCCACCGGCTGCCGCACGGAGGTGAGCCCGGGATCGGTGTGCCGTGCGACGGGGGAGTCGTCGAAGCCGACGACGGCCACGTCCTCGGGCACCCGCCGCCCCGCCGCCCGCAGCGAGTGCAGCGCGCCCGCCGCCATCACGTCGGACGCGGCGAACACCGCGTCCAGGTCCGGGTGGCGCGTCAGCAGCTCCGTCATCGCCCGCCGCCCGCTCTCCTCGGTGAAGTCCCCGTACGCCGTCCACGACGGGTCCGCGGCACCCCCGGCGCCCGCCACGGCCTCCTGGTAGCCGCCGAGCCGGCACTGCGCCACATACATGTCGAGCGGCCCGGTGACGGTGCCGATCCGCCGCCGCCCGGTCTCCGCGAGATGCCGTACGGCGGAGCGGGCGCCGCCGACGTTGTCGGAGTCGACGTAACTCACGGGTTCGTCCGCCGAGCGCCGGCCGCTCAGCACGGTCGGCAGCCCCATCTCGGCGAGCAGGTCCGGCAGCGGGTCGCTGCCGTGCACGGACACCAGCAGCACGCCGTCGACGCGGCCGGCCCGCGCGTACTGGAGGAAGCGCGCGCGCTCCTTCTCGGTCCGTACGAGCGTGAGCAGCAACTGCATCTCGGTGTCGGCGAGTCCGGTGCCGACCCCGTGCAGCACGTCCGAGAAGTACGGCTCGGCGAAGAACCGCTTCTCGGTCTCCGGGATGACCAGCGCCACCGCGTCGGTACGGCTTCCGGCCAGCGCGCGGGCCGCCCGGTTGGGTATGTAGCCCAGCTCGGCGATGGCCCGCTGGACGAGTTCCCTGGTGGAGTCCCGGACGCGCGGGGAGTTGTTGATGACACGGGAGACGGTGCCGCGCCCCACGCCGGCGTGCGCGGCCACCTCTTCGAGCGTGGGCTGGCCGGTCCGGCTCGTGCGTCCCCTTGCCACCATCGTGCGACCTCCATCGGGGCTCCGTCGGGGGGACCGTCATCCAACCATTGGGAGCGCTCCCACGTTAAGTGGTTGATCATATCGCGGACGCCTTCGGGCCGCCGTCCTGTATTACCTTCAAATACATTCAAAGGTGTCTGTCGTGTACGTAAGGGCACTAGCCTTCCGGTGCGGTCGTGGTCGAGGTCGTCGCGGAAGGCAGTGAATTCAATGGAACGGAGCGGGATGCCGAAAGCACAGGGAGTCGCCGGAGCGCCATGCTGGGTGAGCCTGCTGGCACGTGAACTGCCGGGCGCCCAGGACTTCTACGGCAAGGTCCTCGGCTGGACCTACCGGCGCGCGGGACTCGGCGACGACTTCTCCGTGGCGCTCATCGACGGCCTGCCCGTCGGGGGTATCGGCGCACTCGCCTCCTCGCTCCAGGTCGCCGTCTCCTGGACGCCGTACTTCAACGTCACGAACGTGGACGAGGCGGCGGCCCGGATCAGGGAGCGCGGCGGCACGGTCGGCGTCGGCCCGCTCGCCTTCCACACCGGCCGCGCCGCGCTCGCCGTCGACCCGGACGGCGCGGTCTTCGGGATCTGGGAAGGCTCCGTGCGCTCCGACTGGTCGATGGGGCGCGGAGCCGGCTCGGCCTCGCTGGAGCTGCGGACCAGGGACGCGGCCACGGCCGGGCGCTTCTACTCGCTCGCGCTCGGCTGGCAGCCGGAGGGCGAGGGCAAGCTGCGCCTGGCGCGCGAGGCGGACCGGTCGGTGCTCCTCGACGGCGACGAGCCGCTGGCCCGGATCAGTGGCGGCGCCGTACAGGCGGCGCCCGACCCGCAGATCCGGCCGCGCTGGCACGTGCACTTCAACGTGCGGGACGTGACGGCGGCGGTCGAGACGGCCCTGGCCTCCGGCGGCTCGCTCGTCCTGCGGTCGGACGCGTCGGCGGAGGTGGACGAGGCGACGCTGCGCGATCCGGACGGGGCGCTCTTCACGGTCACCGCCGCCACATGACATGACAGGGCAGGACGCGACACGGCTCGGGCTTGCGGACAGAAGCTGTCCGCGAGTCTGAGTACGGTGTGCGGTATGGCCTCGAAGACGGCGGACCGCGTCCGGCACCTCCCCGTGCTCACCACCCGGGCGCTCAACCGCGCCACCCTCGCGCGACAGCTTCTGCTGCGGCGCGCGGCGATGTCCGCCAAGGACGCCGTGACCCATCTGGTCGGGCTCCAGGCGCAGAACGTGAAACCGCCGTACGTCCAACTCGCCACCAGGCTCGACGGGTTCGAGCCCGGAGCGCTCTCCGCGCTGATGGCCTCCCGTGAGGTCGGCCGGATGGTCACGCTCCGCTCCACCATCCACACCCACACCGCCGAGGACTGTCTCGCGCTGCGCCCGTTCGCCCAGCCCCTGATCGAGAGCGAGTTGCGCAACTTCCGGGCCGGTCTTCTCGGGGTGGACCTGGACCGCCTCGCCGCCTACGGCAGGGAACTGGTCGAGCAACAGCCCCTCCCGCTCAAGGAGTTGAAGGCGGCGCTGGCCGAGCGGTGGCCCACCGGCGACCCGGCGGCGCTCGCCGTGGCCGCGCGGTGCCTGCTGCCGCTCGTCCAGGTCACACCGCGCGGGCTGTGGGGCCGCGGGGGGCAGGTCACGCTCACCACGGCACAGAAGTGGTTCGGGGCGCACGGTGCCCCGGACCGGGCGGCGGGCATCGAGCCCGAGGACGCCGTCCTGCGCTATCTCGGCGCCTTCGGGCCCGCCTCCGTCAAGGACATGCAGACGTGGTGCCGGCTGACGCGGATGGCGCCGGTCTTCGAGCGGCTGCGGGACCGGCTCGTCACGTTCCGGGACGAGAACGGTGTCGAGCTGTTCGACCTCCCCGACGCGCCCCGGCCGGACGCCGGCATCCCGGCGCCGCCGCGCTTCCTCCCCGAGTTCGACAATCTGCTGCTCTCCCACGCGGACCGCACCCGCGTGGTCCCCCTCGCGTACCGCAAGCGCGCCTGGAACGGCAACCAGGGCCATCGCACGCTCCTCGTCGACGGATTCCTGGCCGGAATCTGGCGGCTGGAGGACGGCACGGAGGGCGACGACCACGGGACGCTGACCGTGCAGACCTTCGACCCGCTCACGCGCGCACAGCGCGACGCGGTGGCCGAGGAGGGCGAGCGCCTGCTCGGCTCCCTCTCCTCGGCCACCGCCCCCACGTACACCGTGCGCTTCGCGGACTTCGCCCGGTTCACGGACTAGGGCGGCGCCCGGTGCGGCCCCCCGACCTCTCAGAGCCCGACGTCGCGCCGCCGCTGGTCGTCGAACGTCTCGCGGCGCACCAGCAGACGCGACCGGCCGTCGGCGACCGCCACCACCGGCGGGCGGCCCGTCATGTTGTAGCCCGACGCCATCGAGACCTGGTACGCCCCCGACGCGGGCACCGCCAGTACGTCGCCGGGCCGTACGTCCTCCGGCAGCTCCACCCCGTCGGCGAGCACGTCGCCCGCCTCGCAGTGCCGGCCGACGACCGTGGCCGCCCGCATCGGCGCAGTCGAGGCCCGCCCTACCCGGCGCACCGTGTAGCGGGCGCCGTACAGCGCGGGGCGCGGGTTGTCGCTCATGCCGCCGTCCACGGCGACGAAGACCCGGCCGCCCGAGCGCTTCACGGCGAGCACCCGGTACAGCGCGATCCCGGCGGGCGCCATGATCGAGCGGCCCGGCTCCACCGTCAGCCGGGGGACCGGCAGGTCCGCCCCGGCGCAGGCGACGGCCAGCGCCCGGCTGATCCGCCGTCCGTACACGGCGGGCGCCGGTGCCGCGTCGCCCGGCAGATACGCCGCCGCGAAGCCGCCGCCCAGATCCAGCTCGGGCAGTACGACACCGAACCGGTCACGGACGCGTACGAGGAAGGCGACCAGCTCCCGTACGGCCCGCTCGTAGGGCTCGGGCGAGGTGATCTGCGAGCCCAAGTGGCAGTGCAGACCGGCCAGTTCGAGCTGCGGCTGGCCCAGGATCCGGGCCACCGCGTCCTCCGCGTCCCCGTTCGCGATCGACAGCCCGAACTTCTGGCCCTCGGTCCCCGTCCGGATCTTCGGATGGGCGCCCGCCTCGATCCCCGGCAGTACCCGGACCATCACCTGCTGTGCGTCGTGCGCCGGCACCTGCGCGGCCAGCCGGGCGATCTCGCAGCCCGAGTCGATGACGATCCTGCCGACGCCGAGCCGCAGCGCCGTGCCCAGATCCTGCGGCGACTTGGCGTTGCCGTGCAGCACGATCCGCTCGGCCGGGAAGCCCCGCGTGGCCGCCAGCTCCAGCTCGCCCGCCGAGCAGACGTCGAGGCCCAGGCCCTCCTCCTCCATCCAGTCCACGACGGCGCGGCACAGGAACGCCTTCGCGGCGTACACGATCTCCGCCTCCGGCAGCGCGCGCCGCCAGGCCCGCGCGCGGGACCGTACCTCGCCCTCGTCCAGCACATAGGTGGGTGTGCCGTGGCGTTCGGCCAGCTCCAGGAGGGAGACGCCCGCGACACGCAGATCGCCGCCGGGCGCGGAGACGGCCGACGCGGGCCAGACCGACGGAGTGCTCAACTCGTCGACGACGAGCAGCGGTTCGGTTCTCACGCGCTCACCGCCAGGGCGACATCGCCGGAGTGCCGCAGACACGGCCTGACCGTCGTGCGGGTGGGCACGTGGGGGAGGGGCGAGGTCTCCAGGCCGACCTGCGGGTCGACCGTCACCAGGTCGACACCGAGCGGCTCCGAGAGCGCCCGCAGGCACGCCTCGGCGAGTCTGATGTACGGCTGTCGCGCGCCGAGCGCCGCGGTGAGCCGCCGGGCGCTGGTGAAGCCGACGGCGGTCCGCGCGCCGAGCGGTGTGCGCATGAAGCGCAACTGCCGGCCCCCGGCGGAACAGAGCCGTACGGGTACGTACAGCGGCGCCGCCGGCCTGGGTTCTTCGGGGTCCGCGTCTTCGGGAGTGGTGCTCACCATGGTGTCCTCCACGGGGGAGTCGTAGCTGTCTGACACCTGGAAGCTATGCCCGGCTGACGGCGGTCCGGGCACGTCATGACGCGGCGTTGATCGGCCGGGCCGGTTATTTGACGCCTCTCATACGCCACCGGCCGGCGGACCCGCCCCGCTCGCCCGGGGGGAGGTGCCCGTCCGCGTTCTCGACGTGCGTCGTGACGGGGCCCCGCCGGGGTACGGCTACGGCAGCAGCCCCGCCCGGCGCGCCGCCACCACCGCCTCCAGCCGGGTGTGGGCGCCCAGCTTGCGCATCGCCGCCCGCAGATAGCCCTTCACCGTCTCCGGCCGCAGGCCCAGCCGCTCCGCCGCCGCCGCGTTCGTCGAGCCCGCCGCCACACAGGACAGCACGTCCACCTCGCGGGGCGTCAGCGTCACGGCGCGCTGCTCACGGTGGTCGCGCCGGCCCGGCTCGCCGCCGCCCGCGCCCGCGAGCCGGCCGCAGACGGCGTGCAGCTCGCCCCGCAGCCCGGCGTCGACGATGCGCGGCGCGAGCGCCCGCAGCTCGCTGTGCGCCTCGCGGACCTCCTCCCACGCCTCGGGCCGCCCGTACACCGGCTCACGCGTCACGGCGAGCAGCCGCTGCACCTCGTCCCGTACGACCAGCGCCTGCTCCACGTCGCGGGCCGCGGCGACGGCGGCGTCGAAGGCCCGCTCGCCCATGGGCGCGGGATCACGCAGCGCGCCGTACAGCACACCGCGCACCCGGCGCCGCACGATCACGGGGACCGCGACCACGGAGCGCAGCCCCTCGGCGGCGACCGCCGCGTCGTACTCGTGGGTGATGTGCCGCGCCTGCCGGTAGTCCGTCACCGCGCACGGCCGCTGGAGGGCGATCGACTTGCCGCCCAGCCCGTTCCCGACGCAGATCGCGAGCCCCCGCAGCGCGCCCGTCGCCGTACCGTTCAGCTCTGCGATCCGCACCTGGCGCGTATCGTGCAACATCCCGCCGAACGCGACCGGCAGCCCGGTGGCGCGGCGCAGCGTCAGCAGCGCCGCGCGCATCTCGACCGCCTCGATCGCCTCAATCACAGCGACTTCCTTCTCTCGGATCTCATCCCCGGCCGGACGCGCTCGATTTACCCCCGTCAGGGGGTGGTGAGACGTACGTCACCGGTTACACGATGCTAGTGAACGGGCGAGTGATGAGGAGGGCACATGAGAGCAGTCGACGCGACCGAGCAGTTCCGCGCCGCCAGGGATTTCCTGCTGCGGCACCGTGAGGACTACACCGCGGCGTACGAAGGCTTCGTCTGGCCCCGACCCGCGCTGTTCAACTGGGCGCTGGACTGGTTCGACGTCATCGCCGCGGGCAACGACCGGCCCGCGCTGCACATCGTCGAGGAGGACGGCACCGAGAGCGTCACCTCCTTCGCCGCCATGGCCACCCGCTCCGACCAGGTGGCCAACTGGCTGCGGGCCCAGGGGGTTTCGGCCGGCGACCGGGTTCTCGTGATGCTCGGCAATCAGACCGAGCTGTGGGAGACGGCGCTCGCCGCGATGAAACTGCGGGCCGTCGTCATCCCGGCGACACCGCTCCTCGGCCCTGCGGACCTGCGCGACCGGATCCGGCGCGGGCGGGTCCGGCATGTGATCGTCCGGGCCGGTGACACCGCGAAGTTCGCCGAGGCGCCGGGGGAGTACACCCGGATCGTGGTCGGTGGCGAGGGCGCCGATGTTGACGAGGACGGCTGGCGGGCGTACGAGGCGTCCCACCAGGAGTCCGCGGACTTCACGCCCGACGGGGCCACCCGCGCCGCCGACCCCCTGATGCTCTACTTCACCTCCGGCACCACCGCCCACCCCAAACTCGTCGAGCACACCCATGTCTCGTACCCCATCGGCCATCTCGCGACGATGTACTGGATCGGGCTCAGGCCCGGCGACGTGCATCTGAACATCTCCTCCCCGGGCTGGGCCAAGCACGCCTGGTCCAACCTCTTCGCGCCCTGGAACGCCGAGGCGACCGTCTTCATCCACAACTACACCCGCTTCGACGCCGCCCGGCTCATGGCCGAGATGGACCGCGCCGAGGTGACCAGCTTCTGCGCCCCGCCCACCGTCTGGCGGATGCTCATCCAGGCCGACCTCACCCAGCTGCGCCACCGCCCGCGCGAGGTCGTCGCCGCCGGTGAACCGCTGAACCCGGAGGTCATCGAGACCGTACGCAGGGAGTGGGGCGCGACGATCAGGGACGGCTTCGGCCAGACCGAGACGGCCGTCCAGGTCGCCAACTCGCCCGGCCAGCTGCTCAAGGCCGGATCGATGGGCCGCCCCACCCCCGGCTACGCGGTGGAGCTGCTCGACCCGGTCACCGGCGCCCCCGGCGCCACCGAGGGCGAGATCTCGCTGGACCTCTCGAACGCCCCGGTGGGGCTGATGACGGGCTACCACGGTGACCCGGAGCGTACGGCGCGGGCCATGGCGGACGGTTTCTACCGCACGGGCGACATCGGCGCGCGCGACGCCGACGGCTACATCACCTACATCGGCCGCAGCGACGACGTGTTCAAGGCGTCGGACTACAAGATCTCGCCGTTCGAACTGGAGAGCGCGCTGCTGGAGCACGAAGCGGTGGCCGAGGCCGCCGTCGTCCCGGCGCCCGACGCGCTGCGCCTCAATGTGCCGAAGGCGTACATCGTCCTGGCGGCCGGGTGGGAGCCCGGCCCGGACACGGCGAAGCTGCTCTTCGCCCACTCGCGCGCGGTCCTCTCCCCGTACAAGCGGGTGCGCCGTATCGAGTTCGCGGATCTGCCCAAGACGGTCTCGGGCAAGATCCGCCGTATCGAACTGCGCGAGCGGACGGCCGCCGGCTCCCCGGCGGAGTACGAGGAGTCCGACCTGAGCTGACCTGAGTTGAGCTGGCCTGGCCTGGCCTGAGCTGAGGGACGTCCGGCGGTGCGGTGTGCCTCAGCCCACCGTCGTGGCGCGGCGCATACAGACCCGGGGCCAGTGGTCGAGCCCGTGCGCGGCCTCGGCGCGTCTGATCTCCCGCAGTCCGTCGGTGAGTTCGCTCTCGGCGAGGGTGCGGAAGCCGAGGCGGGTGTAGTACGGCGCGTTCCACGGCACGTCCGCGAAGGTGGTCAGCGTGAGCCCGGCCAGTCCGGCCCGCTCCGCCCGTCCGGCCAGATGCTCGATCAGGGCCTTGCCCACCCCGCGCCCCGCCGCCGTGGGGTGGACGGAGACCTGCTCGATATGGGCGGCGCCGTCGATCTCGTCGTAGATGAGATACGCGACCGGGCGGCCCGTGTCGTCCTCGGTCACCCAGGCGTGGCCCGCGCGCAGATAGCGGTCGAGGAGATCGATGGCCGGGGGGTCGTCGTCGGCGATCGCGGCCATGCCGACGGCGCGGAACGGTTCACCGGCGGCCCTCTCGATGTCCTGGAGAAGCGGGAGGTCGGCGGGGACCGCGGGGCGGATTCGCATGGAGAAAGTATGCCCGCGCGGCTGCGCGCGCGATCCGTGAATTCGGTCAGGCGTGTGAGCGACTCAGCTCGTCCGCCGGGCCGTTGACCGGTTGCGGGGCGCCCGTCGGGTCCAGGACGAAGAGCGGTACGCCGAGGGCGTCCGCGCGCTCGCGCGCCTCGTCCGCGTAACCGGCCAGGGAGAAGTACGCGCTCACGGCCGACTCGCTCAGCGCGTTGAGCCACAGGCACTCCACGGCTCGCAGATCGGCGGGGCGGGTGCCGAGGTCGACCTGGGCCACGAGCCCGGGACCGCGCAGATCGATGCCGGCCGCCGGCTCCCCGTCGGACCGGACGACGTTCTGGAAGCCGATCTCGCGCAGATAGAGCGCGGCGGCGTTCACGGCGTCGCGCTTCGTGCCCACCGTCACGGGTCTGACCGGCACCCGGAGCACCGTCCCGCACGGGCAGCACAGTTCGGGCCGCGGCCACTGGTCGCGCCGTCCGCACCCGGAGCAGTCGACGGTGACCCACTCGTCGTCCCAGGACCGGCGCCCGACGCGGGTGGCGGGCGCGCCGGTGACTAGGGGCGCCGAGACGGCCGATCCGCAGGGGCAGGGATAGGCCGGCGCCGTGAACTGATGGTCCTGCCCGCAGTCGGGACAGCGGACAGGAACGCTCGCTCCCACCGTCGGCACCCCCCTTCCACGGACCATCGTCCATCAACGGACGGGCCTTGGGGAGGGTCTTCGGCCATCCCTTGACGGCGTACCGAAGGCACTTTAGATTGATTCCACATAGCAGAACATGAATTCCGTATCGTGGAAATGAAGGAATCGACGGAATCGACGCTCTCAGATGGCGCGACAGAGCCCGAGTCCACCAGGCTGAAGCAGGAGCACTCCATGCCTCGTATGACCGCTGCCCGAGCGGCAGTTGAGATCCTCAAGCGCGAAGGCGTCACCGACGCGTTCGGTGTGCCGGGCGCGGCGATCAACCCCTTCTACAAGGCCCTCGAACAGGCCGGCGGCATCGACCACACGCTCGCCCGCCATGTGGAGGGCGCCTCCCACATGGCCGAGGGCTACACCCGTACGCACCCCGGCAACATCGGTGTCTGCGTCGGCACATCGGGCCCGGCCGGCACCGACATGATCACCGGGCTGTACTCCGCGATCGGTGACTCCATCCCGATCCTGTGCATCACCGGCCAGGCCCCGGTCGCGGTGATCCACAAGGAGGACTTCCAGGCCGTCGACATCGCGTCGATCGCCGCGCCCGTCACCAAGGCCGCCACCACGGTCCTGGAGGCCGCGCAGGTCCCCGGCGTCTTCCAGCAGGCGTTCCATCTGATGCGCTCCGGCCGGCCGGGCCCCGTCCTCATCGACCTGCCGATCGACGTACAGCTGACCGAGATCGAGTTCGACATCGAGACGTACGAGCCGCTGCCGGTCTACAAGCCGTCCGCGACCCGGGCGCAGATCGCCAGGGCGCTCACCCTGCTGACCGCCGCCGAACGGCCCCTGATCGTCGCCGGGGGCGGTGTCATCACCGCCGACGCGTCCGAACTGCTGGTGGAATTCGCCGAGTTGACCGGAACGCCGGTCGTCCCGACGCTGATGGGCTGGGGCGCCATCGCCGACGACCACGACCTCAACGCGGGCATGGTCGGCATCCAGACCTCGCACCGCTACGGCAACGAGACGTTCCTGGCCTCGGACTTCGTCCTCGGCATCGGCAACCGCTGGGCCAACCGCCACACCGGCGCGCTCGACGTCTACACGGAGGGCCGCACCTTCGTCCACGTCGACATCGAGCCCACCCAGATCGGCAAGATCTTCGCCCCGGACTACGGGATCGCCTCGGACGCCAAGGACGCGCTGAAGCTCTTCGTGGAGGTGGCGAGGGAGCTGAAGGCGGCGGGCGACCTGCCCGACCGTACGGAGTGGATCGAGTCGGTGCTGGAGCGCAAGGGCACCCTGCACCGCAGGACGCACTTCGACAACGTGCCACTGAAGCCGCAGCGTGTGTACGAGGAGATGAACCGCGCCTTCGGTCCCGACACCCGGTACGTCACCACCATCGGTCTCTCGCAGATCGCCGGCGCGCAGATGCTCCACGTCTACAAGCCGCGCCACTGGATCAACTGCGGCCAGGCGGGGCCGCTCGGCTGGACGATCCCGGCCGCGCTCGGCGTCGCGAAGGCAGACCCGGACACCACGGTCGTCGCCCTCTCCGGCGACTACGACTTCCAGTTCATGCTCGAAGAGCTGGCCGTCGGGGCGCAACACAAGATCCCGTACGTCCATGTGCTGGTGAACAACGCCTACTTGGGGCTCATCCGGCAGGCGCAGCGCAATCTCGACATCAACTTCCAGGTCAACCTGGAGTTCGAGAACATCAACTCACCGGAGCTGGGTGTCTACGGCGTCGACCACGTCAAGGTCGTCGAGGGGCTGGGCTGCAAGGCGATCCGGGTCACCGAGCCCGACCAGCTGCTGCCGGCCTTCGAGCAGGCCAAGAAGCTGGCGGCCGAGCACCGCGTGCCGGTGGTGGTCGAGGCCATCCTGGAGCGGGTCACCAACATCTCGATGGGTGTGCGGATCGACCAGGTCAACGAGTGGGAGGACCTGGCCACCGAGCCCGGTCACGCACCCACGGAGATCAGGCCGCTGGTCTGACGGGACAGCTGACGTTCCGTCATATCGGTTCTGTAGTCATGCGTGTGGCCCCTCGCCCGGACAACTCCGGTGCGGGGGGCCACTGTCGTACGTACGGTCCGAGATCAGCCGCAGCCACAGCCTCCGCAGCCACCGCACCCGCCGTCGCCGCCACCGTCCCCGCCGCTCGCGTCCGCCGTGTCCCCCTTGGCGGCGCCGTGCGCGTGCGCGCCTTCGGCCCACCAACTGGCCGCCGTGACCGCGCCGGCGGCGCCCACCGC
This sequence comes from Streptomyces sp. NPDC006643, assembly GCF_042870175.1. Taxonomy (NCBI): domain Bacteria; kingdom Bacillati; phylum Actinomycetota; class Actinomycetes; order Kitasatosporales; family Streptomycetaceae; genus Streptomyces; species Streptomyces sp. NPDC006643. Next base: position 373,354 of record NZ_JBIAHA010000002.1, on the reverse strand, counting down.
GGTTCCCGCCGCCGCACCGGTGACCGGCCGCCGTACCGCCTTGGGGGACTTGCTCACCCAGAACGGGGAGACCCCCAGGAAGAGGAACACACAGACCGGCGCGAGCAGCCAGGAGTAGTCGTTCCCCACGATCGCGACGGTGACCGCCACGGCGGTCAGTACGAGAAACGCGACAAGACGCATCCCTCCAGTGTGCAGAACCGGTGACGTCGCACAAGAGCCCGGCCGAGGAATCGGCCGGGCTCCTGCGGTGAAAGGCAGTTGTGGAGAAGGGAGTTGAGGAGAGTTGGGAAGAGGGGAGTTGAGGACCGTCCGACGGTGCGAGGCCGGCGCGACGGGACATTCGCACCGCCGGACGGCGTGTGAGGAGCCTCGGCAGAGGCTGTGGGACCGCGGCGACGGCGACGGGAAGCACCGGCCGGCCTTCCTTCAGGTCAGGAAGACGGCCGTCGCTCCCCTCACCACCGCACTGGCTCGCGCGCCACCGCGGTCCCGGGGATGTCCCTCCCGGCGGCCACCCCTCACGAGGGCCGGCGGGAGGGACGGCTGTTGGGTCCCTCGACGATCGGTCGCTCCCGCTCAGTCCTCGCGGATCGCGCGGACCGCCGCCGCGACGCGGGTGCCGTACTCGGTGTCGGCGGCGTGGAAATGGGCGATGTTCTTCTCGATCACATCGTCGCGCGTCACCTGGGAGAGACCGCCCGCGATGTTCGCGACGAGCCGGGACTTCTCCTCCTGCGACATCAGCCGGTACAGCTCACCGGCCTGCCAGAAGTCGTCGTCCTTGCTGTGGGCGGGCGCCTCGTGGGTGCCCGTCCAGCCGTGCACCGCGAGGGGCGCGGAGTGCGCGGCGCCGCTCTGGGCCGGGCCGCCGTACGAGTTGGGCTCGTAGTTCCTGTCCTGGCGCGCGCCGTTGCGGGTGGCCATGAGCCCGTCCCGGCCGTAGTTCGCGGCGGCGGTGGCCTTGGGCGCGTTCACCGGCAGCAGGGTGTGGTTGACGCCGAGCCGGTAGCGCTGCGCGTCGGCGTACGCGAAGAGCCGGCCCTGGAGCATCTTGTCCGGCGAGGGGCCGATCCCGGGAACGAAGTTGTTCGGCGAGAACGCCGCCTGCTCCACCTCGGCGAAGACGTTGTCCGGGTTCCGGTCGAGGACCAGCCGGCCCACCCGGCGCAGCGGGTAGTCGCTGTGCGGCCACACCTTCGTGAGGTCGAACGGGTTGAAGCGGTAGTCGGCGGCGTCGGCGGCCGGCATCACCTGGACGTGCAGCGTCCACGACGGATTCATCCCGCGCTCGATGGCCTGGAGCAGATCCGTCTGGTGCGAGCCCGAGTCCCTGCCCACGACCTCGGCCGCCTGCTCGGCGCTCAGAGAGCGCACACCCTGGTTGGTCTTGAAGTGGTACTTGACGAAGAAGGCCTCGCCCTCGGCGTTCGTCCACTGGTAGGTGTGCGAGCCGTAGCCGTTCATGTGCCGGTACGAGGCGGGGATGCCCCGGTCGCCCATCAGCCAGGTCACCTGGTGCGTCGCCTCGGGGGAGTGCGCCCAGAAGTCCCAGACGTTGTCCGGTTCCTGACGGCCCGTGAACGGGTCGCGCTTCTGCGAGTGGATGAAGTCGGGGAACTTCAGCGGGTCCTTGATGAAGAAGACCGGCGTGTTGTTGCCGACGAGGTCGTAATTGCCTTCCGCCGTATAGAACTTCACCGCGAAACCGCGCGGGTCGCGCACGGCGTCCGCCCCGCCGAGCGAGTCGGCGACGGTCGAGAACCGCAGGAACGTCTCGGTGCGCCGGCCCACCTGCGCCAGGAAATCGGCGCTGGTGAAGCCGGTGACATCGTCGGTCACCTCGAAGTACCCGTACGCGCCCGAGCCACGGGCGTGCACCACCCGCTCCGGGACGCGCTCCCGGTTGAACCGGGCGAGCTTCTCCAGCAGATGCTGGTCCTGGAGGAGAAGGGGACCGCCGGCACCGGCGGTGGCGGAGTTCTGGTTGTCGGCGACCGGGGCGCCTGACTCGGTCGTGAGCACACGCTGCGTCATGGTGGCGGCTGGGACCTTCCGTACGGAGAGCTGTTCGCTGAGAGGCTGTGCACAGAGCGGCTGTTGCACAGAGAAAGGGGACGGGAGTGGTTCCCGGGTTGCGGCGGCACCTGGGCGCGACAGGACAGGTGTCAGCGCCGCCACAACCCGGAGCTTGGGGGAGCGCCGTTCGGTCAGACCTGGCTGCCGGACAGCCGCTCGACGGCGCGCAGCAGCGCCGAGTGGTCGAGGCCGCCGTCACCCTGGGCGCGCAGCGACGCGACCAGCTGCGCGACGACCGCGCCGACCGGAAGGGCGGCACCGACGTTGCGGGCGGCGTCGGTGACGATGCCCATGTCCTTGTGGTGCAGATCGATCCGGAAACCCGGCGCGAAGTCGCGGTTGATGAAGTTGTCCTTCTTACGGGTCAGGACGGTCGAGCCGGCCAGACCGCCGTTCAGGACGTCCAGCGCGGCGTTCAGGTCCACGCCGGACTTCTCCAGGAAGACCACGGCCTCGGCGCACGCCTGGATGTTGACGGCCACGATCAGCTGGTTGGCCGCCTTCACCGTCTGACCGGCACCGTGCGGACCGCACAGGACGATGGTCCTGCCCAGCACGTCGAAGACCGGCTTGGCCTGGTCGAAGTCGGCCTGCTCACCGCCGACCATGATCGAGAGAACCGCCTCGATCGCCCCCGCCTCACCGCCGGACACCGGCGCGTCGAGGACCCGGACGCCCTTCTCCCGCCCGGCCTCGGCCAGATCGATCGACGTCTGCGGGGTGATCGACGACATGTCGATCAGCAGGGCGCCCTTCCTGGCGTGCGCCAGGATGCCGTCCTCGCCGTAGGCGATGGCCTCGACCTGCGGAGAGGCCGGCACCATCGTGACGATGACGTCCGCGTCCCGCACGGCCTCGGCGATCGAGGGCGCCGCCGTGCCGCCGTTGGCCGCCAGCCGGTCCAGCTTCTCCCGCTCCAGCGTGAAGCCGGTCACGGAGTATCCGGCCTTGATCAGATTCTCGGCCATGGGGGACCCCATGATGCCGAGACCGATCCAGGCCACCTTGGGAAGAGTGCTCATCGGGGGTGCCTCTCTCGCACGCGTGTGTACGTCCTGACTGGGGACTGGGGGGGTCTCAGCGCGCGGCGCGCGCCTCGGCGGGCAGCCACGCGAAGGACTCGCCGCTCGGGCGGTCGCCGGGCTTGTACTCAAGCCCGACCCAGCCCTCGTAACCGGCCTTGCGCAGCCGTTCGAGCAGGTCCTGGAGCGGAAGCGTGCCGGTGCCGGGCGCGCCGCGGCCGGGGTTGTCGGCGATCTGTACGTGACCGGTCTTCTCGGCGTACGTGTCGATGACACCGGCCAGCGCCTCGGCGTCCAGACCGTTCATCGACAGGTGGTAGATGTCGAGGAGGAACGTGGCGTTGCCCAGCCCCGTGGCGGCGTTCACCCGGTCCACGACCTCGATCGCGGCCTCGGCGCTCACCAGCGGATAGTGCGGGGACTCCGGCCTGTTGAGCGCCTCGATCAGCAGGGTCGCCCCGATGCGGTCGGCCGCGCGGGCGGCGAGGACCAGATTCTCCAGGGCGAGGGTGTCCTGCGTCTGAGGGTCGACACCGTCGACGCGGTTCCCGTACAGCGCGTTGAGCGCCTTGCAGCCCACCGAGGCGGCGAAATCGGCCGCCACGTCGATGTTCGCGCGGAAGCGGTCCGACTCCTCGCCGGGCAGCGAGAGCGCCCCGCGGTCGGGGCCGGGCAGCTGTCCGGCGTAGAAGTTCAGTCCGACGAGCTGGGTACCGGCGTCGTCGAGGGCCTTCTTCAGGGCGTCCAGCTCGGCCTGCGGCGGAGTGGGTGTCTCGATCCAGGGCCACCACAGCTCCACGGCGGTGAAGCCCGCCTTGGCGGCAGCCGCGGGCCGCTCCAGGAGCGGCAGCTCGGTGAAGAGGATCGACAGGTTCACATCGAAGCGCTGCTCGGAGCCGGGCTTGTTCGTGAAGGGGGCCATGAGAGGTTCTGCGCTCCTTCCGTATTGCGGAAGTTAGTTTCTGCTTAACGGAAGATTGCCTGTGGTTCGGGAGGGCTGTCAAGAGGGCGGCCCCGATTTCGGGCCAGGGCGCCGCCTTTCGCGCAGTAGGTTGTCCGCGTGCGACTGAGAGTGGAATTCACGACCGAGCCGTTCGATCTGGACGAGGCACCCGGCCATGCCGTGGTGGCCCGCGAGGTCATCCAGGCGGCCGAACTGGACGCCGTGGACGTCGGGCCGTTCGGCAACACCGCCGAGGGTGGGGCCGACGCCGTCATCTCGGCCGTCGACGCCCTGCTCCGCCGCTCCCTGGAGGCCGGCGCCACCCGCGTATCGCTCCAGGTGAATGTGATCGCGGAGGGTGCCGAGGGTGCGCAGGGCGCGGAGAATCCGGAGAGCGCGGGGGGCGGGACGTGACCGAACCGTCCGACCACCCGCTCCTCGCCGCGGTGAAGCCGCTCGTCGACGCGATGGGCGCGCAGACCGTACGGCCGGATCTGGCCCTGCCCGACGACGTCGTCCTGAGCTGGGAGGGTGAGGCCGTCGTCGCCGTACGCCTCCCGCAGCTCTCCGAATCGCTCGACCGCATCCTTGTCGCGCTGGAGCGCAGACACGGCATGCCCCTGTCGGAACTCGACCGCAGGACCAAGCAGTCGGTGGTGCGCTCGCTGGAGGCGCGCGGCGCCTTCGCGGTACGGCACGGAGTGGAGACCGTGGCGGGGGCGCTCGGGGTCAGCCGGTTCACGGTCTACAACTATCTGAACCGGTCGGAGACGAGCTGAACCGGGCGGGGCATCCGGGCGGGCCGGCCGGGCGGGGCGCCTGGGCGGGACATCCGTCCGAAAGAATTCAACAAAGTGTTGACGTGATGTTCGTGAAGGCGTTAGCTATCCCGCAGCCCGTCAAGCACAGCCACGGAGGATCCCGTGACGACCGACCCGCCACCGGGCCTCACCCGGTTCAACACCTCCTCCGACAGCGCGGCGCTCGCCGTACTGCACGAGGTGTGCGCCAGTACGGCATGGGGGAGCGCGCTGCTCGCCCGCCGGCCGTACGCCACCACCGACGCCCTCCTCACCGCCAGTGACACCGCGACGGCCGAACTGACCGCCGACGCACTGGCGGAGGCGATGGCCGGGCACCCGCCCATCGGCCGGCCGAAGCCGGGCGACCCGACCTCCGCCCGCGAACAGCGGGGCATGGCCGGTGCGTCCGACGAACTCAAGGCCGAACTGCTCGAACTGAACCTGGCCTACCAGGACCGGTTCGGACATGTCTTCCTGATCTGCGCCACCGGCAGGACCGGCGAGCAGATGCGGGACGCGGTCCGCATACGGATCGGCAACTCGCCCGAACAGGAGCGGGCCGTCGTCCGCACCGAACTGGGCAAGATCAACCGCATCCGGCTGACCCGCCTCGTACACACAGGAGAGTGATCCCTTGAGCACGGTAACCACCGCGTCGGTGTCCACCCACATTCTGGACACCAGCGCCGGCCGCCCCGCCGAGTCCGTCGCCGTCTCGCTCTCCGCCCGCGCCGGCGGCCGGGAGCCGTGGGTGGTGCTCGGCCGGTCGGCGACCGACGCGGACGGGCGGTGCAAGGACCTGCCGGCGCTGCCGGAGGGAACGACCCATGTACGTCTCGACTTCGAGACCGAGGCGTACTTCCACACCCAGAGCCACAGTCACAGTCACACCCACAGCCACAGTCAGAGCGACACCGAGAGTCAGAGCCACACCCACGCCCACCAGCAAGCCGAGGCACAGCAGGATGCCCCCGCGCTACGGGACAGCGGTGCGTTCTTCCCGGAGGTGGCGATCACCTTCGCCGTCACCCCCGGCGAGCACTTCCATGTACCGCTGCTGCTCAACCCGTTCGGCTACTCCGTATACCGAGGGAGCTAGCAGATGCCGACCATTCTCGGCCAGAACCAGTACGGCAAAGCGGAGAACCGCGTCGTCAAGATCGTGCGCGACGGCGACACCCACCACATCAAGGACCTGAACGTCTCCGTCGCCCTCTCCGGCGACATGGCGGAGGTCCACTACTCCGGCTCCAACGCCAACGTCCTGCCGACCGACACCACCAAGAACACGGTGTACGCGTTCGCCAAGGAGCACGGCATCGAGTCCGCCGAGCAGTTCGGCATCCATCTCGCCCGGCACTTCGTCACCAGCCAGGAGCCGATCCACCGGGCGCGTATCCGGATCGAGGAGTACGCCTGGGAGCGCATCGCGACCTCCGACGCCAACTCCAAGTTCATCGGCGCCGACGAGGTCAAGCACTCCTTCGTCCGCAAGGGCCAGGAGACGCGCGTCGCGCAGATCACCTACGACGGCGAGAAGTGGGAGATCATCTCCGGCCTCAAGGACCTGACGGTGCTGAACTCGACCAACTCCGAGTTCTGGGGCTACGTCAAGGACAAGTACACGACGCTCCGCGAGGCGTACGACCGCATACTCGCCACCGACGTGTCCGCCCGGTGGCGCTACAACTGGACCGACGACGCCGAGCCGATGCCCAACTGGGAGAAGTCCTACGAGCAGGCGCGCAAGCACATGCTGCACGCCTTCGCGGAGACGTACTCCCTCTCGCTCCAGCAGACGCTCTACCAAATGGGCTCGCGGATCATCAACAGCCGCAGCGAGATCGACGAGATCCGGTTCTCGCTGCCCAACAACCACCACTTCCTGGTCGACCTCGAACCGTTCGGTCTGAAGAACGAGACCGCCGACGGCGCTGTCTACTTCGCGGCCGACCGCCCGTACGGCCTCATCGAGGCCACCGTGCTGCGTGACGGCGTCGAACCGCTGATCCCGCTCGACATGACCAACCTGTAGCGCCGACTCGCCGTACCCCAACCCCGACGCGCGCGCCGGCGTCACGTCCCACCGATCCACAAGTTCCGTGAGAAGTGGGCGACATGGGGGAAGAGCGGGGGCATCTGCGCACCGAGAGAACCGCGGACCCGGTCGTCACCCCGCTCGACCCCCGGATCCGTCCACCCAACGGGAAGAACGAGGACCCGCCATGGCGGCTTCGCGCATCGTCATCGAGAACTGTGCCATCGCGACTGTGGACGCGGACGACACCGAGTACGCGTCCGGGTACGTCGTCGTCGCGGACAACCTCATCGAATCCGTGGGCGCCGGCTCCGCGCCCGACGGGCTCACGAACGTCGTACGGCGTGTCGACGGCACCGGCCATCTGGTCACCCCCGGCCTGGTCAACACCCACCACCACTTCTACCAGTGGATCACCCGCGGCCTCGCCACCGATCACAACCTGTTCGACTGGCTGGTGGCGCTCTACCCGACCTGGGCGCGCATCGACGAGTCGATGGTGCGCGCCGCCGCCCAGGGCTCACTCGCGATGATGGCGCGCGGCGGGGTCACCACCGCGATGGACCACCACTACGTGTACCCGCGCGGCTCCGGCGATCTGTCGGGCGCGATCATCGGGGCCGCCTCGGAGACCGGCGTACGGTTCACGCTCGCCCGCGGCTCCATGGACCGGGGCAAGTCGGACGGCGGCCTGCCGCCGGACTTCGCCGTCGAGTCGCTCGAGGACGCGCTCGCCGCCACCGAGGCGACCGTCGACCGGTACCACGACGCCTCGTTCGACGCGATGACGCAGATCGCCGTCGCGCCGTGCTCGCCGTTCTCCGTCTCCACCGAACTGATGCGCCAGGGAGCCGAGTTGGCGCGCCGTAAGGGCGTACGACTGCACACCCACGGCAGCGAGACGGTGGAGGAGGAGCAGTTCTGCAAGGAGCTGTTCGGGATGGGCCCGACCGACTACTTCGAGTCGACGGGCTGGCTCGGCTCCGACGTATGGATGGCCCACTGCGTCCATATGAACGACTCCGACATCGCCGCCTTCGCCCGCACCGGTACGGGCGTCGCGCACTGCCCGTCCTCCAACGCCCGCCTGGCCGCCGGGATCGCGCGCGTCCCCGACATGCTGAAGGCGGGTGTCCCCGTCGGCCTCGGCGTGGACGGCACCGCCTCCAACGAATCGGGCGAACTGCACACGGAGTTGCGCAACGCGCTGCTCATCAACCGGTTGGGCGCACACCGGGAATCAGCCCTGACGGCCCGTCAGGCGCTGCGGCTCGGTACCTACGGCGGCGCCCAAGTCCTGGGCCGCGCGGGCCAGATCGGCTCGATCGAGACCGGGAAGCTCGCCGACCTGGTGCTGTGGAAGCTGGACACCCTGGCGCACTCCTCCATCGCCGACCCGGTCGTCGCGCTGGTCTTCGGGGCCGCCGCGCCCGTCACACTCTCCCTCGTGGGCGGCCGGACCGTCGTCGAGGACAACCACCTGACCACGGTGGACGAGGACGCCATCGCCCGCTCGACGCGGATCGAGGCGCGTCGCCTCGCGCGGATCACGGCCGCGGGCTGACGGTTCCTCCCGGGAAGTCCGGTCGAGGGGGACGGCCCTCGACCGGCGGCCAGTGGGCCCGAGCGGGGCTCCTGGCAGCCGTGTCCGGGTGGTGGCGTACCGCACGACGGTGCGCCACCACCCGGGACGGTGACTCGTGTACGTGACACGGGCTCGCTACTTTGCATGTCACTCGTCTGACCCCGAGGTCTCACCCCCCCCCACGTCTCATGTCTCACGTTTCGCATCCCCCCATCCCCCCCAGCCCCCCCCAACACCTCTCGTACCTCTCGCACGTCCCGCACACCTCCCTGACACCCGCGTCACCGCCGACGCGTAACCGACCGGAGGAACACCCGTGGCAGCCAAGCCCAGGTTTCGCAAAGACACAGCCGGCGTAGCAGGCGCAGCAGACACAACCGCCGCCGCTCCCGCTCCCGCTCCCGACGAGACGGAGACGCATCCGGTCGACCAGACCCTGCCCCCCTTCAAGATGTTCACCAGCGGCCTCCAGCACGTGGCCGCCATGTACGCGGGCGTGGTGGCGCCGCCGATGATCGTCGGGCCCGCCGTGGGCCTGAATGCCCGGGACACGGCGTTCCTCATGGGCGCCAGCCTCTTCACCGCCGGCATAGCCACGCTGCTCCAGACCATCGGCTTCTGGAAGATCGGCGCGCGGCTGCCGTTCGTCAACGGCGTCTCGTTCGCCGGTGTGACGCCGATGGTCGCCATCGGCCGGGAGCGCGGCGCCGAGGGCATCACCGTCATCTTCGGCGCGATCATCGTCGCCAGCGTGCTCGGATTCGTCCTCACGCCGTACTTCTCCAAACTGGTGCGGTTCTTCCCACCCGTCGTCACCGGCACGGTCATCACCCTGATCGGTGTCTCGCTGCTCCCGGTGGCCTTCAACTGGTCGCAGGGCGGGAATGCCACGGCCGGCGACTACGGCTCCATGAAGAACATCGGGATGGCCGGCCTCACCCTGCTGATCGTGCTGGTCCTGCGGAAGGTGCTGCGCGGCTTCCTCCAGCAGATCGCCATCCTGCTCGGCCTGGTCGCCGGCACCCTCGTGGCGGTCCCGATGAACATGACCGACTTCGACGCGATCAAGGACGCCGGTCTGGTCGGCTTCCCGACGCCGTTCCACTTCGGCGCGCCGCAGTTCGAGATCGCGGCGATCATCTCCATGTGCATCGTGATGCTCGTCTGCATGACGGAATCGACCGCCGACATGCTGGCCCTCGGCAAGATCGTCGACCGGCCGGCGGACGAGCGCGTCATCGAGGGCGGACTGCGGGCCGACACGCTGGGCAGCGCCATCAGCCCGCTCTTCAACGGCTTCATGTGCAGCGCGTTCGCGCAGAACATCGGGCTGGTCGCCATGACGAAGGTCCGCAGCCGCTTCGTCGTGGCCGCGGGCGGCGGCATCCTCATCCTGCTGGGCCTGTGCCCGGTGCTGGCCTCGGTGATCGCGCTCGTCCCGCTGCCGGTCCTCGGCGGCGCGGGCATCGTGCTGTTCGGCTCGGTCGCGGCGAGCGGCATCCAGACCCTGGCGACCGCCGCGCTGGAGAAGGGCGAGAACGCGCTGATAGTCGCCGCCGCCGTCGGTATCGGCCTGATACCCATAGCGGCGCCGTCCTTCTACCACGCGTTCCCGAAGGACCTGTTGGTGGTGCTCGACTCCGGGATCAGCACGGGGTGTGTGGTGGCGATCGTGCTGAACCTGGCATTCAACCACTGGGGCGGGAAAGGGACTTCGGAGCCGGCGGGTTCCTCGTCGGAGACCGGGACGGACCGGACTCCGGCCGCCGCCGTACTTCACTGACCGCCGGCCGCCGGCCGCCGGTCGGCGGCCACCGGTCGGCGCCGGGGCGGCTGCGCGCCGCGCCGACGCCGACGTAACGGCCTGTCCCGGGACGGGCCGTAGGCCTCAGCCGATGTGGAAGTCCTCCCCGTACATCTTCCAGTCCAGCGGCGGGTCCAGGCTCAGATTGCCCGCGTCGAGGAAGACCCGCTGCGCGGTGTCCACCCGGCTGGTGTCCTCGTGCGCCTCCTCCTGCTTCATCGCCCAGACGCGGGCGTCGAGGAAGGCGTTGAGGTACGCGGTCTCGTCCCCGCCCCGCGACGGCGGCAGCGCCTCGTCCTGCGCCCGCCGGCGGATACCGCTGAAGCTGACGTCGGAGTCCCCGTCGCCGTGCATGACGATGGCGTCGTAGTAGGCGAACTGCCCGAGCGTCCCGATGCCGTCCTCCTTGCCCTTGCTGACCGCCGGGTTGAAGTAGACACGGTCGCGTTCGTCGTTCTGCGCGGTCTGGAACGCGGGGTCCTGGGCCGCCTCCTGCCAGGCGTCGGTGTAGCCGGGGTCGAGTCCTTCGTGCGAGTCCGTGCCGTCGACGGCACGCAGCGCGGGCAGGTAGCGGGCGAGCGGGTTGTCCGGCTCGCGCTCGGTGTACAGCTCGACCAGGTCCAGCATGTCGCCGGTGCCGGAGCAGAAGCCGATGATGCCGGCGGTGTAGCCGCGGCCGTCGCCGATGTCCTCGATGTAGCCGTACTGGCCCTTCCAGTCGAGCGAGGAGTTCTCGGCGCTGGAGACCAGCTGCATCGCGATCTCCTTCTTGGCCGGTTCGTCCAGACCGGGGGCGGCGGCCGTCTTCACGGCGCCGGTCGTGTCCGCGCTTGTGGTGCCGACGCTTGTGGTGCCGGCTCCGGGCGCGGCGTACGCGACGGCCGTCACCGGTCCCGCGACCAGGACGAGTCCGAGCAGGACGCGGGGAACCAGTCCGAACGTGCGGGTGCGTGCGTGGTGGTGTGCGTGGGGGGTTGGCACCGGACCTCCATGGGGGGAGTCGTTCGCTGCGGTCATCTGTTAGGAAGCTTTCCTACCGAAGGTTCGCGGTGGCGTACACCCATGAGGTGTCAAAGAACTCGACGGCGTCACCCAGTGGATCATCAGGCCCCGGGGCGGGCCGTGTTGTCAGTGCCCCGTGCCAGGATTCTCCGCATGGATCTCGCACAGATTTTCGCCGATCTCGACGCACAGCCATGGGCGGAGAGGGAGCACGCCTACGGAAGCGCCGACGATGTCCCGGACCAGCTACGGGCGTTGGCGAGCGACGATGCCGAGGAGGCGGAAGAGGCGCTGTACGAGCTGTACGGGAACATCGTCCACCAGGGGTCGGTGTACGAGGCCACGGCCCATGCCGTGCCGTATCCCGCGCGGCTGGCCGCCGCCGGGATCAGACCGGCCGACATGCTGGTGCTGCTCGGCTGCGTCGCCGAGAGCGAGGACGAGCGCAGTGACACGCCGGGTGCGTGCCGGGCGGCCGTGACCGCCCAACTGCCCCTGATACTCCCGCTGATCGAGTCGGCCGACGCCTCCGTACGGCAGTCGGCGGTCTGGGCGGCGGCCAGGACGGGCGCTGCGGAGCAGGTGCTTCCGGTGCTGCGGCGGTGCTGGGAGGGGGAGTCGGACCCGCTGGTGCGGGCAGAGGTGCTGGCCGGGTCGGTCCACCTGGACCCGTCGGGCGCGGGCGAGTTCGAGACGGCGGTGCTCGGGGCGGCGATGCTCGGAGCGGGGGGAACCGACGGGGCCGGCGAGGCCGGGGAGGCCGCGCCGGTGCGGCTGGCCGCGCTGCTTGCCTGCGTCGAGGCGGACCTGGCGTGGACGCCGGCCCATCACGAGGCGCTGGTCTCCCTGCTGCCCGCCGAACCGCTGGTCGCGGGACGGTTCGACATGGAGCAGAACGAGCCGCTGTGTTATGTCGTAGAGGGACTGCTGGACCGGGCCACGGGCGAGGCTCGGGAGGCCGCGATCGAGTTGGTCGACGCCGGACTCCGGCATCCGGACGCCGACGCGCGCGGCGAGGCGGTGGCGGCGGCCGAGCGCGCCTGCGACGCCTCCCGTACCGTACCGGCCCGCCTCGCCGGACCGCTGGCCGCCCTGCTCGGCGATCCGTCGTCGGCGAGTGCCGCCCTCTCCGTCGTCAGACAGCTCGGTGAGTACGCGGCGCCCGCCGTCCCCGCGCTCACGGCCCTCGCCACCGGGGGCGGAGAGCTGGCCGACCGCGCGCTGGCGGCGCTGGTCACGGCGGCCCCGGCGGTGGCGGCCCCGCTGTTGGCCGCCGATCTGCCGTCCCGCCCGCAGGCACTCGGTGCCGCCGCCAAGACGCTGCCCGGGGGCTGGGCCGGGACCGTACGGGACGGCGACCCGGACCCGTTCCCGTACGTGCCGGAGCTGCTCGACGCCGTCCGGGCCCGGCTCGCGGACGACGGCATCGAGTGGAACGCGTCCATCCATCTCGGCCTGCTGCTGGCCGGCTGGGGGCAGCGCGCGGCAGCGGCCGTGCCCGATCTGATCGCGGCGCTGGACCGGTATCCCTTCGTCGTGCTGCGCGCCCTGCCGGCCGTCTGCCCGCCGGAGGAGCGGGACCGCGCGGCGGCGGCGCTGCGCGCCGCGGACCTCACCGAGCAGAGCCCGCTCGACGTCGGCTCCGCGCTGTACCGGCTCACGGGTGAGACCGACGCACCGGTGCGGGCGGTCGTCGACACCCTCGTCTCCGGCCCGCGCGATGTGGCCGAAGCGGCGAAACTGGCCGGGGAGCTGGGCAGTTCGCACGCCCCCGCGCTGCTGCCGTATCTGCGCACCGCGCTGAGCGACGCAGCCCGCAAGCCGTCGGGCTCCGCGTCCGACGCCTCGGAGGAGAGGCGCAACAACCCCCGACTCGACGGGGACATCGCGATAGCCCGCGCGCTGTGGCTGCTCACGGGCAGCGCGGACGAGACCCTGCCGATCATCGCCGGAGTGCTGGAGGAGGCCGACGGGGGCTGGACGCGCTGGCAGAACGTCCGCGCGGCGGGGGTCGCGGGCGCGCTCGGCGAGCGGGGCCGCCCGCTCGCCCCGCTCCTGGAGCGCAAAATGGCCCACCCCGACCACGCGGCGGCAGCGGCACTCGCCCTCCTCGCCGTCGACCCGGCGGGCCAGGACCGCGTCCGGCTGGCGGACGCGGCGCTGACCTCCGCCGAGACGAACGCGGATCCGCAGTCGGCGCTGGACTTCCTACGGGCCTACGGGGCAAGCAATCTGACGCCTGATCAGCTCAGCCGCTGGACCGACCTGGCGGAGCGGGACGCGCATGTCTTCCTCCCCGGCTTCTCCCAGGACCCGGTCGGCGCCGACGCCCGCTTCCGGAAGGAAGCACGTGCCCTGCTGGGCAGGCCGGAGACAGCCGGCTGAGGGAGGCACGTCACCGGCCGGGCAGCCAGTCCGGCCGGCGTCCGCTCAGTCCGATGACCCGGTCGAGCAGCGGCGCGTCGGCCGGTACGGCGACCGGCGGGCCGAACAGCCCCTCCGGCGCCTCGCCCGCCTCCGCGCTCGCCGCGGCCGGTTCGAGGAAGGACAGCGTCGCCTCCAGGCTCGCCCGGTCCACGTCGTACTCCTGCCCGGTGCTGCGCGCCAGGTCCCAGCCGTGCACCACCAGCTCGTTCAGCGCGATGATCCCCGCCACCTGGCCCGGCAGATCCACCCCGCCGGCCCGGGTGAAGCCCTGCCAGGCGTCGGGCGAACGCCATGCGTCCGCGAGTCCGTCCAACTGCGCGGGAAGGACCGTCCGCCAGTCCTCCGCCAACTGCGGAAGGGAGTCGGTCGGCGCGGTGTCCGTCGTCGCCCCCAGCTCCTTCTTCCCGGCGTCCCGGAAGGCGAGGGTCAGTCCCACCAGATGCCCGAGCAGCTCCCGCACCGTGTAGTCCGGGCACGGCGTGGGCGCCGTGAGGTGCTTCTCGTCGATGCCGTCGAGCAGCCCGGCGACACTGCGGCAGACGGGCCCGTGGTCCGGAAATCGTGTATCGGTATCGGAATTGGTTTCGGTGTCCATACGGGGTAGACCGCGCCACCGGCGGAAACTCATCGCCACCGGTGTGACCGGATGCTCTACGGTGCACGCGCGGCGGACAGAAACAGAGAACAGACACGACGGGGGTTCGGGTGCGGGGTGTGCGGTACGACCAGAGAGTGCTCGCTCTGGTCGAGGTACGGGGCAGGGAACGCGACTGGGAGCAGGCGGAGCGGGAGTTCGAGCAGCGCGGCTGGCCCCTCGTCGACCGTTCGGTACGGGGCGAGGGGATATCCGCCGGCGTCCTGCGCCCGGATCCGGGCTCGCGCCTGTTCGTCGTGGAGGTCCGCCTCTTCGGCGCGCGCAACCGCCGGACCGAGCGCGCGGCGGCCTGGCGGGTGGAGCGGCTGGCGAAGGCCGCGCGACTGGAGATGCACGTACGCCGCTGTGAACTGGTCGAGCGCGATCGCGAACTGCTCACCGAGTGGCTGGTCCACACGGTCGCGCACCGCCCCGCACGCGCTCCGGCAGCCGGCCCCGCGCCCCGCCCGCTCACCGTCACCGGGCGGCTCCGTCGCCAACTGGCCCTGGCGCGCGCCCGGTACACGGAGCGGCGGGGCCACCACGACACGGGCACACTCGTCACCGGCACGGCGTCGGAGGCCAGACGTCTCTCCCGGATGACCCTCCCGGGCGGCGGCGCCCCGGCCGGCACCGGCACCGACGTCCGCGCGCTGCACGGCAAGGAACGCGCCCATATCGTCGCGCGCCGCGAGGAGGACCGCCGGCGATGGATGTACCGCCTCTTCGGCTGGCTCGCGGCGATGGCGTTCGGCGCGGTGGTCGCGCGCCAGCAGTCCGGTGTCCGCCTCTGGCTGTGGGCGGCCGTCGTCGCCGGGTGCATCGCCATGGCCCTGCGCGTCGGCAGCCGGATGTTCCTGTCCGGCGGCCGTGCGCTCAGTGTCCTCGTCACGTGCGTGGCATCGGGCATGCTCCTCACACTCGCGCTGGGCCCGGGGCCGAGCGGCGACGGGTGGCCCCCGTCGCAGATGCTGACACTCGCGGCGGTGCTGACCACCGTCACCGGCATCTGGCTGCTCGTGCGGCAGTGGACCTGGGGCGAGTGGCTGGCCTGGGCGGCGCCCATGGCGTTCACCGTGCTCGCGTCGTTCGTCGTGGCGTCGGGATCGGTGCTGCACGCGATCTACGCGACCGAACTGGGCCTGTCCCCGGGGGACTTGGACATCCCCGGCATCTGGCAGGCCGTCTCCGCGCTGAAGCTGCTCAGCTTTCTGAGTGTGGCGCTGGTCGTGCCCGCGCTCTGGGGCATCGCCAAGCACCTTCACGTCACCTATCTGCGGCCCGGCGAAGAGCTCAACGCCCCGCTGTACGTGGTCGCGCAGATCCTGGTCGTCGCCCAGGTCCTCCTCCTCGCGCTGGACTCCGCCGGCACCGCGGTCAAGGACGTGAGGTCGGCGGCCGAGGGCCGTACCCCGCCACCGTCCTACTTCGGCGTCGATCCGGAGTGGATCTGCGTCGAACCGACCGTCCCCAGGGCCGAGTTGAACGTCCAGGGCGGCGAACTCGCCCCGGCCCGCCCCCTCCTGTCGTTCGGCGTCACCGACGGCGAGGTGTCCCTGTGGCACGAGCACACGGAAACGGCCTTCAAGATCCCCGCCGCCCAGGTCCGCCTGCTGCCCGCCGAGGACGCCGGGGCGCCGTGCGCGTTCCCCGCCGAGAAGTGGCAGGCGGGCACCGAATGAGCCCTGGCCCTCAGGCCTCCGTGCGACGCCCGAGATACGTCACCCCGTCCGCCTCCGCCCCGGGCACCGCGATCTCGTGGAACCCCACCCGGTCGTAGAAGGCGCGCGCGCCGGTGTTCGCGCTGAGCATCGACAGATGTACACCGTCCACGCCCCTCTCGCGCAGCGCCCCGAGAAGCGCGCCGATCAGCGCCCTGCCGTACCCCTGCCCCTGCCACCGCGGCAGCAGGTCGATGTGCAAGTGCGCCGGATGGCCCGCGAGTTCGGGCAGCACCATCCGCTCGGGATCGTGCAGCAGGGCCGCCATGACATCGCTCGGGGTCCGCGGCTCCACACCCTCACCCGGCGCCGGATACCGCTCGCCCACGACGGGCAGCCAGTCCCGCCGGAAGGCCGTCACGAACCGCGGGGTGTCCTCGGCCCCCAGCACATACCCGACGGCCCGCCCCTCGCCCTCGTCCAGCACGAAGGCCAACTCCGGCTCCAACTCCAGATACGGCGCGGCGAAGACGCTCGGCACCAACTCGCTGTCCGAATACAGATGCCGCGAGTCCCCACCGGCGTCGGCGGTCCGCACACAGATCTCGAACACCGCGGCCCGGTCACCGGGACGGTAGGAGCGTATGAAGGCCATCCGCTGATTCTCCTCGGCCTGAGAGCGCTCTCGCAAGAACTCCGCGGCCCGCCGCCCCCGGTGCGCGAGTACCGGGGCCGGCGGGCCGTGTCGTACAACCGCTGGTGGCAGCCGTGGCAGCCGTGTCAGCCCCGGAGTTGCTCGTACGCCGGCAGCGTCAGGAAGTCCTCGTAGCTCTCGTCCAGTGCCACCGTCAGCAGCAGGTCGTGGGCCTGCTGCCACTTGCCGGTTGTGAACGCCTCCTCGCCGATCTCCGTGCGGATCGCGGTCAGTTCGTCCGCCGCGATCCTGCGGGCGAGGTCGGCGGTGGCCGTTTCGCCGTTCTCGAAGACCACCCCCGCGTTGATCCACTGCCAGATCTGGGAGCGGGAGATCTCCGCCGTCGCCGCGTCCTCCATCAGGTTGAAGATGGCGACCGCGCCGAGGCCGCGCAGCCATGCCTCGATGTAGCGGATGCCGACCTGGACCGCGCCGATCAGGCCCTGGTAGGTGGGCTTCGCGTCGAGGGAGTCGATCGCGATCAGTTCGGGCGCCGTCACCGAGACGTCCTCGCGCAGGCGGTCCTTCTGGTTCGGGCGTTCGCCGAGGACCGCGTCGAAGGAGGCCATCGCGATGGGGACTAGGTCGGGGTGGGCGACCCAGGAGCCGTCGAAGCCGTCCGCCGCCTCGCGGTCCTTGTCGTCCTTGACCTTGGCGAAGGCGACCTTGTTGACCTCGGGGTCGCGCCGGGAGGGGATGAAGGCCGCCATGCCGCCGATGGCGTGCGCGCCGCGCTTGTGGCAGGTGCGGACGAGGAGTTCGGTGTACGCGCGCATGAACGGGGCCGTCATCGTGACCGCGTTGCGGTCCGGCAGCACGAACTTGGGGCCGCCGTCACGGAAGTTCTTGACGATCGAGAAGAGATAGTCCCAGCGGCCGGCGTTCAACCCGGAGGCGTGGTCGCGGAGTTCGTACAGGATCTCGTCCATCTCGTACGCCGCGGTGATCGTCTCGATCAGCACGGTCGCGCGGACGGTGCCCTGTGGGATGCCCAGGTACTCCTGCGCGAAGACGAACACCTCGTTCCACAGCCGGGCTTCGAGGTACGACTCGGTCTTCGGCAGGTAGAAGTAGGGGCCCTTGCCCAGCTCGATGAGCCGCTGGGCGTTGTGGAAGAAGTACAGCCCGAAGTCGACGAGCGCGCCGGGGACCGCGCGGCCCTCGAACTGAAGGTGCCGCTCGTCCAGATGCCAGCCGCGCGGGCGCATGACGACCGTCGCGAGTTCGTCGGCGGCCTTCAGGGCGTACGACTTGCCGGACGCCGGGTCGGTGAAGTCGACCTTCCCCGCGTAGGCGTCCCTGAGGTTGAGCTGGCCGTTGATGACGTTCTCCCAGGTGGGAGCGGAGGCGTCCTCGAAGTCCGCGAGCCAGATCTTGGCGCCGGAGTTGAGCGCGTTGATCGTCATCTTCCGGTCGGTGGGCCCGGTGATCTCCACCCGGCGGTCGTTCAGCGCGGCCGGGGACGGCGCGACGCGCCAGGAGTCGTCCTCGCGTACGGCCGCGGTCTCCGGCAGGAAGTCCAGCGTCGACGTACGGGCGATCTCCGCGCGACGCTCGCCCCTGCGGGCCAGCAGCTCGTCGCGCCGGGGAGTGAAACGCCGGTGCAACTCGGCCACGAAGGCGAGGGCCGCCGGGCTCAGGACCTCGTCCTGCCGGGGCAGGGGCTCGGCATCGACGACGGCCAGCGGGGACGGCGCTGGTGCGGACATGAGCTGTCACTCCTTCGACGGGCGGCGGCCCTCGGCGACCGCCGGAGCGGCGTCGGCGGCACTGGGTGCCGGAACGCCGGGCTGCGGTCGCGGGCGCCTTCCGGGGGGTCGGGCGCTTCTGACCTGTGGATAGTAGTTTCCTCATGGTGGAAGTTCAATGGTTTGTTGACGTCGAGATTCTCCGGGTCGACAGACCGTGTCGCGCAGTGCCACTTCCCTCACTCAAGGTGCGACAGATCCTCCTCCGTGTCGATGTCGTACGGCTCCGCGACATCCCCGCACTCGACCAGGACGATGTCCCGCGCATGGGACCTCAGATAGCCGCGTGCCCCCTGATCGCCCGTCGCATCCGCCGCGACCCCAGCCAGATGGTCCGCGCCGAACAGCACCGGGTGGCCGCGCTCGCCTCCGTAGGACGCCGCGGCGAGGGTGCCGGGGGAGCGGTACGCGGCCCGTACCCGGGCCACCGCCGCCGGGCCGATCCCCGGCTGGTCCACCAGCAGCACCAGCGCGGCGGCGTGCGCCGGGGCGGCCTTCAGCGACGCCAGCCCGGCCCGGAGCGACGAGCCCATGCCGGCGGCCCACTCCGGGTTGTCGACCAGTACGCAGCCCGGCAGTTCGGCGCGGGCCCGCACCTCGTCGGTGGCGGCGCCGAGCACCACGTGCACCCGCTCGCAGCCGCCCTCGCGCAGCGACCGTACGGCGTGCTCCACCAGCGGACGCCCCCGGTGGGGCAGCAGCGCCTTCGGCCGCCCGCCGAGGCGCCGCCCGCCGCCGGCGGCGAGCAGAAGTCCGACGACAGGCGACTCTCCGTGATCGTTGTCAGTCATGGGTTCTGCATACCTCACCGGCGCCTTCACGCCCCCCTCGCACGCCTGTGCGCGCCGTTTTGCGCCTCCCCGCCGACTGCTGTCGGACGGTGCGTCAGATCGTTGCGCGGCGCCCACCTGGCGATACGTCGGTTCAACAAGTTGAATATTGTCCGTTCGGTGGCGCACGGCCGCTCCGGTGGCGTTTACTGTCCCGCGTCTCACGGCGCCGGGCGTGTGAAAAAGGGAGGCGCCGGCGGGGCGGGCACCATGCCGAAGGCACATGCACCATGGCGTGCGAGGGGGAAGAACTTTGTTGCGGAGCGTGGGGCATACGCGAGTGACAGAGCAGAGTGAGGATCCGAGACTGGCCGGGCTGCGGTTCTCCGTGGCCCGTCTCAGACGGGAACTCGCCGCGTATCCGAGTGAGTTCAGAGACAGAGGGATCGCGGAGGAAGAACTGGCCGCGATGGCCGCGATGGTGGCGGGAGGCGATCCGGAGATTCTGCGGATGCGTCGTTCGCTGCTGCTGATCGTCGGCTCGATCGGCTCGGTGAGCGCCTTGGCGCCCACCCTGATGGATGTCAGGAAGGCGGTCGACCTCTTCGGAGAATTAGGGCACTAGAGCGCGCCTGGCCGCCCACCCGGTCTTTCAGGTATCGGGTAACGGCCTTGAAGTGCCCGAGCGCCGTACGTCCCAGGGGATTGGGGCGTACGGCGCTCGGGCGTTCACGCTGGACCTGCTGGACCGCCGGGCTCAACCCTGCTGAGGGGCCGCGGCGGCGGTGTTCGCCAGCACCTCGGACAGATCCCGCGCCACTTCCTGGAGTATCGGCACGATCCGCTCGGTCGCCGTCTCCGTGACCCGGCCGGCCGGCCCCGAGATGGAGATCGCCGCGGGCGTGGGGGAGTTGGGCACCGGCACCGCAAGACAGCGGACCCCCACCTCCTGCTCGTTGTCGTCCACCGCGTAACCGGCCGCGCGCACCACGTCGAGCGCCGCCAGGAAACCGTCCGGCGTCGTGATCGTCTTCTCGGTGGCGGCGGGCATGCCCGTCCGCGCGAGCAGCGCCCGTACCTCTTCGGCCGGCGTGTGCGCGAGAAGCGCCTTGCCCACGCCCGTGGAGTGGGGGAGCACCCGGCGGCCGACCTCGGTGAACATCCGCATGGAGTGCTTGGAGGGCACCTGCGCGACATACACGATCTCGTCGCCGTCGAGCAGCGCCATGTTCGCCGTCTCGCCGGTCTCCTCGACCAGCCGCGCCAGATACGGCCGCGCCCAGGTGCCGAGCAGTCGCGACGCCGACTCGCCGAGCCGGATGAGGCGCGGGCCGAGCGCGTACCGCCGGTTCGACTGCTGCCGTACATAACCGCAGGCGACGAGCGTGCGCATCAGCCGGTGGATGGTCGGCAGCGGCAGTCCGCTGCTGGCCGAGAGCTCGCTCAGGCCGACCTCGCCGCCCGCGTCCGCCATCCGCTCCAGAAGGTCGAAGGCCCGTTCGAGGGACTGGACGCCGCCGCTCGCGGATGCGGGCTTGGCGGCGTCGGTGGCGCTGGCGGCGCTGGACGTCGGCACAACAACGGTCCTCTCGGGGCGGGACGGGCGGGCGAGTCAGCAGTTTACCGGGCGGTCCGGTGGGTGGCCGGTCCGCGGACGGGCCGGCGGACCGCCCGGCGCCGCCGCGTATTCGCCGGTCAGGGGGTGTCTGTCCGGGTGGCTGTCCGGGTGTCGCCGGTCACCTGGCGTGATCGGTCCGTACGGTTGGCGGGCGGAGTGGGCTTCTGTCTGGTGAAAGTCAGTTTTCGCCTGATGGAAACACTTCAGTGTAGTGCACGGGGTGCGGTCCGGGTGGAGTGCTCTTGACGGACCCCGGTCCGGCATGAAGACTCCTTCAACAGTTCGTTGAATTCGATGACACGTTCGTGTGGATATGACGGAAGTGAGGGTGGCCGGTGACCGATCCGGACCGGAACGTGGACCTGGTGCTGCGCTCGACGCGCGTCGTCACCCCCGACGGCACGCGCCCCGCGTCGGTCGCCGTCACCGGCGGCACGATCACGGCGGTGCTCCCGTACGAGCGGGGGTACGGCTCCGAACTCCCGCCCGGCGCCCGCCTGGAGGACGTCGGCGACGATGTGGTCCTCCCCGGCCTCGTCGACACCCATGTGCATGTGAACGACCCCGGCCGCGCCGAGTGGGAGGGCTTCTGGACCGCCACCCGCGCGGCGGCCTCCGGCGGTATCACCACCCTGATCGACATGCCGCTCAACTCCCTGCCGCCGACGACCACGACGGCCCATCTGCGGATCAAACGGGAGGTCGCGGGCCCCAAGGCGCACATCGACGTCGGTTTCTGGGGCGGCGCGCTCCCCGACAACGTCCAGGACCTCAAGTCCCTTCATGACGCGGGGGTGTTCGGCTTCAAGGCGTTCCTGTCGCCGTCCGGTGTCGAGGAGTTCCCCGAGCTGGACGCCGCGCAGCTCGACGCGTCGCTCACGGAGATCGCCGGCTTCGGCGGGCTGCTCATCGTGCACGCCGAGGACCCGGCCGAACTGGCCGCGGCGCCGCACCGCACCGGCGCGAAGTACGCCGACTTCCTCGCCTCCCGCCCCCGCGATGCCGAGAACACCGCGATAAAGGGCCTGATCGCCGCCGCCCGCCGGCTGGACGCCCGCGTACACGTCCTGCATCTGTCGTCCGCCGACGCGCTGCCGATGATCGCCGAGGCCAGGCGTGACGGTGTGCGGCTGACCGTCGAGTCCTGCCCGCACTTCCTCACCCTCACCGCCGAGGAAGTCCCGGACGGCGCGACGGAGTTCAAGTGCTGCCCGCCCATCCGGGAGGCCGCCAACCAGGACGCCCTGTGGCAGGGGCTGGCCGACGGGACGATCGACTGCGTCGTCTCCGACCACTCACCCTCCACCACCGACCTCAAGACCTCCGACTTCGCGACCGCCTGGGGCGGCATCTCCTCGCTCCAGCTCGGACTGCCGGCCATCTGGACCGAGGCCCGCCGGCGCGGTCACTCGCTGGGCGACGTGGCCCGCTGGATGTCGACGGCCCCCGCCGCGCTGGCCGGTCTGGACACGAAAGGCGCGATCGAGGCGGGCCGCGACGCGGACTTCGCGGTGCTCGCGCCCGACGAATCGTTCACCGTCGATCCCGCCGCGCTCCAGCACCGCAACCGCGTCACCGCGTACGCGGGCCGCACGCTGTACGGCGTCGTCAGGTCGACCTGGCTGCGCGGCCGGCGCGTCGTCGCCGACGGAGTCATCGCCGAGCCCTCGGGCCGACTGCTCGAAAGGACCGACCGACCGTGACCACGAACCCGTCGCCCACACCCGGGATCCCCCGCTTCACCGGTGACGCCCGCCCGTACGCCGGCGGCGACCCGTACGCCGACCACCGCTCCGCGGGCCTCCCCTTCACCCACCTCGTCGACCTGGCCGACCGCAGGCTCGGCGCCGGGGTCGTCGCCGCCAACGACGAGTTCTTCGCCGAGCGCGAGAATCTGCTGAAGCCGGGGCCCGCCGAGTTCGACCCCGAGCGCTTCGGCCACAAGGGCAAGATCATGGACGGCTGGGAGACCCGCCGCCGGCGCGGCGCCTCCGCCGCCCGACCGCACCCCACCGACGAGGACCACGACTGGGCCCTGGTCCGGCTGGGCGCGCCCGGCGTCGTACGCGGCATCGTGGTCGACACCGCCCACTTCCGCGGCAACTACCCCCAGGCCGTGTCCGTCGAGGCCACGTCCCTGCCCGGCTCCCCGTCCCCGGACGACCTGCTCGCCGACGGCGTGGGCTGGACAACTCTCGTACCGCGCACGGCGGTCGGCGGGCACGCGGCCAACGGCTTCACCGTCGACGCCGGACGCCGCTTCACCCATCTGCGGGTCAACCAGCATCCCGACGGCGGGATCGCGCGGCTGCGGGTGTACGGCGAAGTCGTACCCGATCCGGTCTGGCTGGCCGCGCTCGGTACGTTCGACCTCGTCGCCCTGGAGAACGGCGGCCGGGTCGAGGACGCGTCCGACCGCTTCTACTCACCGGCCACCAACACCATCCTGCCGGGCCGTTCACGCCAGATGGACGACGGCTGGGAGACCCGCCGCCGCCGTGACCGGGGCAACGACTGGATCCGCTACGCCCTGGCCGGGCAGTCCGAGATCCGCGCCGTCGAGATCGACACGGCGTATCTCAAGGGCAACTCGGCGGGCTGGGCGGCGCTTTCCGTACGGGCCGGCGGGCCGGCGACGGACGACGGGGACTGGACCGAGATCCTGCCCCGTACCCGCCTCCAGCCCGACACCAACCACCGCTTCGTCCTGGACCGCCCCGTGACGGCCCATCAGGTCCGCCTCGACATCTTCCCGGACGGCGGCATCTCCCGACTGCGCCTCTTCGGCTCACTCACCGACGAGGGGGCGGCCCGACTGGCCTCCCACCACCGGGAGTTGAACAGCACGCCCTAGGTACGCCCAGGCCGTGCCTACGCACCCCCTAGGCCGCGTGCCCGCCGTCCACCGCGAACTCGGCGCCCGTGACATACGCCGCTTCGTCACCCGCCAGGAACGCCACCATCGACGCCACCTCGTCGGCGGACCCGTACCGGCCGAGCGCCGTCATCGCGCTCTGACCCGCCGCGTACGGGCCGTCGGCCGGGTTCATGTCCGTGTCGGTCGGACCCGGGTGGACGATGTTCGCCGTGATCCCCCGCTCGCCGAGCTCCCGCGCCAGCGCCTTCGTCAGCCCGATCAGCGCGGACTTGCTCGTCGCGTAGAGCGTGCCGCCGGGGCCGGGCACCCGCTGGGTCATGCAACTGCCGACGGTGACGATCCGGCCACCGCGCCCGAGCCGCGTCGCCGCGGCCTGCGTGGTGAGGAAGACGCCCTGGACATTCACCGCGAGCAGTCGGCCGACGTCGGCCACCGGGAAGGAGTCGAGAGGACCGAGCAGCCCTGTCCCGACGTTGTTCACGAGGATGTCGAGCCGCCCGCCGAGCCCGTCGACGGCCCGCTCCACCACGCCCACGGCCTGCGCGGGGTCCGCCGAGTCGGCGCGCAGCGCGAGACCGCGCCGCCCGGTCGCCTCGATCTTCCGTACGACGTCCAGCGCGGCGGCCTCGTGCGCCACGTAGGTGATCGCGACATCCACACCCTCCTGGGCGAGCCGCAGGGCGATCGCGGCCCCGATACCCCGGCTGCCACCGGTGACCAGTGCGGTCCGGCCGGCCGGCGTGGAATCCGAAACAGACATGTGGTGCGTCCTTCGATCGGTCGCCCGCGACGGCGGGCGACGAGTGGGTGCTTCCGATGCCCTCGATCAAACCGCCGCCCGGCCACGACCACCGGCGGGAATCGGACGGTGACGGCGACCGCGGCGACGAGTGCGCCACGTCCTAAGTAGACGACCCCGAGACTTTGGTATCCGTCCTCGCCCACCGGGCGCCATCGCGCGCCCCACCTGCATAGATTGGTCGTATGACGCGTACGGAGTACCCCTGGCTGCTGCCCTCGGCCATGGCAGGGGCCGTCGACCCCGATTCCGCCGGGAAACGGGGCGGGCGGCGGCAGCGGCGGACCGTACGGGACTGGGTCGTCGATCTGATCGTCTTCTTCTTCGCCGTCTTCGTCGGCATGCTCGCGCTGGACACCGCCGAGCAGGCGGGCAACAGCGAGCCGCTCATCATGGCCGACCTGCTGATCGGCCTCGCGGCCTGCTGCGCGCTGTGGGTGCGGCGGCGCTGGCCGGTGGGGCTGGCGCTCGGCCTCGTCGTGGTGGAGGTCGTGGCGCCGACGGCGGTCGGGGCCACCCTGGTGGCGCTGTTCAGCCTGGCCATCCACCGGCCGTTCAAGCCCGTCGCCTATGTCGCGGTCGTCGGCCTGGCCGGCATGACCGGCCAGGCGTATCTGCGCCCCGACCCGACCATCTCCCATCTCTTCGCGGTCATCCTCGGAGCGCTCCTCATCCTCCTCGCGCTCGCCTGGGGCATGCTCGTGCGGGCCCGTCGACAGCTGGTCCTCGCCCTGCGCGAACGCGCCGTACGCGCCGAGAACGAGGCCGCACTCCGCGCCGAGCAGGCGCAGCGGCTGGCCCGCGAAGCCATCGCCCGCGAGATGCACGACGTGCTGGCGCACCGGCTGACGCTGCTCAGCGTCCACGCCGGCGCGCTGGAGTTCAGACCCGACGCGCCGGCTCCCGAGGTGGCCAGAGCCGCCGGTGTGATCCGCGACAGCGCCCACGAGGCGCTCCAGGACCTGCGCATGATCATCGGTGTGCTGCGCGCCCCCGGCGACGACGGCGAGCGCCCGCAGCCCACCCTCGCCACCCTGGACGCCCTGATCGCCGAGTCCCGCGCGGCCGGGATGGAGGTCACCCTCGACAGCGGTGTCCACGACCCCGGGGCCGTACCGTCCACCATCGGCCGCACCGCCTACCGCATCGCCCAGGAGGGCCTGACCAATGCGCGCAAACACGCCCCCGGCACCGGCACCACCGTCCTGGTGAGCGGCGGCCCGGGGGACGGCCTCACCGTCGAGGTACGCAACGAGGCACCGCGCGGCGCTGTCCCGCACGTGCCGGGATCCGGTCAGGGGCTGATCGGGCTGACCGAGCGCGCCACGCTGGCCGGCGGCCGGTTCGAGCACGGACCCACGCCGGGCGGCGGATTCGCCGTCAAGGCCTGGCTACCGTGGTCCGCATGACCACCACCACCGTCCGGCTGCTCATCGTCGACGACGACCCCCTCGTACGCGCCGGACTGACCTTCATGCTGGGCGGCGCGGACGGCATCGAGATCGTGGGGGAGGCGTCCGACGGCTCCGAGGTCGAGTCGCTCGTCCGCGAACGCACACCCGACGTCGTCCTCATGGACATCCGGATGCCAGTCATGGACGGCCTCACCGCCACCGAACGGCTGCGGGCGCGCGCCGGCGCGCCCGAAGTCCTTGTCCTGACCACGTTCCACGCCGACGAGCAGGTGCTGCGGGCGCTGCGCGCGGGCGCCGCCGGATTCGTCCTGAAGGACACGCCCCCGGCCGAGATCGTCGCGGCGGTACGGCAGGTGGCGGCCGGCGAGCCGGTGCTCTCCCCGGCCGTCACCCGCCAGTTGATGGTCCATGTCGCGGGCGCGCCGACCGGCGTGCGCAAGGACGCGGCGACCGGCCGGCTGGCCCGGCTCGGGGAGCGCGAGCGCGAGGTCGCGCTCGCCGTCGGACGCGGCAGCTCGAACGCGGAGATCGCCGCCGCGCTGTATCTGAGCGTCCCGACCGTCAAGGCGCACGTGTCCCGCATCCTGGCCAAGCTGGGCCTCAACAACCGTGTGCAGATCGCCCTGTTGGTGCACGACGCCGATCTGGTGGCGGACGGCGGGTGACGAGCCCGCCCGGCGCGCCCCGCGTCGGGTCCAGGTCCCCGGCGTACGCCGGAGCGACGTAACCTGACGTGATGAGTGTCGTCGATCTGGGTGCGTACGGACCCGATTTCACCGCCGATCCGTACCCCTACTACGCGAAACTGCGCGAGTCGGGACCGGTCCATGAGACCCGTACCCCGCGCGGCGACCGGCTCTGGCTCATCGTCGGTCACCGCGAGGCGCGCGCCGCCCTCGCCGACCCCCGGCTCGCCAAGTCCCCCGCGACCGTGGGCGGAAGCATGCTCGACGAGCGGGTCATAGGCCCCAATCTGCTGGTCGTCGACCCGCCCGACCACACCCGCCTGCGCAAGCTCGTCGCCCGCGAGTTCACCGCCCGCCGGGTCGCCGGGCTGCGGATGCGGATCCAGCGCCTCACCGACGAGCTGATCGACGCGATGCTCCCCGCCGGCCACGGCGATCTGGTCGAGTCGCTGTCCTACCCGTTGCCCATCACCGTCATCTGCGAACTCCTCGGGGTGCCCGCCGGCGACCGTGACATCTTCCGCGCCTGGTCGACGGAGATCGTGGCACCGGCCGGCCCCGAGTCCGAGCACACGGCCGTCCACGAACTCGGCGCCTACTTCGACGAGTTGATCGAGGACAAGCGCTGCGCCGGCCCCGCCGACGATCTGCTCTCCGCCCTGCTGCGCACCCGCGCCGAGGACGGCGACCGGCTCTCCGCCGCCGAACTGCGCGCCATGGCCTATCTGTTGCTGGTCGCCGGGCACGAGACGACCGTCAACCTCATCACCAACGGGGTACGCGCCCTGCTCGGCCACCCCGATCAACTGGCCGCCCTGCGCGAGGACTTCGGACTGCTCGACGGCGCGATCGAGGAGACGCTGCGCTACGACGGCCCCGTACTCAACGCCACCGCGCGCTTCACCAGCGAGCCCGTGACCGTCGGCGACACGGTCATCCCCGCGTACGAGGCGGTGCTCGTCGGCCTCGGCGCCGCCGGCCGCGACCCGGCGCGCTACCCGGACCCGGACCGCTTCGACATCCGGCGTACGGCGACGGCCACGGCGACCGGCGCCAAGGGCCAGAACCACGGCCATCTGGCCTTCGGGCACGGCATCCACCACTGCCTCGGCGCGCCGCTCGCGCGCCTGGAGGCCCGGATCGCGATCCGTACCCTTCTCGAGCGCTGCCCCGATCTGACCCTCGACCCGGACGCGGGGCCGCTGGACTGGCTGCCCGGAATGCTGATCCGTGGGGTGCGGGGTCTGCCGGTGCGGTGGTAGGCATAGGGCCTGTCGTGCGGATCTCGCCCGGCTCGCGAGTCCGGCGAGATCAGTACGACAGGGCCTCGATGCGCGGGGTGCCGCGCGGGCGATTCCGGAGGAGTCAGACCATGCAGGAGTTCGACATCGTCCTGGCGCGGAAGGTGCTGGACAGCCAGCCTTTCAGCAGCCTGCTCGGTACCAGGGTCATGGTCTTCGGGGACGGCGAGGCGGAGCTGGAGCTGGACATCCGCAAGGACCTTCAGCAGCAGAACGGCTATCTGCACGGGGGAGTGCTGGCATACGCGGCCGACAACAGCATGACCTTCGCCGCGGGCTCGGTGCTCGGCCCGGCCGTGCTGACGGCGGGCTTCTCCATCCAGTACATGCGCCCCGGCACCGGCCGCACCCTGGTCGCCCGCGCCTCGGTCGTCCACGCGGGCCGTCGGCAGGCGACGGTGCGCTGCGACCTGCTCACGGTGGCGGACGACGGCACGGAGACGCTGTGCGCGGTGGCGCAGGGCACGGTCCTGCCGGTGCCGAAGCCCGCGTGACCCGGCAGGCCGGCCTGACCCCGTAGGCCCGCGTGACCCGGCAGGCCCGCGTCACTCGGTGACGAGGGCCCCGGGCGGGCCGTGGCAACGGTCCGCCCGGTCAGCCGCCCGGTCAGCCGCCCGGTCAGCCGCCCGGGATCTCCGCCAGCCGCACCGGCCGGTGCTCCGCCCGCGACAGTTCGCACGCCTCCGCGATCCGCAGCGCGTGCAGCGCCTCGTGCCCGTCGCACGGGTTCGCCAGCTCGCCGCCCACGACCCGGATGAAGGCGTCCAGCTCCGCCTCGTACGCCGGCGCGAACCGCTCCAGGAACCCCGGCCACGGGTTGTCGCAGCGCGGCGGCCCCTTCGGCTCGGTCGAGGTGATCGGCGTACGGTCGTCGAGGCCGACCGCGAACTGGTCCAGCTCGCCGGCCAGTTCCATCCGTACGTCGTATCCCGCGCCGTTGCAGCGGGTGGCGGTGGCGGTGGCGAGCGTCCCGTCGTCCAGGGTCAGGACGGCGGCGGCCGTGTCGATGTCCCCGGCGTCGCGGAACATCGGGGGACCGGCGTCCGAGCCCGTCGCGTACACCTCCACCACCTCGCGGCCGGTGACCCAGCGCATGATGTCGAAGTCGTGGACCAGACAGTCCCGGTAGAGCCCGCCGGACAGCGGCAGATACTCCGGGGCCGGCGGCGCGGGGTCGGAGGTGATCGCGCGTACGGTGTGCAGCCGGCCCAGCGCCCCGGACCGTACGAGATCGCGGGCCGCCCCGTAACCGGCGTCGAAGCGGCGCATGAAGCCCAGTTGCAGGACGGTCCCGGCGGAGTCGACCTCGCTCAGCGCGTTCAGCGTGCCCTTGAGGTCCAGCGCGATCGGCTTCTCGCAGAAGGCGGGCAGCCCCGCCCGCGCGGCGCGGCTGATCAGATCGGCGTGGGCCGAGGTGGCGGAGGCGATGACGACGGCGTCCACGCCCCAGGAGAAGACCTCGTCCACCGAGGGGGCCGCGGTGGAGCCCGTACGGTCGGCGACATGCGCGGCCCGTGCCGCGTCCGTGTCGGCGACGACGAGGGAGCCGACCTCGCGATGGCGGCTCAGCGCCTCAGCGTGGAAGGTGCCGATACGGCCGGTGCCGATGAGTCCGATGCGCATGGCCCCCAAGGTGGCCTTCGCCCAGTCGCCATGTCAAGCGTTTGTCCTGACATTTAGACCTGTTGTTGATCTTTGTTCGGACGGTGTCTCTCCCGTGCCGGTCCGCCGCCCGGTGGGCCCGTTGTCCCGCCGGTTGTCCGCCGCTTGTCCTGACAACCGAACTACAGGACTTTCCGTCCACATCTCACGGGGCTACGCTCGCCACCGTGCCCAAGCAGCCGGAACCAGAGCAGCCGAGCGGGTCGGCCTCCCAGACCGCCACGCTCCAGCTCGGTGTCGACCGCACCAGCCCGGTCCCGCTCTACTTCCAGCTGTCGCAGCAGCTCGAAGCGGCCATTGAGCAGGGCGGACTCGCGCCGGGAAGCCTGCTGGGCAACGAGATCGAGCTGGCCGCCCGGCTCGGGCTCTCCCGGCCCACCGTCCGCCAGGCCATCCAGTCACTGGTCGACAAGGGACTGCTGGTCCGCCGCCGGGGCGTCGGCACCCAGGTCCTGCACAGCAAGGTCAGACGCCCCCTGGAGCTGAGCAGTCTCTACGACGACCTGGAGGCGGCCGGCCAGCGCCCCGCCACCCGTGTGCTGCGCAACACGGTCGAACCGGCCACGGCACGGATCGCCGCCGCGCTCGGCGTCCCGGAAGGGGCGGACGTACGGCTGGTCGAACGGCTCCGGTACGCCCACGACGAACCGATGGCCCGGCTGCGCAACCATCTCCCCGTCGGACTCCTCGACTGCGACACCGCACAGCTCGAATCCACCGGCCTCTACCGGATGATGCGCGCCGTCGGCATCACGCTGCACAGCGCCCGCCAGTCGGTCGGCGCGCGCGCCGCCGACGCCGAGGAGGCCCGGCTGCTCGGCGAGGCGAGCGGCGGGCCGCTGCTCGCGATGGAGCGCACGACGTTCGACGACACGGGCCGGGCCGTCGAGTTCGGGGACCACATCTACCGGGCCTCGCGTTACGTCTTCGAGTTCCAGCTCCTCGTCCGGCCCTGAGGCGCCCTTCCGCGACGCGGCGCACGTCCAATTCTTCGTAAGAATGTTCGGACAAAGTATTGACGGGGCCGCGCGCCCGCCGCTAGAACTCCTCCAGCCGCAACGGGGCGGCGGGGAGAGAAGGCGGACCCACCATGCGTACCAACCGAAAGGCGGCGGGCCGTACGGCGGCGGCGCTGCTCACCGCATGCGCGCTCGCCCTCGTCGCCGGATGCAGCGGCTCGGGCGGCAAGGACTCCGAGGACAAGGCCGACGACGGCGGCGGCGGTGCGGTCGCCAAGACCCCGCGCATGAAGATCGCCATGGTCACGCACTCCGGCGAGGGCGACACCTTCTGGGACATCGTGCAGAGCGGCGCCAAGGTCGCGGCGGCCAAGGACAACGTCGACTTCCTCTACGCGGCCAACAAGGAGGGCAAGGAGCAGGCCCAGCTGATCCAGAGCTACATCGACCAGGACGTCGACGGACTCGTGGTCAGCCTCGCCAAGCCCGAGGCGGTCAAGGCCGTCCTCGCCAAGGCCGCCGCCGCCGGGATCCCGGTCGTCACGATCAACTCCGGCGCCGAGTTCTCCGAGCCGTTCGGGGCGCTCGGCCATATCGGCCAGGACGAGGCCATCGCCGGTGAGGCCGTCGGCGAGGAGCTGAACAAGCGCGGCAGGAAGAAGGCGCTCTGCGTCATCCACGAGCAGGGCAACGTCTCGCTCGAAGAGCGCTGCGCGGGCGTGAAGAAGGCCTTCGAGGGCACCGTGGAGAATCTGAACATCGAGGGCACCAACATGCCCGCGTCCACGTCGTCCATCGAGGCCAAGCTCCAGAGCGCCAAGGCCGCCGGTGAGTTCGACACGGTCGTCACGCTCGGCGCGCCCTTCGCCGCCGCCTCCGTCAAGGCCAAGGAGGGCGCCGGTGCCGGCGCCGAGATCAACACCTTCGACCTCAACGCGGACGTGGTGAAGCAGCTCAAGGCCAAGGAGATCGGCTTCGCCGTGGACCAGCAGCCCTATCTCCAGGGCTATCTCGCCGTCGACGAGCTGTGGCTCAACAAGAACAACGGCAATGTCGTCGGCGGCGGCAAGCCCGTACTCACCGGGCCCGCGCTCGTGACCGAGAAGGACGTCCCGGCACTGGAGAAGTTCACCGCCCGTGGCACCCGATGACCATGCCCCGTACACCCATGCCCGATACTTGGGCCGCCGGGCCGGGACCTGCCGCGCCCGGCGGCACCGGCAGCGGTGTGGGGAAGTACGGCAAGAAGGGCACGGCGTCGTGGCAAGGGTCGGTGGGGTTCGGACAGGGGTACGCGCGACGGGCGCGGTGCTCGCGGTGGTGCTCGGGGCGGCGACCCTGGCGGGGTGCAGCAGCACCGGCGGCAAGCGCGCCGAGGAGCGGGCCGCGGCGGCGGAGGCCCAGGCCCGGGGGCGGGCCGCGGTGAGCACACCCAAGTGGACGTTCGCCATGGTCACCCACTCGGGAGACGGCGACACCTTCTGGGACATCGTCCAGAAGGGCGCCGAGGAGGCCGCGGTCAAGGACAACATCGACTTCCTGTACGCGAAGAGCGACGAGGGCCAGCAGCAGGCGCAGCTCGTCCAGTCGTACATCGACAAGGGCGTCGACGGGCTGATCGTCACGCTCGCCAAGCCCGACGCGATGAAGGCCGTCGTCGCCAAGGCCGCCAAGGCCGGCATCCCGGTGATCACCGTCAACTCGGGCTCCGAGCAGTCCAAGCAGTTCGGCGCGCTCACCCATATCGGCCAGGACGAGTCCATCGCCGGTGAGGCCGTCGGCGACGAACTGGACAAGCGGGGCAGGAAGAAGGCCCTGTGCGTCCTGCACGAGCAGGGCAACGTCGGCCACGAGCAGCGCTGCGCGGGGGCGAAGAAGACCTTCGACGGCACGATGCAGAATCTGTACGTCGACGGCACCAACATGCCCGACGTCCAGGCGTCCATCGAGGCGAAGCTCCAGACCGACAAGAGCATCGACGCCGTCGTGACGCTCGGCGCGCCCTTCGCGGACACCGCCGTCAAGGCCAAGGAGACGGCGGGCAGCAAGGCCGAGATCGACACGTTCGACCTCAACGAGGCGGTCGCGGGCTCGCTCAAGGCGGGCCGGCTCGGCTTCGCCGTCGATCAGCAGCCGTATCTCCAGGGGTACGAGGCCGTCGATCTGCTCTGGCTCTACAAGTACAACGCCGACGTACTCGGCGGCGGGCTCCCGGTCCTCACCGGACCGCAGATCATCAACAAGCAGGACGCCGCCGAGCTGGAGAAATACGCGGAGCGAGGGACCCGATGACCACAACCGCACCACCAGTGAAGGACCGCCCGGGCGACGGCGGGGGCGGCGGCGGCCCGGCGGGGGACGAGCGGCTGCTCGGCGACTCGGTGCTGCGCAAGCTGCTCGGCAGGCCCGAACTGGGCGCTGTCGTCGGCGCCGTGGCGGTGTTCCTCTTCTTCTCGGTCGTCGCCGACTCGTTCCTGAAGACGTCCAGCTTCGGCACCGTCCTGTACGCGGCGTCCACGATCGGGATCATGGCGGTGCCGGTGGCGCTGCTGATGATCGGCGGCGAGTTCGATCTGTCCGCCGGTGTGCTGGTGACCAGTTCGGCGCTGATCTCCTCGATGTTCAGCTACCAGATGACGGCGAACGTCTGGGTCGGCGTCCTCGTGTCCCTGCTGGTCACCCTGGCCATCGGGGTGTTCAACGGCTTCATGCTGACGCGCACGAAACTGCCCAGCTTCATCATCACCCTCGGCACCTTCCTGATGCTGACGGGCCTCAATCTCGGTGTGACCAAGCTGATCAGCGACACCGTGTCGACCAAGAGCATCGGCGACATGGAGGGCTTCGAGTCGGCGCGTAAGCTCTTCGCCTCCGAACTGACCCTCGGCGGCGTCGAGTTGAAGGTCACCATTCTCTGGTGGGCGGGGCTGGTCGCGCTGGCGACCTGGATCCTGCTCCGTACCCGCTTCGGCAACTGGATCTTCGCGGTCGGCGGCAACGCCGAGGCCGCCCGCGCCGTCGGCGTCCCGGTCCGGCTGACGAAGATCGGCCTCTACATGGGGGTCGGCTTCTGCGCCTGGGTCTCCGGCCAGCATCTGCTCTTCTCGTTCGACGTCGTCCAGTCCGGCGAGGGCGTCGGCAACGAGCTGATCTACATCATCGCCGCCGTCATCGGCGGCTGTCTGATCACCGGCGGCTACGGCTCGGCGATCGGCTCCGCCGTCGGCGCCTTCATCTTCGGCATGACCAGCAAGGGCATCGTGTACGCGGAGTGGAACCCGGACTGGTTCAAGTTCTTCCTCGGAGCGATGCTCCTTCTGGCCACCCTGCTCAACGCATGGGTCCGCAAGCGCGCGGAGGCGACCCGATGACCGGCACGCACAGCGGCGGCACGGCCACCACGACACCCCTCGTGGAACTGGACGACGTCAGTAAGTACTACGGCAACATCCGCGCTCTCGAAGGCGTCTCGCTGGAGGTGCACGCCGGCGAGATCACCTGCGTCCTCGGCGACAACGGCGCGGGCAAGTCCACCCTCATCAAGATCATCGCGGGACTGCACCGGCACGACGCGGGCGAATTCCTCATCGACGGCAAGCAGGCGACGCTCGGCTCGCCGCGCGAGGCGCTCGACCTGGGGATCGCCACCGTCTACCAGGACCTCGCCGTCGTACCGCTGATGCCCGTCTGGCGGAACTTCTTCCTCGGCTCCGAACCGACGAAGGGCAAGGGCCCCTTCAAGCGCCTCGACGTCGAACAGATGCGCCGCACCACCCGTGAGGAACTGCTGCGGATGGGGATCGACCTGCGCGACGTCGACCAGCCCATCGGGACCCTGTCCGGCGGCGAACGGCAGTGCGTGGCCATCGCCCGCGCCGTCCACTTCGGCGCGAAGGTCCTCGTCCTGGACGAGCCGACCGCCGCGCTCGGCGTGAAGCAGTCCGGAGTCGTACTGAAGTACGTGGCCGCCGCCCGTGACGCGGGGCTCGGCGTCGTCCTGATCACCCACAACCCGCACCACGCCTATCTCGTCGGCAACCGCTTCGTCCTGCTCAAGCGTGGTGTCATGGCCGGCAGCCACACCAGGGAATCGATCACGCTGGACGAGCTGACCCGCCAGATGGCGGGCGGCTCGGAGCTGGAGGAGCTGAGCCACGAACTGGCGAAGGCCCCCGCCCCGGCCCATCTCGGTGGCCGTCCGGTGGACGGCGGGGGGCATCCGGTGGACGAGGACGGAAACGGGAAGCCGCCGGGCGGCAGTGCCAAGCCCTGACCGACCTGGACACCTTCCGGATGGCAGAATCGGCGGCGGTGGACACCCCGTCCACCGCCGACGCCCCGGACACCCGGCGCGCCGAGCCCCCGACCCGCAGGGACGACACGACACGTGCGAGTACCCAGGCCGCGTTCCGCCAGGCCGTGTTTGAGACGTCCCGCCTGCCCCGCGGCGCCTGGCACGCCCCCTCCGCCCCGTAGCCCTTCGGCCACGGGAGACGCCCCCCGCGCGGTCGGAGCCGCCCGCCGGGCCCGTACGGGCGCGATCGGAGCCGCCCGCCGGGCCCGTACGAGGGGGCCGGTCCGATGAGCACCTACCGCGACCTCACCCACCGCGGCTCCGCGCGCGCCACCGTCCTGCGGACCGTCGGCACCCGCGAGCGCCGCTCGCACGCCTCCGCGCCGCGCGTGCCCACCGTCGGCATCGACATCGGCGGTACGAAGGTGATGGCCGGCGTCGTCGACCCGGACGGCAACATCCTGGAGAAGATCCGCACCGAGACGCCGGACAAGTCCAAGAGCCCGCGGGTCGTCGAGGACACCATCGTCGAGCTGGTGCTGGACCTGTCCGACCGCCACGACGTGCACGCCGTCGGCATCGGCGCCGCCGGCTGGGTGGACGCGGACCGCGCGAAGATCCTCTTCGCCCCGCATCTCGCCTGGCGCGACGAACCACTGCGCGACTCGATCTCCTCCCGGCTCGCCGTCCCGGTGATGGTCGACAACGACGCGAACACCGCAGCCTGGGCGGAGTGGCGCTTCGGCGCCGGACGCGGCGAGGACCATCTCGTCATGATCACGCTCGGCACCGGTATCGGCGGCGCCATACTGGAGGACGGCCGGGTCAAGCGCGGCAAGTACGGCGTGGCGGGCGAGTTCGGCCATATGCAGGTCGTGCCCGCCGGACACCGCTGCCCGTGCGGCAACCGGGGCTGCTGGGAGCAGTACAGCTCGGGCAACGCGCTCGTCAGGGAGGCCAGGGAACTGGCCGCCGCCGACTCGCCGGTGGCGTACAACCTCATCGAACGCGTCAAGGGCCATATCCCCGACATCACCGGACCTCTGATCACCGAGCTGGCCCGCGAGGGCGACGCCATGTGCGTCGAACTGCTCCAGGAGATCGGCCAGTGGCTCGGCGTCGGCATCGCGAATCTGGCGGCGGCGCTCGACCCCTCCTGCTTCGTCATCGGCGGCGGCGTCAGCGCGGCGGACGATCTACTGATCGGCCCCGCGCGAGAAGCCTTCCGCCGCCAGCTCACCGGGCGCGGGTACCGGCCGGAGGCCCGTATCGCCAAGGCGCAGCTGGGCCCCGAGGCGGGCATGGTCGGCGCGGCCGACCTCTCCAGGCTCGTCGCGCGCCGCTTCCGCCGGGCGAACCGCCGCAGGCTTGAGCGGTACGAGAAGTACGAGCTGTACGCGGAGGCGATCCGCACCGGCCGGATGCCGCAGGACCTGCGCGAGGAGCAGGAGCTGCGCGAGGCCGAGGAGTCCCGCGCGGCGGCGGTGCGCGAACGGCAGGAGTCCGCCACGGCGGCGGAGCCGGAGCCGGAGTCGGAGCCCGCGAGGGAGCCGAAGCCCGAGACGCAGACGCGCCAAGCACCGGAGGGCCCCGAAGCACCGGAGCCGCCCCGAGAACCCCGTACGAGCCCCAGCCGCGCCCCCCGCACCAGCCAGGAACCCCCCTCATGACCGTGCCCCATCAGTCGAAGTCCCCTGAGACGATGCAGAAGCCGCCGGAGAACCACCGCCATATGGTCCGCCGCCGGTGGGTGACGGCGATAGTGATCGTGCTGCTCATCGGCATCCCCGCCGGTTATCTGGTGATCTCGGCCGGCCAGAGCAGGCGCAGCGGTCTCGACAAGGAGCTGGAGTCCTCGGCGACCGGCCTCGTGGACGCCGTACCGTCCCGGATGAAGCAGCGGGTCTTCGAGGTGCCGATCCCCGGGCGCGCCACACACGTGCGCTACTACGAGACCAGCAACTGGAAGTCCAGCCGGCTGTATGTGCAGTTCAACGTGACGTCCGGCCGGCTCGACACCTTCCTCACCGAGCTGGGCACGCACCGCTCCGCGCTGACGGAGGGCAAAGTCACCATCGCCCCCCGCGACGCGCGCACCGTGGGCTGGAACTTCATCCCCACCCGCGTGTGGTCGGGCACCACGCACAAACAGAAGGACCCACGGCCCACCCAGGACATCACCGTCGACCTGAGCGACCCGGCGATGCCCCGCGTGTACGTGGTCTCCACGACCACTCCGTGAGCCACACCGGACGACCGCCCCGGCTCCGCCCCGGCTCCGCCCCGCCTTCTGACGTCCGCCGCCGCACCCGACACCCGCCGCCGGCCGGGCCGACACGCCCGGCCGGCCGGATGTGGAGGTCTGGCGAGTGTGCCCAACCCCCTCCCGACGCGGATCGTGGGATATGGGAGCGTGAGCGGGTGAGCGAGACGACGACCAAGACCCTGCAATACCGGTTTGACGGGCCGGAAGACGCGCCGATCCTGGTGATCGGGCCGTCCCTCGGAACGACCTGGCACATGTGGGATCGCCAGACCCCCGAACTGGCCAAGCACTGGCGGGTGCTCCGGTTCGACCTCCCCGGCCACGGCGGCGCCCCCGCCCACCCCGCCACCGGTGTTCCCGAACTCGCGGACCGGCTCCTGGCCACGCTCGACGGACTCGGCGTGCAGCGCTTCGGCTATGTCGGCTGCTCCATCGGCGGCGCGATCGGCGCGGAACTGGCGCTGCGCCGCCCCGACCGGATCGCCTCGCTCGCGCTGGTGGCGTCCTCGCCGCGGTTCGGTACGGCCGACGAGTTCCGCCAGCGCGGCGTCATCGTCCGTACGAACGGTCTCGACCCGATGGCCCGTGCGGCGCCCGAGCGCTGGTTCACGGCCGGTTTCGCCGCCGCCCAGCCCGCGATCGTCGAGTGGGCGGTCCAGATGGTCCGTACGACCGACCCCGGGTGCTACATAGCCGCCTGCGAGGCGCTCGCCGCCTTCGACGTACGGGCGGAGCTGGGCCGTATCGGTGTGCCGACGCTCGTCCTGGTCGGCGCCGAGGACAAGGTCACCGGCCCCGCCGAGGCCCGCACGCTGGTCGCCGGGATACCGGACGCCCGTCTCGCGCTCGTGCCCGGAGCCTCGCACCTGGCGCCCGTCGAGCAGCCCGCCGCCGTCACCGACCTGCTCATACGCCACTTCTCCACCGCCTGGCAGAACCCGTCCGACACCTCGACCGGCATCACGGTGCTGCCCGACTGGGCCACCTATCCGGGTCCGGGGGCGCCGGCGGGGCCGCCGACCCTGTCGCCGATGACCGCCCCGGTCGCCGCCATCGCCTCCGCCGAGCAGCCGCAGGCCGTGACCGCCGTACGCCCGGATCCTTACGAGGCGGGCCTGCGGATCCGCAGGGAGGTCGTCGGTGACGCCCACGTCGACCAGGTCCTGGCCGAGACCGCCGGCTTCGGCGGCGACTTCCAGGAACTCCTCACCCGCTACGCCTGGGGCGAGGTGTGGAACAGGGGCGGCCTGGACCGCCGCAGCCGCAGCTGTGTGACGCTGACGGCGCTCGTCGCCGGTGGTCATCTCGACGAACTCGCCGTCGAGACCAGGGCCGCCCTGCGCAACGGCCTGACCCCGGCCGAGATCAAGGAAGTGCTCATTCAGGCGGCCGTCTACTGCGGCTTCCCGGCGGCGAACGCGGCGTTCCGCGTCGTCGGCGCGGTCGTCCAGGAGGAGACCACTCCCGACGCCTAGGGCGTGTCCGGCGCCCCGTTTGCCGTCGTGGCGGCGGGTGTCGACCATTGGGGGGAAGCAGCGCCCAGGAAAGGTGGTCCCGGTGAAGCTCACCAAGAAGTCCCATGCCTGTGTCCGGCTGGAGAAGGACGGGCGGACGCTCGTCGTCGACCCCGGCGTCTTCAGTGAGCAGGACGCGGCGCTCGGCGCCGAGGCCGTCCTCGTCACGCACGAGCACCCCGACCACTTCGAGGAGGGCCGGCTGCGGGCCGCCCTCGAAGCGGACCCCGCCACCGAGATCTGGACCCTGCGCAGCGTCGCCGACCAGCTGTCGGCCGCCTTTCCGGGGCGGGTGCACACGGTGGGGCACGGCGACACCTTCACGGCGGCCGGCTTCGACGTGACTGTGCACGGCGAACTCCACGCGGTGATCCATCCCGATCTGCCGCAGGTCACCAACGTGGGCTATCTGGTGGACGGTTCACTGTTCCACCCCGGCGACGCGTTCACCGTCCCGGACCGGCCCGTGGAGACGCTGATGCTCCCGGTGCACGCGCCGTGGAACAAGATCTCCGAGGTGATCGACTATGTACGCGAGGTCAAGCCGCACCGGACCTTCGACATCCACGACGCCCTGCTGACCGAACTGGCGCTGCCGATGTACGACGGCCATGTCGGCCGCCTCGGCGGCTCCGGCCACGCCCGGCTGGACCCCGGCGAGAGCACCGAACTGTGACGGCTCGGACGATGACTGTCAGACCTCGCGGATAGGCTGTGGTCCATGCGCATCGCCACCTGGAACGTCAATTCGATCACTGCCCGGCTGCCCCGGCTGCTGGCCTGGCTGGAGACCACGGGCACGGACGTGCTGTGCGTCCAGGAGACCAAGAGCACCCTGGAGCAGTTCCCGTCCGACGCCCTGCGCGAGCTGGGTTACGAGGCCGCGGTCAACGCCACCGGCAGGTGGAACGGGGTGGCGCTGATCTCCCGCGTCGGTCTCGACGACATCGTCAAGGGCCTGCCCGGCGGCCCGGAGTACGAGGGCGTCGAGGAGCCGCGCGCCATCTCCGCGACCTGCGGCGGCGCCCGCGTCTGGTCGGTGTATGTGCCCAACGGCCGTGAGGTCACGCACGACCACTACGCGTACAAGCTCCGCTGGCTGGAGGCGCTGCGGGTGGCGGTGGCCGAGGACAGCGCGGGGGACCGGCCGTTCGCGGTGCTCGGTGACTTCAACGTCGCGCCGACCGACCAGGACGTGTGGGACCCGGCGCTCTTCGAGGGCGCCACCCATGTCACCCCCGCCGAGCGCGACGCGCTGGCCGCGCTCCGCGCGGGCGGTCTGTCCGACGTGATGCCGCGACCGCTCAAGTACGACCAGCCGTACACTTTCTGGGACTACCGCGAGCTTCGGTTCCCGAAGAACCGGGGTATGCGGATCGACCTCGTCTACGGCAACGGGCCCTTCACCGCTGCCGTCAAGGACAGTTATGTCGACCGTGAGGAGCGCAAGGGCAAGGGTGCTTCGGACCACGCCCCCGTCGTCGTCGATCTCGACCTCTGATGTTGCTGAGGCGGGGCCGGTATCGGCGGGCCGGGCCGTGGGCATTCTGCCTCTGATACCGCCCGCGTGCCCTGAGGTGCGTGGGTACGGGGAAATGGCAGGCTGAGTGGTATGAACATCCCTTTCTTGGACAACTGGCGCAAACGGAATGGCGCTGACGAGGGGGTTTCGTCGGCGTCCGTCGTGGGGGGCGACGCGGAGGGTGTGGCCGAACTGCTCTCCGAGTGCGAGCTGCTGCGTGTCCGGGCAGGGCAGTCCGGTCTCGAACTGGACGATTCCCCGGCCTCGTTGGAGGCACTCGACCAACTGCCTCCGCACTGGCGCGACGACCCGGAGGAGCTGCCCTGGCTGGGCAACGACGCGGGGCTCTATCTCGGTACGGTCATCGTGCGTACGGTCGAAGGCGCGGCCTGGCACATCTGGC
The DNA here is from genome assembly GCF_042870175.1 of Streptomyces sp. NPDC006643. Classification (NCBI taxonomy): domain Bacteria; kingdom Bacillati; phylum Actinomycetota; class Actinomycetes; order Kitasatosporales; family Streptomycetaceae; genus Streptomyces; species Streptomyces sp. NPDC006643. Next base: position 332,827 of record NZ_JBIAHA010000002.1, on the reverse strand, counting down.
CCGGCGGTCACCCCGTCGTGCGCCTTGTCTCCGGCCGCGAGATCCAGGTAGTGGAGGCCGGCCTCGACTGGGCCGTCAGTGGCGCGCCCGAGCTGTCGCAGGTGTACGCGGAGGCGGCCGAGGCCTGAGCGCCGGCCGTACGCCGGACATACCTCCTGGACGTTAATACGGCTTATGCCCGATTTATGCGTGTCGGGTGTGAAGTCCCTTGGCGGGCTGGATAGTTTGCGCTGACCTCGACAGAGCCGAGAACGGGGAGGGCAGCGTATGGCCGTCGACCACGGTCCGACGGGCAGTCCGCGGCGGGAGCCGCAGCCGATTCCACGACGGGGCCAGGGACCCCCGACCGGATCCCCCGGTCCGGGAGTTCGGGTACGCGGGCGAGCTCATCGCGCCGGATCTGGACTACGATTTGCCGTTCATCCCCACGGTGGCGGTGGCTTGGCCGGCAGCGGCCACGGACGCCGCGCCGGCCTCGGGCATCCCCCGGGAGTCCGTACGCGTCCGCCGTGCTCCGCGCACGCGGGGATGGTCCCGCCGCCGCCCGAGGCGCGGTAGCTCAAGGGACATGGCCCGCCTCCCGCTTCTCGCGGGAGGTCCCGCCGGCAGCAGCCGGAGATCACTTCTCGCACCGCGGGACCGACAGGCACCAAGGGTCGGGCGTGGCCGGGGAGAAGGTCAGCTGCGCGCCGGGAGGGCCGTGTCCGCCCCGGAGCGGGCCCGCGTCGTCGCGATGTACGACGAGGGTGCCGCTCTCTTTCGTATCCGCTTCCGTATCCGCACTTCCGTATCCGCGCCCCGCTCGACCGCCCTCGCCCGCCGGGGTCAGCTCTTCGCCCGGTGCGAGGCGCGTACGGCCGGCGCGGCCTCCTGCGCCGCCTTGGTGACATCGGCGACCAGCTCGACCACATCGGGGCCGTACGCCTGCGAGTTGACCACCTTCAGCAGCAGACAGAACGAGTCCCGGCCGTGCTTGCGCGCCAGCTTCTCGTGGTGCCTGGCCAGATAGCGCGAGGCCGCCTGGTTGGTGATGGCCCGCTGTCCGCAGAAGAGGAAGACCGGTCGGGAATCCTGCCCCGCCGTCAGCCGCGCCAGGATCACGTACTCCGCGACACCCGGCTCCGCGCGGTAGCGCTCGGTGCCGATCTGGAAGGCCCCGCGGTCCGGGCCCGGATCCGGATCCGTGTTGATCTTGACGCCGGGCAGCAGCGAGGAGAGATGGGCGGCCATCCGGCGGTTCGACGCGGGGCCGCCGAGGCAGAACTCCGTACGCTCCCCGAATCCCTGCTGCGCCGAGTCGTGCTGGACTATCTGCGCGTGCGCGCCGCAGTCCTTGATCAGCGCGGACATCTCCAGCAGCGCGAAGACGTCATGACGGTGGACGGCGCCGTCGCCGCCCGCCTCACGGTTGACGACCAGCAGACACTCGGAGTTTCCGGGCAGTCCGAAGAACGCCTGCTTCCTGCGGAGTTTGCGGCGCCAGAGATAGGTGCGGGCGACCCAGCCGAGACACACACAGATACCGGCGGCGAGCACCCCGAGAACGATGTTGCGTACGTCGTCAGTCATGGGCGCGCACTTTAGCGGGACCGCGCCGCGACGGACATCCCGCCCGGACTTCGGGGCAAGTGCTTCTGGCGGGGCACGAGTGCTGAGGCTACGCTCCGCTGACGGACGCCCACCGGAGGTACAGATGCACCGCCTCGCCGTACGCAACATCTCGATCGTGGCGCTTGCCGCCGCCATGCTGTCGGTGGGTGCCGCGGCGCCGCCGTCCGCGCCCGCCCAGGCCCCACCGGCGAAGACACCCGACAGGACTCCCGCCAAATCGCCGGTCGCCGTCGGCCACGGCGGTGCCGTCTCCAGCGTCGACAAGGACGCCTCGGCCGCCGGCATCCAGGTGCTGCGGGACGGCGGCAACGCCGTGGACGCGGCGGTGGCGACCGCCGCCGCGCTCGGCGTCACCGAGCCCTACTCGGCCGGCATCGGCGGGGGCGGCTACTTCGTCTACTACGACGCCAAGTCCCGCTCCGTCCACACCATCGACGGCCGCGAGACCGCCCCCCGCTCCGCCGACGCCACCCTCTTCCAGGAGGACGGCAAGCCGATCCCCTTCGCCGAGGGCGTCACGAGCGGACTCGGTGTCGGTACGCCCGGCACCCCGGCGACCTGGGAGCGGGCGCTCGACTCCTGGGGAAGCACCTCCCTGCGGCGGTTGCTGAAGCCCGCCGAACGCCTCGCGAAGGACGGCTTCACCGTCGACGCGACATTCCGCTCCCAGACCGAGTCCAACCAGGCCCGGTTCGCCGACTTCCCGGCCTCCGCCGAGCTGTTCCTGCCGGGCGGTGAACTCCCGGTCACCGGCTCGGTGTTCAAGAACCCCGACCTGGCGCGTACGTACGCGGAACTGGGCCGGCACGGCACCGAGGCGCTGTACGGGGGCGAGCTGGCCCGCGACATCGTGCGCACCGTCCGCACCCCGCCCGTCGACCCGGCCGCCACCCGCAAGGTGCGGCCGGGCGATCTGACGACCGGCGACCTGGCCGCGTACCGGACCAAGCGGCCGGCGCCGACGAAGATCTCCTACCGGGGGCTCGACGTGTACGGCATGGCGCCGTCGTCCTCCGGCGGTACGAGCGTCGGCGAGGCGCTCAACATCCTGGAGCGCACCGACCTCTCCGAGGCGTCGCAGGAGAAGTATCTGCACCGCTTCATCGAGGCGAGCCGGATCGCGTTCGCCGACCGGGGGCGCTGGCTCGGCGACCCCGCCTTCGAGTCCGTTCCCACCAAGGGCCTGCTGTCGCAGCGCTTCGCCGACTCGCGCGAGTGCCTCATCAAGGACGACGTGGCGCTCAAGAGCCCGCTGGCGCCCGGTGACCCGTCGAACCCGGTGCCCTGCGCGGCGGGCGGCACGGCGGCGCCGACGACGTACGAGGGGGAGAACACCACCCATCTGACGGCCGCCGACAAGTGGGGCAACGTCGTCGCGTACACGCTGACGATCGAGTCGACCGGCGGCAGCGGCATCACCGTTCCCGGGCGGGGCTTCCTCCTCAACAACGAGCTGACGGACTTCTCGTTCGCCCCGGCGAACCCCGCCGTCCACGACCCGAACCTGCCCGGTCCCGGCAAGCGGCCGAGGTCGTCCATCTCCCCGACGATCGTGCTCGACGACCGTGACCGGCCGCTGCTGGCGCTCGGTTCGCCGGGCGGCGCGACGATCATCACGACCGTCCTCCAGACCCTGACCGGCCATCTGGACCGGGGTCTGCCGCTGGTCGACGCGATCGCCGCGCCGCGCGCGAGCCAGCGGAACTCCGCGACGACGGAGCTGGAGCCGGGTCTGTACGACAGCCCGCTGCGCGCCCGACTCGAAGCGCTGGGGCACGCGTTCACCAAGAACCCGGAGATCGGTGCCACGACCGGCGTCCAGCGGCTGCCGGACGGCCGCTGGCTGGCGGCGGCGGAGAAGGACCGCAGGGGCGGCGGCTCGGCGATGGTGGTGCGCCCGAACCCGCACGCGCGCCCGTAGCCGTCCGTAACCGCCCCTCGCCGTCCCTCGCCGCCCATCGCCGTTCAAGGCCAACGGTTATGCCGGTGAGGGACGGTATTACAATGACGGCATGGTACGCAGCCCCCTGACCCCCGAAGAGCGTGAGCGCGGCGAGCGGCTGGGCCGGTTGCTCCGCGAGGCGCGCGGCTCGCGGAGCATGGTCGAGATCGCGGCCGTCGCCGGGCTCTCGCCCGAGACGCTGCGCAAGATCGAGACCGGCCGCGCCCCGACACCGGCCTTCTTCACCGTCGCGGCGCTGGCCGGGGCCCTGGGGCTGTCGATGGACGAGATCGCCGCGGCCTGCTCGCCGTCGGCCGCCGAGGGTCTGCCCGCGCACCCCTCGTCGGCGGGCGCGTCCACGGTGGCCGGAGGAATCGATTCCAGGAGCCCGGCCGCGGCGTAGGCTCGCGGGCGTGACTCTCGACGCGCTCGAACGCAGCCGCTATGTCAGCCTCACCACCTACCGCAAGGACGGCAGCGGGGTCGACACCCCGGTCTGGCACGCCGTGGACAACGGCGAGTTGTACATCTGGACCCGCAGCGACTCCTGGAAGGTCAAGCGGCTCCGCGCCAACAGCCGTGTCGTCGTGACCGCCTGCGACGTGCGCGGGCGCATCGCGCCGGGCGCGGCGAGCGCCGAGGGGACCGCCCGGCTGCTGGAGGGCGACGAGGTCGCCCGTGTCAACAGACTCCTGGCCCGCAAGTACACCTGGCAGTTCTGGTTCGTCGAGAAGCCGGCCGCGCTCGTACGGCGCGGCAAGCGGATGCACACCGGAATCGTGGTGACTTTCTGACGCCTCGTCGGCGCGCCGACTTGTGAAACAACCTTGACCCGTAACCAGTTCTTTTCCTGGGAAACGTGACGTCGACCACTCGCTGAAGCCATACTTGACGTGATCGCACCGCACCGTGCGCGACAATCCCGCGTAGCCGTCACGTAACACGGCTGCGGTTTCATGCCGGCGGGCCGGACGGTTCCCTCACGGCAGTGCGCAGCAGGGCAGGGGCGGAAAAGACAGCGATGACAAGGCAAGAACTTCCGGCGGAGATCGGGGCTTTCGCGCGGTACTTCCGCGGGATGACGGGGCTCCTCGACCCGGACGGCGGCTGGTACGCGGTGTTCAGGCAGCGCGATCCCGAAGGGCTCAGGGCCTGTCTCGACGGCGCCGAGGTGCCGCCGTGGGACGTGGTCGAGTCACTGCTCCACGATCTCGCCGCGAGCCATGAGAACCGGCCGGTCGACCGTGAGACGGCCCGCGCGGGCAGACTGCACGCCGCGTCCGCCGCCGCGCACGACCGGCTTCCCGGCGGCCTCGACGCGCTCCGCGAGCGGCTCGGGCTGATGCAGCGGGAACAAGCCACGGCGGCGGGCCGCGCCGACGAGGTGATGCGCCGCCTACGGACGGTCGCCGAGGGCTCACCCGAGGCGGACCAGTTGGAGTACGACCTGGCCTGGGTCCGCGACGACTACGCGCGCGCCACGGCCCGCTGTTCCGAACTGCGCGAACGTCTCGCCGCCGTCGGCGAGCCGGCGGACGCGGCTGCCTCGCACCCCGGCCACGGCGCGCACGGCTCACCCGCCCCGCGCTCGCCCTCGCCCGCGCACGCCGCGCCCGCCCCGGAGTACGGCTCGCCGGAGGCGAGGCCCACGGCGGCCGACGGGTGGTACCGGGCCGAGGAGCCGGTGGTTGACGACCAGTCGGTTTTCGGCCGTTCCGACGGTGGCCGGCCCACCGCGCCCGAGGAGTGGTTCCGGCCGGAGCCCGGCCGGGGCGGCGAGAGGGGACCGGGCGACGGCGCCGACGGCAGACGTACGTCCGAGGGCTGGGGCGGCCCGGACAGCCGCCGGGGCACGGCAGGCACGGCAGGCACGGCAGGCACGGACGACATGGGCGACTCGGGCGCCAACCCCGCCGTCCGCCCGGACGATTCACAGGAGATGGCGCAGGTGCCCGGCCAGCGCCGCAAGCTCCGCAAACAGCGGGGCGCGCGCTACGCCTTCACCGATGCCGTCGAACCGTCGGCCACGACGCTCACCCCGCCCGCCGCCACCACGGCGCCGCGCGGCGCCCGCTTCGGCGGTGTGTCGGGCTCCGGCAAGACCCGCGAGGGGGACCCCGACGGCGGCATGACCCGGCAGCAGTCCGAGGCGCGCCGCGCCGCGCTCGACACCGTCGCCGTGCTCGTACGGCTGCGGGCGGCCGGCCGCAGCGGCGAGGCGCACGTCGTGCTGTACGAGGCCGCCGCCGGCCCCGCCGAGCAACTGCCGTTCCTCGCCGCCGAACTGCACCGCGCCGAACTGGGCGCGGACTGGGCCTCGGTGCTGTGGGAGGTGTCGTCGCTGCCGCCCGACCGGTTCGCCGCCGCGGCGAGCGCGCTCGCCATGGCGGGGCGCGACGCGGACTGCGGTGTGCTGCTGCGCCAGGGCATATCCCGGTCCGCCGAGGACATCGCCGAGGTGGTCTCCGCACTCGGCGACGCGGGCCGCGCCCAGGAGGTCCAGGCACTCCTCGGAGCCTTCGTCCGGGCCCGTACGCCCGAGGACGCGGCGCGGATCGCGGCGGTGGACCCGGCCAGGCTGGTCCCGCCACTGCTGGAAGCCTCCCGGGCCGTCTCCACCACCAACGAGCGCGATCTCGCCCGTGCGCTGCGGAGCGCGGGGATCGGCGGCGTCTGACCGGGGTGGCGCCCGTTCCCGACCGGTCCCGGGCGTTCTGTGGACCGGCCGGGTGCGAATCATGATCGACTCTGCGGCTTAACAGCGATGGTCTTGCCCCCGTGGGACGGCGGGCTTAGGTTCTCCTCCTACGCACCCTATCTACGGGCGTAGAAAGTGCCCGGAAAGCTCTTCGGCGAGCACGTCGAGGAGGCCCCGGACATCGCCCGGAAATTGCTCGGAGAACGCTCGATCTTCCGCCGAAGGAGCAGCTCGTGGCCAGAGTCGTACGCGCCGCACTCGTCCAGGCGACCTGGACCGGCGACACCGAATCCATGATCGCCAAGCATGAGGAGCACGCCCGCGAGGCGGCCCGGCAAGGCGCCAAGGTCATCGGTTTCCAGGAGGTGTTCAACGCCCCCTACTTCTGCCAGGTGCAGGAGCCCGAGCACTACCGGTGGGCGGAGGCGGTCCCCGACGGGCCGACCGTGACCCGGATGCGGGACCTCGCCCGCGAGACCGGAATGGTCGTCGTGGTGCCGGTGTTCGAGGTCGAGCAGTCCGGGTTCTACTACAACACCGCCGCCGTGATCGACGCCGACGGCTCGTACCTCGGCAAGTACCGCAAGCACCACATCCCGCAGGTCAAGGGCTTCTGGGAGAAGTACTACTTCAAGCCGGGCAACGCGGGCTGGCCCGTCTTCGACACCGCCGTCGGCAAGATCGGCGTATACATCTGCTACGACCGGCACTTCCCGGAGGGCTGGCGCCAACTCGGCCTGAACGGCGCCGAACTGGTCTACAACCCCTCGGCCACCTCACGCGGTCTCTCCAGCTATCTGTGGCAGCTGGAACAGCCCGCCGCCGCCGTCGCCAACGAGTACTTCGTCGCCGCGATCAACCGGGTCGGCCAGGAGGAGTACGGCGACAACGACTTCTACGGGACGTCGTACTTCGTCGACCCGCGCGGCCAGTTCGTCGGCGAGACCGCCAGCGACAAGACGGAGGAACTGGTCGTCAGGGACCTGGACTTCGGCCTTATCGAAGAGGTGCGCCAGCAGTGGGCGTTCTACCGCGACCGCCGGCCCGACGCCTACGAGGGGCTGGTGCAGCCGTGACCGAGGCACCCGCGAATCCCGCCGCCGGCCAGGCCGCCGCCCCCTCCCACGCCGCCCCGGTCAGCCTGCCCGCCACCGACCTGCACGGCCGGCACCGAGCCGTCCTGCCCGACTGGCTGGCCCTCTACTACCGGCGCCCCATCGAACTCACCCACGGCGAGGGCCGGCACGTCTGGGACGCCGAAGGCAACCGCTATCTCGACTTCTTCGGCGGCATCCTCACCACCATGACCGCCCACGCCCTCCCCGAGGTCACCAAGGCGGTCAGCGAGCAGGCCGGGCGGATCATCCACTCGTCCACGCTCTACCTCAACCGCCCCATGGTGGAATTCGCCGAGCGCGTCGCCGCCCTCTCCGGCATCCCGGACGCGCGGGTCTTCGTCACCACCTCCGGCACCGAGGCCAACGACACGGCCCTGCTCCTGGCGACCGCGTACCGCCGCTCCAACCAGATCCTCGCGATGCGCAACAGCTACCACGGCCGCTCGTTCTCCGCCGTCTCCATCACCGGCAACAGCGGTTGGTCCCCGACGAGTCTCTCGCCGCTCCAGACGCTGTACGTGCACGGCGGCGTCCGCACCCGGGGGCCGTACGCGCACCTGTCCGACGCCGAGTTCATCGCCGCGTGCGTCGCCGACCTGGAGGACCTGCTCGGGCACACCCGCGCGCCCGCCGCGCTGATCGCCGAACCGATCCAGGGCGTCGGCGGTTTCACCTCACCGCCGGACGGGCTGTACGCCGCGTTCCGCGAAGTGCTCCACCGGCACGGCATCCTGTGGATCAGCGACGAGGTGCAGACCGGCTGGGGCCGTACCGGCGAGCACTTCTGGGGCTGGCAGGCGCACGCCGAGAACGGGCCGCCGGACATCCTCACCTTCGCCAAGGGCATCGGCAACGGCATGTCCATCGGCGGTGTCGTCGCCCGCGCCGAGGTCATGAACTGCCTGGACACCAACTCCATCTCGACCTTCGGCGGCAGCCCGGTCACGATGGCGGCGGGCGTCGCCAACCTCGCCTACCTGCTCGAACACGACCTCCCCGGCAACGCGCGCCGCGTCGGCGGTCTGCTGATCGAGCGGCTGCGCGCGGTGGGGGCCGCCGTTCCCGCCGTACGGGAGGTGCGCGGACGCGGCCTGATGATCGGCATCGAGCTGGTGAAGCCCGGCACCGACGAGGCCGACCCGCAGGCAGCCGCGGCGGTGACCGAGGCGGCGCGCGAGGGCGGTCTGCTGATCGGCAAGGGCGGCGGCCACGACACCAGCGTGCTGCGCATCGCCCCTCCGCTCTCCCTCACCGTCGCCGAGGCCGAGGAGGGCGCGGCGATCCTCGAACGCGCCCTGAACAGCGTCTAGTTCAGCCACGGCCGCCGCACGGTCCCGGCAGGGGCGCGTGCGGCGGCGGCGGACAGCGCCTCGGCAGCCCGCTCAACTCCTCAGCTCCCGCAGCTTCCACAGGTCCCTCAGCTCCCTCAGCTCCCTCAGCCACGTCGAGTCACGTCACGGAGCCCACGTCATGAGTAATCGCACGCTCGTCCGGGGCGGTCTGGTCATCACCGCCGCCGACGAAGTCCACGCCGACGTACTGACCGAGGACGGCCGGATCGTCGCCCTGGCCTCGAACGGCTCCGACGTCGCCGCGAGTTGGACCGCCGACCGGGTCATCGACGCCACGAACAAGTACGTCATCCCCGGCGGCGTCGACGGCCATACGCACATGGAGATGCCGTTCGGCGGGACATTCGCCGCCGACACCTTCGAGACCGGCACCCGCGCCGCCGCCTGGGGCGGCACCACGACCATCGTGGACTTCGCCATCCAGTCGCCCGGCCAGGCACTGCGCGAAGGGCTCGACGCCTGGTACGCGAAGGCGGACGGCAACTGCGCCATCGACTACGGCTTCCATATGATCCTCGCCGACGTCAACGAGCACTCCCTCAAGGAGATGGACCTCCTCGTCCAGGAGGGCATCACCTCCTTCAAGCTGTTCATGGCCTACCCCGGCGTGTTCTACAGCGACGACGGCAAGATCCTGCGCGCCATGCAACGGGCCTCCCACAACGGGGGGTTGATCATGATGCACGCCGAGAACGGCATCGCCATCGACGTACTCGTGGAGCAGGCCCTGGCCGCCGGACGCACCGATCCGCGCTACCACGGAGAGGTACGCAAGGTCCTGCTGGAGGCCGAGGCGACACACCGCGCGATCCAGCTCGCGCGCGTCGCCGAGGCGCCCCTGTATGTCGTGCACGTCTCCGCCGAGGAGGCCGTCGCCGAGCTGGCCGCCGCCCGCGACAAGGGACTGCCCGTCTTCGGCGAGACCTGCCCGCAGTACCTCTTCCTGTCCACCGACAATCTCGCCGAGCCGGACTTCGAGGGCGCCAAGTACGTCTGCTCGACCCCGCTGCGGCCCCGTGAGCACCAGGCCGCGCTCTGGCGCGGGCTGCGCACCAACGACCTCCAGGTCGTCTCCACCGACCACTGCCCGTTCTGCTTCACCGGGCAGAAGGAGATGGGCCGCGGCGACTTCTCCAAGATCCCCAACGGGCTGCCGGGCGTGGAACACCGGATGGACCTGCTCCACCAGGCCGTCGTGGACGGGCACATCAGCCGGCGCCGCTGGATCGAGATCGCCTGCGCGACCCCGGCCAGGATGTTCGGCCTCTACCCGAAGAAGGGCACCATCGCGCCCGGCGCCGACGCCGACATCGTCATCTACGACCCGCACGCCGAGCAGACCCTGTCCGCCGAGACCCACCACATGGACGTCGACTACTCGGTGTACGAGGGGAAGCGGATCACCGGACAGGTCGAGACCGTCCTGTCGCGCGGTGAACTCGTCATCGACGGCCGGAAGTACACCGGCCGCGCGGGGCACGGCAGTTACACCCCCCGCGCCACCTGTCAGTACCTCACCTGAAAGTTGGGAGTGGCCCGCCATGGACTTCGGACTCGTCCTCCAGACCGACCCGCCGGCCTCGGCGGTCGTCGGCCTCATGCGGCGCGCCGAGCGCAACGGCTTCCGCTACGGCTGGACCTTCGACTCCGCCGTGCTGTGGCAGGAGCCGTTCGTGATCTACAGCCGGATCCTGGAGCACACCACGAAGCTGATCGTCGGCCCGATGGTCACCAACCCGGGCACCCGGACCTGGGAGGTGACCGCGTCCACCTTCGCCACGCTCAACGAGATGTACGGCAACCGCACCGTCTGCGGCATCGGCCGCGGCGACTCCGCGATGCGCGTCGCGGGCCGCGCGCCCAACACCCTCGCCCGGCTCGGCGAGGCCATCGACGTCATCCGTGAACTCGCCGAGGGGCGCGAGGCGTTGGTGGACGGCAAGCCGCTGCGGCTGCCCTGGGTGCGGGACGGGAAGCTGCCGGTGTGGATGGCCGCGTACGGGCCGAAGGCCCTGGCGATGGCCGGTGAGCGGGCCGACGGCTTCATCCTCCAGCTCGCCGACCCGTATCTCACCGAGACCATGGTCAACGCCGTCCGCACCGCCGCCTCCGACGCCGGACGCGACCCGGACTCCGTCACCATCTGCGTCGCCGCCCCCGCGTACGTCGGCGACGACCTCGGCCACGCGCGCGACCAGTGCCGGTGGTTCGGCGGCATGGTCGGCAACCATGTCGCCGATCTGGTCAGCCGCTACGGCGAGCACTCCGACCTGGTACCCGACGCCCTCACCACGTACATCAAACAGCGCGAGGGTTACGACTACAGCCACCACGGCCGCGCCGGGAACCCGTCCACGGACTTCGTGCCCGACGACATCGTGGACCGCTTCTGCCTGCTCGGGCCTGCCGAGGCGCACATCGAGAAGCTGAGGACGCTACGGGCCCTGGGCGTCGACCAGTTCGCCGTCTACAACATGCACGACGCGAAGGAGCGGACGATCGACACGTACGGCTCCGAGATCATCCCCGCCCTGAACAGCTGAGCCGGGTCGCTCTCAAGGGCGCCGGGCGGTGACGATCCACACCCCGGCGCCCGGCCCCCAACAGGCCGGTCGCGTAACGGCGTTCACGGCCACGTCCGCGAATCCCGCCCCGGACAGCACCTCCCGGACCCGGGACGTCACCTCCCGCATCGGGGACGGCTCCGAGGGCACCGGACTGACCGCCATGTGCGAGCGCGTCACGGCACCCGGGCCGTCCACTCCGTCGTGCCGAACTTGGTCTCCGCCAACTCCCGCGCCCGCGCCATCTCCTCGTCCGTCACCTTGCCCTCCGTGAGGCCGTACCGGCCCCGGAAGGACCCGATCATCCGCTCGATGACCGCCTCACGCGCCAGCCCCGTCTGCCGGCGCAGCGGATCCACCCGCTTCTTCGCGCTGGCCGTGCCCTTGTCCGAGAGCTTCTCCCTGCCGATGCGCAGGACTTCGAGCATCTTGTCGGCGTCGATGTCGTACGCCATCGTCACGTGGTGCAGTACGGCGCCGCCGCCCACCACCCGCTTCTGCGCGGCGCCCGCGATCTTGCCCGCCTCGGTGGCGATGTCGTTGAGCGGCTGGTACCAGGCCTTGATCCCCATGTCGCCCAGCGCGCCGAGCACCCAGTCGTCGAGATAGGCGTAGCTGTCGGCGAACGTCAGGCCCTGTACGAGCGCGTCGGGGACGGACAGCGAGTACGTGATGGTGTTGCCGGGCTCGATGAACATGGCGCCGCCGCCGGAGATCCGCCGTACGACCGTCACGCCGTGCCGCTCGGCGGCGACCGGGTCCACCTCGTTGCGCAGTGACTGGAAGCTGCCGATCACCACGGCGGGGGAGGCCCACTCCCAGACCCGCAGCGTCGGCGCGCGGCGGCCCGCGGCGACCTCGGTCGTCAGGACCTCGTCCAGCGCCATGTGGAGCGCGGGCGGCTGCGGCTCCATATGGACGAGCTGCCAGTCGTAGTCCGTCCAGTCGGTGGCGTGCGCCAGCGCGCGTCGTACGGCGACGGCGATGCCCTCGCTGGTCAGCCCGTACATCTGCGTACCGGGCGGAAGCGCCGTCTGGACACGGGCGGCGAGTCCCGCCGCGTCGAGGTCGGCGGGCGCGCCTTCGAGCGCCCGGTCGATGATGTGGATCGCCTCGTCCGGCTCCAGGAAGAAGTCCCCGGCGACCCGGACATCACGCAGCACACCGTCCCGCGCGTCCAGATCCACGACGACGAGCTTGCCGCCCGGCACCTTGTACTCACCGTGCACCGCTGTCCTCCAGCCTCCGCCGCCCCACGCCGTCCGTGGACGCGAGCCCGCTCGATCGGTGCAACGCGTACACGGGAGGGGATCATCCCGGGATGATCCCGGGATCACCTCGGGATCACCTCGGGATCATCCCTGCCCGGCGCCCTGGGCGACCGGCAGGCGCGCGCAGCGGCGGCACGCACGGGCGGAGGAGGCCACCATGCCGTGGGAGAGGGCGGTGACCATGGCCGCGAGGGTGACCAGCGGCCAGTTCGTGGCCAGCGGTGACAGCACGGCGAGCGCCAGCGTGGCGACCACCATCGCCACACCGGCCGTCGTGCCCGCCCAGGCCACGGCCAGCGGCAGCCGCTCCGGCGTCGGCAGCCTGCGGGCCAGCGCGCCGGTGGCGGCGAGCGCCGCCGCCGTGAGCAGCGTGGCGACGGCCGCGACGGCGGCCAGCTGGACGGCGACCAACTGCGCCGTCTGCTGGAGCTGCCAGCTCTGGCCCGAGGTCCAGATCAGATGCCAGCAGGCGATCAGGAACGGGACGCTGAGGGTGACGGCCAGGGCGGTCCGCCGGGTCTGCGCGATGGTCAACTCCCGCTGGCAGCTGGGCACGAGCTGCTCCGGTGTGCCGAACTCCCGTACCGCCAGACGCGCGGCCCGGTCGGGCGGCACGCCGTCGCGGGTGTGCGCCTCCACCGTGTCGGTGAGACCGTCCCGTATCTCCTGGATCAGCCGGGACTTGGCCCCGGCCGGGCCGTGCAACGCGGCGGTCAGGGTGGCGACGTACTGCGCGACGGGGTCGCCGGCCGTGGCGCTCGGGTCGCTCATGACGCGGGTCCGGTGGCCGGGGCGGCGGTGGCCGGGTTCAGGACCGAGCTGATCGCCGTCGTGAACTCGTGCCATGCCGTCCGTTCGCTCTCCAGGCTGCCGCGTCCCGCGTCGGTCAGCCGGTAGCAGCGCCTGCGTCGCTCGCCCACCGACTCCCAGCTGCTGCCGAGCAGTCCCAGCCGCTCAAGCCTGTTGAGGGCCGGATAGATCGTGCCCGTACGGAGCTGGAGCGCGCCGTCGCTCCGCTGCTGGACCGCCGCGATGATCGCGTAGCCGTGCAGCGGGCCGGGTTCGAGCACGGCCAGCAACAGTCCGTCCAGGTGCCCACGCACCGCGTCTGTCTTCATGAGTAGGCAGCCTACCCATGAAAAGCATTGGCGTGGTACCTATTGGCAGCCAACTTATTCAGATACCTCGCCGAAGGGGCCCGCGGTGACCAAGCTGCTGCTCTCCATCCATGTCCTCGCCTCGATCCTGGTGGTCGGCCCGATCGCCGTGGCGGCGTCGATGTTCCCCCGCTACGCGCGGCAGACGGCCGGGGAGGACGGGCAGGACGGGCACTCCGTGGGCGCGACGGTGCTGCTCCACCGGATCTGTAGCGGCTACGCGGTCGTCGGGGTCGCCGTCCCGGTCTTCGGGATCGCCACCGGCGCGCAGCTCGGCGTGCTCACCGACGCGTGGCTGCTCGCTTCGATCGTGCTGACGACGATCGCCGCCGCGATTCTGGCGCTGGCGATCCTGCCCGGTCAGGAGCGCATGATCGAGGCGGCGGCGGCAGCACCGGCGGACGGTGCCGGTGCCGGGACGGGAGCTGGGGGCGGGGGCGGGGGTGGCTCCGACAGGCGACGCGCCGCCGCCCGCCTGGCCGGGCTGACCGGTGTCTTCAACCTGCTGTGGGCGGTCGTGGTCGTCCTGATGATCGTCCGCCCGGGCTCCACGACCGGCGCCTGACGGGCCGCTGCCGCCTTTTCGGCGACCCGCGAGGACACGAGAGGTCCCCGGTCGTGAAGACCGGGGACCCCTCGGACCGGACGATCTAGCGGCGGCCGAGGCCGCGGTCGACGGTCTTGATCAGTTCGCCGTCGGGGGTGTCCCCGTCCAGCGACCAGAACATCGCGCCGCCGAGCCCCTTGGCACGGACGTAGGCCGACTTGACGCGCAGCACCTGCGGGTCGTCGTAGGTCCACATCGTCGTGCCGTCGAAGAGCCAGGCGTGACCGTTCCTGAGGTCACGGTGCACGGTGAACTTCCCCGAGTCCGCCAGCTTCTTCAGGACCTTGTAGTCCTCGTTGCCGTTCGCCCAGGTGCCGGGAGCGGCGCCGGTCGCTGGCTGGCCCATGCCGTTGCCCTCGCCCGAGACGCCGGTCCAGCCCTGACCGTAGAAGGGCATACCGACCACGAGCTTGCGCGCCGGCGCACCGCGCCGCAGCCAGTCGTTGACCGTCTGGTCGACGCTGAAGTCGTCGGACTTGGCGAAGAGCGCCGACTGCTGGGCGGTGGTCGGCTCCCACGTGCCGTGGAAGTCGTAGCCCTGGAGGTTCACGAAGTCGAAGTCCCGCATGATCTTGGAGACTTCGAAGCCCGCGTCGATCTTGGCCGGGGCGGTGGGGACGAACGCGGTCAGCTCGTAGTGCTTGCGCTTCCCGTGGCCCTGCCGGGACTTGGCGTACGCGTCGAGCTGCGTGCGGAACTCCCGTACGAGCGCGGTGAAGTTCCGCTTGTCCTCGGGACGGAACACGGTGCCGACGTCACCGGCCGAACCGGGCCACTCCCAGTCGATGTCGATTCCGTCGAAGAGCCCCGCCGCCGCGCCCGCGCCGCCGCGGGTGCCGTCGACGGGCAGATTGCCCTTGATGTAGAGGTCGATGCAGGAGGAGACCAGCGCCTTGCGGGAGGCGGGAGTGAGCGCCGCGTCCGAGAAGTTCTTCGACCAGCTCCAACCGCCCAGCGAGATCAGGACCTTGAGGCCCTTGTGCTTCGCCTTCAGCTCGCGCAGCTGATTGAAGTTGCCGGCGAGGCGCTGGTCGTCGGTGTCGGCCACGCCGTCGACGGAACCGGCCGCGTCGAGCGGGCGCCCGTAGTCGGCCCAGGCGTCGGACTCTCCGGGGGTGTTGCCGGTGAAGCACTTCCCTTCGGCGCTGACGTTGCCGAAGGCGTAGTTGATGTGGGTCAGCCTGGCGGCGGCCCCACTGGTGTCCATGTCCTTGACCTGGTAGTTCCGCCCGTACACACCCCACTGGGCGAAGTAACCGACCCGCTTGTACGAGGAGTGGGAGGCGGGCGAGCCGTTCTTGTCACCGTGCGAGCCGTGCTTGTCGCCGTGCGACGCGGGGGTGGCCCCCGCGGCGGGGGCGAGAGTGGCCACGAGGCCGAGGGAGAGGGCGGCGATGGCCAGCCGGGAAAGGTTCTTTCGAGGCATGAGGCTCGTTTCCTGTGCGTCTGCCGGAAGGGAGCGGTGTTCGGTGCTGCGGACAGGAAGGTATTGGTCTGGACCATTAACGTCAAGATGTGCGGCAGTTATGCCGAACGCAATTGTTCGTACGAGAACACCCGGGACCGTACGACTCCGCCAACTTCCGTTGTAGCAGGGTAAGTTGGCGAAGGATGTGCACGATGGTCGAATCGATGCCGGGGGGTTGATCGAACATGGGTGACATAAGGGTCGAGGTGGACGCGGTGCCGTCGGGGGATCTCTCCTCGCGACGCCCGGCGCCGCCGGAACTACTGCTCGCGCGGACCACCGAGATCGCCGACGCCGTGGCGACCGTGGCCGACCAGTTCCGCACACGGATGAACGAACGCCTGGGCCAGGGCGGCGCGGCGGGTGACCCTGCGGGGGAGGGCCTGCCCGCGGCGGGCGAGCCTGCGGGGGAGGGCCTGCCCGCCGGGGACGCGGACGCGGAGCGCCGGGGGTTCCGGCCCGAGGAGATCGAGCTGACCTTCCAGTTCTCCCTCCAGGCCGAGGGCGGAGTCGTCATCAAGGCCGGGGGGTCCGCAACCTTCGAGGTCAGAATGGTGTGGAGGGCCTGACGTGCCGACGAGTTTCCACCCGCTGACGGGTATCGGCCAGGTCGTCGCGCCGGGCGCCCAGGACGCGCTGGGGACGGCCTTCCTCGTGTCCCCGGACCACGCGCTCACCGCCCTGCACTGTGTGGCCCCGCTGATGGCCGCCCCGGACGGGCACACGGCCGACACCACGGGAATCGTCCTGCGCTTCCCCTCCCCGGCCGCCGTGGACCTCGAACTGCCCGCCCACGTCATCCGTTCCGACGCTCAACTGGACATCGCGCTGCTGCGCCTGGACCGGCCCGCCCCCGCCCATCTGCTCCCCGTCCCGTTGGGCCCGGCGGCCAAACCGCATCAGCACTACCGGGCGGTGGGTTTCGCCGCGGCCAACTGGGGAGTGCACCGCAGTGTCGTGACCGGGACGATCAGCGGGCACACCAGGAGAGCGGAGGACGGCGCCCCCGTCATCACCCTCTTCTGCGACCAGGCCGCCGCGGGGCTGGCCCTCTCCGGGCTGAGCGGCGGACCGGTGCTCGCGGGCCGGCCGGAACGGGCGGTGGGCGTGGTGCGCTGGCAGCAGCCCGACGGCACACACCCCCATCTGGCGACCGGGGGGACCTTCTACGCCACCCCGACGAGCGATATCGCCGCCAGGATGCCGGAACTCTCCACCGGCGAGCAGCGGCGCCGGTCCCCACTGGTGCGCGGACCGGCCTTCTGGATCTCCCTCTGGCTGGCCATCCTGGTCGTCACCGCCGTCCTCGTCGTCCCCTACATCATCTCGGTGATCCGGGAACCCAGTCCGGACAGCTTCAGCATCTCGGTCGGTGACGACATCGGCCCGGGGCGGCCGGGCGCGGGCGCCGGCGAGATCGAGGACGACGACGCCGAGGACATCTATACGTTCCGCACCCAGCAGGACGGGGCGACCGTGCGCGTCCGGATCAGCGACTGCTCCAACTCCTTCGATCCGAAGATGGAGATCGAGGGCGGAGGCAAGACGTACCGGCCGGCCGACCAGTATTCCGACTGCGACAGCTTCACCTTGAGCCAGGGGCCGCACGAGGCCGCCGTGACCCTGGGCCCCGCGGGGTCGTACCGCGTCGTGGTCAACAGCCCCTGCAAAATCATAGATTTCCTGTACGACTGCACGGGGACCTACCGGCTCACCGTGAGCGAGTAGGTCACCGCGCCGGTGGCGCGCGGCGGGACGCCGCGCGCCCGTTCAGTCCTCGGTCCCCTGGTTGCCCTCCAGCACGAGGCTGATGAGCCCGGCGGTGATCAACGCCTGCGCCAGGATCGGCACGACGGATGCCGCGCCCATGAATCTCACCATGGCGCTCGCGTCGTCGAGGTCGGTCACGTCGAACGACATGACGATCACCGCGTGCACCACCAGCAGAATGCTGCCCGGCCAGAGCAGCAGCCGGCTCCACCGGGGAGCTGAACGAGTGTCGGCATCGGAAGAATGGACGGCCATCGGCTTCCCTCTCTCACTTGTATCGCCAGCAGACGACATAACTCAGCTCCGGCCACCCCGGGAACGGATACGAGACATTGCCGTCGTTGCCGCATCTCTCCGTCTGGCCGTAGGAGAGCCGGCCGGTGACGACCGCGTTCGCGGAGGGGCATCCGGAACGGTGGATCAGCGCCTTGTTCTGCGCGACGCTCTCGACGAGCACGCACTCCCCCAACAGGACCTGGTAGCCGTCGTCGGGCATGACGGCCTGGTAGCACAGGACGAGGTTGGCCACCCGCTCGCTACCGGTGTAGATCCGCTCCCCGCGGATCGGTCCGTCGGGGCATGCGTCGGCATCGGTCGTCTGGTGCCTGCCGATCACCTGGAAGGTTCCGGTCGAGCACTTCTGCAAGGACCAGTTGCCGCCGCTCGGCCGCCCGTACACGCAGTGGCCCACCTCGGCGTAGGCCGCCGTCTCCGAGTACTCGTACCGAAGGCACAGAAGCTGGTCGGGATAGGTGACGGTCACCTTGCCCGCGCCCTGGCAGGCGGTGGCCGATGTGCCGGCCCCGTACCGCGCGAGCAGTCGGTACGCGCCCGGTCGGCACGGCAACGACCGGTACATGCCCTTTTCCGTGGTGTCGCTGAGGCACGTGTTCAGAGGGGCCGTGTGCGCGTCGTCGGTGGGCGGCGCCTCGGGAGGAGCGGGGTCATCCTGCTCCTCGGGGGCCGGGGCGCTGTCCCCGGCCGGGGGGTCGTCCTCGACCGGTGGGATCCCGCTCGCATCGAGTGTGAAGGACGGGGTCGGGAGCGGCTCGACGGGCCCTTGGCCCGCACCGGTGGTGGCCGAGCCGTCGTCATCCGCGAGGACCGCGGTGGCCAGCAGCCCGAGGAGCAGGGGAACGAGAAGGATGCGCAGGATCGGCCTCAGCCCCGCGCCGTACGAGGACGGAGGTCTCACCCGTACCCGCCCCAGGTTCGGTGCTCTTCGCGGTGGCATCGAACCGTCCCTTCACCCTGGTGGATCCGGGAGAGGTAGCAGGTCGCTTCATTCTATTCGGACCGGCGTGCGAAAGGTAGCCGGTTCTACGACAACTGGGTTGCGTGAGTGGGGAGTTGAGCGACGGAAGCGCTTCCGGGCGCGTCACGGAACCTGGAACGGTGGGCTCCGGAGATGGGCTCCGGAGGCGGGCGGGGAGAGAGCCTGCGTGCGGTCGTGACCCCGGTCCCGCCGCCCGTGGCGACGGGACCGGGGCTCGGGCCTGGTCCGCTGACTGATGTGCGGGGAGCGGGACTTGGTCAGTTCTCCCCTGGATAGAAGGTGCGGTTTCCCGGGCGGTAGACGCCGGCCTGGTCGGCGGCGATGTTGTTCCAGTCGCCGATCACAGGGGTGTCCCCGGCGTTGCCGTGGGCCACCCTCACGGTGCTGTCGCTGCTCCAGCGCTTGTGGAAGACGCTTGTGGCGGGCCGGTAGACACCGACCTCGTCACCGCTGACGCCGCCCCAGTCACCGGTGAGGGGAATGTCGCCCCTGTTGCCGAAACTGAAGGAGACGACGCTGCCGTTGTCGCGGCGGAGGTGGAAAGTGCTGTCACCGGGCCGGTAGACACCGACCTCGTCACCGGGGTCCTGGGTGTCCCAGTTCCCGGTGATCGGCACGTCTCCGGAGTTCCCCAGCGGGATGACGATGGTCGAGCCCGGGGCGCCCGTGGCGGCGCGGAGGTAGAAGGTCCTGTTGCCGGGCCGGTAGACGCCGACCTCGTCGCTGCCCCTGTTGTCCCAGTTGCCGGTGACGGGAACGTCGCCGCGGCTCCCGAAGGCGATGGTGAACGAGGTGCCGCCGTCCAGCCGTTGGTAGAAGGTACTCGTCACGGGCCGGTAGACGCCGACCTCGTCGCCGCCGTTTCCGTCCCAGTCGCCTGAGACCGGCACGTCGCCGGGATTGCCGAAGCTGACGTTCGTGAGCAGCTCGGCGCTCGCCGGCCCGGTCGACAGGATGACGCCCGCCGTCAGGCCGAGCGCGACGACCAACAGGCGCCGTGGTGTACGCGGTCCGGGCATGGTGCTTCCTTCCGTCGAGGAGAGCTGTCTGCCGTGCGTGATCGGGCGGTCCCGGTCAAGGATGATCGATCGGTACTCCGGGCCGCTCTTATGTGCGGAAACATGCTAAAGCAGATAGGTCGTGCGAACCCTGGACTGACGGGGAATTGGAGGGGCGGGTACGGCCGTTCGGCGAGCCGCTACGGACGAGGCGTCAGTCCAGCGGTGGGATGACGAACCCGGAGTGATACTTGATCACGGTATCGCTCAAGGAGCCGTCGGCATGATTCGTCAGTCCGAGTTCCGTGCACAATACCGCCAAGAAACCCTCCAGTTCGTTGACGTCCATCACCATGGGCACGGGCCCGGATCCGCCGAGAGCGTACGGGTGATCAACCGCGTCGGCATCCCAGCGCTCCGCTATGAGTTCATCCTGCTCCACAAGCCGCCGGTATCGTCGTCTGGCGCTGTTCAGTACAGAAGAACTGACCTGTCGCTCCCGAAGAAGTGCCAGAACCTGCTGCCCCAACTTCATTGTCAGGACCAGCTCAGGTACTCCCGCGAGGTAGGTGCCGAGTTCGAAAGGCCGCTCAATGCGTTTGCCGGACATCGTTGTGAACGGTGAACGGATTGCCATGAGTGCCGATTCAAGCATTTCCCAGTGATGGGCGTCCTCCGGGTCATGCATTCCCATCCACGTTTGGTACAGTAATTTCTTCGCTGTGGCTCGCTGAGCGCGGGTGGCCGCTGGGTCCGCCATATTCTGGATCATGGCCCGCGCTTTTCTCTCACTTTCACCACTGACGGCCTTCGCCCGGCCGGCAGCCCATGTCGACCACATGCGTACCGATTGCTCGTCGCCGACGAGGCCAATCATCATCAGCCATATCCGGGCGGTGATGTCGGCCAGGTGATAGTGGAGAACGCGTCGCCCCCGCATGTTCCTGTACACCGGCAGCAGGAGGTGAAAGAGAATTCGGGTCATCGGGTCGTACGCGCGTGGATCGCTACCACGTTGGGTCGACTTCTGATATATCGGACTGTTCAGCAGGCCATCCTCCGTCCATTTCGTTATCGTGCGCGGCGACATCTCCATTCCATGCCTTTCTCTGGCTTCAGTGATCAGCTCCGCTGTCGTCGACATGACTGCCCACGGTTCCCTTTCCATCTCTTCCAGCATTCGGCCCAGTACGAAATCGTAGTCGTCCCTCATTTGTGCTTCCTCTCGTCTTCTGATTCATTCAGGGCGGAAAGCGGCCTCGACGTTATCGCCAGCCGAAATAGCCCGCCAGTGCGTGAACGGCCACGGCGGTCCCTGTCGCGGCGGCGCTCCCCACCGCGCTTCGTAGTGCCAAGCGCGCCCAGGCCCGGTACCGATCACGCCGGGGTGGCACCCGCCGTCGCGCGTCACACAGCTGTCCGTTCTCGTCCGATGCGGCCGGTTGGTGCCCCGCCGCGTGCCACAAACGGTGCTTCATGGGATCTCCTCAGCCCTCAAGCGCGCCTTCTGGTTGTCCGCGGCCCTGTGCCGCGGGCATGGCGTCGTGTGCTGGAGCCAGGCTTCCGAAGACGCGCTGACGACCGCATCCCGAGTGATGCCGATTTGGATGTAAGTTCCAGAAGCCGGGCCCCTGTTGCCGGGAAGCCGACCGCGCTGCGTCCGCTGCGTCCGCTTCGTGCCGGAGGCCGGGAAGCAGGCGCGCGGAGCGATCGATAGCCTTCCGGGGGAGCGGGAGAAGGTGGCCCCGGATTCTCCGCAGGACTCGTCCTGAGTGCCCACCACCCGGGCCGATACACGTAAACAGCAAGGTGAGAGGCCCGATGTTCACGACACGACCGACCCTCCAGGGCACCTTCGGCATGGTGTCGTCCACCCACTGGCTCGCCTCGCAGTCGGCGATGGCCGTCCTGGAGGACGGCGGCAACGCCTACGACGCCGCCGTCGCCGCCGGGTTCGTCCTGCATGTCGTCGAGCCGCACCTCAACGGGCCCGCCGGGGACCTGCCCGTGATCCTCGCCCCCGCCGGCGGTGACGTGCGGGTGCTCTGCGGGCAGGGGCCCGCGCCCGCCGGGGCCACGATCGAGCACTACCGCTCGCTCGGCCTCGAACTCGTCCCCGGCACCGGACCGCTGGCCGCCGCCGTGCCCGGCGCCTTCGACGCCTGGATGCTGCTGCTGCGCGACCACGGCACCAAGTCCCTTGCACAGGTGCTCAGTTACGCCATCGGTTACGCCGAGGACGGCCACGCGCCCGTCGAACGGGTCGGCCAGACGGTCGAGAGCGTACGCGCGCTGTTCGAGACCGAGTGGACCTCGTCCGCCGACGTGTACCTGCCCGGCGGCCGGGCCCCCGCCCCCGGCGAGCTGTTCCGCAACCCCGCGCTGGCCGCCACCTGGCGCCGTCTGACGGCCGAGGCCGAGGCCACGGGCGGCGACGACCGCGTCGCTCAGATCGAGGCCGCGCGTGACATCTGGCGCACCGGGTTCATCGCCGAGGCGCTGATTCGCCAGTCCGACCGCCCCACCCTCGACACCAGCGGCTCCCGCCACACCGGCACGCTGACGGCCGCCGACCTGGCCGGCTGGTCCGCGACGTACGAGGCGCCCGCGACGTACGAGTGGAACGGCTGGACCCTCTGCAAGGCGGCCGGCTGGAGCCAGGGCCCCGTCCTGCTCCAGCAGCTCGCCCTGCTGCCGCCCGCGCCGGAGCTTCCGGCGTACGGCTCCGAGGAGTACGTCCACCTCCTTACGGAGGGCTGCAAGCTGGCCATGGCCGACCGGGAGGCCTGGTACGGCGACGCCGCCGACGTACCACTCGCCGACCTGCTCTCGGAGCCGTACAACACCGCGCGCCGCGCCCTGATCGGCGCGGAAGCCTCCTACGAACTGCGGCCCGGCAGCCCCGGTGGACGCGCGCCCGTCCTCAGCGCGCACGCGACCGCCGTCGCCGCCGGTCAGCCCGGCTTCGACGCGCTCGCCGTCCCGGTGCCGGGCGCGGGCGAGCCGACCGTCGCCCGCGACGGGGCGACCCGCGGCGACACCTGCCACCTCGATGTCGTGGACCGGTGGGGCAACATGATCGCCGCGACGCCGAGCGGCGGCTGGCTCCAGTCCAACCCCGTCGTGCCCGAACTCGGCTTCCCGCTCGGCACCCGCCTCCAGATGGCCTGGCTGGAGCCCGGACTGCCCAACTCCCTGACGCCCGGCCGCAGGCCCCGCACCACGCTCACCCCGTCCATCGCCCTGCGCGACGGCACGCCCGTCCTGGCCTTCGGCACCCCGGGCGGCGACCAGCAGGACCAGTGGCAGCTCCACTTCTTCCTCGCCGTCGCGCTCCGGCCGCACCTACGCGGCGGACTCGACCTCCAGGGCGCGATCGACGCGCCCAACTGGCACAACGACAGCTTCCCCAGCTCCTTCTACCCGCGCGGGATGCGGCCGGGCAGCATGACGGTGGAGCCGTCCATGGACGCGGCCGTCGTGGAAGGGCTGCGCCGCAGGGGCCACGACGTCACCGTCGGTGAACCCTGGTCGGAGGGGCGGCTGTGCGCGGTCGCCAGGGACCCGCGGACGGGCGTGCTGTCGGCGGCGGCCAATCCGCGCGGTATGCAGGGGTACGCGGTGGGCCGCTGAGCCACCGTGCCGGACGCCGACCCGCCATCGAGCCGTCATCTCCGCCCCCACCTGCGTTGTCACACCCCTGTGGTTCTCTTGAGGCATGATCGATGACTTTCTGAACGGTGACCTTTCCGTGGTCGAGGCGGCGCTGCGCGACGCGGCTGCCGCCGAGATCATGCCGCGCTACCGGCAGCTCGCCGCACACGAGATCGTCGAGAAGTCCGGCCCGCACGACCTGGTGACCAGCGCCGACCGGGGTGCCGAGGAGCACCTGACCGCCACGCTCACGGCGCTGCTGCCCGGCTCGGTCGTGGTGGGCGAGGAGGCGGTGCACGCCGACCCGGCGGTGGTGGAGGCGCTGCGCGGCGACGCGCCCGTATGGATAGTCGACCCCGTCGACGGCACCCGCCAGTTCGTCCGGGGCGAGCCCGGTTTCTGCACGCTCGTCGCCCTCGTCCAGGGCGGTGAATTGCTGGCCTCCTGGACGTACGCGCCCGCGACGGACGAGATGGCCACCGCCGTACGGGGACGGGGCGCGTTCCTGGACGGCGTCCCGCTGCACTGCGGCACACCGGCGCCCGGCGCGGTGCTCGAAGTCGCCATGTCCCACCCGGACTTCACGACGCCCGAAGAGAAGCGGGCGCTGCTGGGAGTCCAGGACGCCGACGACATCGCAGCCCGGCCGTGCGGCTCGGCGGGCCTGGAATACCTGGCCGTCGCGCGCGGCACGCTGGACGCCGTCGCCTTCAGCTGGGAGCTGCCCTGGGACCACGCGGCGGGCCTGCTGCTGGTCGAGGAGGCGGGCGGTACCCAGCTGACCCTCACCGGCACCCGCTTCCGCCTCACGGGCGCCAACGCCCTGCCCTTCACGGCGGCCCGCGACGAACCGACGGCCCGCCGCATCCGCACCCGTCTCCTGTCGGGCACCCCGACATCGACCCCGGCGGGGGCGTCTCCGAGGGCCTGACGGCGCTGGGTCTGCCGCTGCGGGTGTGGCGTCGGCGAGCGCCGCCTGTCGGCCCTCGCTGCGCGGCGTACGGCGGCACTGGGAACGGCGGGGCGCCGGCCCGACGGCCCCCTGGCCGTTGCCTCCGCGTGGCGCCGTGCGTCGAAAGGGCGTCGCGCGGGTGGCGGCGCCCCGCACCCGGGCACGGGGCGCGCCCGAGGGGCTGACGGCCCTTGGCGGTTGCCTGCGCGTCGCGGGGTGGCGGGCCCCCGCACACGGGCGCCGGGCGCGGCCCGCCCCGTTTCGCCGGCGCGCCGCGCGGGCGGGGCCCGGGGGTGACGGCAGGTCGGGGAGATCCCCGGAACGCGCGGTCCCGCCCCGCACCTGGCGCCGGGGCGGCCCCCGGCCCCCGCGGGCCGCGGCGCGCGCGTATCCGGTGACCCGCCGACACTGTGTCAGAGGCCAGGAATATCCTGGTTCCTCTGGCCATCGGCTGACGAAGGAGTCCGAAGGTGCCGTCGATGCTCGATGCCGTCGTCGTGGGGGCGGGGCCCAACGGGCTGACCGCCGCGGTCGAGCTGGCCAGGCGGGGGTTCTCCGTCGCCGTGTTCGAGGCCCGGGACACCGTGGGCGGGGGTGCGAGGACCGAGGAGCTGACCCTGCCCGGCTTCCGGCACGATCCCTGTTCGGCCGTGCACCCCCTGGGCGTGGGATCGCCCGCGTTCAACGACATGCCCCTCGCGCGGTTCGGTCTGGAGTGGCTGCACCCCGAGCTGCCGATGGCCCACCCGTGGGACGACGGCACGGCCGCCGTCCTGTCGCGTTCCGTCGCCGAGACCGCCGCTTCCTTCGGACCACGCGACGCCGGGGCGTACCGCCGGCTCGTCGCGCCGTTCCTCGGCAAGTGGGACAACTTCGCGCGGGACTTCATGTCGCTGCCCCCCAGGGGCCTGCCGCACGACACCCTGACGCTCGCCCGTTTCGGGCTCGCCGGGCTCCCCTCGGCGAATCTCCTGATGAGGCGCTTCCACGACGAGAAGGCCAAGGGGCTGTTCGCCGGGCTCGTCGCCCATGTCATCGCCCCGCTGAGCGGGATCGCGACCGGCGGGGTGGGCCTGATGTTCGCGCTCGCCGCGCACGAGAACGGCTGGCCCCTGCCGCGCGGCGGGTCGCAGTCCATCTCGGACGCGCTCGCCGCGTATCTGCGTGACCTCGGCGGCACGGTGCACACCGGATTCGAGGTCAAGCGGCTCGACGACCTCCCGCCCGCCCGCGCGTACGTCTTCGACACCTCACCGACCGCGCTCGCCCGTATCGCGGGCCTGGGGCGAGCGTACGACGCGTACCGGTACGGCCCCAGCGTCTTCAAGATCGACTATGCGCTGGACGGTCCCGTGCCCTGGACGGCGGAGGCTGCGCGCCGCGCCGGCACCGTCCAGGTGGGACCCACGCGCGGGGAGATCAGCACGGCGCTGGACCTGGCGTACGGCGGCAGCGCGCCGGCCACGCCGTTCCTGATCACCGCCCAGCCGAGCCTGGTCGACCCGTCCCGCGCGCCCGAGGGCAAGCATGTCTTCTGGGCGTACGGCCATGTCCCGCACGCCTGGGACGGCGACCTCACCGAGGCGATCGAGCGGCAGATCGAGCGCTTCGCGCCCGGCTTCCGGGACCGCGTCCTCGCCCGTGCGACCGCGGGCCCGCCCGAGCTGGCGGTCCGCAACGCCAACTACGTGGGCGGGGACATCGCCACCGGCTCCGTCGCCGGGCTGCGACTGCTGGTACGGCCCAAGCTGTCGCTGTCGCCGTACAGCACCCCGCACCCGGCGGTCTTCATCTGCTCGTCGGCGACCCCGCCGGGGCCCGGCGTGCACGGCATGTCCGGGCAGAACGCGGCGAAGGCGGTCTGGCGCAAGCTGCGCGCCTCCGGCTGACGGGCCACGGCGGGCGTCGCCCCGATGGGCGAGGCCCGCCGATCCCTGAGACGCTGGTTGGCGTCCGGTGTACGCGGTCGGGCCCACCCCTCGGCGAGGCCGGCGCTGTGCCGGATCACCGCCGAAGAAGGGATGGATCGCCATGAGCACGTTCACCACCACCGATGGCACCGAGATCTTCTACAAGGACTGGGGCACGGGCCGCCCCGTCGTGTTCAGCCACGGCTGGCCGCTGAACGCCGACGCCTGGGACGGCCAGCTCCGTCTCGTCGCGGAGAACGGCTTCCGGGGCATCGCGCACGACCGCAGGGGCCACGGCCGCTCCGGCCAGCCCTGGCAGGGCAACGACATGGACACGTACGCCGACGACCTCGCCCAGCTCCTCGACGAACTGGACATCCGCGACGCCGTCCTGGTCGGCCACTCCACGGGCGGCGGCGAGGTCGCCCGCTACATCGGCCGGCACGGCACGTCCCGGCTCGCCAAGGCCATGCTCCTGGGCGCGGTGCCTCCGCTGATGCTGCGCACCGACGCCAACCCCGACGGCCTGCCGATCAAGGCCTTCGACGACATCCGCGCGGGCCTGGTCGCCGACCGCTCGCAGTTCTACCAGGACCTCACGGACCCGTTCTACGGCTTCAACCGCCCCGGCGCCGCCGTGTCGAAGGGGGTGCGCGACGCGTTCTGGCTGTGGAGCATGCAGGTCGGGTCCAAGGGCGCGTACGACTGCGTGAAGCAGTTCTCCGAGACGGACTTCACGGAGGATCTGAAGCGCTTCGACATCCCCACGCTCGTCCTGCACGGCGACGCCGACCAGATCGTGCCCATCGTCGCCGCGGGCCCCCGGTCCGCCGAGCTGATCAAGGACGCGACGCTGAAGGTCTACCCGGGCCGGCCGCACGGGCTGTACGGCGACTACGAGCAGGAGTTCAACGCCGATCTGCTGGCCTTCATCAGCAGCTGAAGGACTGGCGGTTCGGTGACGCAGGCAGCGTGAGGTTGATGTCGGATTCTCGCCAGCCCCGCCACCCCGGGTGACGGATGCTTGAACCATGCACACCGACACCGAGCGCTGTCTGCGCGCCGTCCGTTCCAAGGACGCGCGCTTCGACGGATGGTTCTTCACGGCCGTCCTGACCACCGGCATATACTGCCGGCCGAGCTGCCCGGTCGTGCCCCCCAAGGCCGAGAACATGGTCTTCCACCCGAGCGCCGCCGCCTGCCAGCAGGCCGGCTTCCGCGCCTGCAAGCGCTGCCGGCCCGACACCAGCCCCGGCTCGCCCGAGTGGAACGCCCGCGCCGACTCCGTGGCCCGCGCCGTGCGGCTCATCCAGGACGGGATCGTCGACCGTGAGGGCGTCACGGGACTCGCCGGCCGGCTCGGCTACTCGGAGCGGCAGATCGAACGCCAACTGCTCGCCGAACTCGGCGCGGGCCCCCTCGCGCTCGCGCGTGCCCAGCGTGCCCAGACCGCGCGGCTGCTCATCGAGACGACCGGACTGCCGATGGCGGAGGTCGCCTTCGCCGCCGGTTTCTCCTCCATCCGCACCTTCAACGACACCGTCCGCGAGGTGTTCGCCCTCGCCCCGACCGAGCTGCGCGCCCGCGCGGCCCGGCGCCCGGACACCGCCCGCGCCGCCTCCGGGCCCTCCCGGCCCTCCCGGCCGTCCACGCCGTCCACGCCGTCCACGCCCGGCGTGATCAGTCTGCGGCTGCCGTTCCGCACCCCGCTCAACCCCGACAACCTCTTCGGGCACCTGGCCGCGACCGCGGTCCCGGGCGTCGAGGAGTGGCGGGACGGCGCGTACCGGCGCACGCTCTCCCTGCCGTACGGACACGGCATCGCCGCCCTCACACCGAAGCCGGACCACATCGCCTGCCGGCTCGCGCTGACCGACCCGCGCGATCTCACCGTCGCCATCAGCCGCTGCCGCCGCATGCTCGACCTGGACGCCGACCCGGTCGCCGTGGACGACCAGTTGCGCACCGACCCGCTGCTCGCCCCGCTGGTCGACAAGGCGCCGGGCCGCCGGGTGCCGGGCACCGTCGACGCCGCCGAGTTCGCCGTACGGGCGGTGCTCGGCCAGCAGGTGTCGACCGCCGCCGCGCGTACGCACGCCGCCCGCCTCGTCACCGCGTACGGCACACCTGTGGACGACCCCGAGGGCGGCCTCACCCATCTCTTCCCCACCCCCGACGCGCTCGCCGCGCTGGACCCCGAAGCCCTCGCGCTGCCACGCAGCCGCCGCACCACGCTCACGACCCTCGTCGCCGCGCTCGCCGACGGCTCGCTGCCGCTCGGCACCGACAGCGACTGGGACGAGGCCAGGGCCCGGCTGCGCGAGCTGTCCGGATTCGGTCCGTGGACCGTCGAGTCGATCGCGATGCGCGCGCTCGGCGACCCGGACGCCTTCCTGCCGTCCGACCTCGGTGTCCGCCGCGCGGCGACGGGGCTCGGCCTGCCGTCGACACCGGCCGCGCTCACGGCGCGCGCCGCCGCCTGGCGGCCCTGGCGCGCGTACGCCGTCCAGTACCTCTGGGCCACCGACGACCACGCCATCAACAGCCTTCCCGCATAAAGGAGTTCACCGCATGACCAGCCCCACGGCCGGCAGCAGGTCGCACACCGTGGTCGACAGTCCGTACGGGCAGCTGACCCTCGTGGCCACGGACGGGGTGCTCAGCGCCCTGTACATGACCGAGCAGCGCCACCGGCCGCCCCAGGAGACGTTCGGCGAGATGGCCGGTCCCGAGGACCGTCCGTTCGACGCCGTGATCGCGCAGCTCGACGAGTACTTCGCGGGCGGGCGCACCGAGTTCGACCTGCCGCTGCGGCTGCACGGCACACCGTTCCAGCGCAGCGTCTGGGAGCAGCTGCGGGCGATCCCGTACGGCGAGACCCGCAGCTACGGCCAACTGGCCGACGCGCTCGGCAAGTCGGGAGCCTCCCGCGCGGTCGGACTGGCCAACGGCAAGAACCCCGTGAGCATCATCGTGCCGTGCCACCGGGTGATCGGATCGACGGGCAGCCTCACCGGGTACGGCGGCGGCCTGGACCGCAAGCAGCGTCTGCTGGTCTTCGAGGGCGCGGCGGCCCCGGTCCCCGCCGGTGCGAAGGCCGGCGGGGCGGACACGCTGTTCTGATCTCCGGGTGCTGATCTGCGCGTGCTGACCTCCACGCGGTGATCTGCGCGTGCTGATCTGCGCGTCATGATCTCGGCGGCCGTCCGCGCGTCAGCTCTCGTGGAAGCGCTTCAGCAGCGTGGGCAGCGCCGTGCCGATCCGCTCGCGGATGATCTCGTCGGCCTGGTCGTCGTACGGCGTCGGCTCGGCGTTCACGATGACGAGCCGCGCGCCGTGGTCGGCCGCGATCGTCGCGAGTGAGGCGGCGGGCTGCACCTGGAGGGTCGTACCGACGGCGATGAAGACCTCGCACGCCTTGGCGATCGTCAGGGCCTGCCCCAGCACTTCCGGGTCGAGCCGTTCGCCGAACATCACCGTCGCCGACTTGAGGATCGCACCGCACCCGGTGCACGGTGGGTCCTCCTCGCCCGCCTCGACGCGGGCCAGCGCCTGCGCCATGGGGGAGCGCGCCCCGCAGCCGGTGCAGACCACCTCCCGCGCCGTGCCGTGCAGTTCGAGCACCTTGCGGGCGGGCATCCCGGCGCGCTGGTGGAGTCCGTCGACGTTCTGCGTGATCACCCGCACCGCGCCGCCGCCCGCCCGGTCCAGCTCGGCGACGGCGCGGTGCGCGACGTTCGGCTCGGCGCGGAAGGTCGGGCTGTCGCGGCGCATCAGCCACGAGCGGCGGCGGATCTCCGGGTCGCTCATGTACGCGTCGTACGTGACGAGCTTCTCGGCCCCGGGATCGCGCCGCCACAGGCCGCCGGGTCCCCGGTAGTCGGGAATGCCGGAGTCGGTGGAGATCCCGGCGCCGCTGAGGATCGCGACGAGAGTCATGCCGCGAGGGTATGCGGCGGCGCCGGGACGGGCGAGCCGATAAGCGCCCGCGAAGGTCCTCCCAAGGTGACCGACGCGCCCTAGTGCCGGTGGCCGATGTGACCGATGTGGCCGAGGTGACCCGGGTGCGGTGCGTGGCCGACGTAGTCGGAGGGCTCGGGTTCGGTCGTGCCGTCGTCGGCGACGGAGGTGACCGGGGTGAAGGGGGTCGGCACCTCGCCCGTCCAGCGGTTCAGCACCGCCCTGCCCGTCTGCTTCGTGACGCCGTCCTCCACGACCGTGCCCGCCTCGGCGAGGTAGTAGCGGCCGTCGTCGAGGGACACCAGCCCGTACTGACCGGTCGACTCCCAGCCGTACGTCCCCGAAGCCGGGTGGTGCAGCCCGCGCTTGAGGAGCGGCAGCAGCCGCCCGCGCTCGGGGGTCGGCTGGCCGGCGACCGGCCCGGAGACCGGGTGCTTCGAACCGTCGAGGACGAAGAGCGAGTAGTTCGGGAACTGCGTCTTGGTGCCCTTGTACGCGGCCAGCAGCCAGTTGCCGGTGTGCGCGTCGTAGTCGAGATTCTGCACGCCGTACGTGGTGTTGCCGGTGTAGCTGAAGTACTTGCCGTCGGGCGAGCCGGGGCCGCTGGTGTGCGGGTCGGACTCGGTGAGCGGGCGCTCGTACTTCTTCCAGCGCCGGATGTCGTACTGGAGCAGCACCTGGTTGTCGTTGTCCTGCCGGGTGGTGTTGGCGTAGACGCCGTACGCGACGGTGAGCAGCTGGGTGTGCCGCGTGCCCCGCTTGTCGTCGAAGGCGGGGCCGAACGCGACGCCGTCGATGCCGCTGCATCCGTAGCGGTGGTCGGCGGTCTTGGCGGTGTCGCCGTCGAAGACGCCGTTGCCGTCCATGTCGGCCGTGTAGTCGTCCACGACCTCCTTGAGGTGGACGGTGGTCACGACGCCGGTCGTCTCGGCGTCCATCTCCATCTCGGTGATGCGGTCACCGTCGAAGATCGCGATGTAGAAGGCCTGGGCCGCCTTGTACTCAAGGGAGCCGTAGACCCTGCCGTCCTTGGTGTTGAAGTCCAGGTCGCCGAGGTGCCCGGTGAAACCGGTGACGGAGCCGAGGGGCTTGCCGGTGAGGTCGGTCTTGACGAGCAGGTTGGTGAACGAGAAGTACACGAACCCCTTGCGGCGGTCGACGGCCATGCCCTGGACATGGCCGGACTTCCAGGCGCCACCGTCGACGGTCGTCGGGAGCTTCGGGGTCTTTGCGGGGACGGCGGCCTGGGCGGCCTCGGCAGGCGTGCTCGCCGACGCGGTGCCCGCCGACGCGGCCCCCGCGCCCGTGGCCACAACCGCCGTGGTGAGCAGGGCTGTCAGCCAGCCACGAATCTGACGTCGCATGTTCCCTCCGGTGTCCTGGGCCTGGGATTCTGGATCATGCAGGGCGCTCGTGCACGGCGGGCGAACGCCAGGTGAATCGGCGTCAGCCGGGGGCGCCGGCGCATCGTGCGGCGCGTACATGACATATGAGACCAGCTCCGGTCACACCCGTCACCACCGCGTGCGGACGGTTCACCCGACCCGGCGCCCGTTCACCAACTCCACGGCCCCCGTGCCGGCTTCGAGCGCGTCGAGCCCCGCGAGGATCCGGCCCCCGAGCGATCCGATCACCAACTCGGGGATCTTGTGCCGGTCCACCAGCCGCCAGGAGAGCAACTCCTCGTGCTGGAGCCGGATCTGACCGAGCCGCTCCTCGTCCAGCACGCCACCGTCGTACAGATACGCCACGATCGCCGGGCGGTCCGGAGCCTGGGACCAGTCCACCGCGAGCAACGGCCCCAACTCGACGTCCAGCCCGATCTCTTCGAACGTCTCGCGCCGCGCCGCCTGACGCGGTGTCTCACCCTCGTCGGACTCGATGGTCCCGCCGGGCAGCGCCCAGCCCGGCCGGTAGTTGGGCTCGACGATCAGTACCCGCCCCTCCTCGTCCCTGAAGAGCGCGGCGGCGCCGGAGAGCACCCGGGGGAGTCCGGCGATGTAGGAGAGGTAGTCAGCGTCGCGAGAGGTCACGCGGGCAGCCTAGATCAGGAGCCCCTTCGTGGCGCTGATGACCGTTCCCAGGTCTATGGGAGGTTTGTCCAATTTTTTACGGCTCCGACAGTGGGCCGGCAGTCGTGGGCAGGAGGCCGCCCGGCCGGATAGGGTCGGTGCGGCGCGACTGCCTGTTCGAAAGCAAGGGATGACAAGGTGACGGACGGAGCAGTAACCAAGACCGCGCACGTGCTCGTCGCGGCGGACAAGTTCAAGGGCTCACTCACGGCCGTGCAGGTCGCCGAGCGGGTGACGGCCGGGCTGCGGCAGGTCGCCCCCGACGTGACGGTCGAGGCACTGCCCGTCGCGGACGGCGGCGACGGCACCGTCGCCGCGGCGGTGGCGGCCGGGTTCGAACGGCGAGAGGTACGGGTCACCGGACCGCTCGGTGACGAGCTGACCGCGGCGTACGCGCTGCGCGACGGCACCGCCGTCGTGGAGATGGCCGAGGCGTCGGGCCTCCAGCATCTGCCGCGCGGCGTCTTCGCCCCCCTCACGGCCGGTACGTTCGGCTCCGGCGAACTGCTGCGCGCCGCGCTCGACGCGGGCGCGCGCACCATCGTCTTCGGCGTCGGCGGCAGCGCGTCGACCGACGGCGGCGCGGGCATGCTCGCCGCGCTCGGCGGGCGCTTCCTGGACGCGGACGGGCAGCCGGTGGCACCCGGCGGCGGCGGACTGCGCGACCTCGCGACGGTGGACCTGTCCGGGCTCGATCCCCGTATCGCGGAGACGGACATCGTCCTCGCCAGCGACGTCGACAACCCGCTGACCGGCCCGAAGGGTGCCCCTGCGGTCTACGGTCCGCAGAAGGGCGCGTCCGCTGAGGACGTCGACACGCTCGACGCGGCTCTCGCGCACTACGCGCGCGTCCTGGAGAAGACCATCGGAGCCACGGCGGCCGAGGCCGCGCTCTCCCCGGGCGCCGGCGCGGCGGGCGGCATCGGCTACGGCGCGCTCGTCGGCCTCGCGGCGAGCTTCCGGCCCGGCATCGAGGTCATGCTCGACGTGCTCGGCTTCGGCCCCGCGCTGTCCCGCGCCACGCTCGTCATCACCGGCGAGGGGTCGCTGGACGAACAGACCCTGCACGGCAAGGCCCCGGCGGGCGTCGCGGCGGCGGCCCGCGCACGCGACATCGAGGTCATCGCGGTCTGCGGCCGGCTGGCACTGCGCCCGGAGGCCCTGGGCCGCGCGGGCATCCGCCGCGCCTACGCCCTCACCGACCTGGAACCGGACCCGGCCCGCTGCATGGCGGAGGCGGGACCCCTACTGGAACGGATGTCGGCGGGCATCGCGCGCGACTTCTTGGTCTAACGCCCTACCGACGCGACGCGAGCCCGGAGGCCGCACGACCTCCGGCCGCGCTCGTCCTCGAACACCGGACGGCCGAGGCCGGCCCGGCCTGCGGGTTCGGTGGGTGGCGGTACCGCCCGCCGGGGCGTGTTGGCCACCGTCCCGCACGGGTCAGCGTCGACGCGACGCGGGCCCGGAGGCCGCGCGATCTCCGGCCGTGCTCGTCCTCGAACGCCGGACGGACCGAGGCCGGCCCGCAGGTCCGGTGGGTGGCGGTATGCCCGCCGGGGCGGTGTTGGGCACGTCCCGCACGGGAAGCGTCGGCGCCCGACGAGCTGAACGCGGACCGCAAGCCCGGGAGCCCGCCGACCGGGCGGCGTGCGCCGCCCGGTCGGCGGGTGGGGCGGTCATGGGACTGGCAGTGGTGCATTTCGAGATCGTCGGCACCGAGCCCGCTGGATTGCGCGCCTTCTACCACGAGCTGTTCGGCTGGGACTTCGACCTGGGCGACGCCGGCAGCCCGGCGGTGTCCCGGCCCGGCGAGTACGGCCTCGTGCACGGCGACGCGAGCCCCCTGGCGGGCGACGGCCGGGGCGGCGTCGCCGGCGATAGCGCGCGCCGCGCCCGCGGTCTCCCGGACCTGCGGGGCCGCTCGCCGCCGACAGCCCGCCGGGGCGGTGTCGGGCCCGGCCCGCTTCTCACCCCGGCGTCAGCCTGAACGCGTCCAGTGCCAGCGTCATCTCGATCAGGTCGCGAGGGCGGGACAGGGACCGGGAGGTCAGTTGTTCCAGGCGGCGCAGGCGGTTGAAGACCGTGTTGCGGTGGCAGTACAGGCGCGTCGCCGCGCGGCCCGCCGAGCCGCCGTACTCCAGCCACGCGTCCAGCGTCTCCAGCAGGATCGCCCGGTCCGCCGGGTCCAGGTCCAGCAGGGGGCCGAACACGTCCGCGATCAGCCGGGCCGCGAGTTCCGGCTGGCTGACCACCAGGGCCGTCGGCAGACGTTCGTCCAGGCGGACGATGCTCGGGGCGTCCGGCGGGAGCGTACGCAGCGCCGTCTCCGCCAGCCGGCGTGCCCGGCCCAGCTCCGCCAGGCTGTCCACGACCGGGCTGATGCCACCCGGGCCCTGGCGGGGCCGTAACAGCTCCGCGGCCAGCTCCGCGAGACCCGCGTCCCCGTCGAGCGCGACGACCGCGATCTCGCAGTCCGTACGCATCCGCCAGAAGAAACGCATCCCGTCCGCCGCCGCCACCCGGTGGAACGGCTCACGCCCGTCCCGCCGCTCCACCCGGACGACCACCACCGCGTAACGACCCTGCTCGGGCAGGTCGAGACCGGCCGCCGCGCGCGCCGCGAGGCCCGGGGTGGAGCGGCCCTCCAGCAGCGCGTCGAGCAGCGCCTGCACCCGTTCGTCGCTCCTGAGGCGCATCGACTGCTCCGTACTGCGGTACGCCTCCGCGACCGCCGTCGCCTGCCGGTCGACGCCCGCCCACATGTGGGACGCCGTGTGCACGAGCATCGGTACGTCGTCGGGGTCCTTCTCGCTGACGATGCGCAGCAGTTCGTCCCAGACCAGATATCCGGCGTGCCGGTACGCGTGCAGCACCAGGTCCAGCGCCAGCCCCTGCTCCGCCCGCTGCCGGCCGAGCTGTTCGGCGTACGCCAGATCGCGGCGCGGGGCCGAGCGCGGGGCCGCGATGGCCTCGATCCCGTACCGCATCGCCTCGTTGATCTGCCGCCAGTGCTCGTCGCGCGGCACGGCCACGTCGAACTGCTCGGAGTGGTCGTCGAGTTCGTCCATCAGTTGGTCGGTCAGCGCCGGTACGCGCTCCAGGAGCATCCGGGACGCGGTCACCAGGACCGACCACTCACGATCAGTGCGCGCTCTGCGGCCACTCATGGCTGGTGAGGATGCCACCGGGACGCGCGGTGCGACAGCCCTTGTGCGCGTGCACAATCCGGCCACCGCGCCGCTGGTCATCGGCAGCGATTCGGCCGTACGCCGTGGACGGTGCTCCGGGCCGGTGCTGAGGTGTGCCTCCACGGCAGCGACATCCGCGGGACGAGAGCCCCACGACAACATCCGCAGAACGCAGAGGAGAACGCATGGCCGCCGCGCTCGAAGTGCGCGCCCTGTCCGTCGGTTACGGTCCGGTGCGCGCCCTGCACGAGGTGTCACTCGACGTACCGCCCGGCGGGATCACCGCGGTGCTCGGAGGCAACGGCGCGGGCAAGTCCACCCTGCTCAGAGCCATTTCCCGGACCCTGGGCTTCCACCGGGGCACGATCGGCGCCGGCACCGTCCACTTCGACGGGCGCCCTCTCGACGGGCTGAGCGCCGCCGGGGTCGTGGCGGCCGGAGTCGTCCAAGTCCCCGAGGGGCGGCAGGTGTTCGCCCGGATGACCGTCGCCGACAATCTGCGGGCGGGCGCGCTCGGCGCGCGCGGCGGCCGTCAGCGGTACGCGGCCTCCCTCGCCGAGGTCCACGAGCTGTTCCCCGTACTCGCCGACCGCGCGGGCCAGCGCGCCGGACTGCTCTCCGGCGGCGAGCAGCAGATGCTCGCGCTCGGCCGGGGCCTGATGGCCCGGCCCCGGCTGCTCCTCCTGGACGAACCGTCGCTCGGGCTCGCCCCGCTGATGGCCGCCCGTATCGCCGAGACCGTCCGGCGGATCAACTCCACCGGTACGTCGGTCCTGTTGGTCGAGCAGAACGCGGCCATCGCCCTGCGCCTCGCGTCCCGCGCGTACGTCCTGGAGGTCGGCGAGGTCACCCTCGAAGGGGACGCCGCCGCGCTGGCCGCGTCCGACGAGGTGCGCCGCCGCTATCTCGGTGTCGTGGACGAGACGGCCGCCGAGGACGCGGGCCGGGCGCAGGCGTCCGCACCGGTGCTGCGGAGGTGGACCGCGTGAGCGACATCGGCCGCGCGGCGCACGGACATCCCGAACGGACGGTCGGCCGCACCGACGGCGACAGCCCCCCGCCATCCCTCACCCCACCACCCCTCACCGTGGAAGAGGTGACCGTCCGCTTCGCCGGGCTCACCGCCCTCGACGCCGTCTCCTTCACCGTCGAACCCGGCAGCGTCCACGCCGTCATCGGCCCCAACGGCGCGGGCAAGTCCACCTGCTTCAACGTCCTGTCCGGCGTCTACCGCGCCACCTCCGGCCGCGTCCGGCTCGGCGCCACCGAACTCACCACGCTCGCCCCGCACCGTATCGCCGCCCTCGGGATCGCCCGCACCTTCCAGAACCTCGCGCTCCCGCCCCACGCCACCGTCGCCGACACGATGCTCCTCGGCCGCCACCGCCTCACCCGCGCCGGCTTCCTCGCCACCGGGCTCCGGCTGCCGTCCGCCGCCCGCGAGGAGCGCCAACACCGCGCCAGGGTCCGTGAGATGGCGGAGTTCGTGGGGCTGGCCGACGATCTGGACCGGCCGGCGGGCTCCCTTCCGTACGGCAAGCAGAAGCTTGTCGAGCTGGGCCGCGCCCTGTGCATGGAGCCCACGGTGCTGCTCCTGGACGAACCCGTCGCCGGGATGACGGCCGACGAGCGGCGCCGTACGGCCGCCGTGGTGGCCGGCGTACGCGACAGCCTCGGCATCTCGATCGTGCTGGTCGAGCACGACATGGGGGTGGTGATGCGGCTCGCCGACGCCGTAACCGTACTCGACTTCGGACGCCGGATCGCCGGGGGGACGCCCGCGCAGGTGCAGAGCGACCCCGCCGTCGTCCGCGCCTACCTGGGCGAGACCCCGCCCGTCACCACCGACACGAGCGGCGCCGGCGACCCGGCCGTCACCACCGACACGAGCGGCGCCAACGAGGAGGCCACCCCATGACCACCTTTGTCGAACTCCTCCTCGGCGGGCTCTCGATGGGCTCCGTCTACGCCCTCATCGCCCTCGGCTTCGTCGTCATCTTCAAAGCCACCGAGGTCGTCAACTTCGCCCACGCCTCGCTTCTCCTCGCGGGCGGTTACGTCACCGCCGTACTCCACGACGACATCGGCTTCTGGCCCGCGCTCGCCGTCGGCATCGCGGGCGCCGCCGTCGTCGGCTCGGCCGTCGAGTACACCGTCATGCGGCGTTACCGGGGCTCCGACCACAGCGTCCTCGCCATCGTCACCATCGGTGTCGACATCCTCCTCACCACCGAACTCACCCGCCGTATCGGCACCGACGTCCTGGCGCTCGGCGACCCGTGGGGCGACAAGCTCCTCACGATCGGGGACATCACCATCGCCCAGACGCGGGTCGCGGCCTTCGTCGCTGCGGCGCTCCTGATCACCGCGTTCCTGCTCGCCTTCCGCTACACCACCTGGGGTGTCGCGATGCGCGCGGCGGCCGAGAATCCGCAGACCGCCGCGCTCATGGGCGTACGGCTCGGCCGGGTCTCGCTCTCCGCCTGGGCCGTCGCGGGCTCGCTCGCCGCCGTTGCCGCGCTCTTCCTCACCGTCTTCCCGACCCCCGGTCTGGAGCGCGCCACCTCCCTCGCCGCCCTCAAGGCGTTCCCCGCCGCGATTCTCGGCGGCCTCGACTCCACGACCGGGGCGCTCGCCGGGGGACTGATCGTCGGAGTCACCGAGTCCTTCGCCACCGGCTACCAGAGCGACCTGACCTTCCTCGGCCGCGGCTTCGGCGACCTCGCGCCGTATCTCGTGATGGTCGTGGTGCTGCTCATCCGGCCCGCCGGACTCTTCGGTACGAAGGAGCTGGCCCGTGTCTGAGACGACGGACGCCCCCGCACGCCGCCCCCGCCCGCACCTCCGCCCCCACCCCCGCGCCTACGTCTGGCTCGCCGGCTCCCTGCTGCTCCTCGCCCTGCCCTTCTACCTCGACCGCTTCTGGCTCCAGGCCGGACTCTTCGCCATGGCCGCCGCCATCGGCGCCATCGGCCTCAACCTCCTCACCGGCGCCACCGGCCAGCTCTCCATGGGCCACTCCTTCTTCCTCGCCGTCGGCGCCTACGGCTACTGCGTCCTCGCGGGCGAGGGCGGCGAGGAGAACGGCCGGCAGCTCACCGGACTCGGCCTGCCCAGCTGGCTCGCGGTCGTACTCGCCGTACTCCTCGCGGGCGCCGCGGGCGGTCTCTTCAGCCCCATCGCCGGCCGGCTGCGCGGCGCCTACCTCGGTATCGCGACCCTCGCGCTGATCTTCATCGGACAGCACGTCCTGTTCAACGCCGGAGATCTGACCGGCGGCTTCAACGGCCGCGACGTCCCCGTGCTGTCCCTCTTCGGCTTCGACTTCGACGACACCGAGACCGTGATCGCCGCCGTCCCCTTCGGCTCGTCCGAGAAGCTCTGGTACGCGGGCCTCCTCGCCCTCCTCGTCGGCGGCCTCTTCGCGCGCGGTGTGCTGCGTGGCAGGCCGGGCCGGGCCATGAACGCGATCCGCGACCACCGCATCGCCGCCGGAGTGATGGGGGTGCCGGTCGCCCGCTACCGGGCGGCCGTGTTCGTCCTGTCCTCGATGTACGCGGGGCTGGCCGGCGTACTGATCGCGCTGATCTTCCAGCGGACCGTGCCCGACTACTTCGGCATGATCCTGGCCCTCGAATATCTCGCCATGATCGTCA
The DNA here is from genome assembly GCF_042870175.1 of Streptomyces sp. NPDC006643. Lineage (NCBI taxonomy): Bacteria > Bacillati > Actinomycetota > Actinomycetes > Kitasatosporales > Streptomycetaceae > Streptomyces > Streptomyces sp. NPDC006643. Next base: position 293,600 of record NZ_JBIAHA010000002.1, on the reverse strand, counting down.
TCGGCGGCCTCGGCACGGTCGCGGGCGCCGTCGTCGGCGCGGCCTTCGTCGCCCTGCTGCCGCAGCTCCTCACCCACTACAGCGACTCGCTCCCACTGGTCGCCGACCCCGGTTCGGGCGGCGTCACACCGGGCGAGGCGTCCCGCTATCTGTACGGCGCCGCGATCGTCGCGGTGGTGCTCTTCCTGCCCGGCGGACTCACCCGCCTGTCAGTTCCCACGGTTCGACGGTTCTCACGGGAGAAGTCATGAAGCGACGCGCACGTCACACGAACAAGGCCAGGACCGGCGCGGCGCTGCTGGCCGTCGTCGCCCTCGCGCTCGCCGGGTGCAGCGGCAAGGCCACCGAGGGCGACGGCAAGGGTGAGGACGCCGGGGGTGTGAAGACCGGGCAGGGCGTCAGTGACAAGACGATCTCGCTCGGCGTGCTCACCGACATGACCGGCGTGTACGCGTCGCTCGGCAAGAGCGTCACCCAGGCCCAGCAGCTGTGGGCGGACCGGACGAACAAGGCGGGCGGTATCTGCGGCCGTACGATCGAGCTGACCGTACGCGACCACGGTTACGACCCGCAGAAGGCCGTCGCCGCCTACACGGAGCTGGAGCCGGACGTGCTCGGCTTCGCCCAGTTCATCGGCTCGCCGTTCGTGGCCGCCGTCGAGAAGCGCGTCGACGGCCAGGACAAGGGCCTCGTCCTGCCGCAGGCGTGGTCGGCCAATCTGCTCGGCAGCCCGTACATACGCGTGGTCGGCGCCACGTACGACATCGAGACGATCAACGCCATCGACTACCTCCTCGCCAACGGGCGTATAGCCAAGGGCGACAAGATCGGTCATGTCTACTTCGAGGGCGACTACGGCGAGAACGCCCTCGTCGGCTCCGAGTACGCGGCCGAGCAGGCGGGCCTCACCGTCGTCGAGCAGAAGATCAAGCCCACCGACAACGACATGTCCGCGCAGGTCGCCGCGTTGAAGAAGGCCGGTGTCAAGGCCGTCGTACTGAGCGCGGGACCGCGTCAGGCGGCCTCCCTGGTGGGCGTGGCGGCGGCCGGCGGGTTCAATGTGCCGATCGTCGGCAACAACTCGGCCTTCGCCCCGCAACTGCTCGCCACGGCGGCGGGCCCGGCGCTGATGAAGGACTACTACATCGCGTCCTCCACCCTGCCGATCGGCTCGGACGAGGCGGCGCCCAAGAAGCTGGCCGCGGCGTACGCGGCGGCCTACCCGGACGACGTGCTGGACAACGGCGTCGTGTCCGGCTGGACGGCCGCCTCGCTCTACGGCGAGCTGCTGAAGAAGGCCTGCGAGGACAAGGACCTCACCCGGGAGGGCGTCGGCAAGGCGCTGCTGGGGCTCGACTCGTTCTCCACCGGTTTCGGGATCACCCACGACTTCTCGGACCCGGCCGCCCCCTCCACCCGCGAGTCCGTGATCATGAAGCCGGACTCGAAGGTGCCGGGCGGTCTGAAGGTCGTCGAGGAGGCGCGGGTGGCGAAGCCGGCCGAGTCGTTCACGTTCGGCGGCTGACCGCTCACCCCGCACAGCGGAAGGGCCCGGACGCGTGACGCGTCCGGGCCCTTTCCCACATGTCCATCGCTACGGCAGCTGCGCCGCCCGTGCCTCGCGCCGGTTGTCACGGAACGTGTTCACACGGCGCGCCGTGGCGAAGAGCGGAATCACCGCGCCCGTCACCACCTGGAGCGCGCAGCCGGTCTGGAGCAGCAGCTGCCCGCCCGGCGCGTCGAACGCCCAGGCTGCCAGCAGCCCCATCGCGGCCACGATCCAGCCGAGCATCGCCACCGCGAGGACACCTCGCGGCTTCGGGTACTCGACCCGGCTCACCATCAGCCACGCCACACCGATGATGGCGAGCAGCGTCGGTACGAAGGGAAGCTCCAGCAGCACGATCGAGACGACCGTGAGCGCGCCGAAGGGGCTCGGCATGCCCTGGAACATGCCGTCCTTCAGCGTCACGCAGGAGAATCTCGCGAGCCGCAGGACCACCGCCAGCAGCACCACGACCGCCGCCAGCGCCGACACCCGCTGATGCGCGTCGTCGGCGACCATGCCGTAGACCAGCACGAAGTACGCGGGCGCCAGTCCGAAGCTGATCAGGTCGGAGAGGTTGTCCAGCTCGGCACCCATCGGGGAGCTGCGCAGCTTGCGCGCCACGAGGCCGTCGAACAGGTCGAAGACCGCCGCGCACAGCATGAGGATCACGGCGGTGGCCGCGGAGTGCCGCGCCATCCCGGATTCTTCGCTGCCCGTGAGGTGCGGGATAAGGATGCCGGTGGTCGAGAAGTAGACGGCCATGAAGCCACAGGTGGCGTTGCCGAGGGTGAGGGTGTCAGCTATCGACAGCCGCATGGACAGCGGCATGTCTTCGGCGTCGTCCTCTTCTTCCTCCTCGGCCTCCGCCGCCCAGCCGGCCTGGGTGTCGGGATCAATCACGGTCAATTCGAGTCACCCCTGCGGTCGTGGCCTGACCGACCTCGACAGCGACGTCGACACCTTCCGGAAGGTAGATGTCGACCCGCGAGCCGAAACGGATCAGACCGATGCGCTCGCCTTGCTCAAGCTTGGTCCCCTGCGGTACGTACGGCACGATCCGCCGGGCCACGGCGCCGGCGATCTGCACCATCTCGATGTCGCCCAGCTCGGTGTCGAAGTGCCAGACAACGCGTTCGTTGTTCTCGCTCTCCTTGTTGAACGCCGGGACGAAACCGCCGGGGACGTGCTCCACGGACGTCACCGTACCCGCGAGCGGGGCACGGTTGACGTGGACATTGAGCGGGCTCATGAAGATCGCGACGCGGGTACGCCCGTCCTTCCACGGCATGATGCTCTGCACCACTCCGTCGGCCGGTGAGATGACCCGGCCCTGCGTGATCTCTCGCTCGGGGTCGCGGAAGAACCACAGCATGCCCGCCGCGAGAGCGGTGGCGGGCACGGCGACGACGGCGGCGCGCTTCGAGCTGCGCGCGCGGAGCAGGCTGAGTGCTGCGGTGGCGACGGTCGGCAGAAGCCACGGCGATGCTCCGCGCGCGATACGTCCCTGAGGAACGAGGGCGCGTGGTGCGGAGGTTTGGCTGTGGGGCATGAATGACCTTCGTAGCGGATGATGCCGCACGGGCAACGGGGACGGCGGCTTTCCGTCGATGGTATCGGTTGCCGGGTGCAACTGGGCAATGCAGAAGCCGAGTCGGCGGCCGGAAGACGATGACGCGGTGTGATGTCGTGGGCGGTCAAATGGGACGATAGGCCGTGATCAACCCTGGAATCGGTACTCCTCCAACAGTCGGCGGCCAATGATCATTTTCTGGATCTCAGCGGTACCCTCGCCGATCAGCAGCATGGGCGCCTCACGGTAGAGGCGCTCGATCTCGTACTCCTTGGAGAAGCCGTAACCGCCGTGGATACGAAAGGCGTCTTCCACGACTTCCTTGCAGTATTCCGAGGCGAGGTACTTTGCCATCCCCGCCTCCAGGTCGTTTCGTTCCCCGGAGTCCTTTTTGCGTGCCGCGTTCACCATCATCGCATGCGCCGCTTCGACCTTGGTGGCCATTTCGGCCAGCTTGAACTGGATTGCCTGATGTTGGGCGATCGGCTTACCGAAAGTTTCCCGCTGCTGGGCGTAAGAGACGCCCAGCTCGAACGCACGTTGTGCGACGCCGCAGCCACGCGCCGCGACATTGACGCGGCCGACCTCCACTCCGTCCATCATTTGGTAAAACCCTCGGCCGGTGGTGCCTCCGAGGACCCGATTGGCCGGAATGCGTAGTCCGTCCATGATCAACTCGGTGGTGTCGACGCCCTTGTAGCCCATCTTGTCGATCTTGCCGGGGATGGTGAGACCGGGCCGTACCTCACCGAAACCGGGCTCCTTCTCGATCAGGAACGTTGTCATCGACCGGTGCGGGGCGGTGCCCTCCGGGTGGCCTTCGTCACTGCGGCACAGCACGGCGACGAGCGTGGACGTGCCGCCGTTCGTCAGCCACATCTTCTGGCCGTCCAGGACGTACTCGTCGCCGTCCTTGACGCCCTTCGACGTGATCGCCGACACGTCCGACCCGAGCGCCGGCTCGGACATGGAGAACGCGCCACGGACCTCGCCGGCCGCCATGCGCGGCAGGAAGGTGTCCTTCTGCTCCTGGGTGCCGTGCTGCTTCAGCATGTACGCCACGATGAAATGCGTGTTGACGATGCCCGACACGGACATCCAGCCGCGCGCGATCTCCTCCACGCAGAGCGCGTACGTGAGCAGCGACTCACCCAGACCGCCGTACTCCTCGGGGATCGTCAGTCCGAACAGGCCGAGTTCCTTGAGCCCTTCGACGATCCGGGTCGGATACTCGTCGCGGTGCTCCAGCTCCGTGGCCACCGGCAGGATCTCTTTGTCGACGAAGTCCCGTACGGTGGACAGGATCTCCCGCTGGACGTCGGTCAGGTCCGCGGTCTGGGCGAGACGGCTCATGGGTCAGATCTCCTTCGTCGTGGGCATCGGCTCGGGGCGGCCGGGCTGTTCACCGCCGCGCTGGTCGATGTAGCTCGCGGTCGGCACCATCACCTTGCGGCGGAACACACACACGACCGTGCCGTCCTGCTTGTAGCCCTTCGTCTCCACGTACACGACCCCGCGGTCGTCCTTGGACCGCGACGGGGTCTTGTCCAGGACCGTCGTCTCGCCGTACAGCGTGTCGCCGTGGAAGGTCGGCGCGATGTGCTTCAGCGACTCGACCTCCAGATTGGCGATGGCCTTGCCGGAGACGTCGGGGACCGACATACCGAGCAGCAGTGAGTAGATGTAGTTCCCCACCACCACGTTCCTGCCGAAGTCGGTGGTCTTCCCGGCGTAGTTGGCGTCGAGATGCAGCGGATGGTGGTTCATGGTGAGCAGACAGAACAGATGGTCGTCGTACTCGGTGACGGTCTTGCCCGGCCAGTGCTTGTAGACCGCGCCGACCTCGAACTCCTCGAAGGTGCGCCCGAATCGCATCTCTCACGCCTCCGGGGCTTCGAACACGGAGGTACGGCGCAGCCCCGCGGCCCGCCCCTTGCCCGAGACGACCAGCGCCATCTTGCGGCTCGCCTCGTCGATCATCTCGTCGCCGAGCATCGCCGACCCCTTCTTGCCGCCCGCCTCGGACGTCGCGTAGTCGTACGCGTCGAGGATCAGCTCCGCGTGGTCGTAGTCCTCCTGCGACGGCGAGAAGATCTCGTTCGCCGCGTCGATCTGGCCCGGGTGCAGCACCCACTTGCCGTCGAACCCGAGCGCGGCGGCCCGGCCCGCGACCTCGCGGAACGCGTCCACGTCCCGGATCTGGAGGAACGGCCCGTCGATCGCCTGGAGATCGTGCGTACGGGCCGCCATCAGGATCCGCATCAGGATGTAGTGGTAGGCGTCCGCGCCGTAACCGGGCGGCTGCTGGCCGACCACCAGCGTCTTCATGTTGATCGACGCCATGAAGTCGGCGGGGCCGAACACGATCGTCTCCAGGCGCGGCGACGACGCGGCGATCTCGTCCACGTTCACCAGGCCCCTGGCGTTCTCGATCTGCGCCTCGATACCGATCCGGCCGACCTCGAAGCCCATCGTCTTCTCGATCTGGGTCAGCAGCAGATCGAGCGTCACCACCTGCTGCGCGTCCTGCACCTTGGGCAGCATCACGCAGTCCAGATTGTGGCCCGCGCCCTCCACGACCGTGATCACGTCGCGGTATGTCCAGTGCGTCGTCCAGTCGTTGACGCGCACCACCCGCGTCTTGCCCGTCCAGTCACCCTTGTTGAGCGCGTCCACGATGGTGTGCCGGGCGCCCTCCTTGGCGAGCGGCGCGCAGGCGTCCTCCAGATCGAGGAAGACCTGGTCGGCGGGGAGCCCCTGGGCCTTCTCCAGGAAGCGCGGGTTCGAGCCGGGGACGGCCAGGCACGAGCGCCTCGGCCGGAGTGTGTCGCGGCGGGAGTCGGTGCCGGTCATGGGGAGACCTCCAAGGGGTTCGGGTCCAGCGGTTCGAGCTTGTTCGCGAGCCGGATCTCGTCGACGATACGGCCGATGATCTCGGTGATCCCGAAGTCCTTCGGGGTGAAGACGGCGGCCACTCCGGCGGCCTGCAGCACCTCGGCGTCCGCGCCGGGGATGATCCCGCCGACGATCACCGGGATGTCCCCGGCGCCCGCCTCGCGCAGCCGGCCCAGCACGTCCGGCACCAGCGCGGCGTGCGAGCCGGACAGGATCGACAGGCCGACGCAGTGCACGTCCTCGGCGACGGCGGCGCTCACGATCTGTTCGGGCGTCAGCCTGATGCCCTGGTAGACCACCTCGAACCCGGCGTCCCGCGCCCGTACGGCGATCTGCTCGGCCCCGTTGGAGTGCCCGTCCAGCCCCGGCTTGCCCACCAGCAGCCGCAGCCGCCCCGAGCCCAGTTCGGCGGCCGTGCGGTCCACCTTCTCCCGTACGGCCGCGAGCGGCGTCCCCGCCTCGGCGGCGACCGCGACCGGCGCGCCGCCCACCCCCGTCGGCGCCCGGAACTCGCCGAAGACGTCCCGCAGCGCGAAGGACCACTCACCGGTCGTCACACCGGCCCGCGCGCACTCCACGGTCGCCGCCATCAGATTGTCGGTACCGGCCGCCGCCCGCTTCAGTGCGGCCAGCGACGCGCTCGCCCGCGCCTCGTCGCGGTCGGCCCGCCAGTCGTGCAGCGCGGCCACCACCCGTGCCTCGTTCGCCGGATCGACCGTCATGATCGCGGTGTCCAGATCGGCGGTCAGCGGACTGGGCTCGGTCGACTCGAAGCAGTTGACCCCGACGATCTTCTCCTCGCCCGACTCGATACGCGCCCGGCGCTCGGCGTGCGACGAGACCAGCCGCGACTTCAGATAGCCGGACTCGACGGCGGCCATCGCACCGCCCATGTCCTCGATCCGGTCCATCTCCGCCAGCGCGTCCGCGACGAGGGAGGCCACCTTCGCCTCCACGACATGTGACCCGGCGAAGATGTCCTCGTACTCCAACAGATCGCTCTCCAGGGCGAGCACCTGCTGTATGCGCAGCGACCACTGCTGGTCCCACGGCCGGGGCAGCCCCAACGCCTCGTTCCAGGCCGGGAGTTGTACGGCGCGGGCCCGCGCGTCCTTGGAGAGCGTCACGCCCAGCATCTCCAGCACGATGCGCTGCACGTTGTTCTCGGGCTGCGCCTCCGTCAGACCGAGGGAGTTGACCTGGACGCCGTAACGGAAGCGCCGCTGCTTGCCGTCGCTCACGCCGTACCGCTCGCGCGTGACCTGGTCCCAGATCCGGCCGAAGGCGCGCATCTTGCACATCTCCTCGACGAAACGCACCCCGGCGTTCACGAAGAACGAGATCCGGGCGACCACATCGCCGAACCGCGCCGCCGGCACCTGTCCGCTGTCGCGCACCGCGTCCAGCACGGCGATCGCCGTCGACATCGCGTAGGCGATCTCCTGGACCGGGGTCGCCCCCGCCTCCTGGAGGTGGTAGCTACAGATGTTGATCGGGTTCCAGCGGGGGATGTGCGCCACCGTGTACGTGATCATGTCGGTGGTCAGCCGCAGCGACGGCACCGGCGGGAAGACATGCGTCCCGCGCGACAGATACTCCTTCACGATGTCGTTCTGCGTCGTGCCCTGCAACAGTTCGCGGTCCGCGCCCTGTTCCTCGGCGACCACCTGGTAGAGCGCCAGCAGCCACATGGCCGTGGCGTTGATGGTCATCGAGGTGTTCATCCGGTCCAGCGGGATGTCCTTCAGCAGCCGCCGCATGTCCCCGAGATGGGAGACGGGCACGCCGACCCGGCCGACCTCGCCGCGCGCGAGGACGTGGTCGGGGTCGTAACCCGTCTGGGTCGGCAGGTCGAAGGCGACCGAGAGACCGGTCTGGCCCTTGGCGAGATTGTTCCGGTACAGCGCGTTGGACGCCTCGGCGGTCGAATGGCCGGCGTACGTCCGCATCAGCCACGGCCGGTCCCTGGGGCCCCTGCCGCCGCCGGTCTCCGCGTCCGGCATGTCACACGTCCCGGAAGCGGTTGATGGCGTCGATGTGCCGCGCGCGGGTCTCCGGATCGCTGACGCCCAGGCCCTCGCGGGGCGCCAGCGCGAGCACCCCGACCTTGCCCTGGTGCCGGTTGCTGTGCACGTCGTACGCCGCCTGGCCGGTCTCCTCCAGGGGATACACCTTGGACAGCGTCGGGTGGATCTTGCCCTTGGCGACGAGCCGGTTGGCCTCCCACGCCTCGCGGTAGTTGGCGAAGTGCGAGCCGATGATCCGCTTCAGCGACATCCACAGATAGCGGTTGTCGTACTCATGGGTGTAGCCGGACGTCGACGCGCACGTGACGATCGTGCCGCCCTTGCGGGTGACGTACACGCTCGCCCCGAAGGTCTCCCGGCCCGGGTGCTCGAAGACGATGTCGACGTCCTCGCCCCCGGTCAGCTCCCGGATGCGCTTGCCGAACCGCTTCCACTCGCGCGGGTCCTGGTGGTGCTCGTCGCGCCAGAACCGGTAGTCGTCCGCGGTGCGGTCGATGATCGCCTCGGCGCCCATCCGCCGACAGATCTCCGCCTTGTGGTCGCTGGAGACCACACAGACCGGGTTGGCGCCGCCGGCGAGCGCGAACTGGGTGGCGTACGAGCCGAGTCCGCCGCTCGCCCCCCAGATCAGCACGTTGTCGCCCTGCTTCATCCCGGCGCCGTTGCGCGACACCAGCTGGCGGTACGCGGTGGAGTTGACCAGGCCGGGCGCCGCCGCCTCCTCCCAGGACAGGTGCGGGGCCTTGGGCATCAGCTGGTTGGACTTGACGAGCGCGATCTCGGCCAGACCGCCGAAGTTGGTCTCGAAGCCCCAGATGCGCTGCTCGGGGTCGAGCATCGTGTCGTTGTGCCCGTCCGAACTCTCCAACTCCACGGAGAGACAGTGCGCGACGACCTCGTCCCCGGGATGCCAGGTGTTGACACCGGGCCCGGTGCGCAGCACGACGCCCGCCAGGTCGGAGCCGATGACGTGGTACGGCAGGTCATGACGCCTGGTCAGCTCGCTGAGCCTGCCGTAGCGCTCCAGGAAGCCGAAGGTCGACATCGGCTCGAAGATCGAGGTCCAGACGGAGTTGTAGTTGACCGAGCTGGCCATGACGGCCACCAAGGCCTCGCCGGGGCCGAGTTCGGGCACCGGGACGTCGTCCAGGTGGAGTGACTTGCGCGGGTCCTTCTCGCGGGAGTCGAGACCGGCGAACATCTCGGTCTCGTCCTTGTGCACGGTCATCGCGCGGTACGAGTCGGGCAGGGGGAGTGCGGCGAAGTCGGCGGACGTGCTGTCCGGCGACTGGATGGCGTCCAGGATGTCCTTCACGGTGTGGCCTCCGGCGAAGCGTGTTGCGGGAACGCTGAACGGGTCCCTGAGGGATGGGACGGAAGACTGCGCTGTGCGCGTGGTGCGGTGGAGGTGTGCCGTCGGTTCGGCGCGTGGTGCGGCGCGTGCTCGTGCGTGGCGACGCCGGGTGGGCGTGCGAGGTGCCTGTGACGCAGGCGTCCGGGCACGCGGGCCGGGGGGCTCGCGGGGACAGTCGGCGGACGAGAGGTCTCGGTTCGCCGGCCGCCCGGACATCCCCAACGTATGGCACGCAATGTCATTGGACAAGGCACTGCGTGCCAAGAATCTGTCTCAGTTGTCATCCGTGAGGCACGCATGAGCACCAGCAGTCCACTCTGTGAGGTGAAATGTCACCTTAGGTGGCTGTTTGGCGGCGGGGTGTCTCAGCGGAGGCGTGTCACGCGAGGCATGTCGTGCGGGCTTCGTGCGGGCTTCGGGCGGGCAGGCGGCAGGCCGGGGGCGGCCTACGCGTCCTTCAGTGCCTGCTTGATCGTGCGCATGACCTCGTCCAGCGGCGCGTCCGTACGGGCCACCGCCACCAGGACCTCGCCGCCGGCGCTCACCGAGGCCGCGGGCCGCTCGCCGCCGCCCATGGTCCGGCCCGCGCCGATGCCCGAGCCGTAGATGTCACGGACGATCGCGAAGGCGTGGTCCAACTGCGCCTCCACATCGCCCTGGCCGTCGGCGCGCAGCCAGCGCCGCAGCACATGGTTGTGCGCGGTGACGACGGCGGACGCGGCCACCTCGGCGAGCAGCGGGTCGTCGTTGCCGTCGGTGTGCTCGTGCTCGTCGAAGTGGCCCAGCAGATAACGGGTGAAGAGCCGCTCGTAACGGGCCACCGAGGCGATCTCGGCCTCGCGCAGCGTCGGCACCTCACGGGTGAGCTGGTAGCGGGCCACCGAGAGGGTCGGCTGCGCCGCGTACATCCGCATGACTTCCTTGATGCCCCGGCACACCGTGTCGAGCGGATGCTCGTGCGCGGGCGCCGCCTGGAGGACCGCTTCCGCGCGGACGAGGGTGTCGTCGTGGTCGGGGAAAATCGCCTCTTCCTTGGAGCGGAAGTGCCGGAAGAACGTCCGCCGCGCGACTCCCGCCGCCGCCGCGATCTCGTCGACGGTGGTCGCCTCGTACCCCTTGGTCGAGAACAACTCCATGGCCGCCGCCGACAGTTCCCGGCGCATCTTCAGCCGCTGGGCCGCCGCACGGCCGCCGGCGGCGCTCTCCGGCGCGTCGGTCGTCGAGGTCGTACGGGCGGGCCGTCGGGCGGAGTCAGCGGGCTGAGCCATGCCCCGAACGTACTGCATCCGCGCAGGAGAGCGCGCCTGTGGGGGCTGCTCCGGGCGGCCGGCGGCGGGCGGGCTCCGACGTGCCGGACACGGCCCGGACACCCCTATCGGCGCGCCGCGTACTCACGGAACCCGCGGCCCGTCTTACGGCCCAGACAGCCCGCCGCCACGAGGTGTTCCAGCAGCGGCGCCGGAGCCAGACCCGGGTCGCGGAACTCGCGGTGCAGGACCCGCTCGATCGCCAGCGAGACATCCAGACCGACCACGTCCAGCAGCTCGAACGGCCCCATCGGATAGCCGCCGCCCAGCTTCATCGCGGCGTCGATGTCGTCCAGCGTCGCGTAGTGCTCCTGCACCATCTTGACCGCGTTGTTCAGATACGGGAACAGCAGCGCGTTCACGATAAAACCGGCCCGGTCGCCGCAGTCCACCGGGTGCTTGCGGATCGTCGCGCACACCGCGCGGACCGTCGCGTGGACCTCGTCCGATGTGAGGACCGTACGGACCACCTCGACCAGCTTCATGGCGGGCGCCGGGTTGAAGAAGTGCATGCCGACGACGTCCTGCGGGCGCGTGGTGGCGCGGGCGCAGGCGACGACCGGCAGCGACGACGTCGTGGTGGCCAGCACGGCACCGGGCTTGCAGACCTTGTCGAGCGTCGCGAACAGCTGCCGCTTGACCTCCAGGTCCTCGGCCACCGCCTCGACGGCGAGATCCACGTCGTCGAACGCGTCCAGTGAACCGGCCGGCGTGATCCGCGCCAGGGTGTCGTCGCGCGCCTCACCGGTCAGCCGCCCCTTGTCGACGGAACGGCCCAGCGACTTGGCCACGCGTGCCTTGGCCGCGTCCGCCTTCTCCTGGCTGCGGGCCGCGAGCACCACGACATAACCCGCCTTGGCGAACACCTCGGCGATACCGCTCGCCATCGTGCCGGAACCGGCGACGCCGACCGACCGGACCTCGGGCCGCCCGCTCGGCGCCGGCCCCGCGTCCAGCGGGGTCAGCGCGTCGCGCACCACCGTGCCGCTGCCCGGCGCCTCGTACGTGTAGAAGCCCCGCCCGGACTTCCGCCCGGTCAGCCCGGCCTCGCTGAGCTGCCGCAGGACCGGCGCCGGGGCGTGCAGCCGGTCGCGCGACGCCGCGTACATGGCCTCCAGGACCGTACGGGCGGTGTCGACGCCGATCAGGTCGAGCAGCGCCAGCGGGCCCATCGGCAGTCCGCAGCCCAGCCGCATCGCGGCGTCGATGTCCTCGCGCGTCGCGTACTTGGCCTCGTACATCGCGGCGGCCTGGTTCAGATAGCCGAAGAGCAGCCCGTCGGCGACGAAACCGGGCCGGTCGCCCACGGCGACGGGCTCCTTGCCCAACTCCCGTGCCAGCGCGGTGACGGCGGTGACGGCCGCCGGCGCGGTCAGCACCGACGAGACGACCTCGACCAGCTTCATCGCGGGGGCGGGGTTGAAGAAGTGCATCCCGAGCACCCGCTCGGGGCGCGCGGAGTCGGCGGCGAGCCGGGTCACCGACAGGGCGTTCGTGCCGGTGGCCAGGATGGTGCCGGGGCCGACGATCCCGTCCAGCGCGCGGAAGACCTGCTGTTTGATCTCGTACGACTCCGGGACGACCTCGATGACGAGATCGGCGTCGGCGGCGGCCTGGAGATCGGTGAAGGTACGGAACCGGGTGAGCACGCCGCGCCGCTCGTCCTCGGTGATCCGCCCGCGCTCCACGGCGCGCGCGGTGGACGCTTCGAGCGCGGCGACCGACTGGCCGGTGGCGATCTCGTCGGTGTCGATGCCGATGACCTCACGGCCGGCCCGGGCGAGGACCTCGGCGATGCCGGTGCCCATCGTGCCGAGGCCGACGACGGCGATGGTGGAGAGAGGGATGTCCATCACGGGACTCCAGGGGTGAGTGACGACTGAAGAGAGGACAGGCGCGCGGGCGCGTGTTCTGTGCGTGCGTGCGTGTGCGTGGATGGCGCGAAGAAGTGCGAACCGGCGGACCCTGTCCCGGAGTCGCGCCGCCGTGCTGCCGAACCACATGGCGCCGAACCGACGGACACCACACTCACGGTGGCTGCGTCACCAGGCCACCGGGAGCCGCGGAGGTTTCCCGCTCACCTGAGGTTAACCGGTGGGTAATGAGCGCGCCAGCCCTGGGGAGATGTGCGGTACGTCACCGGCGGAAACCGGCCGTTCGCGACCCCGCCGGTCACGGAGAGCGTTTTGACGGACACGCAGCGCGGATACTCTGCCCGGCATGAGCGAGCTGGAACGGCAGGCAGGACCTGCGGATACGTCGGGGACGGCGCCGGGCACGGCCGAGGCGGTGAGGGTGACCGGACCCCGCGCTTCGGTCACCCCCCGTGCCGAACGGGCTGTCGGCGACGAGGACTTGCGCGCACTCGCCGACCGGTTACGGGACGAGTCCCGTGACTCGGCCACCTACCGGCGACTGATCGCCACCGAGGACCACGAGGAACTGGCGGACGTCCTCGTCGCACCCCGACACCCCCTGTGGGCACGGGAGATCGCGGCTTTCCGGCTCGGCTCGGCGGGCGACCGGCGGGCGTTCGAGACGCTGGTGCTGCTCCTGAACCACCGCGACGCCGAGCGCTGTGTGTCGGCCGCCCGCGCGCTGGCGCGGCTGCGCGACCCCCGTACGCCGCGTGCCGCCGCCGCGCTCGCGACGAATGTGCTGCGCACGGCGTACGCCCTCCAACCGGTGCGGCTGCTCGCCGAGTTGCGCGCGCCGGAGTCCGTACCGGCCCTGATCGCCACCCTGGAGCGCCTGTTGGCGCCGAACGAGACCCACTGGCGGGTCGCGCTCGCCTGTGTCGAGGGCCTGGGGCGGCTGGGCGACCGGCGCGCGCTGCCGCTGCTGCGGGCGGCCCGGGGGCACCCTCGGCTCTCCGGCGCGGCGGCGGAGGCGCTCAGCCGGCTCGCGTGACGGTCCGGGTGAGGGGCCGGGTGAGGGGCCGGGTGACGGTCTGGGTGACGGGGCGGGTGAGGGAGCGTGCGTAACGGACCTCGGGCACCGAGACGCCGCCGACCTCGAAGGGTTCCTCGGCGCCGTCAGGTGTGAAACCGGCCTTTTCGTAGAACCGCCGGGCGCGGTCGTTCTCCCTCAGCACCCAGAGCACGAGGGAGGAGAAACCGTCCGCGGTGGCGCGCTCCACCAGCGTCCGCGCCAGCGCGCGACCGACGCCGGTGGAGACCTGCTCCGGGTCCACGTACAGGGCGTACAGCTCACCGGTCCCGTCGGGGACGTCCTGGTCCCGGCAGGGCCCGAGGCAGCCCCATCCGACGACCGTTCCGGCGCGCTCCGCGACGACGTTCACGACGCGCCTGTCGCCGGCGCCGCTCGGCAGCTGGGCGCGCCGGCGCGCCGCGTCCTCCTCGACGCTCATCGCGTCGAGATACGCCCGTGGCATCAACCCGGCGTACGCCCACCGCCAGCCGCCGATCCGCACGGCGGCGACGGCGTCGCAGTCGTCGGCGGTCATCGCCCGGACGAGCAGGCCACCCATGGCTTAGGCGTCCTCGGTCTCGGTCTCAGCCTCGGCCTCGGCGACGATCGCGAACGCCTCGATCTCGACGAGCAGTTCGGGCCGGAACAACGCGGCGACCTGGACGGCGGAGCTGGCCGGGGGCCGGGCGGTGTCGATCACCTCGTCGCGCGCGACGCGCACGGCGGGGAGGTGCGCGACGTCCGTCACGAAGTACGTCAGCTTCACCACATCGTCGAAGGACGCGCCCGCCTCGGCGAGACAGCGCCGCAGATTCTCGAACACCTGCCGCGCCTGCGCCCCGGCGTCGCCCTCCCCGACGACCTGCCCGTCGGCGTCGAAGGCGCACTGCCCGGACACGGCGACGAACCGGCCGGTGCCCCAGACGACATGGCTGTAGCCGGTGCCGGGGGCGACGCCGGCGGGGGAGTGCACATGAGTGAGTCGAGTCATACGCCCATCCTGTCGGACACGGCGGCCGGCGAACGAGGGGTTTTCGCCGGTGGGGCGCGCGGCGCGGTGCCCGCCCGGCGCCAGAGGACAACCGGCAACGCCTCTACTGCCCCGTGTTCGCCGCCGTCAGCAGACGGTACGACGCCGTGTCGAACGCCATCAGACGGATCCGCTCCACCGCTGTCGGCGTCGACCTCAGCGTGCTGACCGCGATACCGGCCGCCCGGTCCGGCGGGAAGCCGAAGATGCCCGTCGAGATCGCCGGGAACGCGACACTCCTGGCGCCCAGTTCGTCGGCCACCTCCAGACAGCGGCGGTAGCAGGACGCCAGGACGTCCGGCTCGCCCCGGTCGCCGCCCTTCCAGACCGGGCCCACCGTGTGGATCACATGGCGGATCGGCGCGGGCAGGTCGAAGGCCGGGGTCGCCTTCGCGTCGCCCCGGGCGCACGGCGCGATCGCCGCGCCCGCCTCGGCCAGTCGCGGGCCCGCTGCCCAGTGGATCGCGCCGTCCACGCCGCCCCCGCCGCGTAGCGACTCGTTCGCTGCGTTGACGATGGCGTCCGTGTCCTGGCGCGTGATGTCGCCCCGTACGACCTCGATCACTGTCATACCGGGATGATCGCACCCGGCACTACAACAACGTCAGCTGTGTCGGACCCGGCTCCGGCACCACGTCCGGCTCCGGGACCAGCACCCGCCGCCGGCCGGAACGTCCCGCCGGGCCGATGCCGAACTCGTCGGCCAGTTCATGGACCTGGCGCGTGATGCGGCGCTGGTACCACTTGGGCGCGTACGCCCCCTCCGCGTACAGCCGCTCGTAGCGCGGCACCAGATACGCGTGGTGCTCACGCAGCCACTGCATGAACCACTCGCGCGCGCCCGGCCGCAGATGCAGCACCAGCGGGGTCACCGACGTCGCCCCGGAGGCGGCTATCGCCCGCACCGTGGCCCGCAGTTGGTCCGCGCTGTCGCCGAGGAAGGGGATGACGGGGGCCATCAGGACCCCGCAGCCGATGCCGCTGTCCGTCAGCGTGCGTACGGCGTCGAGCCGGCGCTGCGGCGAGGGCGTGCCGGGCTCGACCGTGCGCCACAGCCGTTCGTCGGTGAAGCCGACGGAGACGGACACGCCGACGTCCGTGACCTGGGCGGCCTGTCGCAGCAGTTCGAGGTCGCGCAGGATCAGCGTGCCTTTCGTGAGGATGGAGAAGGGGTTCGCGTGGTCGCGCAGCGCCGAGATGATGCCCGGCATCAGCCGGTAGCGGCCCTCGGCCCGCTGGTAGCAGTCGACGTTGGTGCCCATCGCGATGTGCGCGCCCTGCCAGCGGCGTGACGCGAGTTGGCGGCGGAGCAGTTCCGGCGCGTTGATCTTGACCACGATCTGGGAGTCGAAACCGATGCCGGTGTCGAGGTCCAGATAGCTGTGGGTCTTGCGGGCGAAGCAGTAGACGCACGCGTGTGAGCAGCCCCGGTACGGATTGACCGTCCATTCGAAGGGCATCCGGGAGGCTCCCGGCACCCGGTTCACGATCGAACGGGCGCGGATCTCGTGGAAGGTGATGCCCCGGAACTCGGGGGTGTCGAAGGTCCTGGTGGTCACCGCGTCCGTACCGAAGAGTGCCGCGTCGCGGGCCGACGTGGGGTTCTCGGCCAGATTGTCCCAGCGCATGTGCGCCTCCTCAGTTGTACTGACCACAGAATAGAACACTTGTTCCCATGATCGCCATGCGCGACCGTTCCGGCGGCTCTCCCCGGCCGGCGCCGGGACCGCCGGCCGTGTGGTGTGCGAGGCCGGCGGGGGAGCCGAAGCCGTGGAGCGGGCCCCGGATTTGGGCCCGCCCCGTGGAGATGGTTGGCTGGCCGCCCGGAGAACCGAATGCTGGAGGAAGCCATGGCGCAGGTCGAAGCCACGACGGAGCGGATCATCGCGGCGGACCCGGAGACGGTGTTCGACGCGCTGGCGGACTACCAGGACGTCCGCCCGAAGGTGATGCCCGCGCACTTCAGCGAGTACGAGGTCCGTGAGGGCGGCGACGGCGAGGGGACACTCGTCCACTGGAAGCTCCAGGCGACGAGCAAGCGCATCCGTGACTGCCTCCTTGAGGTGACCGAGCCCACCGACGGTCAGCTCGTGGAGAAGGACCGCAACTCCTCGATGGTCACCACTTGGGTGGTCACCCCGGCCGGGGAGGGCCGCTCGAAGGCCGTCGTCACCAGCGTGTGGGACGGCGCGAGCGGCATCGGGGGCTTCTTCGAGCGGAAGTTCGCGCCCAAGGGCCTCGCCCGTATCTACGACGAGCTGCTCGCGAACCTCGCGACCGAGACGGAGAAGGCCCCCGAGGCGCCCTGAGCCCGCGAGTTCGCGAGTCCGTGAGTTCGTGACTGACGGCGGCCGACGGCGAATCCGTGAGCCCGCGAGTTTCCGTGAGTTACTGAACTCCTGAGTCCCGGCTCCCGCTCCGGCGGGCCCGAGGGGCGTTCCGAGCCGTCAAGTCCCTTGCGGCCGGGGCGCCCCCGACGTCCATCCAGGGCCTCCCCGGGTCACCGATTCGAGTGGTTTCCCCCGTGACGCGTTACGTGCGCCCGCGCACCACGCGTCATGGGAAAGCCCCTGATGAGCGCCCCCTGACCGGTCTCACAACCCAGTGCCGCCGTGCGCCGTACGGCCTTCGGTGAACCGCCCAGCTTGCTCCCGCTCTGCGTGCAATGTGAAGAATTACGCCGCGCAGACGCGACGAAGGGGAGCAATTCGTGGGTGGGATCACGCTGGTGAAGGACGACGAGCAGGCCGCCGCGCCCGCTCCGGCCACGATCAACCCGCCCCCACCCGCTCCCGGCGCCGCCACCCCGGGCGGTGAGCTCTCCCCGCGCCGGGTGCGCCTGGTCTTCGTCGGGCTGATGCTCGCGCTGCTTCTCGCCGCGCTGGAGCAGATGATCGTCGCCACCGCCCTGCCGAAGATCGTCGGGGAACTCCAGGGTCTCGACCGGATGTCCTGGGCGATCACCGCGTATCTGCTGACGTCCACCATCGGCCTGCCGATCTACGGCAAGCTCGGCGACCTCTTCGGCCGCAAGGGCGTCTTCCAGTTCGCCATCGTCGTCTTCGTGATCGGATCCGCCCTGGCCGGCTGGTCCCGCACGATGAACGAACTCATCGCCTTCCGCGCCCTCCAGGGCATCGGCGCGGGCGGACTCATGATCGGTGTGCAGGCGATCATCGCCGACATCGTGCCGCCCCGCGAACGCGGGCGCTACATGGGCCTCATCGGCGGCGCGTTCGGCCTCGCCTCCGTCGCCGGACCGCTGCTCGGCGGCTTCTTCACCGACCATGTCTCCTGGCGCTGGTGCTTCTACTTCAACGTCCCGTTCGGCCTCGTCACACTCGCCGTCGTCACCGCCGTGCTGAAGCTCCCCAAGCCCCGCGGCAAGGCCCGGCTCGACATCGCGGGCGCCGTCCTGCTCGCCGCCGCCTCAACCTGCCTGGTGCTGCTGACCAGTTGGGGCGGTACGGAGTACGAGTGGGGCTCGCGCGTCATCCTCGGCCTCGCCGCCGGCGCGGTCGTGACGACCGTCCTGTTCCTGGTCGTCGAGCGCTTCGCCCCCGAACCGATCATCCCGCTGCGGCTGTTCCGCGACTCGGTCTTCAACATCACCGGTCTCGTCGGCGCGGTGATCGGCATCGCGCTCTTCGGCGCCGCCAGCTATCTGCCGACCTTCCTCCAGATGGTCGACGGGGCGTCGGCCACCGAGTCCGGCCTGCTGATGATCCCGATGATGGGCGGCATCGTCGTCGCATCCGTCGTCTCCGGCCAACTCATCAGCCGGACGGGCCATTACCGGATCTATCCCATCCTGGGCGCCGCGATCTCGGCCGTCGGCATGTGGCTGCTGTCCCAGCTGGAGACCGACACCTCCCGGCTCGAATACAGCGTCTGGCAGGCCGTCCTCGGCGTCGGTGTCGGCCTGGTCATGCCGGTGCTGATCCTCGCCGTCCAGAACTCCGTCCAGCCCTCCGACCTCGGCACCGCCACCAGCGCCAACACCTACTTCCGGCAGATCGGCGGCAGCGTCGGCGCCGCCGTCTTCGGGACGCTCTTCGCCGACCGGCTCACCGACGCACTCGCCGACCGCATCCCGGCCGGGGCCGGACTGCCCAGCGCCGAATCCATCACCCCGCAGATGGTGCACGCGATGCCGCCCGCGCTGCGGGACGGCTATATCCAGGCGTACGCGGACGCGATGCCGCGGATCTTCCTCTACCTCGTGCCGGTGCTCCTGCTCGGCCTGCTCATCGCCTTCTTCCTCAAGGAGAAACCGCTGGTGTCCCACAACGCCTCCGCCGCCGAGTCCACCGCCGTCCCGGCCGCCCGCGGCTCCGTCCCCACCCCGGCCGCCGGTCCCGCCATCCCCGCTGCCGCTGCCGCTGCCGCTGTCGCGAACGGCGCCGCGTCGCCCGCGTACACCCCGGGCGTCCCCGTCTGCGGCATCGTCCAGCACCACGACGGCACGACCGTCCCGCGCGCCGCCCTCACCCTCATCGACGTCCAGGGCACCCAGATCGGGCGCGGAGCCAGTGGCGAGGACGGGCGGTACGCGCTGAGTGTGCCGGGGGCCGGTTCGTACGTGATGATCGCCGCGGCCGGCGGGCACCAGCCGCAGGCGGTCACCGTCACCGTCGGCGAGCGCGCCGTCGAGCTGGACGTGGTCCTCGGCGGGGCGGGCCGCCTCGCCGGCGCCGTACTGACCGCCGACGGCACCCCCGTGCGCGACGCGGCCGTCACCCTCACCGACGTACGCGGCGACGTGGTCGCCTCCACCCGCAGCGGGCGCGAAGGCAGCTATGTCATCTCGGAGTTGGTGGCGGGGGAGTACACCCTCGCGGCCAGCGCGCCCGCCTTCCGGCCCGCCGCGCTCCTCGTCAGCGTCCAGGCGTCGCGCGAGACCCGGCAGGACATCGAACTGGCCGGCGGCGCGGTGCTGCGCGGTACGGTGCGGGCCGGCGGCGGCCGGCCGGTCGAGGACGCCCGCGTCACGCTGCTCGACGCGGCGGGCAATGTCGTCGACACGCTGACGACGGGCGCGGACGGGACGTTCCGCTTCGTCGACCTGTCGTCCGGCGAGTACACCGTCATCGCCGCGGGGTATCCGCCGGTGGCCACGGTGCTGCGGATGGCGGGCGGCGGACGCACCGAGAGGGACCTGCAACTGGGGCACGAGGACGCCGCCGGGTACTGACTGAATTTCAGTCAACTTTCCCGGCGTACGCGGGCGCACAACCTATTGGTTCATTGCCCGGCGCATTGCGTGTTCGGAGCCGTACCGTGGGTGCACAGCCGCAGATCCCGGCGGCGGGGAAGGAGCCTTCCACCCATGGACAGTGGCACTCCGTCGCTCCGGTCACGGCGCGAACGCGCCGTGACCGGCCGGATTCCGCTTGCCGTGGTCGTCGTGGACGCCGACGGCCTCGTGTCGCACTGGTCGAGCGGCGCACGGCGCCTTTTCGGCCATTCCAAGGAAGACGCGGTCGGCCAGCCGGCGGGCGATCTGATGCCGGTCGCCGGGGCGCTCACCGAGGACCGGACCGGGCGGGTCAACGGCCCGGCCGAGACGTACGAGGACGACGACGGGTACGACGAGCTGGGACCCGAGCTGCACGGGCGCAGCTCCTACCCCACCGCCGGCCGGGCGAAGCTCTCCGACGCGGGCCGCCCCCGGCTCGATGTGCTGTGGTGGGCCTACCCGCTGGTCGGACCGGGCCCGGGCCGTCATCTCGTACTCGCCGCCGACGTCGACCAGTTGCGTATGGACGCGGGCATCGACAGCGGCCGGATCGCGCCGAGTTTCTCGCTGCACACCGAATTCCCCGACGCCGATTCGCTGGCCGGCCAACTCCCGCACATCCTGCCGAACATGAGCGTCGCCGATTCCGGTCGCATCGTCGGCCAGGTCCTCGAACTCGGTTATCCCGTACTGGAGTTCAGCCACCACGACCGGGTCCCCGTCACCCCCGACTGGGGTGTGCCACGCCGCCCGGCCGGACGGCGGGGGCGCGCGGAGGGTGCGCATGCGCCGGGCGCTCAGGGCGCCCGCCCGGCGCACGACACGCACCACTTCGATCGCCCCGGCCATCTCGATCATCTTCCGGCGCCCGCGCCCGACCCGGAACTCGACCTCGAATACGCGGCGGTCCGCGAGCGGCTGGAATTCCTCAACGAGGTCAGCGGACTTATCGGCTCCTCCCTCGACCTGGCGCGCACCATCCGCGAGGTCACCAGCGCCGCCGTGCCCCGCTTCACCGACTTCGCCGGCACCCATCTGCGCGCCGCCGTCCTGGCGGGCGAGGGCTTCCCCACCGGCCCGCCCGACGTGACCACCATCTGGCACCGGGTCTGGGTCGAGCACAACGACGAACCGGGCCGCTGGGACGACACCGTGCCCGTCGGCGAGGCCATCGCCTTCCCCGAACACACCCCGTTCTTCCAGTGCATGGTCACCGGCGAGCCGGTCCTCATCCCGCACCTCAGCGAGGAGGACGGCGACCGGATCTCCGCCCAGTTCGAGAAGCGCGACCTGCGCCCGCTCATCAACAACCGCTCCATGCTGCTCGTACCGCTCAAGGCCCGCGACGTGGTGCTCGGATTCATGGTGCTGATGCGGCGTCAGGGACGGCAGCCCTTCGACGACATGGACCGCACCACCGGCGCCGAACTGGCCGCCAGGGCCGGTCTGGTCCTCGACAACGCCCGGATGTACACGTATCAGGAGAATGTCGCCGACACGCTCCAGGACAGCATGCTCCCGCAGGTCGCCTCGCGCATGGCGGGCTGCGACATCGCCACCCGCTATCTGCCCGGCGCCAGGCTCGGCCGGGTCGGCGGCGACTGGTTCGACTCCGTCAAACTGCCCGGCTCACGTACCGCGCTCGTCGTGGGCGACGTCATGGGCCACGGGCTCAACTCGGCGGCGATGATGGGCCAGTTGCGGACGGCCGTCCAGACGATGGCGACCATGGAGATGCCGCCCGCCCAACTGCTGCGCAATCTGGACGACTTGGCGCAGCGCCTGGGGGAGAACTATCTGGCGACGTGCCTGTACGCGGTCTACGACCCAATCCACTCCGAGCTTCAGATCGCCAACGCCGGGCATATCCCGCCCGTCATCGTCCGTGCCGCCGACGGCCGCAGCGAACTGCTCGACCTGCCGACCGGCGCCCCCATCGGTGTCGGCGGAGTGCCCTTCGAGACCGCGACCGTACGGGTCGCCCCCGGCGACCGGCTGGTGCTCTGCACCGACGGCCTGGTCGAGGTGCGCGGCCAGGACATCGGATCGGGCCTCGCGGCGCTCTGCGAATCGGCCGCGCATCCCGCCGCCTCCATGGACCACGCCTGCGACACGATCATCCGCGCGCTCAACACCCACGGCGGGCGCAAGGACGACGTGGCCCTTCTGATGGCGCGGCTGAACGGCATCCCGGACGGCGACGTCGCCGAGTGGCAGCTCGCGCTCGACCCGCGCGAGGTCGCGCGGGCCCGGCGCCTGGTGCGCGGCCAGCTGTACGACTGGGATCTGCCGGGGGCCGTGGAGAGCGCGGAGCTGATGGTCAGCGAGCTGGTCACCAATGCCGTACGGCATGCGCGTATCCGCCATGTCGGGCTGCGGCTGGTCCGTAACGACGCGCTGCTCTGCGAGGTCACCGACGACGAACCGGCCCCGGCGAGCCTGCTCGGCGCGAAGCCCGACGACGAATTCGGGCGGGGACTGCGGGTCGTGAGCCGGCTGGCGCGCGGCTGGGGGAGCAGCAGTACGGCGCAAGGCAAGACGGTGTGGTTCGAACAGGCTCTGGCGGGAAGGGGTTCGCGCGTGACGCGTAACTGACGCGTCGTCAA
The DNA here is from genome assembly GCF_042870175.1 of Streptomyces sp. NPDC006643. Lineage (NCBI taxonomy): Bacteria > Bacillati > Actinomycetota > Actinomycetes > Kitasatosporales > Streptomycetaceae > Streptomyces > Streptomyces sp. NPDC006643. Next base: position 271,092 of record NZ_JBIAHA010000002.1, on the reverse strand, counting down.
TTCGCCTCGTACGGGGCGGGAGTCGGGGAGGCCGCAGATGGGCGTGTCTGAGCGCTACCGGGATTCATGGGAAGGCTACTGGCGTGCGACCTCCGACGCGCCGGGCGAGGCGATCTGGGACTCCGACCCCTCCCTCACCGCTGTACCGCACTGCGAGATCCTGCTGCCGCACGCCGACCCGGCGCTGCCCGTGGTCGACCTCGGCTGCGGCAACGGCACCCAGACCCGCTATCTCGCCACCCGCTTCGCCCGCGCGCTCGGCGTCGACCTCTCGCACGCGGCGATCGAGCACGCCCGGCGGGCCGACACCGAGAAGGTGGCCGAGTTCGAACAGCTCAGTCTTGTGGACCACGAGGCGGTCCGGGCCCTGTCGGCGCGGGTCGGTGACACCCATGTCTATATGCGCGCCGTCATCCACCAGAGCGAGCCGCAGGACCGGCCGGCGGTCGCCGGGGCGGTGGCCGCGCTGCTGGGCACGCGCGGCCGGGCGTTCGTCGTGGAGCTGACCTCGGGCTCGAAGGAGCTGTTCCGCCGGGCCGCCGAGTCCCCCGGCGGGCCGCCCGCGAAGCTGCGACGGGTCTTCGACCACGGTCTGAAGCCGGCCGGGGCCGCCGACGACGAGGTGCCCAGGCTGCTGGGCGAGGCGGGCCTGCGGATCATCGACAGCGGGGACACCACGCTGCCCCAGACGGAGTATCTGGCCGACGGCACCCGGATCGACCTGCCGGCCCGGTGGTTCGTCCTGGCCCCCGCCTGACGGAGGCGCGCGCCGCCCGGCCCGCTCGGCGGGCCGGGCGGCGGACACCGATCCGGTGCAACCGCCCCGCTCTCAGCGGGCGTTGGCGAGATTCTTCTCGAACGCGGCCAGGTAGTTGACCAGATGGTGGTCCTTCACCGCGTCCGCCCCGGGCGCGAAGAGGTCGGCACTCAGCCCCTTGGCCCGGTCCAGCAGCCGCGCCGACAGCGGAAGGGACTCGTGCAGCCGGCCGTCGGCGTCGAAATAGCGCAGCGAGTCGACGTGTGTGAAAGCCGGTTCGGGAGGGAGATGGGGGACGATGTCGTTGTTGTTGACGAAGCGGTAACACCGTTCCCTGAACGCCTTGTTGTGCAGGCCGGCGAGGAGCCGTTCACAGGTACGCGGCTGGCCGAAGGTGTAGACGCCGTCGGGCAGCTCCCGAGGCTCCTCGAAGTACCAGTTGGCACCCGCGAGCATCGCGAGGGCCCCGCCCAGGCTGTGACCGGTGAACCAGACGCTCTGCCCGTCGGTGCGCAACTCCTGGATGGCGTCGCGGATCCGGGGATAGACGGACCGCAGGGCCTGCTGGAAGCCGTAGTGGACGAAGCCCTTGTTCCCCGGTCCGGGGACGGGCGGGGTGTTGACGTCGGTGAGCCAGTCGTAGATCTTCAGGACCTCGGTGCCCCGGAAACCGGCGACGATCATGCGGTCGCCGGCCATGACGTACGCCTGGGTGTCCTCGATCGGGAACGGCATCCGGTGCGTCGACTCGAAGTGCCGCACCTGGTCGAAACCCCACGCGTTGGCCTGCGCCTCGATGGCGTCCGGGTCCAGCGGGGCCAGCCCGGCCGCGCGGGCCATCCAGTAGGCGTGCGGGAGGGAGTAGCGGGTCGTCGTGTGGTCCAGGGCGGGGATGGCCATCGGTGTCCTCCGGACGGAGCGGGCGGTGGTAGGGGCCGTACGCCCGGCAAACGACGACGAGCCGCCGTTCGGCACGCCGGGTCCCTCTCCCGCGCCGGCCGCCCGGTAGGCGACCGGCGCACTCGCCTCCGCGCTCACGCCGACCGGCGCACTCGACGCACCCGACGGCGGCCGGGGTGGTCGTCGTGTCCGGCGGCGCGTACGGTTTCGCTGCATGAAGATCCTCATCAGCGCCGACATGGAGGGCGCCACGGGTGTGACCTGGCCGGCCGACGTCCTGCCGGGGACACCGCAGTGGGAGCGCTGCCGGACCCTGTTCACCTCGGACGTGAACGCCGCCGTCCTCGGCTTCCTGGCCGGCGGCGCCGACGAGGTGCTCATCAACGAGGCGCACTGGTCCATGCGCAATCTGCTGCTCGAAGAGCTGGACGAACGGGCCCAGCTGCTCACCGGGCGCCACAAGTCGCTGAGCATGGTCGAAGGGGTGCAGCACGGTGACGTCGACGCGATCGCCTTCGTCGGCTACCACACCGGCGCCGGCACCGAGGGCGTTCTCGCCCACACCTATCTCGCCAATTCGATCACCGGCGTCTGGCTGAACGGCGTGCGCGCCAGCGAGGGTCTGCTCAACGCCCATGTCGTCGCCGAGTACGGCGTCCCCGTGGTCCTCGTCACCGGCGACGACCTGACCTGCCGGGACGCCGACGGCTACGCGCCCGACGCCCGCAAGGTCGCGGTCAAGGACCATGTCTCGCGGTACGCGGCGGTCTGCCGCACCCCCGCCCGTACCGCCGCCGACATCCGTGCGGCGGCCGAGGAGGCGACGGCGCTGGCCGTACGGTACGAACCGGTCGTCGGCGGCCCGTTCACCGTGGAACTGGAGTTCGACGCCGAACATCTCTGCGGGGCGGCCACCGTCGTACCGGGCGTGGTGCCCGCGGGCGAGCGGCGCGTCGCCTACACGAGCGAGACGATGTACGAGGGCATTCGCACGTTCAAGGCGGTCACCACGATCGTCTCGGCCGCGGTGGAGGAACAGTATGGCTGACATGAGAGCGAACGAGACCCCGGAGACCCCGGAGACCCCGGACACGGGCGGGACGCCCCAGGCCGTCGACGCGGTGGCGCTGGACGAGGTGGTGTCGTTCACCTCGGACCTCATCCGTCTCGACACGACGAACCGCGGTGGCGGCGACTGCTTCGAGCGCCCCGCCGCCGAGTACGTCGCCGAGCGGCTGGCCGCCGCCGGACTGGAGCCCACCCTCCTCGAACGGACCCCCGGCCGGACCAACGTGGTCGCGCGCATCGCCGGCACCGACCCGACCGCCGACGCGCTCCTGGTCCACGGCCATCTGGACGTGGTGCCGGCCGAGCCCGCCGACTGGTCCGTGCACCCCTTCTCCGGCGAGGTCAGGGACGGCGTCGTGTGGGGCCGCGGGGCCGTCGACATGAAGAACATGGACGCGATGGTCCTGTCCGTCGTCCGCGCCTGGGCCCGCGCCGGGATCCGGCCGCGCCGCGACATCGTGCTCGCGTACACGGCCGACGAGGAGGCCAGTGCGATCGACGGCTCCGGCTTCCTCGCCGACCACCACCCGGAGCTGTTCGAGGGCTGTACGGAGGGCATCAGCGAGTCCGGGGCCTTCACCTTCCACGCCGGGCCCGGCATGGCGCTCTACCCCGTCGGGGCGGGCGAGCGCGGCACCGGCTGGCTCAAGCTCACCGCGCACGGCCGGGCGGGCCACGGCTCCAAGGTCAATCGCTCCAACGCGGTCAGCAGGCTCGCCGCCGCCGTCGCCCGGATCGGCGACCACGAATGGCCGCTCAGGATCACCCCGACCGTCCGGGCGGCCCTCCGGGAACTCGCCGCGCTGCACGGCATCGACGGCGACTTCGAGTCCGAGCACTTCGACGCCGACGCGCTGCTCGCCAAGCTCGGCCCCGCCGCCGATCTCGTCGCGGCGACCGTCCGCAACAGCTCCAACCCGACGGTCCTGGAGGCCGGTTACAAGGTCAATGTGATCCCGGGGCAGGCCGTCGCCTATGTCGACGGCCGGATGCTGCCGGGCACCGAGGACGAATTCCGGGACACCATGGACCAGTTGACCGGGCCCGACGTCGACTGGGAGTTCCACCACCGCGAGGTCGCCCTCCAGGCGCCGGTCGACTCCCCGACGTACGCCAAACTCCGCGCGGCCGTCGAGCGGTTCGACCCGGCCGGGCACGTCGTGCCGTACTGCATGTCGGGCGGCACGGACGCCAAGCAGTTCTCCCGCCTCGGCATCACCGGCTACGGGTTCTCACCGCTGAAGCTGCCCGTCGGCTTCGACTACCAGGCGCTCTTCCACGGCGTGGACGAGCGCGTCCCGGTCGACGCCCTGCATTTCGGGGTACGCGTCCTCGATCACTATCTCCAGTCCGCCTGAAGGGAGTTGGGCATGCCGCAGATCGCGCCGTACGGCTCGTGGCCGTCACCGGTCGACGCCGCGCTGGCCGCCTCGCACGACGGGCGGCCGGACAACGTCGCCACCGTCGGCGACGAGGTCTGGTGGACGGAGCCGCGCCCCGGCGAGGGCGGCCGGCGTGTTCTCGTACGGCGCCGGCCCGACGGCCGCGAGGAATCGGTCCTGCCCGCCCCCTGGAACGTCCGCAGCAGGGTCATCGAGTACGGCGGCAGGCCCTGGGCCGGGGCGGTACGGGCCGACGGCTCCCCTCTCGTCGTCTTCGCGCACTTCCCGGACCAGCGCCTGTACGCGTACGAGCCGGACGGCGACGCGCCCCCGCGCCCACTCACCCCGGCCCCCGCCCCGGACGGCCGGCAGACCGGCACCCTGCGCTGGGCCGACCCCCAGCTGCGCCTCGACGGAGGTGAGGTCTGGTGCGTACTGGAGGAGTTCACCGGCGAGTCACCCACCGACGTACGCCGCGTCGTCGCCGCCGTACCCCTGGACGGGTCGGCCGCCGACGACCGGGCCGCCGTGCGCGAACTCTCCGACGACTCGCACCGCTTCGTCACCGGACCCCGGGTGTCGCCGGACGGCCGGCACGTCGCGTGGATCGCCTGGGACCACCCCCGAATGCCCTGGGACGGCACGGAGTTGCTGCTCGCCGACATCACGGACACCGACACCTTCGAACAGGTCCGCACCGTCGCCGGAAGCCCGACGCGATCCGTCGCCCAGGCCGACTGGGCGGCCGACGGCTCGCTCCTGTACGTCTCCGACCCCGGCGACTGGTGGCAGCTGGACCGGCTCAGGCTCGACGAATCGCGGCCGGCCGGCGTCTCCCCTCCCACCCGGCTGAGCCCTGTCGTCGACGAGGAGTTCGGCGGACCGCTGTGGACGATCGGCCTCCAGTGGTTCCGGCCGCTGGCCGACGGCACCGTCGCCGTCATCCACGGCAAGGGCGCCACCGCGCTCGGCATCCTCGACCCCGAGACCGGCCAACTCGCCGACGCCGCCGGGCCGTGGACCGAATGGGCCGCCACCCTCGCCGTCCGGGGCACCCGTGTGATCGGCGTCGGCGCCAGTCCGCGCAGCGCGTACGAGATCGTGGAACTGGACACGGCGACCGGGCGCGCCCGGGTCATCGGCTCGGCACACCACGACCCGGTCGATCCCGTGTACTACCCCGAGCCGCAGATCCGGGTGTTCACCGGCCCGGACGACCGGGAGATCCACGCGCACATCTATCCGCCGCACAGCCCCTCCCACAGCGCGCCCGGCGACGAACTGCCCCCGTACGTCGTATGGGCGCACGGCGGGCCCACCAGCCGCTCCCCGCTCGTACTCGACCTGGAGATCGCCTACTTCACTTCGCGCGGCATCGGCGTCGCCGAGGTCAACTACGGCGGCTCCACCGGCTACGGCCGCGCCTACCGCGAACGGCTGCGCGAACAATGGGGAGTTGTCGACGTCGAGGACTGCGCGGCCGTCGCCCGCTCCCTCGCCGACGAGGGCACCGCCGACCCCGCGCGCCTCGCGATCCGGGGCGGCAGCGCGGGCGGCTGGACCAGCGCCGCCTCGCTCACCGGCACCGATCTCTACGCGTGCGTGACCATCAGCTATCCGATCCTCGACCTGTCGACCTGGGCCGCCGACGGCACCCACGACTTCGAGTCGCGGTATCTGGAGTCGCTGGTCGGCCCCTTCGCCGACGTACCGGGCCGCTACCGCGAACGCTCCCCGATCAACCACGTCGACCGGATCACCGCGCCGTTCCTGCTGCTCCAGGGGCTGGACGACGTGATCTGCCCGCCCGTCCAGTGCGAACGCTTCCTGGACCAGCTCACCGGGCGCGGCATCCCCCACGCGTACATCGCCTTCGAGGGCGAGGGCCACGGCTTCCGCAAGGCGGACACGATGGTCCGCGCGCTGGAGGCCGAACTGTCCCTGTACGCCCAGACGTTCGGGATCAGCCGCCCCGACGTCCCCCGACTGGAGCTGCGGAAATGACGCTCACCGCGCGGGTACGCCCGCCCCGCCCGCGGCCCGGCGCGAAGGTCGCCGTCGTCGCCCCCAGCGGCCCGCTGCCCGCCGACCGCCTCGAAGCGGGCCTGGACATCCTGCGCGGCTGGGGTCTCGACCCCGTCGTGGCGCCCCATGTCCTGGACCGGCACCGGGAGTTCGACTATCTCGCCGGCGCGGACGAGGCACGCGCCCGCGACCTCCAGGACGCCTGGTGCGACCCGACCGTCGAGGCCGTCCTGTGCGCACGCGGTGGCTACGGTGTCCAGCGCATGGTCGACCTGCTCGACTGGGACGCCGTGCGCGCGGCGCCGCCCAAGCCCTTCGTCGGCTACAGCGACATCACCGCGCTGCACGAGGCGTTCGCCGTCCGCGCGGGCGTCGCCACCCTGCACGGCCCGATGGTCGCCGCCCTGACCTTCCTCAAGGACCCGGGCACCCAGGAGTCGCTGCGCGCGACGCTCCTCGAACCCGACACGGTGCGCACCGTCGGCACGGCCACGGCCCGCGCCCTGGTCCCCGGCCGGGCCCACGGCGTCACCCTCGGCGGCTGCGTCAGCCTGCTGGCCGCCGACCTCGGCACCCCGCACGCCCGCCCGTCCGCCGCCGGCGGGCTGCTGCTGATCGAGGACGTCGAGGAGGAGCCGTACCGGCTGGACCGCATCCTCACCCAACTCCTGCGCTCCGGCTGGCTGGACGGCGTCGCGGGGATCGTGCTCGGCTCCTGGACGGGCTGCGGCCCGTACGAGACGGTCCGCGCCCTGATGCTCGACCGGCTCGGCGGACTCGGTGTGCCGATCGTGGAGGAGCTGGGCTTCGGGCACGGCCCGACGAATCTGACGGTGCCGCTGGGCGTCCCGGCTCTCCTGGAGGCATCCGCCGACGGCGCCACGCTCACCCTGGACGCGCCCGCGCTGAGCTGACGCACCCCGCACGGCACCGTCTAGGCTGGCGCGATGCCCGACAGCACCGCCCCCGCAGGTCAGCGCACGCGCGTACGCCCCTACCGGTACGAGGACGCCGACGAGTTCGCCGCGCTCGCCCGCGACAGCAGGGAACTGCACCGCCCCTGGCTCTTCCCGCCCCAGACCCCCGAGGCGTACACCGACTACGCGAGCGGCGTCATCGAGGACCCCACCAAGGCGGGCTTCCTCGTCTGCGACCTGGCCGACGGCGGCCGGATCGCCGGGTTCATCAACATCAACAACATCGTCCGGGGCGGCTTCCTGAGCGGGACCCTCGGCTACGGCGCCTTCGCCCACGCGGCCGGCCGGGGCCTGATGGGCGAAGGGCTCCGCCAGGTACTGCGCCACGCGTTCGGACCGCTCGGCCTGCACCGCCTGGAGGCCAACATCCAGCCCGCGAACGCCGCCTCGATCGCACTCGTACGCCGCGCGGGCTTCCGCCACGAGGGCTACTCGCCGGACTTCCTGCGCATCGACGGCGACTGGCGCGACCACGAACGCTGGGCGATCACCGCGGACATGTCCGACAACACACCCCCTAGCGCCCCTTCCGGTTGATCTTCATCGTGTCCATGTCCGTCACGGTCGAGCGCAGTTCGCCGAACCCCACACCGGCGCCTCCGGCGAGCGCCCTCAGCGCCGCCTCGGCCCGGTCCTCGGCGACCGCCGCGGCCATCTCCTCGCCGTCGGCCGCGTCGGACACCACCACGAAGCGGTACGAGAAGTGCTTGAGCACCCGGTCGTAGGTCAGCGACCCCTCCGGCGTGAACCGCATCTGGCTCAGCCCGTGCTCGTCGACCTCGCCGAGCAGCCACGCGCGCGCCTCGTCCGTCAGCTCCGAGAAGGTCCCGCGCACGATCACCCGGTACGTGTGCTGTGTGGCCATGGACGTGCCGCCTTCTTCCTGAAGATCCTGTTTGAAGAACGAGCGTACGACGCCGAGGATGGACCGCATGCGGAATATCGTGGTCATCGACGCCCCCTCCAACCTCGGCCTGCGCCCACCGGCGCCCGGCACCGTGCCCGGCTGCTACAAGCTGGCCGGTGCCATGCGTGAGCAGGGGATCCTGCGGCGGCTCGGTGCCTTCGAGGGTGGGGTCGTCGTTCCGCCCCGCTACGACCGGGGCGACTGGAAGGAGGGCGACGGTGTCTTCAACGCCGCCGCCATCGCCGCGTACACCCCCCGCCTCGCCGACCGGATCGAGCACCATGTGCGGGCAGGCGACTTCCCGCTGGTCCTCGGCGGCGACTGCTCCATCCAGCTCGGCGCCTCGCTCGCGCTGCGGCGGCTCGGCCGGTACGGCATCGCCGCGATCGACGGCTCCGCCGACTTCCGGCACACCGGGAACTCCCCGTCCGTCGGCGCGGCGGGCGGCGAGGAACTGGCCATCGCCACCGGGCGCGGCCAGGCCGACCTCAGCGACATCGAGGGGCTGCGCCCGTACGTCCGTGACGAGGACGTACGCCTCTTCGGCATCCGCGACGGCGACGAGGACCTCGCCGAGCTGGCCCGGCTGCGGATCCCCACGGTGTCCGTCGGCGAGTTCCGCGAGTGGGGCGTCGCCGAGATGGCCGGTGCCGTGCTCCAGACACTGGAGCTGCCCGTCACCGACGGCTTCTGGGTGCATCTCGACGCGGACGTGCTCGACCCCGAGGTCATGCCCGCCGTCGACGCCCCGGACCCCGGCGGGCTGCTGCCCCACGAACTGGAGTCGCTCCTGCGGGTGTTGGTGCGCTCGGAGCGCTGCGTCGGCCTCAACCTGACCATCTACGACCCCGATCTCGACCCCGACGGCGCCGCCGGGGCGCTCCTCGCGGACATCGTTGTGGCGGCCTTCACCCAAGACTGACCCCTGGGTGCTCTGTTCGGCGCGCACTCGACCGTGTTCCATGGTCATCGGGTGCGCGCCGGCCAACCGAGCCGCCGGCCCCCGTGAGCGAAGCGAGGTTTGCCTGTGGCCACGAGCGTGCGACGTGCCGTACTGACCCTGCCTGCCGCCCCTCTGGGGCCGGAGAACCCCCTGCCCGCGCTCCGGCCGCTCGACGAGACGCACTCGGTCGACGAACGCGCGAAGCGGGACCTGCCCCGCGACATGGCCCGGCAGATCGGGTACGAGCCCCTGCGCACCCTGCTGCCCGTCCGGATCCTGGACGGCTACGGCCGCGACCGCGAGCCCACCGACTTCGACGCGATCGTCATCGAGAACGACCGGCTGCGGGCCACCGTCCTACCGGGCCTCGGCGGACGCGTCCACTCCCTGCACCACAAGCCCACCGGCCGCGAACTGGTCTACCGCAACCCGGTGTTCCAGCCCGCGGACTTCGCGCTCAACGGCGCCTGGTTCTCCGGCGGCATCGAGTGGAACATCGGCGCCACCGGCCACACCACCCTCTCCTGCGCGCCGCTGAACGCCGCGCTCGTGCCCGCGCCCGACGGCGGCGAGATGGTCCGCCTCTGGGAGTGGGAGCCACTGCGCGGCCTGCCGTTCCAGGTAGACCTCTGGCTGCCCGACGACTCGGACTTCCTGCATGTCGGCGTCCGGATACGCAATCCGCACCAGGGGCCCGCGCCGGTCTACTGGTGGTCCAACATCGCCGTCCCCGAGGACGCGCGTACGCGTGTCCTCGCCCCCGCCGACGAGGCGTGGCACTTCGGCTACGCGCGGACCCTGCGCCGCGTCCCGGTGCCCGAGCACGAGGGCGTCGACCGCACGTACCCGCTGCGCGGCGAACACCCGGCGGACTACTTCTACGAAGTCCCGGGGGCCGCCCGGAAGTGGATCACCTCGCTCGACGGGGAGGGCCACGGGCTCGTCCAGACGTCCACGGACCTGCTGCGTGGCCGCAAGCTCTTCCTGTGGGGCGCCGGGCGCGGCGGCCGGCGCTGGCAGCGGTGGCTCACCGAACCGGACACGACCGGTTACGCCGAGATCCAGGCCGGGCTCGCCCGTACCCAGCTCGAACACGTCAAGCTCGAAGGCCACGAGGAGTTCAGCTGGCTGGAGTCGTACGGCCCGCTGTCGGCCGACCCCGCCGCCGTCCACGGCGCCGACTGGGACGCGGCCCGCGCCGAGGTCGAGAACCGGCTGGAGGGCGTACTGCCCCGCGCGGACATCGACGCCGCGTACGAGGCGTGGCTGCCGCACGCGGACACCGAGCCCGGCGAACGGCTCGCCACCGGCTCGGGCTGGGGCGCGCTCGAAGTCATGCGCGGCGCGATGCGCGGCGGGTACCAGCTGCCCGGCACACCGTTCGACGAGTCCCTGCTCGGCGACGAGCAGGCGCCGTGGGTCGAGCTGTACACCCAGGGCACGTTCCCGAAGGCCCGTACGCCCGAACCGCCGGGCCCGACGCTCGTCGCCCCGCACTGGCGCGACATGCTGGAGACCGCGCCCGCCGAGCCGCTGACGGAGTATCACCTCGGCGTCACGCAGTGGCACGCGGGCGATCTGGCCCAGGCGGTGCGGAGTTGGGAACGCGGCCTCAAACTGGCCACCTCCCGCTGGCCGTTGCTGCGCTGTCTGGCACTGGCCGACCGGGAGGGCGGCAACGGGGAGCGGGCGGCCGACCAGTACGCGGAGGCGTTCGACGACCTCTGCCGGGAACGGGAGGACGCCGGCGGCGCCGAGTCCTGGACGGCGGCCACGGCGGCGCTGGCCCGCGAGGCGATCGCCGCGCTGCTCGCGGCCGACCGGGCACGGGAGGCGCGCCGGATCCTCGACAGCCTCCCGGACGGGATCCGGGAGCGCGGGGCGTTCCGGCTGATCGAGGCCCAGGTCCTGCTCGCCGAGGACGAGAAGGCGGCGGCCCGCGCCCTGTTCGACGCGGGCTTCGAGGTGGCGGACCTGCGCGAGGGCGCGGAGACGCTGAACGAGGTCTGGGCGTCCCTGACGGACGATCCGCTGCCGGAGGAGTACGACTACCGGATGCGGCCGGAAGGCTGACGGGCTCGGCGGGGCGGGGGAGGTGCGGCCGTGGACGGCCCGGCCGCACACGGGCGGTCCGGCGAAGCCGCACGGACCGTCTCCCGCGCGCGTCGGGTCAGGCGCTCTGGACCGGGTTGCGGTCCACGTACTCGAAGACCGAGCCGTCCGGGTGGACCGCGATCAGGTTGCGGCCGGCCGGGGTGGGGACCGGGCCCGCCAGGACCTGGGCGCCGACGGAGGTGAGCGCGGCGTACGCCTCGTCGACGTCCTTGACGGCGATCGTGGCGGTGACCTTGCGCAGCACCTCGATCTCCTCCGCCGGACCGCTCATCAACAGGAAGCAACTGACGGCGGCGACGGAGACCCCACCGCGCTCGAAACGGAGCGCGGGGCTACCGGTCAGCCGTTCGTAGAAGGCGACCGAGGTCTCCAGGTCGTCGACGCAGATACGCAGCGTGGTTCCCAGGATTTCCATACCGGTGAGGGTATCGAAGCACCGCTCGTAGTGACCATGAACCGCGGGGAACCAACTCTCAGACCCGGCACAGGATTTCACCGTGCGGGACCATGAACCACGCGTCCGGGTCGTCGCCCCACGCGCGCCAGCCCGCCGCGATCGCCATGAGCCGCTCCTCGTCCGCGTGGCCGCCGCGCACCGCCAGTTCCGCGTACACCGACGCGGTCGTACGCTCCGCCCACAGGCCGCTCCACCACGCGCGTTCCTCCGGTGTCGCGAAGCACCACGTCCCCGCCGTGGACGTGATGTCCGTGAAGCCCGCGCCGCGGGCCCAGGCGCGGAGCCTGCGGCCGGCGTCGGGTTCGCCGCCGTTGGCGCGGGCGACCCGTCGGTACAGCTCCTGCCAGCCGTCCAGCACCGGCGACGACGGATACCAGGTGAACGCGCCGTAGTCGCTGTCGCGCGCCGCGACGACGCCCCCGGGCCTGCACACCCTGCGCATCTCGCGCAGCGCCTGTACGGGGTCCCCGACGTGCTGGAGCACCTGATGGGCGTGGACGACGTCGAACGAGTCGTCGGGGAAGTCCAACGCGTGGACGTCGGCGACCGCGAACCGGACGTTGTCCAGGCCGCGTTCCCGGGCCGCTTCGGCGGCCCGCTCCAGCACGTCCGCCGCCGCGTCGACCGCCGTCACCGTGCCGGGCGCCACCAGCCCGGCCAGATCGGCGGTGATGGTGCCGGGGCCGCAGCCCACGTCCAACACATCGAGTCCCGAACGGAGTTCGGGGAGCAGATAGGCCGCCGAGTTGGCCGCGGTGCGCCAGCGGTGCGAGCGCAGGACGGACTCGTGGTGGCCGTGGGTGTAGACGGCGGTCTCTCTCGGCATGATCCGGACTCCCTCGGGTGAAGTGGTCCCGTCACGGTACGCCGCCATGTCGGAATATGAGACCCGCGTCTTACGATGTGGTCGGCGCGATGGTCCGCCGCCACTCCTCACGCGTGAGCGCGTACTCCACGTCGCCCTCCTCGGAGCCCTCGATGACCTCCGGCCACTCCTCGAAGTACGTCCGTACGAAGGTCAGTCCGGCCTTCTCCATGACCCGCCGGGAGCCCGTGTTGACGGTCATCGTGTTCGCCGTGACCCGCTCGGTGCCCAGCTCCGTGAACGCCTTACGCACGAGCGCGCGGGCGCCCTCCGTGGCGTACCCCCGGCCCCATACGGCCCGGTGCAGCCGGTAGCCCAGCTCCACCACCCGCCAGCCGGTGTCGTGCAGCGGCCTCAGCTCGAACCAGCCCAGCCACTCGCCGGTGGCCCGCTCCTCGGCCGCCCAGAAGCCCCGCCCGAGCAGCCGGGGCAGGGCCTCGTCCCGGAACGTCCCGGGCTCGGCGGGCACGCCGCCGTCGATGAAGCGCTTCACACCCGGGTCGTTGTCCAGCGCGAGGAGCCGCCCGAGGTCGGCCTCGACGCAGGAGCGCAGGCGCAGCCGGGGGGTTTCGAGGAAGGTCGTGGGCGCGGATTCCATACCGGTGATCCTCGGCCCCCGGTCCCGGCCCCGCCACCGATATCCGAACGCGCACATCGGCGGCCGGGCCCCGGTGGCCGGGCTCAGCGGCCGGGCTCAGTGGCCGGGCCGGCGCTCACTGGAAGGCGCGCGGACGGTACACCGTCAGCGCCTCGTTCCCCTTGTCGATCGTCAACTCGGTCGGGGCCTCGGCCACTTCGCCGTCGAAGGCCAGCGGCGTACCGGGCGCGATCCCCGTGATCCGTACCCGCCGCATCCGCTCCGCCGCGTGCACCGGCGACCGGCTCAGCGGTCCGGCCGCCGCGGCGGCGAGCAGCCGCAGGCTCGGGAAGCTTCCGCCGTGCACGACCCGCACGTCCAGCAGACCGTCCGCGAGGTCGAGCCGGTGGCCGGGGGTGAACCCGAAGCGCTGGTAGATGCCGTTCCCGGCGAACAGCATCCACAGCGACCGCCGCCGGCCGTCGAACTCCGCCTCCAGCTGATGCTGGCCGCGCAGCACCTTCGCCGCCGCCACCACTCCGGCGGGCCAGCCGCCGATGCGGGGCGACCAGTGTTCCCGTACGCGCACCAGCTCCGGATAGACACCCAGGCTGAAGGTGTTGAGGAAGTGGCCGGTCACCCCGTCGGGCCCGGTGAACCGCCCGAGGTCGACCCGGACCGCGTCGCCCGCCGTCATCGCGCGGCAGGTGTCCTGGGCGTGCTCGATGCCGAGGTCGTACGCGAAGTGGTTCAGCGTGCCGCCGGGGAACACCGCCAGCGGCAGCCGGTGCCGGGCGGCGACCACCGCGGCCCGGTTGACCGTGCCGTCACCGCCGACGATGCCGAGCGCCGTACAGCGCTCAGCCGCCTTCTCCAGCTCCGTGTTCACCTCCTCGGGGTCGCACTCCACGAACTCCGCGAGCGGCAGCGCGTCGTGCAGCGCGCCCGCGGTGTCCGACGAGCCCGACGCGCGGTTGACGACGATGACCATGCCGTCGCCCTCCGGCAGGGCCGGTGCCTGCGCGTGCGGCCGGCCGGGCGAGGGCAGCTGGGAGCGGGTCGGCACGATGCCGCGTACCGCGAACGCCGCGCCCACACCCAGCGCCGCGCCCACCAGCACGTCGCTCGGGTAGTGCACGCCGGTGTAGACGCGCGACGCCGCGACGGAGAAGGCGATCGGCGCCACGACCGCGCCCCAGCCCTTCGACTCCAGGGCCACCCCCGTCGCGAAGGCGGCGGCCGACGCCGCGTGCCCGGACGGGAACGAGGTGGTGATCGGCTGCCGCTTCAGCTGCCGGATCACCGGAACGGAATCCAGGACGGGCCGCCGGCGCTGCACCGTCCGCTTGCCGACGGTGTTGATCGCGGCCGAGGCCACGGCCAGCGAGGCCACCCCGCGCAGGGCCGCGCGCCGGGAGCGCTGCCCGCGCCCGAGGAACGCGATGCCGGCGGCGGCGCCGAACCAGAGAAGACCGTGGTTGGCCGAGCGGCTGAGCCGGGGCAGCACCGGTCCGGCGCCCGGCCAGTGCCGGTTCGCAGCCGACCGGAAGACCCGCCGGTCCAAGCCGCTCAGCAGGGCGGTGACTCCGGCCCGGGTACCGGGGTCGACCGGGGTGCGGCCCGCGTAGATGTCAGACATGCAACGCGGGTACCCCGTACCGCGTGACCCCAAGCAGCGTTCCGGCGACCGGGCGAGCGCTGTTCCGGCGACCGGCGTCCCGGCCGTGACCGGCCGGATTCGCGTCCGGCCGGGCGGCCGGGGAGAGTGGGTGCCATGGACAATCCACTGCTGGACCGGCACGGCGAGGCGCTCGACCTCTTCACGGACCGGGTGCACGCCGTCGACGCGAACCAGTGGGACGCGCCGACCCCGTGCACGGAGTGGTCCGTGCGCGACCTGGTGAACCACCTGACGGCCGAGCAGCTGTGGGTGCCCGCGCTGGTGAGCGAGCGCCGGACCATGGCGGAGGTCGGCGACGCCTTCGACGGCGACGTGCTCGGCGACGACCCGGTCGCCGCCTGGGACCGCGCGGCGGCGGGCGCGCGCGCCGCGTTCGCCGAGCGGGGCGCGCTGGAGCGCCCGGTGCAGCTCAGTTACGGCCCGACGGAGGCCGACGCGTACTGCTCACAGATGGTGCTCGACGCGGTCGTGCACACATGGGACCTGTCACGCGGGATCGGCGTGAACGAACGGCTGCCCGGACCGCTGGTCGACTTCGCGCTGGAGGAGGTCAGACCGTACGCGGTGAGCCTCTCGCAGAGCGGTCTGTTCGACGCCCCGCTGGATCCCCCGCGGGGCGCCGACGCCCAGGCCCGGCTGCTGGCGCTGCTGGGCCGCCAGGTGTAGCGGCCTCCGCCGCGCGGGGCACGGTCCTCGGACACCCGGCGCGGCCGGTGGGCGGAGTGCGGGAGGTGACGGGCATGGGGACGACGGGGAGCACGGGAACGACCGGCGCCTCGGACGAGGGACGCGAGGGGCGCGGGCCCGTACGGTACGGGCCGCTGGCCCCCGACTCCGGTCTGCCCGCGCTGCCCGAG
The DNA here is from genome assembly GCF_042870175.1 of Streptomyces sp. NPDC006643. Classification (NCBI taxonomy): domain Bacteria; kingdom Bacillati; phylum Actinomycetota; class Actinomycetes; order Kitasatosporales; family Streptomycetaceae; genus Streptomyces; species Streptomyces sp. NPDC006643. Next base: position 255,581 of record NZ_JBIAHA010000002.1, on the reverse strand, counting down.
CTGGTCGCCGTACTCGCGGGCGCGGCCGGTCGGACCGCGCCCGAGCCGCCCGGCGGCGGACCCGTCCTGCGCGAGGCGGCCTGCGGCTACTGGTCCAGGCGCGGTCTGCCCGCGCATCCCCAGGAGGTCGCGGCGGCGGCCGGCGCGCAGCCGCTGCTCCTCGCGCTGCTCGCCGCCTACGGAGGCGACGTCCTCATGCCCCGCCCGCACCCGGCGTCCTGGGCGCCGCAGGCCAGACTCCTGGGCCGGCCGGTCTTCCAGGTGCCGACCCCGGCCGAGTGCGGCGGCGTACCCGATCTGTACGCCCTCCTGGAGACGGTGCGCCGGGTACGGGCCGAGGGCGGCACACCCCGGCTGCTGCTGCTCTCGATCGCCGACGACCCGACCGGCACCGTGGCCCCGCCCGAGCTGCTCAGGGAGGCGTGCGAGGCGGCCGTCGGCGAGGGCCTGCACATCATCAGCGACGAGACCTGGCGCGACACCCTGCACCGGCCGCACGAGACGGTGCCGCTCAGCCCCGCCGAGATGTGGCCCGACGACGTCACCGTCTTCTTCGACCTGGCGGGCGCGCTCACCCCGGCGTCCTGGCCCGCCGCCGTCGCGCGCTTCCCCGCCACGCCCGGCGGCGCCGCCCGGCGCGCCAGGACGGTGGACCATCTCACCGCGCTGGGCGCGCTCGTCGCGGGGCCGGTCGCCGCCGCTGCCGCCTACGCGCTGGACGAGCCGGCGGCCGTGACGGCGCGGGCCGCCGAGGCAGCCGCGCTGCACGCGCGCGTGGCCGCCGCCGTGCACGGCGCCGTTCTCGGGGCCGGGGCGCTGGCCAGACCGCCGGGGGCGGGCCGCCATCTGTACGCGGATCTCGGCCCGTTGCGCCGTGGGCTGGGCGCGCGGGGCGTCGGCGACTCCATGGAACTCGAAGAGCTCCTGGGCGAACGGCTCGGCATGCCGGTGCCCGGCGGGCACCGCTTCGGGGACGAACTGGGCGCCCTGCGGGTGCGGCTCGACACCGGGCCGCTGCTGGGGGCGACCCCGGAGCTGCGGACGGAGTCCCTCACCGCCGTGGAGCCGCTGGAACTGCCCCATGTCGCCGAAGCGCTCCACCTGTTGACGGCGGCGCTGCGGGAGCTGCGCCGACCCCGCGACCCGCATCGAGACCCCACGTCGTGACCCGCACCGAGGCTCACCCGGCGACCCGCACCGAGGCTCACCCGGCGACCCGCACCGCCGCCCTCACGCCTGCTGACCGTCCGACTCCGCCGGCCCGTCCGCCGCGCCGTTCCCGTCCGGCCCGCCCTCCTTGCCGTGCCGCCGCAGCCGCCGCCAGACCGTGGGCCCGCCGCTGATCAGCACCGTCAGCGCCACCGCGGCGACCACGCCCTCCCACGGCTCGTCGAAGAGCGAACCGCCGAGAATGCCGATCAGTTGGTACGTCGCCGCCCACGCCAGACAGGCCGGCAGCGCGCCCTTGATGAACCGCGACGTCGGCCACCTGGTCAGCAGGCACGCCAGCATCACCGGAATCCGCCCCGCGGGCACCAGCCTGGAGAGGACGAGAACCGTCACGCCGTGCTCCCGCAGCTTGCGCTGCGTCTGTTCGAGCGTGTCGTCGGAGACCCGCCGCTCCAGCGCCGCCAGCCAGCGCGAGCCGTTCTTCGAGTTGACCCCCCGCCGCCCCAGCCAGTAGAGCGTGATGTCGCCGAGGAACGCCGCGAACGACGCCACCACGAATATGTACAGCAGCGCGAGCGGCGCCGTCTGATGGAAGGCGACGACGGCCGCCGAACTCACCACGGCGCCCGTCGGCACCACCGGCACCAGCGCGCCCAGCGCCACCAGCAGGAACAGCGAGGGATAGGTGACTGCCTGCTGCGCCGACTCCGACGGCAGCTGACTCATGAGCTGGTCGATCACCGGGCGGCCCCCGGCCGCACACTCTCGCCGTGCCGCAGCCGGTGCACGGCGACGTCGGGCGCGCGCCGGGCCGCCTGCCGGACGAACTCGTCGCCGGGCGAATGGAATTCGTGCGGTCTGACCCCGTCCAGACCGATCGGCCAGAACGTGCCGTAGTGCACCGGCACCGCCGTGCCCGCGCCGAGCCGGGACAGCGCCTCGGCCGCGCGGGCGGCGTTCAGATGACCGTGGCCCAGATGCGGCCCCCAGCCGCCGACCGGCAGCAGCGCCACATCGACCGGGCCCACGACGTCCGCCATCTCGTCGAAGAGCCCGGTGTCGCCCGCGAAGTACGTCCGGTGCTCACCGGTGATCACATAGCCGAGCGCGGGGGAGCGCTGCGGGCCGACCGGCAGCCGTCGCCCGTCGTGGTACGCGGGCACCGCCCGTACCAGCAGCGGCCCGATCGCCACCTCGTCGCCCGCGTCGACCTCGGTGATCCGCAGACCACCCGTCCGTCTGGCCGCGTCGAGCCGCCGCAGTCCGGGCACCGCCCGCGTGGCACCACGCGGCACGAGCAGCCGGGTGCCCGGCGCGAGTTTGGCCAGCGACGGCAGATGCAGATGGTCGGAGTGCAGATGCGAGACCAGGACCGCGTCCGCGACCGCCGCCTCGGGCGGCGGCACCTCACCGCGCCGGCGGCGCAGATGCGCCAGGCGGCGGGCGAAGAGCGGGTCGGTCAGTACCCGGACGCCGGAGTCCTCGACGGTGCAGGTGGCATGACCCCACCAGGTGATGACAATTCCCAAAGCGGGACCTCAGCTCCGTCCGTATCCGGCTCTCAGCGTACGGCGGCCGGCCGGCCCACGGGCAGGGGAGGGCTCGCGCCCCTGCGCCCCGCGCGCCCGAGGGCGTGCGCCTGCGACACATCCGTGCGCCTGTCCCTGCCCGATACGCGCCTCCTGAAGAGGGTCTGATCGGAGTAGGGTCGTCGAACACCGGGGGGCAGGGGGCGGCTTCGGGGGGAGCGGTCGGGTGAAGCGAGGCGGGGGGCCGGAAACATGGGCGATTTACGAGTGGCGGCGATAGCCAGCCTCACCCCGCTCGAAGAACTCGACCGCGAGCCGTTCTTGGTCGACATCCGCGGGCAGCAGGCCATGTGCGCGCAGTGGGCCGCCGACAAGGGCTACGTCGTCACCCGACAACTGCTCCTCTACCGGATGCGTTCCGACCACTGCGGCCTCTGGGTCGACGTCGAGGCCGGCGAGATCGACGCCTTCGTCGTCCCCACCGAACGAGTGCTCGACCGGGCGTTCGCGTCCGTCCCCGCCTTCTCCGCCGAGTGCGAGCGCCGTGGCATCCCCCTGGAAACCGTGGGGACGGACGAACCTCTGTACGACGCGACGTCGAAGGCCAAGGTCCACCGCAGGCTCTCCATGCCGACCGCGGGCTACGACGGCTGCTGACACCACCACGCCGCCCCCTTCGAGCCCGTCCCGCCCGTCTCCGCCCCCGTGCGAGGACCGGCCGCGCCGCGCGCTGTGTCAGGCTGTGCATCGAGCCCGCGGGGTGTGCGGGCCCTGGACGTGAGGTGAAGACGCGGTGTTCGAGGGTCGATGGCGGACCGCCGGCCGAGCCCTGGTGCGGGTGGCCGTGGTGTGGGGGGTCTCCGCGCTGACCATGCTGGTGCTCGCCGGGATCCTGCCCGATTTCCAGCTCCAGGGCGCCGACGACAGCCTCACCAGGACCGCGATCACCGCCGCCTGGGGAGCGGGCGCCTTCGGTCTGCTCAGCGCGCTGGTCTGGCCCTTGCTGGTCCGCGCCCTGCTGCTCGTACCGGCCCTGGTGCTCGGCCTGCTGGTCTTCTTCCTCAACGGCTCGCTGCTGCTCGTCGCGCTCAAGGTCACCCCCGACGGCGGGGGCGCCGCCAACCCCGAGACCGCGATCGTCGTCGCCGCCGTCATGTCCGCCGTCGCGTCCGCCACCTCCACCGCCCTCGCCGTCCGCGACGACGACGCCTATCGGCGCCGGCTCTCCCGCCTCGCCGGACGCCGCCGACGCCGCAGCGGCGAGGACAGTGCGCGCCTCGGCTCCACGGCGTCACCCGGCACGCTCTTCCTCCAACTCGACGGCGTCGGCCATCAGGTGCTGCTCGACGCCGTCGCCGCCGGCCACATGCCCACCGTCGCCGACTGGCTCGGCGAGCGCCCCACGCACCGGCTCACCCCCTGGCGCACCGACTGGTCCAGCCAGACCGGCGCCAGCCAGCTCGGCATCCTGCACGGCACCAACCACGACATCCCCGCCTTCCGCTGGTACGAGAAGGAGAGCGGCCGGATCATGGTCAGCAACCGGCCGGCCAGCGCCGCCGAACTCCAGCGCCGCGCCGTCGAACACACCCGTGACGCCGGGCTGCTGACCCTCGACGGCGCCAGCCGCGGCAATCTCTTCAGCGGCGGCGCCGACCAGCTCGCGCTCGTCCTGTCCATGGCCGCGCGGCGCGGCAGGGCCACCCGCTCCCGGGCCGGTTATTTCGCGTACTTCACCGACCCCGCCAACGCCGTCCGCACGGCCGTCTCCTTCGTCGCCGAGGTCTGTCGTGAGCTGGGCCAGTCGACACGGGCGCGCGTCCGCGGCGACCGGCCCAGGGTGGGCCGGGGCGGGCTCTACCCGTTCATCCGGGCGTTCGCGACCGTCGTCGAGCGGGACGTCGTCGTCGCGGCGGTGATAGGGGACATGCTGGCCGGGCGCGCCGCCGTCTACGCCGACCTCGTCGCGTACGACGAGGTGGCCCACCACTCCGGGCCGCACAGCCGCGACGCCACCCGTGTCCTCCAGCGGCTGGACCGCTCGATCGCGCTGCTGGCCAAGGTCGCCGAGCACGCGCCGCGCTCGTACCGCCTCGTGCTCCTCTCCGACCACGGCCAGAGCCCCGGCGAGACCTTCCTGAGTGTGTACGGGCTCACGCTCCGGGATCTCGTACGGGCCGGCTGCGGGCTGCCCGTGCCGCGCCGCGCCGAACGTACGAAGAGCGGCGCGGAGGCGCGCCAGGCGGCCCGGGACGCCGTACGGATAGCCCTCCACCGCCCCGTCGAGGGCGACGAGACCAACGAGGGCGAGGCCGCTGCCGAGAAGCGGTCGGCACGCGGCTCCGACCCGATCGTGCTCGCCTCGGGGAATCTGGGGCTGATCTCCTTCCCGGACGTCCCGGAGCGGATGAGCCGCGAACAGATCGACGAACGCCACCCGGCGCTGCTGCGCACCCTCGCCAACCATCCGGGCATCGGCTTCCTCCTCGTACGCGGCGAGGCGAACGGCTCCGTGGTGCTGGGCCCCGCGGGCGCGGAGGTCCCCGTCGCCAAGCTGGACGACGACACGGGGATCCTGGCCGCGATGGGGCCGGGCGCAGCCGACGCGGTACGGCGCACCGACACCTTCCCGCATGTCGCGGACATCATGGTCAACTCGATGTACGACCCGGCGACGGGCCGTGTGCACGCCTTCGAGGAACAGATCGGCTCCCACGGAGGGCTCGGCGGGGAGCAGTCGAACGCCTTCCTGCTGTCGCCCCTGACCCTGCCCGCACCGGTCCCCGGCGGCGGTGAGCTGGTGGGCGCGGAACAGGTCCACACGGTGCTCAAGCGCTGGCTGTACGACGGCCTGGGCCCGCAGATCCCCCTCGGCCAGACCCCGGAGAGCGGCCCGGTACCCCAGCCGGACCCGGAGCCGGACCCCGAGGGCACCTGACGCCCACGCGGACCCGGGGGTGTCGTGCCGGGCTCGCGGCCCCTGGCGCCGCGCCTGCCTGCGATCCACGGCACCGGGGTGCCATCAGCCGCCGCGCGGCGGGGCCTCACTGATCCGGCGTGATCGGCAGGCCCCCGCCCGGCGCGCAGGGGCCGCCCTGCACGGGGGTGGGCGTAACCCGTGTCCCCGGGAACAGCCGGAGCCGGACCCCGAGGGCACCTGACGTCAACGCGGACCCGGGGGCGTCGTGCCGGGCCCGCGATCCGCGGCACCGGCGTGAGATCAGCCCGCGACAGGGCCGCCCTGCACGGGTCGGCGTAACCCGTGTCCCCCGGGAGAGCGGTTCTCGGGCTCCCGGCGGGCACGGCGGCGGGCGCGGGCACAGGATGCACGATCAGGAGGTCGTGCCGAGTGAACAGCGCCCTGGAACCGCGCAGCGCCGCCCGGCCCGCCACGGCGGGCCGTGGGCCTCTGTGCGTCGTGCTGATGGTGCTGTGCGCCCTCCTGGGGATGTCGCTCGACCCCTGCGCGTCGGCCGCGCGCGGCGCGGAACCCCGCCCGGCCGCGTCGACGGTGCCCGAGCCCGTGGGGGAGGGGCACCACGACACGGCGATGGCCGCGCAGCCCTCGTCGTCACGGGCGGGCCGCCGGGCGGCGGGGACGGGCGCCGGAGCGGACCTGCGGGCGTCGCTCCGCCCTCCGTACGGAGGAGTGGTCGCCCGGTCGGCGGACGCGCCCGGTACGCCTCCCGCGCCCCGTCGCGTGGTGCTGCGCTGCTGAGAGGTCCGGCACGCCCCGCGTGCCCGGCGGCCCCGCCCGCGAAGTCCCGTCCGGCTCACGACGCCTGACGCGCTCGCCCGCCCCACCGGCGGACGACGTCACTCCGCGGCCCGGCCCCGACCCCGTCAGCCCGGTCAACCCCCATCGCACCGCGAGGACAGAGCCATGCCCATCGACCCCTTCGCCGTACTCAACGCCCTGCTGCGCGCCGAGGCGCAGCGCTCCAGCGAGCACGAGACCAAGGCCCCGCCGACCGCCCCCGCCGCCCCCACGACGGCTCCCACCGGCCCGACCCGGACCGCCGAGCCCCGCCGGGACGGACACGACACTCACTGACCCGGCGACCGGACCGGTCCACCGGCCCCACCGGTGGACCGGTCCGCCCCCGAGACCCCGGGGCGTGTCTAGCCCAGCGCCGACAGCAGATACTTCGCCGTCGCCGGATCGGCCGGCAGGAACGTCTCGATCGCCAGCTCGGCGACCGTCACGTCCATGGGGGTGTTGAACGTCGAGATCGACGACAGGAACGTCAGGACCTGCCCCCCGTGCTCGATCCGCAGCGGCAGCGCGAAGTTCCCGAGCGCGAAGGCCGCCGCGTCCCCGGCCTCGTCGGTCTCCGCCGGGCCGTCCTCGACCCCCTCCGGCGGCGGATACGCGGCGACCTCCTCGTACACCGCCCGCAGCGCGTCCGAGCGGTCGAGCGCGATCTGCCGCTCCATCTGGTCCAGCAGATGCCCCCGCCACTGCCGGAAGTTGCGGATGCGCCGCGCCGCCCCTTCCGGATGCAGGATGACCCGCATCGCGTTGACCGGCGGCACCAGCAGATGCTCGGGCACGCCCTCCATGATCAGGGCGAGGCCCCGATTGGCCGCCACCAGCGTGTACGTCCCGTCCACGACGAGCGCCGGATACGGCTCGTACCCCCGCAGCAGCCGCTCCAGCGCCTCCCGCACCGCCGCCATCGACGGGTCGTCCAGCGCGGTCTCGGTGAAGCGGGGCGCGTACCCGGCCGCCAGCAGCAGGCCGTTGCGCTCGCGTACGGGGATGTCCAGGTGGTCCGAGAGCCGCAGGATCATCGCCTCGCTCGGCCGGGACCGGCCCGTCTCCACGAAGCTGATGTGCCGGGCGGAGGAGTCGGCGCGCAGTGCCAGCTCCAGCTGGCTGATCCGGCGCTGTTCCCGCCAGCTCCTGAGCAGCGGTCCGACCCCGGTCCCCGTCGTACGAGATGTCATACGTGGACGGTAGCCGGGCCCGGTGGGCACTCGTCGGGGCCGGGACGCCGTCCGCCGGGGGGCGTGCGTTCTGCGCGCTTCCCTCAGGTGGGGCAATCTGGTGCATAAGGGGTTGAAGCGGCGTGGCCTGGCTGCCGCTCCCGGTCGTCTCCCGTGAGGCCGTCTCCGAGGAGGTCGTATCCCGTGAGGTTGAGGAGTGACATGCGTACCGAACTACTGGCAGAACTGGCGCAGCAGCTCAGGGTCGATTCGGTCCGTGTCGCCGATCTGGCCGGCTCCGGACACCCCACCTCGTCGATGTCCGCCGCCGACATCGCCGCCGTGCTGCTGTCGAATCACCTCACCTACGACTTCGACCGGCCCGAACACCCCGGGAACGACCGGCTGATCTTCTCCAAGGGCCACGCGTCGCCCCTGCTGTACTCCATGTATCTCGCGGCCGGCGCCATCGACGAGTCGGAGTTCCGCACCTACCGGCGGGAAGGCAGCCGGCTGGAGGGCCACCCCACCCCGCGGCTGCCGTGGGTGGACGTCGCGACCGGCTCGCTCGGGCAGGGCCTGCCGGTGGGCGTCGGGATGGCGCTCGCCGGGCAGCGGCTCGGCAAGGCCCCGTACCGGGTCTGGGTGCTCTGCGGCGACAGCGAGATGGCCGAGGGCTCGATCTGGGAGGCCGCCGAGCACGCCGGATACCAGCATCTCGACTCGCTGACGATGATCCTCGACGTGAACAGGCTCGGTCAGCGCGGCCCGACCCGCCACGGCCACGACCTCGGCGCGTACGCCCGCAGACTGCACGCCTTCGGCTGGCACACCATCGAGATCGACGGCCACGACATCCAGGCGATCGAATCGGCCCTTGAGGAGGCGCGCTCCACCATGGGGGAGCCGACGGCGATCATCGCCGCCACCCGGAAGGGCCGGGGAGTCGCCGCCGTCGAGGACCGCGAGGGCATGCACGGCAAGCCCCTCCCGGACGCGGCGAGCGCCATCGAGGAGCTGGGCGGCCGGCGGTCCATGCGGGTCGAGGTGCGCAAGCCCACGTCGGCGCTGGCCGACGCCAGGCCCGAGATCGGCCATCTGAATCTGCCGCGCTTCGCCGTGGGCGACGAGATCGCCACCCGGGACGCGTACGGGCAGGCCCTGACCGCGCTCGGCTCCGCGCGCGGCGACATCGTGGCGCTGGACGGCGAGGTCGGCGACTCGACCCGGACCGAGTTCTTCTCGAAGGAGCACCCCGAGCGGTACTTCGAGCTGTACATCGCCGAGCAGCAACTCGTGGCCGCCGCCGTCGGTATGCAGGCCTGCGGGCAGATCCCGTACGCCTCCACCTTCGCGGCCTTCCTGACCCGCGCCCACGACTTCCTGCGGATGGCCACCGTCAGCCGGGCGTCGATCAGTGTCGTCGGCTCGCACGCGGGTGTCTCCATCGGCCAGGACGGGCCCTCCCAGATGGGTCTCGAAGACATCGCCATGTTCCGTTCCCTGCACGGCAGTACGGTGCTCCAGCCGTGCGACGCCAACCAGACGACCCGGCTCGTCGCCGCGATGGCCGAACTGGAGGGCGTCAGCTATCTGCGCACGCTGCGGGCGAAGACGCTGGTCATCTACGGCCCCGACGAGCAGTTCCCGGTCGGCGGGAGCAAGGTGCTGCGGCACTCCATCGACGACCGCATGACACTCGTCGGCTCCGGGATCACCGTCCACGAGTGCCTGGTGGCGGCGGACCTGCTGGCCGCCGAGGGCATCACGGTGCGCGTCATCGACATGTACTCGGTCAAGCCGGCCGACGAGGTCACGCTCCAGGCCGCCGCCGCCGACACCGGCTGTCTGATCACGGTGGAGGACCACCACCCGCAGGGCGGTCTGGGCGACGCCGTCGCCGAGGTCTTCTCCGACGGCCGCCCCGCGCCCCGGCTCGTGCGGCTCGGGGTACGGGACATTCCGGGGTCCGCTACCCCCGAGGAGCAGCTGCGCGCCGCCGGTATCGACGCCGATTCGATCGCCGCCGCCGTGAAGCTCCTCACGGGGACGGCGATGGTGCGCTGACGGCGTGGCGGGCCGGGGGCGGGCCGGTCGGGGCCCGGTCGCGGAACGTGTCCGTTTGCGGACGGCCGGTGAGCGGCGCACTGTGGACGAGCCGGACACCTTTGTGTCTTCCGTTGCCCGGATTGGCCGGGCCGATTTCGGGAAGCGGGAGAAGAGCATGCTTCTGCCGGACAAGGCCGGGCTCGCCCAGCTTCTGCGCCGCTACCGGACCTGGGAGCAACTGGTGCTGCAAGAGCCGCACAACTCGGCGCGCCGGCGGCGGCTGGACGACGTCGCCTACACCCTGTGCGTGCTGATGGGGCACCGGACGGCCCATGACGCGATCCGCGCGGCGGAGTCGTATCTGGGCAGGGGCCCGCGCGGCGACCGGAAACTCCCGGCCCGGGGGATTCTGCGGGCCGGTCGGCGCGGCGGCGCCGACGGCGGCGGGAGCGACACCAGGAGCGGCAGGAGCACCAGCACCGACAGCAGCAAGAAAGAAAGGATGTAAACGGTCATGGCCGAATTCCTCACCGACATCGAGACCATTCGCGACCGCGCGCGCAAGGAGATCGAGAAGGGTCCCGTGACGGACGCCTACGGGGCGGACGTCGAGCGCGTCATCCAGGTGCTGAACGAGGCGCTGGCCACCGAGATCGTCTGCGTCCTGCGCTACAAGCGGCACTACTACACGGCGACGGGGCTGTACGCGGAGCCGGTCGCCGCCGAGTTCCTGGAGCACGCGGGCGAGGAGCAGGAGCACGCGGACAAGCTGGCCGAGCGGATCGTACAGCTCGGCGGTGAGCCCGACTTCAATCCGGACACCCTGACCAAGCGCTCGCACGCGGAGTACGACGCGAGTATGGACCTGATCGAGATGATCAAGGAGGACCTGGTGGCCGAGCGGGTGGCCATCGCCTCGTACACGGAGATCGCACAGTGGCTGGGCACCGGAGACCCCACCACGCGCCGGGTCTTCGAGGATCTGCTCGCGCAGGAGGAGGAGCACGCGGACGATCTGCGCGGGCTGCTGGAGCGGCTGCCGGGTGTGGCCAAGTCCGCCAGGCCCGACGAGTCCTGACGGCCCCCGCAGCACCCCCGCACCGCTCGCGAAACGGCGCCGCCGCCGGCCGGCGGGCACTCAAGTGCCCGCCGGCCGACGGCGGTTCTGCGTCCGTCGGCGGTTGTGCCCGTCGTTCGTCGGCAGTTGTCAGCGGTTGTCGCGCGGTGGGTCAGTTGCCCACGGCGCGGCGCTTGCGCGCGGCCCACGTGATGCCCGCACCGGCCACCAGGATGACGGCGGCGGCGCCCGCGATCAGCGGGGTCGTGCTGGAGGAACCCGTCTCGGCGAGGTCGTCACCGGCGGGGCTCGGCTGCGACGAGGGGACCTCGGCCGCGGCCGTCGTCTTGCTCGGCTCCGGCGTCGCCTCGGTCGGCGTGGGCTCGGGCTTGTCGGTCGGCGGCGTCGTGGACGGCGTCGGCTCCGGCTCCGGCTCGGTGTCCTCGCAGACGGGGGCGGTCTTGGTGTCGTCGAGCGAACCGTCGTTGCCCGAACCGTCCACCACCACGAGGTGGAGGGACAGTTCCTTGGTGTGCTTGGGCAGTTCGATCTTCTTGTGGAACTCGCCGCCGAACTTCTCGGTGGGCAGCAGGTCCTTGCCGTCGACCGTCAGGGTCACCGTGTTCTCTTTGTCGGCGGTGTAGTTGACGAGATCGACGCTCACCTCCGAGCAGGTCACGGCCCAGGCCGGGGTGTGCGCCACCGCCGGGGCGACGAAGAGGCCGACGCCGAGCGCGCTCGTCGCCGCGACCGTCACGAGCGCCCCGGGGCGTCGCCACGATCTGTTGAATATGGTCACTGAATCCTCCGCATGGACTGCGCCGCCCAGGATGACGGCGCGCGCGCACAGTACCGCCATTCGGGACCGACTCCCCACGCACCCCTGCTGACTTGACCGTCTCATGGGGCTGTTGTGTCTGAAATCGGTGTGCGCGCCACTTTGCTCGCTCCCGGCCTCTTGCCGCGCCCCTGTCTCGTTTGTAACTTGGCGCGGATGCTTCGCTGGAAGCGCTTTCTGTGTGCGCGGAGAAGAATGTCCGAGCCGTACCGTCCGAGCCGATGAGGTGAGCGGGATGCGCAAGTCCGGCAGAACAGGTGGAACGGGAAGAGCGGGCAGGCGCCAACTGGCCGTCACGGCGGGATTGTTGCTGATGACCCTGTTCGTGCCGGCCGCTTCGGCGGGTGCGGACGGGCCGATCGCCGATCCACTACCCGATCCGACACTCTCCGAAATTGGCCTGGTTCTTGACGAGTTCTCGACGCTCCCCAGATCGGCGCCGGTGCCGCCGCCGACCGATGACCGGCTGAAGCGCTGGGCCCGGATCAACTTCGTCGGCGAAGTCCCCGACGGAACCGGCCGGTTGTACGTCCCCGACCTCAACGGCAAGATGTATCTGCTCAGCGCGGCGGGCGCCCCCACCGAGTATCTGGACGTCGGCGCCGCCGTCGGCCCCGACTTCTGGTCCCATCAGGGGCTCGGCAGCGGCTTCGGATTTGTCGCGTTCCACCCGGAGTTCGCCGACAACGGCAAGTTCTACACCGTGCACACCGAGGCCAGGGACGCCCTCAAGAAGCGTCCCGACCTGCCGTCCGGTGGCGTCACGGTCGTCCACAGCGTGGTCACGGAGTGGACGGCCGACGACCCGGCCGCCGCGACCTTCACCGGCTCGCGCCGGGAGGTGATGCGGCTCGGCTTCCAGGGCACGCTCCACACCATCCAGGAGATCAACTTCAACCCCAACGCCCGCCCGGGGGACGAGGACCACGGTCTTCTCTACATCGCGGCCGGTGACGGCGGCGCCGGCTGGCGCAGCTCCGTGCCGCAGGATCTGTATGTCCCGCAGGGCAAGATCCTGCGCATCGACCCGAGCGGCGACAACGGCCCCGGCGGCAAGTACGGCATCCCGCCGTCCAACCCCTTCGTCCACCGGCAGTACGTGCTCGGCGAGATCTACGCGTACGGCTTCCGCGACCCGCACCGCTTCAGCTGGGACTCCGGCGGCAGCGGCCAGCTGTTCGTCGGGAGCATCGGGGAGCACCGCATCGAGTCCGTGTACGACGTCAGGGCCGGGGACAATCTGGGCTGGAGCGACCGCGAGGGGCCCTTCGAGTACCGCAAGGAGGGCAACCCGACCTGCGGTGTCTACCCGCTCCCGGACGGCGACGAGAACAACGGCTACACCTACCCCGTCGCGGCCTTCGACCACGTCCCGCCGCCGTCCACGCCGTGCGCCGACAGCGGCAACGCGCTGATCGGCGGCTTCGTCTACCGGGGGGCGGAGATCCCCGAGCTGCGGGGCAAGTACGTCTACGGCGAAGGCGTCGGCGGCCGGATCTTCTACTCCGAGGTGGCGGACATGCGCCGGGGCGGGCCGCTCGCCGAGGTCCACCAGTTCAAGGTCCTCGACACCACGGGCGCCACGACCTCCATGGCGGAGCTGGCCGGGGACGACCGGGTCGACGTGCGGTTCGGCATGGACGGGGACGGTGAGCTGCTCGTTCTCTCGAAGGCCAACGGCCGGATCTGGAAGGTGACCGATGCGCGCTGACACCACCGTGGCCGGCCCCGGTCGCCGGGCCGCCCTCACCCTTGCACTGGCCACGACCCTGCTGGTCACCGCGTTCGCCCCGGCGGGCGATCCCGTGAGCGGGGCGGATCCGGCGGACGGCGGGGACTCGGTGAGCGTGCCGCGCGCCGTCGCCGCGTACGACTTCGAGCACCCCGTCCCCGGGGACCGCGCCCGGGAGCGGGACCGAGGGCTCTCCGGCACGACGCTCGCACTCGTCAACGGCGGGGCCCAGTCCCGGGTGCGCGACGACCAGCGGCCCGGCCATGTCCTGCGTACCCGCCAGATCTCGCCCGGCGCGGCGGGCAACGACGACTGGAAGGCCGGGGTGTACGGGCCCCAGGGGGTGCCCACCCTCGGTGCCTTCAACGGGGCGCGGCAGGCCACCGTCATGGGCTGGTTCCGGATGACCGCCGACAATCCCGCGCTCAACTCGGGCACCCCCGACCCGGCCGACCGTTACAACGCGATCGGCCTCGCCGGGATCCTGTCGGGCACCTCGCAGGGGCACGACGTACGCGCCCTGCTCGAACTCATCACGGTCGACGGCGAGATGAAGGTCGTCGCGCTCGGCCGCCGCCTGGACGGCGGGAGTTCACAGACGTACGCCGCCGACGCCGACTGGCGGCAGATCCTGCCGCCCGACACCTGGGTGTCCCTCGCCGCGACGTTCGACTTCGACACCGGCGCGCTGGCGCTGTACCGCGACGGGCGCCCGCTGCCCGGCCGGTACGTCGTGCCCGGCGACCCGTGGGCGGTGGAGGGACCACCGGAGCCCGACGCCGCGTCGCCCACCGACCCGCGCGGCATCAAGATCGGCGGCAGCTATCCGCAGAACACCCAGGAGGGCAATCCCTGCGACTGCCGGATGGACGACCTGACGTTCTTCGACCGGGCGCTCACGCCCGCCGAGATCAGGTCGCAGCACCGGCGGACCGGAGGATAATAGGAAGCCACGGGGGCAGCCGACCGTACGACCCGATACGCCACAGTCCGGAGTCGAACGTGAGCCGTTCCCGCATCGTCGTCGTCGGAGCCGGGTTCGCCGGCTTCGAGGCCGCCCGCACGCTGTCGCGACGCGTACGGGACGAGGCCGAAGTCGTCCTGCTCAACCCGACCGACTACTTCCTCTACCTCCCGCTCCTGCCTCAGGTGGCGGCCGGAATCCTGGAACCGCGCAGGGTGACCGTCTCGCTCCCCGGCTCGCTGCCCCGCGTACGCGTCGTACTCGGCGAGGCACGCCACGTCGACCTGGAGCAGCGCCTCGTGCGCTACACCGGCCCCGAGGGCGAGCGGGGCGAGCTGACGTACGACCGGCTCGTCCTCGCCGTCGGCAGCGTCAACAAACTGCTGCCGATCCCGGGCGTCGCCGAGTACGCGCACGGCTTCCGGGGCCTGCCCGAAGCGCTCTACCTGCGCGACCACGTCACCCGCCAGATAGAACTCGCCGCCGCCGGAGAGCCCGAGCTCACCGCCACGCGCACCACCTTCGTGGTGGTCGGCGCGGGCTACACCGGCACCGAGGTCGCCGCCCAGGGCAAGCTCTTCACCGACGCCCTGATCCGCAAACAGCCCGGCTGGGAACGGCGGCTCAGCCCCCGCTGGCTGCTGCTCGACATCGCGCCCCGGGTCCTGCCCGAGCTGGACAGCAAGCTGTCCGACACCGCCGACCGGGTGCTGCGCAGGCGCGGCGTCGACGTCCGCACCGGCACCTCGGTCACCGAGGCCACCCCGAAGGGCGTCCAGCTCGACGACGGGGACTTCATCGAGACCCGGACCCTCGTCTGGTGCGTCGGCGTACGGCCCGACCCGCTGGTCGCCGAGGTCGGGCTGCCCGTCGAGAACGGCAGGCTGGTGGTCGATCCGCGGCTGGGCGTGCCCGGCCACCCCGAGGTCTTCGCCTGCGGTGACGCCGCCGCCGTACCCGATCTGACCAGGCCCGGCCAGTACACGCCCATGACGGCGCAGCACGCCGCCCGCCAGGGCAAGGTGGCCGGCCGCAACGTCGCCGCGTCCCTCGGGTACGGGGAGTGGCAGACGTACGCGCACCACGACCTCGGCTTCCTCGTCGACCTCGGCGGGATCAAGGCGGCGGCCAACCCCCTCGGGGTACCGCTCTCCGGCCCGCTCGCCGGGGCCGTCACCCGCGGCTACCATCTGGCGGCCATGCCGGGCAACCGGGTGCGCGTCGCCGCGGACTGGATGCTCGACGCCGTACTGCCCCGGCAGGCCGTACAGCTCGGGCTCGTACGCTCCTACACGGTGCCGCTCGACACCGCGTCCCCCGAACTGGCGAGGGTCCCCGGCGGGCCCCGTGAGGAGTGAGCCATGGCCAAGGATTCGCTGACACCGCAGGAGATCGCCGACCGGCTGGCGGCGCTGCCCGAGTGGTCCGTGGAGGACGGGAAGATCGCCCGCAGCTACCGGCTCGCCGACCACTTCGCCGCCACGGCGATGGTCGTGCATGTCGCGGGCATCCAGCAGGAGCTGAACCACCACTCCGATCTCACCCTCGGCTACAACACCGTCGACGTCGCGGTGAACTCGCACGACGTGGGCGGGATCACCGACCGGGACTTCGACCTGGCCGCACGGGTCGAGGAGATCGCGCCCACCCACGGCGCGGCCTGAGCGCGGGACGGCCCGCCGCGCCGGTCCGCCGCGCATCTAATCTGGCTGGTATGGACGTACTCGCCGGACTACTCGACGGACCCCGTGCCCGCGGGGCCTTCCTGCTGCGCATGGTGATGGAACCGCCGTGGTCCGTACGGATCGAGGACCACGCCCCGCTCTGTCTGATGTGCGTCACCCACGGCGAGGCCTGGATCGTCCACGACACCCACCCGGCCCCCGTCCTGGTGCGCCCCGGCGACATCGCGATCGTGCGCGGCCCGGAGGCGTACACCGTCACCGACGCACCCGGCGGCACGCCGCAAGCCCTCATCGGCCCCGGCGGCACCTGCCACACCCTGCGCGGCGAACCGCTCGCGCAGTCCATGCGGCTGGGCGTACGCACCTGGGGCAACGCTCCCGACGGGTCGGCCACGGTGCTCGTCGGCACCTACCAGATGGCGGGCGAGGTCAGCCGGCGGCTGCTCGACGCGCTGCCCGACGTGCTGCGTCTGCCCGCCGACGCGTGGAACTGCCCGCTGCTCCCGGTCCTGGACGAGGAGATCTCACGCGACAACCCCGGCCAGAGCGTCGTGCTGGACCGGGTGCTGGACCTGCTGCTGATCGCCGCGCTGCGCACCTGGTTCTCCCGGCCCGACGCGGCGGCGCCCGGTTGGTACCGGGCGATGGGCGACCCCGTCGTGGGCCGGGCGCTGCGGCTGCTCCAGAACGAACCGGCCCACCCCTGGACCGTCGCGTCGCTCGCCGCGAAGTGCGGGGTCTCCCGCGCGGCGCTCGCCCGCCGCTTCACCGCGCTGGTGGGGGAGTCGCCGATGGCGTATCTCGCCGACTGGCGGCTGTCGTTGGCCGCCGACCGGCTGCGGGAGACGGACGCCACGGTCGAGTCGATCGCCCGGCAGGTCGGCTACGGCGGCTCGTTCGCGCTGAGCGCGGCGTTCAAGCGGGTACGGGGCATCAGCCCGCAGGAACACCGCGCGGGGAAACCGGAGTTGGTGACCGGGGGCTAGCCCCAGAGGGCGTTCGGGTGCCGTCCCGAGTGACGGGCGACGGGGCCGCTGGGAGAGTTCGGGCATGAACCTGACCAGCTCAACGAGCCCCGCCCGCACCCGTGTCGACACCGCCGCTCCGGCATCGGAAGCCGCCTCCGGCGGCCCGAGCGACCGCGTGCTGTTCGCCGCGGCGCCCGCGCTCTTCCTCGGCGGCTGGCTGCTGATGCGGCCGATCGACGGGCAGTCCGAACCGGGCGGCTGGTGGACGGCCGCGCACGCCGTATGGCTCGCCGGATTCGTCCTGTTCGCCCTCATGGGCCTGCGCTTTCGCCGAATCGCCGGGGCGCGGACCACGGGGCGGCGGATCGCCGTGACGACGAGCGTCGCGATCGTCCTGTTCAGCTCACTGGCGAACATCGTGCAGATGGTCGTCGACCTCGCGGGCGGCTTCACCTCGGCCGACAGCGCCGAACTCAAGAACGCCTTCTCCGAGGTGAAGGACATCCCCGGAGCCGAGGCGGTCGTCTACGGTGTCGGCGCGCAGATCCTCTTCGTCGGACTGATCGTGTTCGCGGTCCTGGCCGCCGTCGTACGGCGCGGAACGCCGGGATCGGCGGCGCTGGTCACCGCCGGCACCCTGGTGATGGCCGTCGGTATGGGCTTCGGCCGCAACCACTGGACCGTGCCGCTGGGCATGGTCTGCCTGCTCGCGGGACTGGCGCTCCTCGGCCACGAGATCGGCCGCCCCGCCGCCCCGGCGCGCCGGACGGACCGGGGCCCGTCCGGCGCGTGAGGCCGTGCGCGGCTCAGCCGTCGTACGCGTCCGGGTCGTCGCCCAGCCGGGTCCCGGAGTCCAGCGCGGCCAGTGCCGCCAGGTCCTCCGGGTCCAGCTCGAAGCCGAACACATCGAAGTTCTCCACGATCCGCGACGGGGTCACGGACTTCGGGATCGCCACATTGCCGAGCTGAAGGTGCCAGCGCAGCACGATCTGCGCGGCCGTCCGCCCGTGCTTGCGCGCGATCGCCAGCACGGTCGGGACTTCGAGGAGCCCCTTGCCGGAGCCCAGCGGTGACCAGGCCTCCGTCACGATGCCGTGCTCGGCGCCCACCGCGCGCACCTCGGTCTGCTGGAACTGCGGGTGCAGCTCCACCTGGTTGACCGCCGGCACGAGCGAGGTCTCGGCCAACAGCCGCCGCAGATGCGCCGGCTGGAAGTTGGACACGCCGACGGCCCTGGCCCGGCCGCTCCCGGCGATCTCCTCGAACGCGCGCCAGATGGTGAGGTAGTCGTCACGTACGGCGCGCGGCCAGTGGATCAGATACAGGTCGACATGGTCGAGGGCGAGCCTCGACAGGGACTCGTCGAACGCGCGCAGCACCCGGTCGCGCGTCCAGGGCTCCTTCTTGGAATTCCACAGCTTGGTGGTGACGAAGAGTTCGTCACGGGCGATCCCGGAGGCGCCGATCGCCTTGCCCGTGCCCTCTTCGTTCCCGTATATCGCGGCCGTGTCGATGCTGCGGTAGCCGGCCTCCAGGGCCGTACTCACCGCCCGCGTCGCCTCGTCGTCGGGGACCTGCCAGACGCCGAAGCCCAGTTGGGGCATCTCGACGCCGTTGTTGAGGGTGAGGGAGGGGACCTTACTCACGTGCGGTCGATCCTTACGTCGTCGGTTGATTGCCAGGCCGACAACGAACAGGGACCCGCCCGCATTCCCGCTTCGCGGTGGAGGGCGCTTCCCCTCAGCGGTAGAGCGCGTTCACCTCGACCGTGTACGCCGTCTCGATCGCCTTGCGCTTCAGCTTCAGCGACGGCGTCAGCAGCCCGTGCTCCTCGGTGAAGGGATGCGCCAGGATCCGGAACGTACGGATCGACTCGGCCTGCGACACCGCCGTGTTGGCCGCCACCACCGCGCGCCGGATCTCCAGCTCCAGATCCGGATCACGCACCAGGTCGGCCGGGAGCAGCGGCGCCTTGTCCCGCATCGCGAGCCAGTGCTCCACCGCCTCCTGGTCGACGGTCACCAGCGCGGCGATGTACGGCCGGTCGTTGCCGACCACGAGGCACTGGGCGACCAGCGGATGGGCCCGTACGCGCTCCTCCAGGCCGGCCGGCGACACGCTCTTGCCGCCCGAGGTCACCAGGATCTCCTTCTTCCGCCCGGTGATGGTCAGATAGCCGTCCTCGTCGAGCGCGCCGAGGTCGCCGGTGGCGAGCCAGCCGTCGCGCAGCACGGCGTCGGTGGCGTCCGGATCGTTCAGATAGCCGCCGAAGACATGCGCCCCGTGCAGCCACACCTCGCCGTCCTTCGCGATATGCACGGTGGTGCCGGGAATCGGCTGTCCGACCGTCCCGTACCGGGTGCGCTCGGGCGGGTTGGCCGTCGCCGCCGCGCTCGACTCCGTCAGGCCGTACCCCTCGAAGACCGTGACACCGGCGCCCTCGAAGAACAGACCGAGCCGGCGGTCCATCCCCGAACCGCCCGACATCGCGTGCCGTACCCGGCCGCCCATGGCCTCGCGGACCTTGGAGTACACGGCCTTCTCGAAGAACTGGTGCTGGAGCCGCAGCCCCGCCGACGGGCCGGGGCCGAGCCCGAACGCCCGGTGCTCCCTGGCCTCCGCGTACTTCACCGCCACATCCACGGCCTTGTCGAACGGCCCCGTCCTCCCCTCGCGCTCCGCCTTGCGGCGCGCGGCGTTGAAGATCTTCTCGAAGATGTACGGCACGGCCAGGATGAAGCTCGGCCGGAACGCGGCCAGATCCGGCAGCAGCTCACTCGCCCGCATCACCGGCTGATGGCCGAGCTTCACCCGCCCCCGGATCGCGGCGATCTCGACCATCCGCCCGAAGACGTGCGCCAGCGGCAGGAAGAGCAGTGTCGACGCCTCGTCACCGCGCTTGGAGTGGAAGACCGGCTCCCAGCGGGCGATCATCGTGTCCGTCTCGAACATGAAGTTCGCGTGCGTGATCACACAGCCCTTGGGGCGGCCGGTGGTGCCCGAGGTGTAGATGACCGTGGCCGTGGAGTCGGGTGTCACCGCCCGGCGGTGCCGGTGCACCACCTCGTCGTCGATCTCGGCGCCCGCGCGGGTCAGTTCACCGACGGCGCCGGCGTCCAGCTGCCACAGCTTCCTCAGCCGGGGGAGCCGGTCGATCACCGAGCCGACGGTCATCGCGTGGTCCTCGTGCTCGACCACACAGGCCGACACGTCGGCGTCGTACAGCATCCAGAAGACCTGCTCGGCGGAGGACGTCGGATAGACCGGCACGGACTGGGCGCCGACCGTCCAGAGCGCGAAGTCGAAGACCGTCCACTCGTAGCGGGTACGGGACATGATCGCGACCCGGTCGCCGAACCGCACACCGTGCGCCAGCAGCCCCTTCGCCAGGGCCAGCACCTCGTCGCGGAACGCGGCCGAACTCACGTCCAGCCAACCGCCGTCGGCGCCCTTGCGGCCGAGCGCGACCCGGTCGGGATCGTCCGTCGCATGATCGAATACGGCGTCCGCCAGCCCGCCCGCATGGGGCGCAGACGCCATGGGTCGGACAGTGAACTCGCGCAATGACCTGCTCCTTGTGGCGCTCCGCACGGCGCCGTGACGCTACCCCAAGGGCCGGTCCGGCGGGAGAGCGCTGACACAAGTGGTGTCCTGGCGTATCGCTCCAGGTCAGAGGCCGGAAAGGTATTCCGGGGAGAGATGGGGGACGAGCTTCTGACCGTAGAGTAAGTGCGCTTCGCGGGAATCTCCACCGAATCTGTACGGTGCGATTACGCCCCCGGCCCCGGGCCGGGGACTTGGCCTGTACCAGCGCTTCGAGATGGCGGGTTCTCGTCGGTGGCGGGTGTGGCTCAGCGGGAGTCGGCGGGGCGGTGCAGCCGGTCGCCGCCGTCCAGGATCGCGTCGGCCAGCGCGTCCGCCGGACTCCGCTCCGACGTGGCCGCCGACCGCGGGCCCCGCCCCTGCCCGTGCAGCAGGACGAAGTCCACCCCGCCCAGCTCCGGCAGCGCCGCGCGGGCCGGCACCGGCACCAGACCCGGCGGAATCAGGCCACGGCTGTGCGCCATCACCCCGAGTCCCGCGCGGGCCGCCGCGATCAGTCCGCTCAGACTCGCGCTCGTACAGGCGATCCGCCACGCGCGGCCGTCCGCCTCCAGCACCTCCAGCGCGCGGGCCCGGGTGATGCCGGGCGCCGGGAACAGGATCAGCGGCACCGGCCGCTCGGGATCGACCCGCAGATGCGGCGCCCCGATCCAGGTCAGCGAGGACCGCCAGACCAACTCGCCGTGCGTGTCCCCGCCCCGGCGCTTGGCCAGCACCAGATCCAGCTCACCGGCGGCCAGCCGCTCGTGCAGCGTGCCGGACAGTTCCACGGTCAGCTCCAGATCGACCTCGGGATGGTCGGAGCGGAACGACTCCAGGATCTCGGGCAGCCGCGTCAGGACGAAGTCCTCGGAGGCGCCGAACCGGAGCCTGCCGCGCAGCCGGGTCCCGGAGAAGTACGCCGCCGCGCGCTCGTGGGCCGCCAGGATCGTACGGGCGAAGCCCAGCATGGCCTCGCCGTCCTCGGTCAGCTCCACGCTGTGGGTGTCCCGGGTGAAGAGCTGCCGGTCCCCGGCCGCCGCCTCCAGCCGCCTCACATGCTGGCTGACGGTGGACTGCCGCACGCCCAGCCGCCGCGCGGCCTGGGTGAAACTCAGGGTCTGCGCGACGGCGAGGAAGGTGCGCAGCTGTGCGGGGTCGTACATGTCGTACATGCCGCACAGGATAGTTCCGGCCATCGCGAATCATGATGACAGTCAGAGCCGTATGCCGGATTCCCGATCAAGCACGGAGCCTGGACGATGGAGAGCGCGCGATCCGTCCCGGAGCCCGGACCAAGATCCATGACGGATACGAGATCCAGCAGCACAGCAAGAGCCAGTGGAGCACATGAACCGCCGCCGCACGTCGTCCGCGTCCCCTGCCCCGTCCCCGTCCTCCGCCCCGTCCCCCCGCCCCCGTCGCCGGCTGCCGTCCTGGCTGCCGCTCGACCCGTACATGCTCGCCCTCCTCGCCACCGTCGGCCTCGCGGCACTGCTGCCCGCGTCCGGCACCGCGGCGGACGTCGCGGGCGGGGCGTCGACCGGCGCGGTCGCACTGCTCTTCTTCCTCTACGGGGCCCGGCTCTCGACCCGCGAGGCGGTGGACGGCCTCAAGAGCTGGCGGCTCCATCTGACCGTGCTGGCCTGCACGTTCCTCGTCTTCCCACTGCTGGGACTGGCCACCCGCGGGCTGGTGCCGTACGTGCTCACCCCGGAGCTGTTCAACGGGCTGCTCTTCCTCTGTCTGGTGCCCTCCACGATCCAGTCGTCCATCGCCTTCACCTCCATGGCACGCGGCAACGTGCCCGCGGCGATCTGCGCCGGATCCTTCTCCAGCATCGCGGGCATCGTGGTGACCCCGCTGCTGGCCGCGCTCCTGCTCGGCGGTGGTGGTGGCGGGTTCTCGCCCGACTCGCTGCTGCGGATCGTGGCGCAACTGCTGCTGCCGTTCGTGGCCGGGCAGTTGCTACGGCGCTGGGTCGGCGGCTTCCTCGCCCGGCACCGCACACTGCTGGGCCGGGTGGACCGCGGTTCCATCCTGCTGGTCGTCTACACGGCCTTCAGCCAGGGCATGGTCGCGGGCATCTGGCACCAGGTGACCCCGGGCCGGCTCGGCGCGCTGTTCGCGGTCGAGGTGGCGCTGCTCGCGGCGATGCTGACGATCAGCTGGTACGGCGCGCGGCGGCTGGGCTTCGACCGGTCGGACCGGGTGGCGATCCAGTTCGCCGGCTCGAAGAAGAGCCTGGCGGCGGGGCTCCCGATGGCGAGCGTGCTGTTCGGCGCGCAGGCGAGCCTCGCGGTCATGCCGCTGATGCTGTTCCACATGCTGCAACTGCTGGTCTGCGCGGTGATCGCCAAGCGCAGGGCGCTGGATCCCGAGCCGGATGAGCCGCTCGCCGGTGAACCACGGCCGGCCGAGCGCGAGATCACCGAACCGCGGGCCACCCGAACCGCCGACGCGTGAAGAGATAGGACGGCCGCCGGCGGGGCACCCGGCGAGTGAGCCGAAGGGGCGCGTCGGTGTCGAAAGGGAGAGCGCGCGGGGGCCCCGAGGAACGAGGGGCCGAGCACGGTCGACCGTCGACAGCGACTAAAAGCGCCCCGGAGGCGAACCGAGCCCCCCAAAGGGGGAGGAACCCGGCCGGCGCAGGGGGCGCTCCCCGCCGGCCGGGTCCTTATCCCGTGTATCCCGTGCCGCGGCAGCGCGTCACACCTCGCTGTGGAGGGCGATGCGGTCGTCGCCGGCATACACGTTCATGGAGGGGCCGCGGAGGAAGCCGACCAGGGTGAGCCCGGTCTCCGCGGCGAGGTCGACGGCGAGCGACGACGGTGCGGAGACCGCCGCCAGGACCGGGATCCCGGCCATCACCGCCTTCTGGGCGAGTTCGAACGACGCGCGTCCCGACACCAGCAGGATCACCCGTGACAGGGGCAGCAGCCCCTGCTGGAGCGCCCGTCCGACGAGTTTGTCGACCGCGTTGTGGCGGCCGACGTCCTCCCGGATGTCGAGCAGTTCACCGTCCTCGGAGAACAGGGCCGCCGCGTGCAGACCCCCGGTCCGGTCGAAGACCTGCTGTGCCGCCCGCAACCGGTCGGGGAGGAGGGACAGCAGAGCAGGTTCGACCCGGACCGGGGGAGTGTCGGAGATGGGGAAGCGGGCCGTGGTGCGTACGGCGTCGAGGCTGGCCTTGCCGCACAGGCCGCAGGACGACGTGGTGTAGACGTTGCGTTCCAGGTTGATGTCCGGCATCGGGACGCCGGGCGCGAGCTGGACGTCGACCACGTTGTACGTGTTGCGGCCGTCGTCCGTCGCCCCGGCGCAGTACACGATCGACCGGACGTCATCCGCCGAGCCGAGGACGCCCTCGCTGACGAGGAACCCGGCGGCGAGCGCGAAGTCGTCGCCGGGGGTGCGCATGGTGATGGCGAGCGGCTTGCCGTTCAGCCGGATCTCCATCGGTTCCTCGGCGACGAGGGTGTCGGGGCGGCTGGTGACGGCACCGTCCCTGATGCGGATGGTGCGGCGGCGCTCGGTGACGCGTCCCATGGTGATCCTCCCCGTTCCTCGCTCGTTCGGATTCCGCTGCTCGAAGACCCGCGCCTCTGGCCGTGCCCTCAGCGCTGCTGCGCGTGCTGGTAGCCGAAGCGGCCCTTGATGCACAGGTTGCCGTGGGTCACCGGGTTGTCGTGCGGTGAGGTGACCTTGACGATCTCATTCTCCTGCACGTGCAGGGTGAGGTTGCAGCCCACGCCGCAGTACGCGCAGATCGTGGTGGTCTCCGTCTGCGCCGACTCGTCCCAGGTCCCGGCCTTCCGCATGTCGAACTCGGACTTGAAGCTGAGCGCGCCGGTGGGGCAGACCTCGATGCAGTTGCCGCAGTAGACGCACGCCGATTCGGGGAGCGCCACGGCGTGCTCGGTGGAGATCCGGGCGTCGAAGCCGCGACCGGCGACGGAGATGGCGAAGGTGTTCTGCCACTGCTCGCCGCACGCGTCGACGCACTTGTAGCAGAGGATGCATTTGTCGAGGTCGCGGACGTAGAGGTCGTTGTCGATCTTCGGTGTCTCGTTGACCCGTGCCGCGTCCGGCCCGAACCGGTCGGGCTTGGCCTCGTACTCCTTGATCCACTCGGCGGCGCGCGGCGTCGTGGACAGGTCGGTGGAGGACGCGAGCAGTTCCAGGACGACCTTGCGGCTGGTCCTGGCGCGCTCGGAGTCGGTGAGGACCTTCATTCCGGGCTCCGCCCGCCGTGAGCAGGCGGGGGCGAGCGTACGGGCGCCCTCGACCTCCACGACGCAGACGCGGCACGCGTTCTTCGGTGTGAGTGTGTCGCCCTCGCAGAGCGTCGGGATGTCCTTGCCGGCGGCCCGGCAGGCGTCCAGGATCGTGGCGCCCTCGGGGACCCGGGTGGGCTCGCCGTCGAGCGTGAACTCCAGCAGACGGCGCGGCAGTTGAAGCGGGATGGCGGTCACTTGTAAGCCCCCAGACGGTCGATGGCGGACTCGACGGCGTTCCACGCGGTCTGTCCCAGACCGCAGATGGAGGCGTCGCGCATGGTCTGTCCGACCTCGCGCAGCAGCGCGATGTCGTCGGACGCCTCGGCGCCCGTACGGTCCTTGATGCGGTGCAGCGCCTCTTCCTGGCGGACGGTGCCGACCCGGCAGGGCACGCACTGGCCGCAGGACTCGTCGCGGAAGAACTCGGCGATCCGCAGCAGTGTCCGGGGCAGGCCGACGGTGTCGTCCATGACCAGGATCACGCCGGAGCCGAGGGTGGTGCCCGCGGCCCTGGTGCCCTCGAAGGTGAGCGGGATGTCCCGCTCGTCGGGCCGTACGAAGCCGCCCGCCGCGCCGCCGAGCAGGATCGCCCGGATGTCGGTCGGGGTGCCCGCGAGGTCGAGGAGGTCGCCGAGTGTGGCGCCGAAGGGCAGTTCGTAGATGCCGGGGCGCTCGACGTTGCCCGAGACGCAGAAGAGCTTGGGTCCGGTGGAGTTCTCGGTGCCGATCGCCGCGTACGCCTCTGCGCCCATCGTCAGGATGGGCAGGACGTTGATCAGCGTCTCGACGTTGTTGGCGGCCGTCGGCTTGCCGAACAGCCCCTTCTCCACCGGGAACGGCGGTTTGGAGCGTGGTTCGCCCCGGAAGCCCTCGATGGAGTTGAAGAGGGCCGTCTCCTCGCCGCAGATGTACGCGCCGGCGCCCCGGCGGATCTCGATGTCGAAGGCGTAGCCCTGGCCGAGGACGTCGTTGCCGAGGAATCCGCGCAGCCGGGCCTGGGTGAGGGCGTTCTCCAGCCGGTGCAGGGCGCGCGGGTACTCGCCGCGCAGATAGAGGTAGCCGACATGGGCGCCGGTGGCGTAGCCGGCGATGGTCATGGCCTCGATCAGGGCGAACGGGTCGCCCTCCATGATCACCCGGTCCTTGAAGGTGCCGGGCTCGGACTCGTCGGCGTTGCAGACCAGATAGTGCGGCCGGTCCGGCTGGGACGCGGTGGCCTGCCACTTGCGCCCGGTGGGGAAGGCCGCGCCGCCCCGGCCGAGCAGCCCGGCGTCGGTGACCTCGCGGATCACTCCGGCCGGTCCGATGTCGAAGGCGGTCCGCAGGGCGGTGTATCCGCCGTGCGACCGGTAGTCGTCGATGCTGTACGGGTCGACGACGCCGACCCGTCGGAGCAGTATCAGGCCCTCCTGCCCGGCCTGCGGTACGGCCAGCGCGGCGGAGGGCTCCTCGGGGGCGTCCTCCGGGGCGGTGGCGGCGTCGACCAGCGCGTCGGCGGTGGCCGGCGCGACGACGGCGAACGCCTGCCGCCGGGGGGCCGGTTCGGCCGAGGCGTCGTGCGGCGTGTCGTGCGGTGCGTCCTTCGAGCCGTCCTGCGACGCGCCGTTGACCGGTGTCCGCAGCGGCATGACCACGGCGCCGTTCGCGGCGAGGTCGGCCCGGATGGGGGTGACCTCGGCGCTGCCGCCCTCGTCCGCCACAGCCGCGGGGCCGGCCGCCCGCGCCGAGGCGCCGACATCCCTCAGCCGGGGGTCGCGCTGCGCGGGCACCGTGTCGGACGGGGTGCCCGCCTGCAACACCAGTGCCGCCGGGGCCCGTTCGCACAGTCCCAGACACGGGCTCGGCTGCCAGACGTAGCCGTCGGCCACCGATCCCGCCGCGCCGACGCGTTCCTCCAGGTCCGCGCAGACCTTGGCGGAGCCCTTCGCCGCGCACGCCAGGTCGGTACAGACGTGCAGGACCTTGGCGGGCCGGGGCTTGACCGCGAACATCGCGTAGAACGTGGCCACGCCGTACGCCTCCGCCGGCGGCACCGTGAGCCGCCGGCAGAGGTAGGCGAGCGCGCCCTCGCTGATCCAGCCCACGCGGTCGTTGACGGCGTGCAGCCCCGGCAACAGCAGATCGCGCCGTTCGCGTGCCTCGCGACCACCGCGGGCCCAGCGCAGATCCGCGTCCGAGCGGTCTTCCGCGCCTTCCCACGCCGACGTGGCGGGGCCGAGCAGTGAGTCGACCGCCGCCCGTTCCTCGTCCGTCGGTTTGCTGTCACCGAAGTGCAGATCCACTGATTCTCAGCTCCTCGCCGCT
The DNA here is from genome assembly GCF_042870175.1 of Streptomyces sp. NPDC006643. Taxonomy (NCBI): domain Bacteria; kingdom Bacillati; phylum Actinomycetota; class Actinomycetes; order Kitasatosporales; family Streptomycetaceae; genus Streptomyces; species Streptomyces sp. NPDC006643. The sequence continues at coordinate 228,494 of NZ_JBIAHA010000002.1, read as the reverse complement.
GTCGCGGACATCTCTGTCACGTATCCGGGCAACTTGTCGATGCGGATGGCCGAGGCCTTGAACTCGGCGGTACCGGCGATCGGGCAGTTCGCCTCGATCGTCAGCTGGTTGGTGTCCACCTCGTCCGGGAAATGCATGGTCATGAAGGCCAGCCCGGGACGCAGCCCCGGGTCGATCCAGACGGGCGCCCGCACACTGCCGCGCCGTGAGGAGATCTGGACCTCCTCGCCGACCTCGACGCCGTACTGCTCGGCGTCCTCCGGGCACAGCTCCAGATACTCGCCCCGGCGCATCGGGGAGGCGAAACTCCCGCTCTGCACACCGGTGTTGTACGAGTCGAGCCGCCGTCCCGTGGTGAGCCTGATCGGGTACTGATCATCCGTCAGATCCACCGGCGGGTCGTGCTTGACGATGCCGAACGGGGCGAGCCTGCCGCGCTTGGCGGGGTCCGCCTCCCACAACCTGCCGTGCAGATAGGTGGGTTCGATCCGCTCGGTGTCGGGGCACGGCCACTGGATGCCGTGGTGCTCGGTGAGCCGGTCGTACGTCATCCCGTAGTGGTCGGGGGACAGTTCGCGCAGCTCGTTCCAGACGGACTCGGCGTCCGCGAACTTCCACGGGTGCCCGAGACGGGTGGCCAGGTCGCAGATGATGTCGATGTCCTCGCGCGCCTCGCCCGGCGGGTCGAGCGCCTTGCGTACGCGCTGGACCCGGCGCTCGCTGTTGGTGCTGGTGCCGTCCGTCTCGCACCAGGCGGCGGTGGCGGGCAGGACCACGTCCGCCAGTTCGGCCGTCTTGGTGAGGAAGATGTCCTGCACCACCAGGAAGTCGAGCGCCTTCATCCGGGTGACGGCCTGTTCGCTGTCGGCCTCGGACTGCGCGGGGTTCTCACCGATGCAGTAGACGGCCCTGAGGTCGCCGGTCTCCATCGCCTCGAACATGTCGGTGAGGTTGAGGCCGTAGTGGGGCTGGATCACGGTGTCCCACGCGGTCTCGAACTTCCGCCGTACGTCCGGTTCGAGGATGTCCTGAAATCCCGGCAGCCGGTTGGGGATCGCCCCCATGTCGCCGCCGCCCTGCACGTTGTTCTGTCCGCGCAGGGGCTGGACCCCGGAGCCGAACCGTCCGACGTGCCCGGTGAGCAGCGACAGGTTGATCAGCGCGCGGACGTTGTCCGTGCCGTTGTGGTGCTCGGTGATGCCGAGCGTCCAGCACAACTGGGCCCGCTCGGCGCGGGCGTAGGCGTGGGCGAGGTCGCGGATCGCCGCGGCGGGTACGCCCGTCACCTTCTCGGCCACCGTCAGGGTCCACGGCTCCACCTCGGCCGCGTACTCCTCGAAGCCGGTGGTGGCCTGTTCGATGAACGCCTTGTTGTGCAGGCCGGCGTGGATGATCTCGCGGCCCACGGCGTGGGCGAGCGGGATGTCCGTACCGACGTTGAGCCCCAGCCAGCTCTCGGCCCACTCGGCGGTGCTGGTGCGCCGTGGGTCGACGGCGTACATCCGCGCGCCGTTCCTGATGCCCTTGAGGACATGCTGGAAGAAGATCGGGTGCGCGAAGCGGGCGTTGGAGCCCCACATCACGATCAGATCGGTGTGCTCGACCTCTCCGTAGGAGGAGGTGCCGCCGCCGGATCCGAAGGCCGCGGAGAGTCCGGCGACGCTCGGGGCGTGACAAGTCCTGTTGCAGGAGTCGACGTTGTTGGTGCCCATGACCACCCGCGCGAACTTCTGCGCGACGTAGTTCATCTCGTTGGTCGCCCGGGCGCACGAGAACATGCCGAACGCGCCGCGCGCGGCACCCAGCCCCTCGGCCGCCCGGTCGAGTGCTTCTTCCCAGGTCGCCTGCCGGAAGGGGCCGCCCTTCTCGTCCCGCACCAGGGGGTGTTCGAGCCTGGCATAGGTCTTCGGCGTGCGATCCCGCCTTCTTGCGCTGCTTTTCACGCTGCGCTCCCTCATGAGTCATGGCTTGTGGCCGCGCCATTGCATACAGTATCCCGATGGGCCGCGTGAAGCGGAAGTCTTGCGTACGGGATTTCGCCATCGGGCGCGGGGCGGGGCGCGCCGTGGGCCGGTTCGTCCCCGATCGCCGTACGGGCTCGGCCGAGCCCGTACGGCGATCGGGGACAGGTGCGTTCAACGGGCCCGCCGACCCCGCTCCGGGCGGACCGCTACGCGGCCACGCCTCGGGCCAGCAGGTCCGAGATCGCGTCGACCGTGCGCAGCGTCGGCACCTCGACGTCGCACATCGCGGCGAGTTCGACGACCGCCGCGAGCAGCACGTCCAGCTCCATCGGCTTCCCCTTCTCCAGGTCCTGGAGTGTGGACGTCCGGTGGTCCCCGACCCGTTCCGCGCCGGCCAGCCGGCGTTCGACGGAGATGTCGGGGTGGCAGCCGAGCGCCTCGGCCACCCGCAGCGTCTCGGTCATCATCAGTTCGATGACCTCCCGGGTGGTGCGGTGCAGACACATCTCCCGCATCGTGGCGCGGGTCAGCGCGCTGATCGGGTTGAAGGAGATGTTGCCGAGGAGCTTGATCCAGATCTCGTCGCGCAGTTCGGCCTCGACCGGGCACTTGAGCCCGCCCGCCCGCATGGCCTCGCCGAACTCCTTGGTGCGTGGTGAGAGCGACCGGTCGGGCTCCCCGATGGAGAACCGGGTGCCCTCCAAGTGCCGTACGACGCCAGGCCCTTCCAGCTCCGTCGCCGCGTAGACGACACAGCCGATGGCGCGTTCCGGCGGGAGGGCGGCGCTGACCGAGCCGCCGGGGTCGACGCTCTCGATACGGCGGCCGTCGTGCGGGCCGCCGTGCTGGTGGAAGTACCACCAGGGGATGCCGTTCTGGGCGGCGATGACCGCCGTGTGGTCCTGGAGCAGAGGCGCGATGAGCGGCCCGCACGCCGCGTACGAATTCGCCTTGAGACCCAGGAACACATAGTCGACCGGACCGATGTCGGCCGGCTGATCGGTGGCGTGCACCCGCGCGGTCCAATCGCCGCGCGGGCTCAGCACCCGGACTCCGTGCTGCCTCATGGCCGCCAGATGCGGTCCACGGGCGATGAGATGGACTTCGGCGCCTGCTCGATCGAGCGCGGCTCCGACATAGGCGCCGATGGCACCGGCGCCGACGACTGCGACTTTCACCGTGGGGCTCTCCGTTCGCTCTGAGGGTGTTGGGAGAAGCGCGGAATCAGCGAAAGGGACATACTTTGCCGACGATATATTGTCTACAGTATGGAATTACTGCCGACAAGAGTTCCGTCGTCGGCATACGGTCGACCTGGGCCCGGACATGAACGGGTCAAAGATCTTCCCAAACGGTCCGGACCGTTCCTAGGCTTCGCGACCATGACCCCACCCCTCGCCCCGGTCGGCTGGAGCCGCTGGCTGGTACCCCCCGCAGCGCTCTCGGTGCACCTCTCGATCGGTCAGGCCTACGCCTGGAGCGTGTTCAAGCCGCCGCTGGAATCCGCTCTCGGCCTCTCCGGCACCCAGAGCGCCCTCCCCTTCCAGCTGGGCATCGTGATGCTCGGACTGTCCGCCGCCTTCGGCGGCACCCTCGTCGAACGCAACGGCCCGCGCTGGGCGATGACCGTCGCCCTCGTCTGCTTCTCGTCCGGCTTCCTGCTGTCCGCGCTCGGCGCCGCGACCGAACAGTTCTGGCTGATCGTCTTCGGCTACGGCTTCGTCGGCGGCATCGGACTGGGCATCGGCTACATCTCGCCCGTCTCGACACTCATCAAGTGGTTCCCCGACCGGCCCGGCATGGCCACCGGCATCGCGATCATGGGCTTCGGCGGCGGCGCGCTCATCGCCTCCCCCTGGTCCGCGCAGATGCTGGAGTCCTTCGGCGCCACCAACGAGGGCATCGCGAAGGCCTTCCTCGTACACGGCCTGGTCTACGCGGTCTTCATGCTGCTCGGCGTCCTGCTGATCCGCGTACCGCGCCCGGGTACGGCACCGAAGGCCGCGGCGAAGGCGTCCGCGCCCGCGTCGGCCCTCGTCACCACCGCCCAGGTCTCCGCCGGATCGGCCGTGCGCACACCGCAGTTCTGGTTGCTGTGGATCGTCCTCTGTATGAACGTCACCGCGGGCATCGGCATCCTGGAGAAGGCCGCCCCGATGATCACCGACTTCTTCGCCGACACCGGCACACCGGTCTCCGTCTCGGCCGCCGCCGGTTTCGTCGCGCTGCTGTCGGCGGCCAACATGGCGGGCCGGATCGGCTGGTCGTCCACCTCCGACGTGATCGGCCGGAAGAACACCTACCGCCTCTACCTGGGCGCCGGCGCCCTGATGTATCTGCTGATCGCGCAGTTCGGCGACTCCTCCAAACCGCTGTTCATCATCTGCGCGCTGGTGATCCTCTCCTTCTACGGAGGCGGCTTCGCGACCGTCCCCGCGTATCTCAAGGACCTGTTCGGCACCTACCAGGTCGGCGCGATCCACGGACGGCTGCTCACCGCCTGGTCGGCGGCCGGCGTGCTCGGCCCGCTCATCGTCAACCGGGTCGCCGACAGCCAGGAGGAGGCGGGCAAGAGCGGCCCCGGGCTGTACGGACTCTCGCTGACCATCATGATCGGGCTGCTGGTCGTCGGCTTCGTGGCCAACGAGCTGGTACGCCCCGTACATCCGCGCCACCATCTGCCCGCCGACACACCCGGCACCAAGCCGGAGACGGCGAAGTCCGCCGCACGGAAGGAGACCCCCGATGAGCACAGCACCGGAGAGCGGGAGCGCAGTGTCTGAGTCCCGGCGCACCCCGCTGATCGTCTTCGCCTGGCTCTGGGTGGGCGTCCCCCTCGCGTACGGTCTGTACGAACTGGTCCAGAAGGCCACCCAGCTCTTCACCAAGTGACTCCGGGTGATGTCGGGTGACCTCACAGGACGCCGGATGATCCGGAGTCTCCAAGAGGAGGCGGGGAATCCTGTTGGGTCACCTGCCCCCTTACTCGTGAGTCGCTGACGAGACTGGGGATCTCCTGACGTCGACCGAAGAGGAGGCCCCCGGGCATGACCGGCTCTCGTATCGCCGCGCTCGGGCACTACCAGCCCGCCAAGGTGCTCACCAACGACGACCTGGCGGGCATGGTCGACACCAGTGATGAGTGGATCACCAGCCGCGTCGGGATCAAGACGCGGCATGTGGGCGGGCCCGACGAGTCGGTGGACGAGCTGGCGGCGCACGCCGCGGCCAAGGCGCTCGCCGCGGCCGGCCTCACCCCGGCGGACATCGACCTCGTCCTGGTCGCCACGTCCACCGCGATCGACCGGTCGCCCAACATGGCCGCCCGCGTCGCCGCGCGGCTCGCCATGGGCTCACCGGCCGTGATGGACCTCAATGTGGTCTGCGCCGGTTTCACCCACGCGCTCGCCACCGCCGACCACGCCGTACGCGCGGGCGCCGCCACCCGCGCGCTGGTCATCGGCGCGGACAAGATGGCCGACATCGCCGACTGGACCGACCGCTCGACCTGCGTCCTCCTCGGCGACGGCGCGGGCGCGGCGGTCGTGGAGGCCGTGCGGCCGGGCGAGGAGGCGGGAATCGGCCCCGTGCTCTGGGGCTCGGTGCCCGAGATGGGCAACGCCGTACGGATCGAGGGCACCCCGCCGCGCTTCGCGCAGGAGGGCCAGTCCGTCTACCGCTGGGCCACCACCCAGCTTCCGCCGATCGCCCGCAAGGTCTGCGAACGCGCGGGCATCGCCCCCGAGGACCTGGCCGCCGTCGTCCTCCACCAGGCCAATCTGCGGATCATCGAGCCCGTCGCCCAGAAGATCGGCGCGGTCAACGCGGTCATCGCCCGCGACGTCGTGGACTCCGGCAACACCTCCGCCGCCTCCATCCCGATGGCGCTGTCCAAGCTGGTCGAGCGCGGCGAGGTGGAATCCGGCGCTCCGGCGCTCCTTTTTGGGTTTGGCGGAAATCTCTCTTACGCCGGACAGGTCATCCGCTGCCCCTGATCCGCTACGGTTCTCGGTAGACTGTAGACGATAGCCAATCGTTGCTGTCTGTTGCCGAGATCTTTACCGTGTAGATCAGCCAGGAGGGGGACCGCATGTTGTCCGCAGGACTGCCGCAAGGCTCAGTGCCCAAGCTCGAACGCCCTGGTCCGCTGCGCGAGCGCGTCTACGAGGCACTCCTCGAGCTCATCACGGTCCGCCAACTCCGGCCCGGACAGCATCTGGTGGAGAGCGAACTCGCCGGCCATCTCGGGGTCTCCCGGCAGCCCGTACGCGAGGCGCTCCAGCGGCTGAACACCGAGGGGTGGGTCGATCTGCGTCCCGCGCAGGGCGCGTTCGTCCATGAGCCGACGGAGGCGGAGGCGGACCAGCTTCTCTCGGTCCGTACGCTGCTGGAGGCCGAGGCGGCGAGGCTTGCGGCCGCGAATTCCGGCTCGGCCGGGATCGCCGCGCTCGAAGCGCTCTGCGCCAAGGGGGAGCAGTCGGTGGCCGACGACGACGTGGACCTCACGGTCGCGACGAACGCGGCCTTCCACGCCAAGGTGATGGAACTGGCGGGCAACGTCGTCCTGGCGGAGCTGGCGGCGCAGGTGGACCGCCGGGTGCGCTGGTACTACACCCCGGTGGCGCGGCAGCGCGGCAAGCAGTCGTGGATCGAGCACCGGGCCCTGATCGCGGCGATCTCCGCGCGGGACGAGCAGGCCGCCACGGCGGTCATGCGCTCCCACACCGAGCAGACGCGCACCACGTACCACCACCGCGGCGACACCCAGGTCTGACGGTCGAATCCGGCACCCCGTAAGCGGATTCGCACATGTGCGAATGAACAGTGAGGCGCCCCCGGCACGTGCCGGGGGCGCCTTCCGTCTGTCCGGTCCCGGCGGACGGCTAAACGCCTTTGTCCTGACTGTGGAGAAAGTTAGGAGGGATTCCTGCTCAACTTCTTCCCACTCGGGGAAAGCGCTGCTACGTTCCCCTCGAAAGCCCGTCGAAACAACACCCGGCGGAGCGACATCACACACAGCCGAGAGGCGGGGAGGGGCGCGTGAGACGTATGACCGCACGACCCGCGAACGCTCATCAGGCGCGACTGCTCCGGCTCTTGCGTGACGGTGGGCCCAACTCCCGCGCCCAGCTCGGCGATCAGGTCGACCTCTCCCGCTCCAAGCTGGCCGTCGAGGTCGACCGGCTGCTGGAGACCGGACTCGTCGTCGCCGACGGACTCGCCGCCTCGCGCGGTGGCCGCCGCTCCCACAACATCCGGCTCGCGCCCGCCCTCCGCTTCCTCGGTGTCGACATCGGCGCCACGTCCATCGACGTCGCCGTCACCAACGCCGAACTCGAAGTGCTCGGCCATGTGAACCACCCCATGGACGTCCGCGAGGGCCCGGTCGCCGTCTTCGAGCAGGTGCTCGCGATGGCCGCCAAGCTCAAGGCGTCCGGACTCGCCGACGGTTACGACGGCGCGGGCATCGGCGTCCCCGGCCCCGTCCGCTTCCCCGAGGGCGTACCGGTCGCACCGCCGATCATGCCCGGCTGGGACGGCTTCCCCGTACGCGAGGCGCTCAGCCAGGACCTCGGCTGCCCCGTCATGGTCGACAACGACGTGAACCTGATGGCGATGGGCGAACAGCACGCGGGCGTCGCACGCTCCGTCGGCGACTTCCTCTGCGTCAAGATCGGCACCGGTATCGGCTGCGGCATCGTGGTCGGCGGCGAGGTCTACCGGGGGACGACCGGCAGCGCGGGCGACATCGGCCACATCCGTGTCGAGCCCGACGGGCGCGCCTGCGTCTGCGGCAACAGGGGTTGTCTGGAAGCCCACTTCAGCGGTGCCGCGCTCGCCAGGGACGCCGAGGACGCCGCCCGCACGGGCCGTTCCGCCGAACTCGCCGCGCGCCTGGAGGCGGCCGGCCGGCTCACCGCCGCCGACGTCGCCGTGGCCGCCGCGGCCGGCGACCCCACCGCCCTCTACCTCATCCGCGAGGGCGGCAACCGGGTCGGCCAGGTCATCGCCGGACTCGTCAGCTTCTTCAACCCCGCCCTCGTCGTGATCGGCGGCGGGGTGACCGGACTCGGCCACACCCTGCTGGCCAGCGTCCGCACCCAGGTCTACCGCCAGTCACTCCCGCTGGCCACCGGCAACCTCCCCATCGTCCTGGGGGAGTTGGGGCCGACCGCCGGGGTCACCGGCGCGGCCCGGCTCATCAGCGACCACCTCTTCTCCCCGGCCTGACACCGACACCCAAGGCGTCCGGCCGTACGGCACACGCTTCACCCGCACCACCGAAATAACAGCAAAAGACATAACAAAAGCATCAACGGTCACGGCGTCACGCACCTCCTGACGCCACCCGCGCGAGCCGCACCACCGCACCACCCGCGCGCCGCACCATCCGTACGAGCCGCACGTCCCGCACCACCCGTAGGTCCTGTTCCGCACGCCCGCACGCCCTCTACACCGGCCGCATCCGCCGAGGGGATACGCCATGGCACCAGCACCACCCGAAGGCCACCTGCTCACCATGTCCGGCATCACCAAGCTGTTCCCGGGCGTCCGCGCCCTGGACGGCGTGGACCTGGCGGTCCAGGCAGGCGAAGTCCACTGTCTGCTCGGCCAGAACGGGGCCGGCAAGTCCACACTCATCAAGGTGCTCGCCGGCGCGCACCAGCCCGACGACGGTGTCATCACCTGGCGCGGCGAAGAGGTCCAGCTCAAGTCACCCATCGCGGCGATGAAGCTCGGCATCGCGACCATCTACCAGGAACTCGACCTGGTCGAGGGCCTGTCGGTCGCCGAGAACATCTTCCTCGGCCACGAGCCGACCTCCGCCGGCTTCGTCGTCAAGGGCGGCGAGGCCAGGGCATCGGCCACCGCGCTGCTCGCGCGCCTCGGCCACCCCGAGATCCCCGCGGGCCGGCTCGTCGGCGAACTCTCCGCCGCGCACCAGCAGATCGTCTCCATGGCCCGCGCGCTCTCCCACGACGTACGCCTCATCGTGATGGACGAGCCGTCGGCCGCGCTCGACCCCGACGAGGTCGACAACCTCTTCCGGATCGTCGACACCCTCACCGCCGACGGTGTCGCCGTCATCTACATCTCCCACCGGCTGGAGGAGATCCGCCGCATCGGCGACCGGGTGACCGTCATCAAGGACGGCCGCACCGTCGCCGTGGGTCTGCCCGCCAAGGAGACCCCGACCAGCGAGGTCGTCTCCCTGATGACCGGCCGCGAGGTCGCGTACGTCTTCCCCGACCGTCCGGCCGTCGCCGACGCCCCGCGCGGCGAGCCCGTGCTGCGGACCGAAGGACTCACCAGGAAAGGGGAGTTCGAACCGGTCGACCTCGAACTGCGGCCCGGCGAGATCGTCGGCCTCGCGGGTCTCGTCGGCTCGGGCCGCTCCGAGATCCTGGAGACCATCTTCGGCGCCCGCAAGCCCACCGGCGGCCGGGTGCTGGTCGACGGCCAGGAGCTGAAGCCCGGCAGCGTCCGCGCCGCCGTACGCGCCGGCCTCGGCCTCGCCCCCGAGGAGCGCAAGGCGCAGGCCCTGCTGCTCATCCAGTCGGTCACGCGCAATGTGTCGGTGTCGTCCATGTCCCGGTTCTCCCGGGGCGGCTGGATCGACAGCACCGCCGAGCGCAAAGCCGCCCAGGGAGCCACCCGGGAACTCTCCCTGCGCCCCGACAACCCGGACGCGATCATCCGCACCCTGTCCGGCGGCAACCAGCAGAAGGCGGTCCTCGCCCGCTGGCTGCTCCGCGGCTGCCGGGTGCTGCTTCTCGACGAACCCACCCGCGGTGTGGACGTCGGCGCCCGCGCCGAGCTGTACTCCGTGATCCGCCGGCTGGCCGACGACGGCCTCGCCGTACTGCTCGTCTCCAGCGAGGTCCCCGAGGTCCTGGGCCTCGCCGACCGGGTGCTGGTGCTCCGGGAGGGCCGTGTCGTCCACACGTCACCCGCCCAGGAGCTCGACGAACACCGTGTACTCGACCTTGTGATGGAAGGGAGTCCGACGCCATGACACAGCCTGCCTCTGAGGCGCGGCAGGGCGGGCCCGACGCCGCACCCGCCCCGGCCGACACCACCTCCGTGCCGCTGACCAAGCCCGCCGGGAAGACACCGGGCGGCTCCGGGAGCCGGCCGCCGCTCGGGCTGCGGCTGGATTTCCGGACGCTCTCGCTGCTCGGCGTGCTCGCCGCACTGATAGTCGTCGGCGGTATCACCAAGCCCGAACAGTTCCTGGACACCAGCAACCTCCAACTGGTGCTCACCCAGGCGTCGATCATCGGTGTCGTCACCGTCGGCATGACGTTCGTCATCACCAGCGGCGGTATCGACCTGTCGGTCGGTGCGATCGTGGCCCTGGCCTCGGTGTGGGCGACGACCCTGGCGACCCAGGAGTACGGCTTCGCCGGGATCCTGTTCACCGCGATCATCGTGGGTCTGGCCTGCGGTCTGGTGAACGGAGTGCTGATCGCGTACGGCGGTATGGCGCCGTTCATCGCGACCCTGGCGATCATGGCGTCCGCCCGCGGTCTCGCGCTTCTGATCACCGACGGCAACACGCAGATCGTCACCCTGAAGTCGGTGCTGGACCTCGCCGCCCGGGACTCGTACATCCTCGGCGTCCCGCCGCTCGTCATCATCTTCGCGGTGGTGACGGTGGTCGGCTGGCTGCTGCTGAACCGTACGACCTTCGGCCGCCGCACCATCGCCGTCGGCGGCAACGCGGAGGCGACCCGGCTCGCCGGTATCGACGTCCGCAGGCAGCGTCTGTACCTCTACCTGTTCTCCGGTCTGTGCTGCGGCATCGCGGCCTTCATGCTGATCGTGCTCTCCGGCTCCGGCCAGAACACCAACGGCAACCTCTACGAACTCGACGCCATCGCGGCGGCGATCATCGGCGGCACCCTGCTCAGCGGCGGACGCGGCACGATCGTCGGCTCCGTCCTCGGTGTCCTCATCTTCACCACCATCACCAACATTTTCGCGCTCAACAACCTCCAGAGCGACGTCCAGCAGATCGCCAAGGGCGCCATCATCATCGCCGCCGTACTGGTACAGCACCGCACGGCACGCAACGGCGAGGCCTGACCCCGTACCCCGGGGCCGACCCCGTACCGCTTCCCGACGCACCGCTTCCTACGCACCGCTCAAGAGCATCCTGAAGGGGACGAACCGCCATGCCAGAAACGAGCCGTAGAGGTCTGCTGTTCGGCACCGCCGCCATCGGCGCGGGTGCCTTCCTGACCGCCTGTACCAGCAACGAGAAGGACGAGCCCGCGGCGAACACCGAGCCGGCGGCCGACGACAAGCCCGGCAAGCCCGTCACGATCGGCTTCGCCGGCCCCCAGGCCGACCACGGCTGGCTCAACGCGATCAACGAGAACGCCCGCGCCCAGGCGAAGAAGTACTCGGACGTCACCCTCGACATCACCGAGGGCTCGAACGACACCGCCGCCCAGATCGGCCAGATCGACGCCCTGATCAACAAGAAGGTCGACGTCCTGGTGATCCTGCCGGCCGACGGCAAGGCCCTCACCCAGGCCGGTCTCAAGGCGATGCGCGCGGGTATCCCCGTCATCAACCTGGACCGCATCTTCGCCGACCCGCAGGCCTTCCGCTGCTACGTCGGCGGCGACAACTACGGCATGGGCGTCAACGCGGGCAACTACATCGGCGAGAAGCTGAAGGACAAGGCCAACGCCACCGTCATCGAACTGTCGGGCCCCGACAGCCTGGAGCTGACCAAGCAGCGCACCCAGGGCTTCGACGACGCGCTCAAGAACTACCCCAACATCAAGAAGGTCGCCCGCCAGGCGGCCGACTTCACCGTCGAGTCCGGCCAGGCCAAGATGGCCCAGCTGCTCCAGGCGCAGTCCAAGTTCGACGCCCTGTGGAACCACGACGACGACCAGGGTGTCGGCGCGCTGCGCGCCATCGACCAGGCCGGCCGCAAGGACTTCCTGATGGTCGGCGGCGCCGGTGCCAAGGCGGCCATGGACGCCATCAAGGCCGACAACAGCGTCCTGAAGGCGACCGTCCTCTACCCGCCGATCATGGCCTCGTCGGCGATCGACCTCGCCCGCGCGCTGGGTCAGGGCAAGGGCGTCAGCGGTCTGGCCGGACTGGAGATCCCGGCCCAGGTGACCCTGTTCTCGGCGGTCGTCGACAAGGCGAACATCGACGAGTACCTGCCCCAGGGCTTCAGCTGACCGGCTCCGCCCTGCTGGGGGCGTCCTGCCGATCCCGCCGGGCTCACGGAGTCCGGCCCGACCGGCAGGACTCCCCCCAGGGCCTGACCCCCACACGCGCGAACAGACGAGGAGTACTCCCTTATGACCAGCAGGGAAGCGTCGGAGAAGGAAGCCGGCGCACCGCCGCCACTCGGTATCGGCATGATCGGATACTCGTTCATGGGTGCCGCCCACTCCCAGGGCTGGCGCACGGCGGGCCATGTCTTCGATCTGCCGATGCGGCCACGTCTCGCCGCGATCTGCGGACGGGACGAGACGGCCGTCGCCAAGGCGGCCGACAAACTCGGCTGGGCCGCCGCGGAGACCGACTGGCGGGACCTCATCGCGCGTGACGACGTGCAGCTGGTCGACATCTGCACGCCGGGGGACAGCCACGCGGAGATCGCCATCGCCGCGCTGGAGGCGGGCAAGCACGTCCTGTGCGAGAAGCCGCTGGCCAACTCGGTCGCCGAGGCCGAGGCCATGGTCCGGGCCGCCGAGGCCGCCCGGTCCCGCGGCCAGTTGGCCATGGTGGGCTTCAACTACCGGCGCGTGCCCGCCATCGCGTACGCCCGCAGGCTGATCGAGGAGGGCAGGCTCGGCGCGCTGCGGCACGTACGGGTCACCTACCTCCAGGACTGGCTGGTCGACCCCGAATTCCCCCTCACCTGGCGGCTCAAGCGTGAGCACGCGGGGTCGGGGGCGCTCGGCGACCTGGGCGCGCACATCGTGGACCTCGCGCAGTTCCTGGCGGGGGAGCCGCTGGTGGGGGTCTCCGCGATGATCGAGACCTTCGTACGGGAGAGGCCGCTGCTCTCCGGGGCGTCGGCCGGTCTCTCGGCGACCGGTGGCGTGGAGACGGGCCCGGTCACGGTGGACGACGCCGCGCTGTTCACCGGCCGGCTCGCCTCGGGGGCGCTGGCGTCCTTCGAGGCGACCCGGATGGCGGCGGGCCGCAAGAACGCGCTGCGCCTGGAGATCAACGGTGAGCGCGGTTCGCTCGCCTTCGATCTGGAGCGGCTCAACGAGCTGTCGTTCCACGACCAGTCGGAGCCCGCGGTCACCGCCGGCTTCCGGCGGATCCTGGTCACCGAGTCCGAGCACCCGTACCTGGACGCCTGGTGGCCGCCGGGCCACGGGCTCGGCTACGAGCACACGTTCGTGCACCAGGCCAAGGATCTCGTCGAGGCGATCGCCGCCGGAACCGATCCCCTGCCCTCCTTCGCCGACGGTCTCCAGGTGCAGCGGGTCCTCGCCGCCGTGGAGGACAGCGCGGAGAAGAACGCCATCTACACCCCGGTGCCGGCCCCGTCCGGAACCCACTCCTGAGGGAAGGTCCGTATGCCACGCCCGTTCACACTGTTCACCGGCCAGTGGGCCGATCTGCCCCTGGAAGAGGTCTGCCGGCTCGCCCGTGACTTCGGTTACGACGGTCTGGAACTGGCCTGCTGGGGCGACCACTTCGAGGTCGACAAGGCGCTCAGCGACCCCGGCTATCTGGAGAGCCGCCACCAGCTGCTCGACAAGTACGGCCTCAAGTGCTGGGCGATCTCCAACCACCTGGTCAGCCAGGCGGTCTGCGACAGCATCATCGACGAGCGCCACCAGAACATCCTGCCGGCCCGGATCTGGGGCGACGGCGAGGCCGAAGGCGTACGCCGGCGGGCCGCCGCCGAGATCAAGGACACCGCGCGCGCCGCGGCGGCCTTCGGCGTCAACACCGTCATCGGCTTCACCGGCTCGTCCATCTGGCATCTGCTGGCGATGTTCCCGCCGGTGCCGCCCGGCATGATCGAGCGCGGCTACGAGGACTTCGCGGAGCGGTTCAACCCGATCCTCGACGTCTTCGACACCGAGGGTGTGCGCTACGCCCACGAGGTCCACCCGGGCGAGATCGCGTACGACTACTGGACGACGAAGCAGGCGCTCGAAGCGGTCGACCACCGGCCCGCGTTCGGGCTGAACTTCGACCCGAGCCACTTCGTCTGGCAGGACCTGGACCCGACCGGATTCCTCTACGACTTCCGGGACCGGATCTACCACGTCGACTGCAAGGAGGCGCGCAAGCGTCTCGACGGCCGCAACGGCAGGCTCGGTTCGCACCTGCCGTGGGGCGACCCGCGGCGCGGCTGGGACTTCGTGTCCGCCGGGCACGGCGACGTGCCGTGGGAGGACGTCTTCCGCATGCTGGGGGCGATCGACTACGAGGGCCCGATCTCCGTCGAGTGGGAGGACGCCGGCATGGACCGGCTCTCCGGCGCCCCCGAGGCGCTGCGCGATCTGAAGCGGTTCGACTTCGACCGGCCCACCGCGTCCTTCGACGCGGCGTTCGGCGGCGGCGAGTAACACGGCGTCAACTGGAGCCCGGCGGGGGCGATTTCCCCGCCGGGCCCTCAGGCATGCCCGGACGACCTTTGTCCTGAGGCGGGAAAAAGTTGAACTTCACCGCTGCGCAAGGGCTTTCCGTCTCGGACGAACAGAGTTACGGTCACTGAGATGTAAAGGCCATGTTGATCACCGGTGCGACGGCGCGCCCCGGAGAGACAGCGGACCGAGAACAACAGATGCGGGAACACGGGTGCTTGGACGAGCACTCCCCCCATCCCCCCACCCGAGGTGAGCCCCATGCTCCTTCTTCTCCTCGGACCCGCACGTACCACAGGCATTTCCGGAGGACTCTCGTGCACAGTCAACGACGTCCCAGAGGCCGATCATTTCTCGCACTGCTGACCGGAGCCCTGCTCGCGGGCTCCACCCTCAGCGCCGTGCCGGCCAACGCCGCCGACCCTGGAAGACAAGCCGCCGCCCCCACGTTTCAGCAGGTGACCCTGGCCAAGGGCGCCGAAGAAGCAGGCGAGCCGATGACCCTGGCGGTGCTTCCCGACCGCCAGGTCCTGCACACCTCGCGCGACGGCACACTGCGTATCACCGACGAGGGCGGCACCACCAAGGTGTCCGGCACCCTCGACGTCTACAGCCATGACGAGGAAGGACTGCAAGGAGTCGGGGTCGACCCCGGCTTCGCCCAGAACCGGGCCATCTACCTCTACTACGCGCCCAAACTCGACACTCCCGCCGGCGACGCGCCCGAGACGGGCACCGCCGCCGACTTCGCCCCCTTCGACGGGGTCAACCGGCTCTCGCGCTTCACGCTGAACGAGGACGGCACCCTCGACAAGGCGAGCGAGAAGAAGGTCCTCGACGTCCCCGCCTCCCGGGGCACCTGCTGCCATGTCGGCGGAGACATCGCCTTCGACGCGGACGGCAACCTGTATCTGTCGACGGGTGACGACACCAACCCCTTCGCCTCCGACGGCTACACACCGATCGACGACCGGGCGAACCGCAACCCGGCCTTCGACGCCCGCCGTTCGTCCGGCAACACCAACGACCTGCGCGGCAAGGTGCTGCGTATCAAGGTCGCGGACGACGGCTCGTACACCGTCCCCGAGGGCAATCTCTTCGCCCCCGGCACGGAGAAGACGAAGCCCGAGATCTACGCCATGGGCTTCCGTAACCCGTTCCGGATCTCCGTCGACAAGGAGACGGGTGTCGTCTACGTCGGTGACTACGGTCCCGACGCGGGCGCGGCGAACCCGGACCGCGGACCCGCCGGACAGGTCGAGTTCGCCCGCGTCACCGAGGCGGGCAACTTCGGCTGGCCGTACTGCACCGGCGACAACGAGCCCTTCAAGGACTACGACTTCGGCACGGGCACCTCCGGCGCGGCCTTCGACTGCGCCGCGCCGAAGAACGACTCGCCGCACAACACCGGACTCACCGACCTGCCGCCGTCCCAGGCCGCCTGGATCCCGTACAACGGGAACAGCGTCCCGGAGTTCGGCGACGGCTCCGAGTCCCCGATGGGCGGTCCCGTCTACAACTACGACGCGGACCTCGACTCGCCCGTCAAATTCCCCGAGGAGTACGACGGGAACTTCTTCGCCGGCGAGTTCGGCCGCAAGTGGATCAAGCGCATCGACCAGGGCGCCGACGGCACGGTCGACTCGATCAACGACTTCCCGTGGGCCGGCACCCAGGTGATGGACCAGGAGTTCGGCCCCGACGGCGCGCTCTACGTCCTGGACTACGGCACCGGCTACTTCGGCGGTGACGAGAACTCCGCGCTCTACCGCATCGAGAACGCCACCGAGGGCTACGCCCCGGTCGCGGTCGCGGCGGCGGACAAGACGTCGGGCACCGGACCGCTGGAGGTGGCCTTCTCGTCGGAGGGCACCACCGACGCGGACGGTGAGGAGCTGACGTACTCCTGGGACTTCGGCGACGGCGGAACGTCGACCGACCCGAACCCGACCCACACCTTCGAGGAGAACGGCACCTACTCGGCGACCGTCACCGCGAAGGACCCCGGCGGGCTCACCGGCACCGCGTCCGTGCAGGTCGTCGTCGGCAACACCGCACCGGTGGTGAAGCTGGAACTGCCCGCGCCGGGCACGCTGTTCAGCTTCGGCGACGAACTGCCGTTCAAGGTGACCGTGACCGACCCGGAGGACGGGGAGGACATCGACTGCGCCAAGGTCACCGTCCGCTACATCCTCGGCCATGACAGCCACGGCCACCCGATCACCTCGAAGACCGGCTGCGAGGGCACCATCACGGCGCCCGCGGACGCCGAACACGATCCCAACGCCAACATCTTCGGAGTGATCGACGCCGAGTACACCGACGGCGGGGGCGGCGGCCAGGCCGCGCTCACCGGCCACGGCCAGTCCGAGATCCAGCCGAGGCACCGTCAGGCGGAGCACGCCGGCGACCAGTCCGGCACCACCGTGACCGACCGCGAGGGAGCCAACGGCGGCAAGACCGTCGGCGGCATATCGAACGGCGACTGGATCTCCTTCAAGCCGTATCTGCTGGCGGGAGCCACCAAGCTCACCGCACGGGTCTCCTCCGGCGGCGCCGGCGGCACCCTGGAGGTACGGGCCGGCGCGGCCGACGGCACGCTCC
Source organism: Streptomyces sp. NPDC006643 (assembly GCF_042870175.1). Lineage (NCBI taxonomy): Bacteria > Bacillati > Actinomycetota > Actinomycetes > Kitasatosporales > Streptomycetaceae > Streptomyces > Streptomyces sp. NPDC006643. The sequence continues at coordinate 211,330 of NZ_JBIAHA010000002.1, read as the reverse complement.
TCGGCTCCGTCGAGGTGCCCGACACCGGCGGCTGGACCACGTTCGAGGACGTCGAGGTACCGCTGACCGGCGCCCCGGCGGAGACGACCGATCTGGTCCTGTCCTTCAAGGGCGGCGAGGGTGACCTCTTCGACGTGGACGACTTCGAGATCACCGGGGAGTCACCCGTCGAGGCGGGCGAGCGTGTCCTGGTCTTCTCCAAGACGGCGGGCTTCCGGCACGACTCCATCGAGGCCGGCACAGCGGCCCTGAAGGAGCTGGGGGAGTCCACCGGGATCACGGTCGAGTCCACGGAGGACGCCGGCGCGTTCACGGCCGGGAATCTGGCCGAGTACGACGCGGTGGCGTTCCTCTCCACCACCGGTGACGTGCTGAACGCCGATCAGCAGAAGGCGTTCGAGGAGTATGTCGCGGGCGGAGGCGGCTATCTGGGCATCCACGCCGCCGCCGACACCGAGTACGAGTGGGAGTTCTACGGCGGCCTGGTGGGGGCCTACTTCGACTCCCACCCGGCGATCCAGCCCGCCACGGTGAAGGTGGAGGACCACGAGCACCCGGCCACGGCCCATCTGGAGGACACCTGGGACCGTACGGACGAGTGGTACAACTACCGCACCAACCCCCGTGACCAGGCCCGCGTCCTCGCCTCGCTGGACGAGTCGAGCTACGAGGGCGGCAACATGGGCGGCGACCACCCGATCGCCTGGTGCCAGAGTTACGAGGGCGGCCGGTCCTTCTACACCGGGGGCGGCCACACCAAGGAGTCGTACGCCGAGGCGGCCTTCCGCGACCATCTGCTCGGCGGACTGAAGTACGCCACCGGGCAGGTCGAGGCGGACTGCACCCCGGCCGGCGCCGGCCCCGGCCCGGACCCCGACCCCGGGTACACGCCCATCTTCGACGGCAAGACACTGGACGGCTGGAAGCAGGCCGGACCGGGGCAGTTCGCGGTCGTCGACGGTGAGCTGCGCTCCGAGGGCGGCATGGGCCTGCTCTGGTACGAGGCCAAGGAACTGTCCTCGTACTCGCTCAAGCTCGACTGGAAGATGGACGGCGACGACAACTCGGGTGTCTTCGTGGGCTTCCCGGCCTCCGACGACGTCAACTCGGCCGTGAACAACGGCTACGAGGTCCAGATCGACGCCACCGACGCCGACGACCGCACCACGGGATCGGTGTACGGATTCCAGGCCGCCGACATCGAGGCCAGGGACAAGGCGCTCAAGCCGCCGGGCGAGTGGAACAGCTACGAGTTGAGGGTCGACGGGGAGCGCCTCCAGGTGTTCCTCAACGGAGTCGTGATCAACGACTTCACCAACACCGACCCGGTCCGCAGCCTCAAGGACGGCTACATCGGTCTCCAGAACCATGGGGCCGACGACCAGGTCTCCTTCAAGAACATCCAGCTCAAGGAGGGGCCTACGTAGCCGGCACGGTGTGGTGACAGGGACGTGCCCGGCGGTGGCCAGCAACCACCGCCGGGCCGTCCGGTCTGCCATTTCTGCCTTTGTCCTCAACCAGGAAAAAGTTGAACCCAATTGCTGCGCAAGGTCTTTCCGGCGCGGACCAACCGGGCTAACGTCCAGCGAGATGTAGGGGGCACGTTGCTCGCACAGAACGTTCCTCAGGCACGTCGGGGCGGTGTTCCACGTCGCCCCGGCACCCGCACGTACGAACAGCCCCACCCCTGGAGGACTTTCGTGCCCAGAAGACGTCATAGATCCAGATCCCTCCTCGCACTCGTCGCCGGCGCGCTGATAGCCGGCACCATCTCCGCCGTCCCCGCCGCCGCGCACCCGGACGATCCCCACCCGACGGACGACACCTTCCAGCAGGTCGCCCTCGCCAAGGGCGCCGACGAGGTGGGCGAGCCCATGTCGCTCGCCGTCCTGCCGGACCGCCAGGTGCTGCACACCTCGCGCGACGGCACGCTCCGCATCACCGACGCCGCAGGCGACACCAAGGTCGCGGGCAAGCTCGACGTGTACACACACGACGAGGAAGGCCTCCAAGGCGTCGGGATCGACCCCGACTTCGCCGAGAACCGGGCGATCTACCTCTACTACTCCCCGGTGCTCGACACCCCCGCCGGTGACGCACCCGAGACGGGCACGGCTGCCGACTTCGCCCCCTTCGACGGGTACAACCGGCTCTCCCGCTTCACGCTGAAGGAGGACGGCACCCTCGACAAGGCCAGCGAGAAGAAGGTTCTCGACATCGAGACCAACCGCGGCCTGTGCTGTCACGTCGGAGGCGACATCGCCTTCGACGCGGACGGCAACCTCTACCTGTCGACGGGTGACGACACCAACCCCTTCGCCTCCGACGGCTACACGCCGATCGACGAACGCTCCAACCGCAACCCGGCCTTCGACGCCCGGCGCACCTCCGGCAACACCAACGACCTGCGGGGCAAGGTCCTGCGGATCAAGGTCGCCGAGGACGGTTCGTACACCATCCCCGAGGGCAACCTCTTCGCCCCCGGCACGGAGAAGACGCGCCCCGAGATCTACGGCATGGGTTTCCGTAACCCCTTCCGTATCAACGTCGACCAGAAGACCGGCATCGTGTACGTCGGTGAGTACGGTCCCGACGCGGGCGCGGCGTCCGAGACCCGCGGCCCGGCCGGCCAGGTCGAGTTCGCCCGTATGACGGAGGCCGGCAACTTCGGCTGGCCGTACTGCACCGGCGACAACGACGCCTACCGCGACTACGACTTCGCGACCGGCACCTCCGGCCCGGCGTTCGACTGCGCCGCGCCGAAGAACACGTCGCCGCACAACACCGGTCTCACCGACCTGCCGCCGGCCCAGGCCGCCTGGATCCCGTACAACGGGAACAGCGTCCCGGAGTTCGGTGACGGCTCCGAGTCCCCGATGGGCGGCCCGGTCTACAACTTCGACCCGGACCTGGAGTCCGCCGCGAAGTTCCCCGAGGAGTACGACGGGGACTTCTTCGCCGGCGAGTTCGGCCGCGAGTGGATCAAGCGCATCGAGAAGGACGCGGACGGCACCGTCACCAGCATCCACGACTTCCCGTGGACCGGCACCCAGGTCATGGACATGGAGTTCGGCCCCGACGGCGCGCTCTACGTCCTGGACTACGGCCGCGCCTGGTTCGGCGGCGACGAGAACTCGGCCGTCTACCGCATCGAGAACATCGCCGACGGCCGGGCCCCGGTCGCCGTGGCCGCCGCCAACAAGACGTCCGGCAAGGCGCCGCTGCGGGCGAACTTCTCCTCCGCGGGCACCGCCGACGCCGACGGCGACGAGCTGACGTACGCCTGGGACTTCGGTGACGGCGGCAAGTCCACCGAGCCCAACCCCAGCCACGTGTACAAGAAGAACGGCACCTACACCGCGACGCTCACCGCCACCGACCCCAAGGGTCACACCGGCAGCGCCTCCGTGCGCGTCGTCGTCGGCAACACCGCGCCCAAGGTGACGCTCACCGTGCCCGCCGACGGAGCCCTCTTCAAGTTCGGTGACAAGCTGCCCTTCAAGGTGACCGTCACCGACCCCGAGGACGGTCCGATCGACTGCTCCAAGGTCACCGTCAACTACATCCTCGGCCACGACAGCCACGGTCACCCGATCACCTCGGCCAAGGGCTGCGAGGGCACCATCACCGCCCCGGCGGACGGCGAGCACGACCCCAACGCCGACATCTTCGGTGTCATCGACGCCGAGTACACCGACGGCGGAGGCGGCGGCCAGGCCGCGCTCACCACGCACGACCAGGTGCAGCTCCAGCCCCGCCACCGGCAGGCCGAGCACTTCACGGCCCAGTCGGGCATCAAGACGTACGACAAGGCGTCGGCCAACGGCGGCAAGACCGTCGGCGACATCAGCAACGACGACTGGATCTCCTTCAAGCCGTACAACCTGACCGGGTCCAAGACCCTCACCGCCCGGGTCTCCTCCGGCGGTTCGGGTGGATTCCTCGAAGTGCGTACGGGCTCCGCCACCGGCAAGCTCCTCGGCTCCGCGCCGATACCGGTGACCGGCAGCTGGGACACCTTCCAGGACATCGACGTACCGCTGCGCTCGGTGCCCAAGGCCACCACGGAGCTGTTCCTCGTCTTCAAGGGCGGCGAGGGCGCGCTCTACGACCTCGACGACTTCGAGATCAGCGACCAGGCCGCCGGCAAGACCGAGAAGAGAGTCCTCGTCTTCTCCAAGACCGCCGGATTCCGCCACGACGCCATCCCCGAGGGGATCGCGGCGCTGAAGGAACTGGGCAAGAGCAGCAACATCACGATCGACGCCACCGAGACCGGCGCGCAGTTCACCACCAACAACCTCGCCCGGTACGACGCGGTGGTCTTCCTCTCCACCACCGGTGACGTCCTCAACCCCGAGCAGCAGAAGGCCTTCGAGTACTACATCTCCACCGGCGGTGCCTACATGGGCGTCCACGCCGCGTCGGACACCGAGTACGACTGGGCCTACTACGGCAAGCTCGTCGGTGCCTACTTCTCCGGTCACCCGCAGATCCAGCAGGCCACCGTACGGGTCGAGGACAAGAACCACCCGTCGACCGGTCACCTGGACGACGAGTGGCAGCGCACGGACGAGTGGTACAACTACCGCGACAACCCCCGCTCGAACGTGAAGGTCCTCGCCACCCTCGACGAGACGACCTACCAGGGCGGCACCATGAAGGGCGACCACCCGATCGCCTGGTGCCAGACGTACGAGGGCGGCCGGTCGTTCTACACCGGCGGCGGCCACACCAAGGAGTCGTACGCCGAACCGGCCTTCCGTGAGCACCTGCTGGGCGGTCTGCGCTACGCGGCCGGCCAGGTGAAGGCCGACTGCAAGCCCAACACCGGCTACCGGTCAGTCTTCAACGGCAAGACCCTCGAAGGCTGGAAGCAGGCCGGACCGGGCAAGTTCAACATCGGTGGCGGCGAGCTGCACACCGAGGGCGGCATGGGCATGCTCTGGTACCAGCCCAAGTCGCTCGGCTCGTACTCCCTGAAGATGGACTGGAAGATGGACGGGGACGACAACTCCGGTGTCTTCATCGGCTTCCCGGCCTCCGACGACCCCTGGTCCGCCGTCAACAACGGCTACGAGATCCAGATCGACGCCTCGGACGCGGTGGACCGCACCACCGGTGCGATCTACGGCTTCAAGTCGGCCAACATCAAGGCCAGGGACCAGGTTCTGCGGCCTCCGGGCCAGTGGAACAGCTACGAGATCAAGGTCCAGGGTGAACGGGTCCAGGTCATCCTCAACGGAGTCAAGATCAACGACTTCACCAACACCGATCCGGCGCGCAGCCTGAAGGACGGCTACTTCGGCATCCAGAATCATGGTGCCGACGATCAGGTCGCGTTCCGCAACATCCAACTGAGGGAACTGGCCTCCTAGCACCGGCTAGGAGCGCCACCCGGCCTCCTGGCAACCCACCAGGAGGCCGGCCGCCAGCCGGCGGCGGGCGGGGAGGCGCCGTACCCCCCGCCCGCCGTCCACCAACACACCCACCCGGCAGGGAGGCAGCCCGTGACCACCAACGATTCGACTGCAGGACGTACCGGAGTCTGGTTCGTCGGAGCACGCGGCTCCGTCGCGACGACAGCCGTAGCGGGATGCGCGGCGGTCGTCGCCGGGCTCCACCCCGCGACCGGCATGGTCGCCGAGACACCGCCCTTCGCGGAGTCGGGCCTGCCCGCCCTGTCGTCGCTGGTCTTCGGTGGCCACGACACCGCGAGCTGCCCCCTGCCGAAGCGGGCCGAGGCGCTCGCCGCCGCCGGCGTCCTGCCGCACGGCCTGCCCAACAGCATCGCCGCGGAACTCGAAGCGGCCGACGCGGAGATCCGCGCCGGCGGGCCGATGCCCGGCGACACCCGCGACGACGACGAACTGATCGCCGCGTTCGCCGACGACATCACCGCGTTCGTCCGGCGCACCGGCGTCGCGCGCGCCGTCGTCGTCAACGTCTCCTCCACCGAGCCCGAGCCCGCCGCGGACGACCCGCGGCTGCCGGCCAGCTCCCTCTACGCGGCAGCCGCGCTCAAGGCCGGCTGTTCCTACGTCAACTTCACCCCGTCGACCGGGCTGCGCAGCGCGGCCCTCGCGGACGCCGTATCGGCCTGCGGACTTCCCCACGCGGGCCGCGACGGCAAGACAGGCCAGACGCTGCTCCGTTCCGTACTCGCCCCGATGTTCGTCCAGCGCGCCCTCGACGTCAGGGCCTGGTCGGGCACCAACCTGCTGGGCGGCGGGGACGGAGCGGCGCTGGCCGACCCGGCGGCGGCAGCCGCCAAGAACGCCGGCAAGGAACGGGTCCTCGCCGACACGCTCGGGATCGCGCCCGAGGGCGAGGTGCACATCGACGACGTGCCCGCGCTCGGCGAGTGGAAGACCGCGTGGGACCACATCGCGTTCGACGGGTTCCTCGGCTCCCGCATGATCCTCCAGACGATCTGGCAGGGCTGCGACTCGGCGCTCGCGGCACCGCTGGTCCTGGACCTGGCCCGGCTGGTCGCCCGCGCCCACGAGGCGGGGCTCTCCGGCCCGCTGCCCGAGCTGGGCTTCTACTTCAAGGACCCGGACGGCGGCCCCGCCGCGCTGGCGGAACAGTTCGACGCGCTCCTCTCCTTCGCCGAGCGCCTGAAGGAGAGCAAGTGAGCTTGCGCGCCTGGGCCGAACTCCTGCGGGTGTCCGCGCTGTTCACCGTCCCGGGCGACGCCCTGGCGGGCGCGGCGTCCGCCGGGGTCCGCCCCAACCGCGGCACGGCACTCGCCGTCGGCGCGTCGCTGTGCCTGTACGAGGCGGGCATGGCGCTGAACGACTGGGCGGACCGGGACGAGGACGCCGTGGAACGCCCCCACCGCCCGATCCCCTCGGGCCGCATCACCCCGAACGCGGCCCTGACGGCGGCGGGCGCCCTCACCGCCACCGGCCTCCTCCTGGCCTCCCGCGCGGGCCGCCCGACCCTGGCCCTTTCGACGGCCCTGGCGGCGACGGTCTGGGCGTACGACCTCCGCCTGAAGCACACGTCGGCGGGCCCACTGGCCATGGGCGCGGCCCGCACACTGGACGTCCTGATGGGCGCCACGGCAACGAGCTCGGCCACCGCCCGGACGCCCCGTCCGACGATCCGATCCTTGATGCCGCCGACACGTCGGGGCGTACTCGACCGGCTGTCGGCCTGGGCGGGCCGACCGGCCCGCCGGGGCCGTGCGACGACGCCGGTGGAGACGTTGGCGAACAAGCTCGCCCGGTCGACCGGCGACCGAGGCCGTACGGCCTCGTCGTTCGTCGCCCCGCTTGACGCCCTGGTGGCCAAGGCCACCGGCTCGGTGGCCGGTTCGGCGTCGCCCGCCGCGCCTGGCGCGGGCGCCCGGCTGTCGGCCTGGGCCGCCGGCCCGGCCGTGCCGCGCGGTGCGGGGGCCGGTCCCGTTCGGACGCCCGTGGAGGCCTTGGCGAGCAAGTTCGCCGGGTCGGCCGGTCCGCGCCCGGCCACACTCCCGTGGCACGGGGGCACCGGCACCGAGTCCGTGCCCCGTGGCGCGCTCCTCCCCGCCGGGCTCCTCGGCGCGCATACCCTCGCCGTCACCACCGTCTCCCGGCGGGAGGTGTACGGCGGGTCCGTCGGGGCGCCGGCTGCCGCGCTCGTCGCCACCGGGGTACTCGCCGCCGTGGTGGGGCGGCCCCGTACCGACAGCGGGCCCCCGGGGCTCGTCGCGCCCGTGCTCGCCGCCGTCTTCGCCGGTACCGCCGGGCGGGCCTTCCTGCATGCCGCGCTCAATCCGTCCCCGCAGCTCACGCAGCGCGCCGTCGGCGGGGGGATCCGGGCGATGATCCCGTTCCAGGCCGCCCTCGCCGCGCGCGGCGGCGCCCCGGGCGTCGGGCTCGCCGTCATGGGGCTCGTCCCGCTCGCCAGGAAGCTCGCGAAGAAGGTGAGTGTGACATGACCATCCGCTACGGATACGGCACCAACGGGCTCACCGACCTGCGCCTCGACGACGCCCTCGGGCTGCTCGCCGACCTCGGGTACGACGGGGTCGGACTGACCCTCGACCATATGCATCTCGACCCGCTCGCCCCCGAACTCGCCGCCCGCACCGCCAAGGTGGCCGCCCGGCTCGCCGAACTCGGCCTCGGCGTCACCGTCGAGACCGGCGCCCGCTATGTGCTCGACCCGCGCCGTAAACACGGGCCCACCCTGCTCGACCCCGACCCCGAGGGCCGCGCCGCCCGGACCGCCCTGCTCGTCACCGCCGTGCGGGTCGCCGCCGATCTCGGCGCGCACGCCGTGCACTGCTTCAGCGGCATCACCCCCGACGGCACCGACCCGGACACCGCCTGGAAGCGTCTGGAGGAGTCGATCACCCCGGTCATCGACGCGGCCCAGGCCGCCGGCGTCCCCGTCGCCATCGAGCCCGAGCCCGGCCATCTCCTGGCCGACATCGCCGGATTCCACCACCTCAGAGGGCTCCTCGGCGACCCCGAACCCCTCGGCCTGACCCTGGACATCGGCCACTGCCAGTGTCTGGAGCCCGCGTCGCCCGCCGACTGCGTACGGGACGCCGGCCCCTGGCTGCGCCACGTACAGATCGAGGACATGCGGCGCGGTGTGCACGAGCATCTGCCGTTCGGCGACGGCGAGATCGACTTCCCGCCCGTGCTGGCCGCGCTCGACGCCACCGGCTACCAGGGCCTGACCGTCGTGGAGTTGCCCCGGCACTCGCACGCCGGCCCCGAGATGGCCCGCGCCTCCCTGGACTTCCTTCGCTCGACGGGAGCACCGGCATGAACCGCGAGGAGATCGACGCCCGGCTCGACGCGAGGGCCGTCGCCTGGCTGGACCAGGCACTGGCCGAGGCGGCGGAGTCGGGCAGGGGACAAGACAACGTTGCCGTCCCCAAGTGGGAGTTGAGGTTCGCCGCCGCCGGCCGCCACTGCGGACAGGACAACGCCGACGACGTCCGCACCCTGCTCCTCCAGCACGCCGGAGCCGACGTCGCCACCCTCACGCGCCTCTACCACCAGGGCGCCGCCGCCGAGCGCCGCGCCGTACTCCTCGCCCTGCCGCACCGCGTCCCCGGCCCCGAGGCCCTGCCGCTCGTCGAGGACGCCCTGCGCACCAATGACACCAGGCTGGTCGAGGCGGCCGTCGGCCCGTACGCCGCCGACCATCTCGACCCGCACGCCTGGCGGCACGCCGTACTGAAGTGCCTCTTCACCGGCGTGCCCGTCGCCGCCGTCGCCGGCGCGGAGCACCGCGCCCACGGCGACGCCGAACTCGCCCGGATGCTCACCGACTTCGCGTCGGAGCGCACCGCGGCGGGCCGGTCGGTCCCCCCAGACCTGCACCGAGTACTGAACATGACCGGCGAGGAGTCCTGATGCGTATCTTCGACCCCCACATCCACATGACCTCCCGCACCACGGACGACTACCAGGCCATGTACGCCTCCGGAGTCCGTGCGCTCGTCGAGCCGTCCTTCTGGCTCGGCCAGCCCCGTACCTCACCCGCGAGTTTCTTCGACTACTTCGACGCGCTGCTCGGCTGGGAGCCGTTCCGCGCCGCGCAGTACGGCATCGCGCACCACTGCACGCTCGCCCTCAACCCCAAGGAGGCGAACGACCCGCGCTGCACCCCCGTCCTGGAGGAGCTGCCCCGCTATCTCGTCAAGGACGGCGTCGTCGCCGTCGGCGAGATCGGCTACGACTCCATGACCCCCGCCGAGGACGTCGCGCTCGCCACCCAGCTCCAGCTCGCCGCCGAGTACGCGCTGCCCGCGATGGTCCACACCCCGCACCGCGACAAGCTGACCGGGCTGCGCCGCACCATCGACGTCGTACGCGAGTCGAATCTCGACCCGGAGCACGTCCTGCTCGACCATCTCAACGAGACGACCGTCAAGGACGCGGCGGAGTCGGGCAGTTGGCTGGGCTTCTCCATCTACCCGGACACCAAGATGGACGAGGACCGGATGGTCTCCGTGCTCCGCTCCCACGGCACCGACCGCGTCCTCGTCAACTCCGCCGCCGACTGGGGCAAGAGCGACCCGCTCAAGACCCGCAAGGTCGGCGACGCGATGCTCGCGGCCGGTTTCTCCGAGGACGACGTCGACAAGGTCCTGTGGCGCAACCCCGTCGAGTTCTACGGCCTCAGCGGCAGACTCCAGCTCGACGTCCCGGCGCCGGAAGCCCTCCACGAGGGGAACTCCATTCTTCGCGGCGGTGAGTGAGCCATGCGCTTCCGCCACCCCGACGGCTCCACCGTCCACCTCTCGTACTGCACCAACGTGCACCCCGCCGAGACCCTTGAAGGCGTCCTCGCCCAACTGCGCGACCACTGCGAGCCGGTGCGCAAGCGCCTCGGCCGGGACCGGCTGGGCATCGGCCTGTGGCTGGCCAAGGGAGCCGCCCGCTCCCTGATCAACGACCCCGTCCAACTGCGCGGACTGAAAGGCGAGTTGGAGCGACGCGGCCTGGAGGTCGTCACGCTCAACGGTTTTCCGTACGAGGGCTTCGGCGCCGAAGAGGTCAAGTACCGCGTCTACAAACCGGACTGGGCCGACCCCGAACGCCTCGCCCACACCACCGACCTCGCCCGCCTCCTCGCCTCGCTGCTCCCCGACGACGTCACCGAGGGCTCCGTCTCGACGCTGCCGCTCGCCTGGCGCACCGCCTTCGACGACGACGCGGCCCGCACCGCCCACGCCGCGCTCACCACCCTCGCCGAACGGCTCGACGCCCTGGAGGAGCTGACCGGCAAATCCATCCGGATCGCGCTGGAGCCCGAGCCCGGCTGCACCGTCGAGACCACCGCCGACGCGATCGGGCCGCTTACCGACGTCGCCAGCGCCCGCATCGGCATCTGCGTCGACACCTGCCATCTGGCCACCTCCTTCGAGGACCCGGCGACCGCGCTGAAAGCCCTCGCCGACGCCGGCGTCACCATCCCCAAGGCCCAGCTCTCCGCCGCGCTGCACGCGGAGCACCCCCATCTGCCCGAGGTACGCGACGCGTTGGCCGCCTTCGCCGAGCCGCGCTTCCTGCACCAGACCCGCACCCGGACGGCCGCCGGGCTGCGCGGCACCGACGACCTCGAAGAGGCCCTGGCCGGTGAGGCGCTGCCCGACGGCGCGCCCTGGCGCTCGCACTTCCACGTGCCCCTGCACGCGCCCCCCGCCCCGCCCCTGACCTCCACCCTCCCCGTACTCCAGGACACCCTCGCCCGGCTCGTCGGCGGTCCCGAACCGCTGACCCGCCACCTGGAGGTCGAGACGTACACCTGGCAGGCGCTCCCGCCCGAGCTGCGCCCCCGCTCACGCGGCCGGCTCGCCGAGGGCATCGCCGCCGAACTGACACTGGCCCGCGACCTGCTGGTCGACCTGGGCCTCAAGGAGCTGCCGTGACCGCCGACCCCGCCACCGCCCCCACCCCGCTGCTGGTCCTGGACGTCGTCGGACTCACGCCCCAGCTCCTGGCCCATATGCCGAATCTGAAGAAGCTCGCCGCGGCGGGCTCGCAGGCCCCGCTGACCACCGTGCTGCCCGCCGTCACATGCAGCGCGCAGTCCACGTTCCTCACCGGCACCCTGCCGTCCGAGCACGGCATCGTCGGCAACGGCTGGTACTTCCGCGAACTGGGCGACGTGCTCCTGTGGCGCCAGCACAACGGGCTGGTCTCCGGCGACAAGCTCTGGGACGCCGCCCGCCGCGTCCACCCCGGCTACACCGTCGCCAACATCTGCTGGTGGTACGCGATGGGCGCCGACACCGACTACACCGTCACGCCCCGCCCCGTGTACTACGCCGACGGCCGCAAGGAGCCCGACTGCTACACCCGGCCGCCCGAGCTGCACGACGAACTCCACGACAAACTCGGCACGTTCCCCCTCTTCCACTTCTGGGGCCCCGGCGCCGACCTCGTCTCCTCGCAGTGGATCATCGACGCCACCCGGCACATCATCGACACCCGCGGCCCCGACCTGGCGCTGTGCTACCTGCCGCATCTGGACTACGACCTCCAGCGCTTCGGCCCCGACGACCCGCGCTCCCACCAGGCGGCCCGCGACCTCGACGCGGCGATGGGCCCGCTGCTGGACGACGCGCGCCGTGAGGGCCGTACCGTCGTCGCCCTGTCCGAGTACGGCATCACCAATGTCTCCCGGCCCGTCGACATCAACCGGGCCCTGCGCCGCGCCGGACTCCTGGAGGTCCACACCCAGGACGGCATGGAGTATCTGGACCCGATGGCGTCGCGTGCCTTCGCCGTCTCCGACCACCAGATCTCGCACATCTATGTGCGCCGCCCCGAGGACCTGGACGCGACCCGCGAGGCGCTCAAGGACCTGGCCGGCATCGAGGAACTCCTGGACGACGAGGGCAAGAAGAACTACGGCCTGGACCACCCGCGCTCCGGCGAACTGGTCGCCGTCGCCGAACCCGACGCCTGGTTCACGTACTACTACTGGCTCGACGACGCCAAGGCGCCCGACTTCGCCCAGCTGGTCGAGATCCACCGCAAGCCGGGCTACGACCCCGTCGAGCTGTTCATGGACCCCCTCGACCCGTATGTGAAGGTCAAGGCGGCCAAGGCCATCGCCCGCAAGAAGCTCGGCATGCGCTACCGGCTCGCCGTCGTCCCCCTGGACCCCTCACCCATCCGCGGCAGCCACGGCCGCCTCCCGCTGAGCGACGACGAAGGTCCGCTCATCCTCTGCTCCACCCCCGAAGCCGTCGCCGGCCGCACCCAGGCCACCGACGTGAAATCCCTGCTCCTCAATCTCGCAGGACTGCACTGATCTAAGGAGTTCCACGCATGAGCCGCAAGAAGTCAGTCGACCCGGAGCTCGCAGCCAAGCTCAGCCGGCGCAACATGCTGGGTGTGGCCGCGGGTACCGGTGCCGCAGCGATACTCGGTCTCTCGGCGGCCACTCCCGCCGCCGCGGCGGACCGCGGCCGGGGCCACGGACACGGCCACGGTCACGGTCACGGGCACGGCAAGACCGAGCCGGTCCTCACCCCGGGCCACCTCGGCATCCAGCTCTACTCGCTGCGTGACAAGGTCAACTCGCTCGGCTTCGCGAAGGTCTTCGAGGAGCTGGAGCGCTTCGGCTACGACGAGATCGAGTACGCGGGCTACACCCAGGGCAGCGCCGGCGACATCACCATCCCGCAGCTGCGCAAGCTCGCCAGGAACCACGGCCTGCGCCCGATCGGCAGCCACGTCAACTACGCCGACGACAACAACCCCGACGCGTACAGCTTCGCCCAGAACCTGGAGAAGGTGCTGGACGACGCCCAGGCGCTCGGCCTCGACCACATCGGCACCGCGTCGGGCCCCTGGCGCCACGGCGACACCGTCGACGCCTGGAAGAAGGCCGCCGAGGACTTCAACACCTACGGGGCAGCCGCCCGCAAGCGCGGCATGAAGTTCTACCAGCACAACCACGCCGAGGAGTTCTCCTTCGCCAGCGACCAGCCGGGCGTCCGCCTCTACGACGTCCTGCTCGCGGAGACCGACCCCAAGCTGGTCTATCTGGAGATGGACATCTACTGGGCGTTCGCCGCCAAGCACCGCTTCAGCGTGACCGGCGACGGGAAGCCCGCGCCGCTCGACCCGCTGAAGTACGTGCTCAAGCAGCCCGACCGCTACCCCCTCTTCCACGTCAAGGACGGCGTCAAGAACGAGGAGGCGCGCGACGGTTACGACATGGTCGACGTCGGCGACGGCGACATCGACTACAAGAAGTTCATCTCGGCCGTGAACAAGACCCACAACGGCCGCCGGGACCACCACTGGCAGGCGGAGCACGACAACCCCGTCGACTCCATCCTGTTCGCCCAGAAGTCGGCGGACCACCTGCACTCGCTGCGCGAGAAGCGCTGCTGATCCCCGCCTCCGACCGGGCATGACGAGGCCCCCTGTACGACTCCTTCCGGAGCCGCACAGGGGGCCTCGTATATGTGTCAGCGATCCCGTGATCCGGGTCCGCTCAGGCGTCCTCCCGGCCGATCGGGTTGGGATTGGCCTGGATCTTCCTGATGTCCGGCCTGCCCGGTGCCTTCAGGAAGATCGCGAGGCACGCCGAGAACAGTCCGACGCCACCGGCGATGATGAACGCCGTGTTGTAGCCCCAGTTGCTCACCACGACCCCACCCACACCGGCACCGACGAGACCGGAGATGAGCTTGGAGCTGTAGACCATGCCGTAGTTCGACGCGTTGTTGTTCTCGCCGAAGTAGTCCGCCGTCATGGCCGCGAACAGCGGGAAGATCGCGCCGCCGCCGAAGCCGGAGATCATCGAGCAGACCAGGAACAGCGGCATGTTGCCGATCGATCCGGAGGCCAGCACGCCGAACTGCGACATACCGAGGACCACACAGACGAAGATCAGTGTCTGACGGCGTCCGTACTTGTCGGATATCCAGCCGATGACGCCGCGCCCCGTGCCGTTCACGATGGCCTTCAGCGACATGGCCGTGGCCACGATTCCGCCGGCGAAGCCCATTTCCTTGCCGAAGGGAACCTGCATCGCGATACCGAAGATGTTGATGCCCGCCGTGCAGAGCAGGCAGAACCACATCATCCACAGGACCGGTACGCGTGCCGCTTCCTTCGGTGTGTACTGCCGGACGGCCGGCGGGTTCTTCTCCAGCGCGCGCCGGATCCTCGGGTCGTCCGAGACCTTCAGCGGGTCGGCACCCTCGGGCCACCAGAACTTCGGCGGGTCCTTGAAGAACCAGCCGGAGGCCGCCACCATCACGCAGCAGACCACACCCACGAAGACGAGAACGCCCTGGTAGTTGCTCAGGTCCATGTACGTGCTGAACAGGAAGACGAACGGCACGGAGCCGTAGGCGAAACCGCCGTTGACGAGGCCGGTCTTGCCTCCCTTGCGCTCCGGATACCACTTGCCGACCATGTTGACGCAGGTCGCGTAGACCAGACCCGCGCCGATACCGCTGAACATACCGAAGCCGATGTACGCCACGATCACGTGCGGCGCGTACGCCAGGGACAGGTACCCCAGCAGCGTGCCGAGCGCGCCGAGCATCATCGCGTAGCGGGCGGGCAGCTTGCCGCTCTCACGGAGCTGCCCCGCGGGGAAGGCCACGGCCGCCTGGAAGAAGATCCAGACACCCATCAGCCAGAAGATGTGCCCGCTGCTCCACGCGTGCGCCGTGTGGAGCGTGTCCTCGGCCGCGGTGAACGCGTACTCCGAGGAGCTGATTCCCATCATGCCGATCCACGGGAAGAGCACCATCGTCCAGCGTGGCCTGCCCATGATCTGCCGGTCGGACTGCCCGATCCGGTAGATACGTCCGTTCCGGTCCGTCACCTCCTGGTAGGGGACAGAAGCGGAGATGTCAGTTGTCGCCATTGTCGATCGAACCCCTTGCGTCGAAGAAGTCAGGCCAGCGCCCCCTGTCCGTTCTCTTCGTGCGGGGGGCCTGCGATGAGCGGAATCCACAGGCCCCCTGGGTCGCACCGTCAGCTCATCCGGCGCCTCCCCACAGTTCCGAGCCCCGTGTCACGACGGTCACAGCAGCCCCGCCGCCCGTGCCCAGCGGCCGTGTTGTCCCGGGGGACAACCCCCGGACCCCCGGCCGGTGCCGGGCCGGCTGCCCGGTCCTCACAGCAGCCCCGCCGCCCGTGCCCAGCGGTACTTCGCACCGAGCACCTCGACCGGCTTCTCGGTGGTGTACGGGTACGCCACGACGCCCCGTTCGTAGAGGTACTGGCACGCGGCCTCCACCTCGACGTCGCCTGCCAGCGACGCCACCACCGGCTTCTCGATGCCGCGTTCGCGGAACTCGGCCACCACCCGCGCCGTCAGCTCGGCGAAGACCATCGGCGGGGTGACGATCGTGTGCCAGTAACCCAGCACCAGGGAGTGGATCCGGGGATCCTCCAGCCCGAGCCGGATCGTGGCCTCGTACGTGGACGGCGGTTCGCCGCCCGTGATGTCCACCGGGTTGCCCGCCGCCCCGAAGGGCGGGATGAAGGCGCGGAACGCCTCGTCCAGGTCCGGCGGAATCTCCATCAGCGACAGCCCGTTGTCGACGATCGCGTCCGACAGCAGCACACCCGATCCGCCGGCGCCCGTGATGATCACGACGTTGTCGCCCTTGGGGGTGGGGAGTACGGGCAGGCCGCGCGCGTACTCCAGCATGTCGCTCAGCCCCGGCGCCCGGATGACGCCGGACTGCCGCAGGATGTCCTCGTACACCGCGTCGTCGCCCGCCAGGGCCCCGGTGTGCGAGCCCGCGGCCTTCGCGCCGGCCGCCGTACGCCCGGCCTTCAGGACGACCACCGGCTTCTTCGGGACGGTCGCGCGCGCCGCCTCCACGAACGCCCGGCCGTCCTTCAGGTCCTCCAGGTGCATCGCGATGCAGTCGGTGTTGTCGTCCTCACCGAACCAGGTCAGCAGGTCGTCCTCGTCGAGGTCCGACTTGTTGCCGAGCCCGACGATGGCCGACACACCCGTCCTGGTGGTCCTCGCGAAGCCGAGGATCGCCATCCCGATGCCGCCGGACTGCGAGGTCAGTGCCACGCCGCCCTTGACGTCGTACGGGGTGCAGAACGTGGCGCAGAGGTCCTGCCAGGTGGAGTAGTAGCCGTAGATGTTCGGCCCGAGCAGCCGGATCCCGCTCTCCTCGGCGATCGTCACGATCTCCTGCTGGAGTTCGTGCTCGCCGGTCTCGGCGAAACCGCTGGGGATCAGGACGGCGTTGGGGATGTTCTTGCGGCCGACCTCGGCGAGCGCGGTGGCGACGAACTTCGCGGGGATCGCGAATATCGCCACATCAGGCTCACCGGGAACATCCATCACGCTCTTGTACGCCTTACGGCCGAGTATGTCATCGGCTTTGGGATTGACCGGGTAGATCTCGCCCGCGAACCCTCCGTCGATGAGGTTCCGCATGACCGAATTGCCGATCTTGCCGTCCTCGTTGGAGGCCCCGATCACCGCCACCGAACGCGGCTCCATGAGCCGGCGCATCGAGGTGAGGATCTCCTCGCGCGAGTAGCGGCGCCGTGCGACCGGCACCTCGTCGGTCAGCAGGATCCGTACGTCGGCCGCCATGACCCCGTTCTCGGAGGCGAAGACCGGGTTGAGGTCCACCTCCGCGATGTTGGGGAAGTCGGCGGACAACTGCGAGACCCGCACCACGAGATCGGCCAGCGCGTCACGGTCGACCGCCGCGCCGCCCCGTACCCCGCGCAGGATCTCCGCGGCCCGGATGCCGTCCAGCATGGACAGCGCGTCGTCCTTGGTGGCCGGCGCGAGCCGGAACGTGACGTCCTTCAGCACCTCCACCAGGACACCACCGAGGCCGAAGGCGACGACCTTGCCGAAGGTGGGGTCGGTGACGGTCCCGATCAGGATCTCGGTGCCCGCGGGCACCATCTGCTGCACCTGGACGCCGAGGATCTGCGCGTTCGGGTCGTACTTGCGCGCGTTGGAGACGATCGTGGTGAACGCGGAGCGCACCTCGGCCGCCGAGGAGACGCCGATCTGCACACCGCCCGCGTCCGTCTTGTGCAGGATCTCCGGCGAGACGATCTTCATCGCGACCGGGAAGCCGAGCCGCGCCGCCACGGCCACGGCGTCGTCGGCCGACTCCGCCAGTGCCTCGCCCGGGGTCGGGATGCCGTACGCGTCCGTCACCGCCTTGCCCTCGGGCGCGGTCAGCGAGGTACGGCCCTGAGCGAGGGCCGCCTCGATGATCGCCCCGACGGCGTCCTTGTCGGGCTTGAACGCATTGCTGTCCGCCACTAGATGACTCCGTTCGACTTCAACAGGCGCAGTTCCTCGTCGCCGAGACCCAGCTCGCCGACGTACACCTCCGCGTTGTGCTCACCGAGCAGCGGAGATGCGGTGATGGTGACGGGGGAGTCGGAGAGCTTCAGCGGGCTCCCTACCGTGGTGAACGTCCCGCGCTGCGGATGCGCGACCTCGACGACCATGTCGTTGGCCGCGAGCGATTCGTCCTCGATGATCTCCTTGGTGGAGAGGATCGGGCCGCACGGGATGTTGTACGCGTTGAGCTTCTCCAGCACTTCCCACTTCGGGAGCGTGGCGGACCACTCCTCGATGAGCTGGAACATCTTGCCCAGCTTGGTGAGCCGGGCCTCGGGGGTCGCCCACTCGGGGTCCTCGGCCAGTTCGGGCCGGCCGATCAGCTCGCTGACGGGCTTCCAGCCGACCGGCTGGACGATCACGTACACGTAGTCGTTCGGGCCGCCGGGCGCGCACTTGACCGCCCAGCCGGGCTGACCGCCGCCGCTGGCGTTGCCCGAGCGCGGCACCTCGTCGCCGAAGTCCTCGTTCGGGTACTCGGCCAACGGGCCGTGCGTCAGGCGCTGTTGGTCACGGAGCTTGACCCGGCAGAGGTTGAGCACCGCGTGCTGCATCGCGACGTTCACACGCTGCCCGCGCCCGGTGGCGGTCCGCTGGTAGAGCGCGGCCAGGATGGCGGCCACCGCGTGCATACCGGTGCCGGAGTCGCCGATCTGCGAGCCCGTCGCGAGCGGCGGACCGTCCTCGAAGCCGGTGGTCGACATCGAGCCGCCCATCGCCTGCGCGACGACCTCGTACGCCTTGAAGTTGGTGTACGGGCCTTCGCCGAACCCCTTGATCGAGGCGTACACGATCTTCGGGTTGATCTCCTGGATCTTCTCCCAGGTGAAACCCATCCGGTCGACCGCGCCGGGGCCGAAGTTCTCGACCATCACGTCCGAGCGGCGGATCAGCTCGGTCAGGATCTCCTTGCCACGCTCGCTCTTGGTGTTCAGCGTGACACTGCGCTTGTTGCAGTTGAGCATCGTGAAGTACAGCGAGTCGACATCGGGGATGTCGCGCAGCTGCTTGCGGGTGATGTCGCCCGTGGGCGCCTCCACCTTCACCACGTCGGCGCCGAGCCAGGCGAGGATCTGGGTGGCCGAGGGACCGGACTGCACATGCGTCATGTCGAGGACACGGACACCGCTCAGCGCCTGGGGGCTCGTGTCGGGGGAGTTCTCCGGGGCTTCGAGAGCCTGGGTCATCATGGCCTCCCTTACTTGTACATGGTCTGGTTCATGGTTCCGGGGGCGTACGCGTCGGGGTCGACCCAGACGTTGATCAGCGACGGCAGTCCGGACTCGCGGGCCCGCTGGAGCGCGGGTGCGATGTCGGCGGGGTCCCGGACCTCTTCGCCGTAACCGCCCAGCATCTGGGCGAACTTGTCGTAGTGGACGTCGCCGAGGGTGTTGCCGATCCGCTCGCGCTCGTCGCCGTACTTGGCCTTCTGGCCGTAACGGATCTGGTTCATCGACGAGTTGTTGCCGACGATGCCGACGAACGGCAGGTTGTAGCGCACCAGCGTCTCGAAGTCCCAGCCCGTCAGCGAGAAGGCGCCGTCGCCGAAGAGCGCCACGACCTCCTTGTCGGGCCGTGCCTTCTTCGCCGCGAGGACGAAGGGGACGCCGACGCCGAGCGTGCCGAGCGGGCCCGGGTCCATCCAGTGGCCCGGCGACTTGGGCTGCACGACCTGGCCGGAGAAGGTGACGATGTCGCCGCCGTCGCCGATGTAGATCGAGTCCTCGGTGAGGAAGTCGTTGATCTCGCTCACCAGGCGGTAGGGGTGGATGGGCGAGCTGTCCTTCTTGAGATTCGGCAGCCGCTTCTCGATCGCGGTCTGCTCGGCGGCGCGCAGCTCCTCCAGCCACGCCTTGCGCTTGACGGAGCCGCCGTTGATGCGACCGCTCGCCGCCTCGGTGACCGATTTCAGGATCAGACCGGCGTCACCGACGATGCCGAGGTCGATGTCGCGGTTCTTGCCGACCGTCCGGTAGTCGAGGTCGATCTGGACGACCGTCGCGTCGGGGGAGAGCCGCTTGCCGTAACCCATCCGGAAGTCGAAGGGGGTGCCGACGATGATGATGAGGTCGGCGTTGGTGAAGGCGTAGCGGCGGGAGAGCTGGAAGTGGTGCGGGTCGCCGGGCGGCAGGGTGCCCCGCCCCGCGCCGTTCATGTAGGCGGGTACGTTCAGCGTCCGTACGAGTTCGATGGCGTCGTCCGTGGCCCGAGTGGTCCACACCTGGCTGCCGAGCAGGATCGCCGGCTTCTCGGCGTGCACCAGCAGATCGGCGAGCTTCTCGATGGCCGCGGGGTCACCGGCCGAACGGGTCGAGGCCCGGTACTGGCCGGCCGCGGGTACGCGTGCCTTGTCGGCCGGGACCTTCGCGTCGAGGACATCGCGCGGAATCTCCAGGAAGGACGGGCCGGGAGCGCCGTTGTAGCACTCACGGAAGGCCATGGAGACCATGTCGGCCGCGCGGGCCGTGTCGGGGACGGTTGCCGCGAACTTGGTGATCGGCGTCATCATGTCCACGTGCGGCAGGTCCTGGAGCGACCCCATCTTGTGCTGGGTGAGCGCACCCTGGCCGCCGATCAGCAGCATGGGTGACTCGGCACGGAACGCGTTGGCGACACCGGTCACGGCGTCGGTCGTGCCCGGTCCGGCGGTGACGACGGCGCAGCCGGGCTTGCCGGTGATGCGCGCGTAACCGTCGGCGGCGTGGGCGGCGACCTGCTCGTGGCGTACGTCGACGACTTCGATGCCCTCGTCGACGCAGCCGTCGTAGATGTCGATGATGTGGCCGCCACAGAGGGTGTAGATGACCTCGACACCTTCTGCTTTGAGCGCCTTGGCGACCAGATGACCACCGGAGATGAGTTCCTGGCTGTCGTCGGGCATGAGGTTGTCTTGTCCCTTCGTAGGGGAGGTCGGGGGGCTCCTGTAGGTGCTCCCCAGTACTCCCGCGATGGATTGCATACAGTCTACGAATACTGTATGAAGCTTGTTATCCCGCATTCGGCGGGTGGTGTCCAGGGGGCGTGCGGCACTTTCATTCCTTTCTGTTGCAGTGGGAGCCGGCATGGATCTGTACGAGCACCAAGCCAGAGACCTGTTCGCGGAGTACGGCATCGCCGTGCCGGAGGCCGAAACCGTCGAGTTCGCCAGGGAGGCCGCCCTCGCGGCGGAGCGGCTCGGCGGCCGGGTCGTCGTCAAGGCACAGGTGAAGACCGGAGGCCGGGGCAAGGCAGGCGGGGTGAAGCTCGCCGCCGACCCGGCGGCGGCGGAACTGACCGCTCGCCAGATCCTCGGGATGGACATCAAGGGCCACACCGTCCGTACGGTGATGCTGGCCCAACCGGTGGACATCGAGACCGAGTTCTACGTCAGCTACGTGCTCGACCGCGCCGCGGGGACCTTCCTCGCCATCGCGTCCGCCGAAGGCGGTATGGACATCGAGGAGGTGGCCGCGACCCGCCCCGACGCGGTGGCCCGCATCCCCGTCGACCCGGCCGAGGGCGTCACGGCGGCCAAGGCCGCGGAGATCGCGACGGCCGCCCAACTCCCGCCGGAGACCGCCCCCGTACTCGAATCGCTCTGGCAGGTCCTGATCCGCGAGGACGCCCTGCTGGTCGAGGTCAACCCGCTCGTGCGGACAACCGACGGCCGCATCCTCGCACTTGACGGAAAGGTGACCCTGGACGACAACGCCCGGTTCCGGCAGAGCCGTTGGGGCGACGACCAGCAGGACCCCGGCGCCGACCCGCTGGAGGCGGCGGCAGCCGCCAAGGGCCTCAACTACGTCAAGCTCGACGGCGAGGTCGGCATCATCGGCAACGGCGCGGGGCTCGTCATGTCGACCCTCGACGTCGTCGCGGGCTGCGGCGCCCGCCCCGCCAACTTCCTCGACATCGGCGGCGGCGCGTCGGCGCAGATCATGGCCGACGGACTCTCCGTCATCCTGTCCGACCCCGACGTCAAGTCCGTGTTCGTCAACGTGTTCGGCGGCATCACGGCGTGCGACGCCGTCGCCGAAGGCATCGTCCAGGCCCTGGAATCCGTCCGGTTGACCAAACCGCTCGTCGTACGCCTCGACGGCAACAGCGCCGCGCGGGGCCGCGCCATCCTCGACGACCGTGCGCATCCCCTCGTGGAACAGGCCACGACGATGGACGGCGCCGCGCGCCAGGCCGCCGTACTCGCGAACGCCGGATAAGGAGCAAAGCAATGGCGATCTTCCTGACCAAGGAGAGCAAGGTCCTCGTCCAGGGCATGACCGGCGCCGAGGGCATGAAGCACACCCGTCGCATGCTGGAGGCCGGCACCGACGTCGTCGGCGGCGTCAACCCGCGCAAGGCGGGCCAGAGCGTCGACTTCGACGGCCGCGCGGTCCCCGTCTTCGGCTCCGTCGCCGACGGCATCGCGGCGACCGGCGCGGACGTCACCGTCGTCTTCGTGCCACCGCCGTTCGCCAAGGCGGCGGTGCTGGAAGCCGTGGACGCGGGCATCGGGCTCGCCGTCGTCATCACCGAGGGCATCCCCGTCCATGACGCGGTCGTCTTCCAGGCGTACGCGGAGAAGAGCGACACCCGCATCATCGGCCCCAACTGCCCCGGGTTGATCAGCCCCGGCCAGTCCAACGCCGGCATCATCCCGGCCGACATCGCCACCAAGCCCGGCCGGATCGGACTGGTCTCCAAGTCGGGCACGCTGACGTACCAGTTGATGTACGAGCTGCGCGAGATCGGCTTCTCGTCGGCGGTCGGCATCGGCGGGGACCCCGTCGTCGGCACGACCCACATCGACGCCCTGGCGGCCTTCGAGGCCGACCCGGACACCGAACTCATCGTGCTCATCGGCGAGATCGGCGGCGACGCGGAGGAGCGCGCGGCGGCGTACATCGCCGACCATGTGACCAAGCCGGTGGTCGGCTACATCGCCGGCTTCACCGCCCCCGAGGGCAAGACGATGGGCCACGCCGGGGCGATCGTCTCGGGCTCGTCGGGCACGGCGGAGGCGAAGAAGAAGGCACTGGAGGCCGTCGGCGTACGCGTCGGCTCAACGCCGTCGGAGACGGCCCGTCTGGTCCTGGACCGCATCGCGATCACGGCGTCCTGACGGGACGTCCGGCCGGGGGACGGGACCGGGCCGCGGCTCGCACGCGGTCCGGTCCCGGTTCCGCCGCTCTCCGGCCGTCGCCCTCGGCGGCCGGAGGGAACGTCCACGGTTCCCGGGCGGGACCGGGGACACCCCTCGTCCGTACAGCGCTCCACCGCTCCACGGCTCCACCGCTCCACCGTTCCTTCGCCGGTGGCGGGGGACGTGTCATGTTCGTCGCCGTCGTCACGAGCCGGTTCCGCCCCCTCAGGACGGAGCCCTCACCCACGAGCCCCGCTCCGTCGTCACCGGCCACCGGCCACCGGGCATCCGCCACCGGCCACCGGGCGGGGCCGGGCCGGAACAACACGCACCATCTCGCCGTACCCGGACGACCCGTGCACCTCGTCCGGCAACCGCGCTTTCACGCGCGACCGCCCCCTTACGAGCGGAGAGAACACCATGGCACCCACCCTCATCCTGAAGCCGGGCACCGCCTGGTCCGACGCCTGGCAGCAGTGCCTCGCCGTCGCTCCCGAGGCCTTCCGGGACGATCACGTGCTCAACCTCTGGTCCGCGTCCTGGCAGGACGGCGGCCGTACCCTCCCCGCCACCACCCCGGTCGACGGCAGCCCCATCGTCGGCCCGCCACGGCTCGACGCCGACGCCGCCCAGCGGGCCGTACGCGCCTCGCTCGACCAGCACCGCGCCTGGCGCCACATCCCGCCGGCCGAGCGCCGCGCCCGCGTCGGCGCCACCCTCGACGCCCTGACCGAGCACCGCGAACTGCTCGCTCTCCTCCTCGTCTGGGAGATCGGCAAGCCCTGGCGCCTCGCCCAGGCGGACGTCGACCGCGCCATCGACGGCGTGCGCTGGTACGTCGACGGCGTCGAGCCCATGCTCGACGGCCGCAGCCCGCTGCCGGGGCCCGTCTCCAACATCGCCAGCTGGAACTACCCCATGTCCGTCCTGGTCCACGCCATGCTGGTGCAGGCCCTCGCCGGCAACGCCGTGATCGCCAAGGCGCCCACCGACGGCGGCGTCGCCTGCCTCACCCTCGCCTCCGCCCTCGCCGCCCGCGAGGGACTGCCGATCACCCTCGTCAGCGGCAGCGGCGGACAGCTCTCCGAGGCGCTGGTCCGCTCCCCGGAGATCGGCTGCGTCTCCTTCGTCGGCGGTCGCGACACCGGCGCCCGGATCGCCACCACCGTCGCCGACCTCGGCAAGCGCCACATCCTCGAACAGGAGGGACTCAACACCTGGGGCGTCTGGAACCACACCGACTGGGACGCCCTGACCGCCGTCATCCCCAAGCTCTTCGACTACGGCAAGCAGCGCTGCACCGCCTATCCCCGCTTCGTCGTCCAGCGCTCGCTCTTCGCGGACTTCCTGGCGGCCTATCTCCCCGCCGTACGCTCCATCCGCATCGGCCACCCCCTGGCCGTCGAGCACCCCGACGACCCGCTGCCCGAGCTGGACTTCGGCCCGCTCATCAACGCGGCCAAGGTCAAGGAACTGGACGACCAGGTGGCCGAGGCCATCGACCGCGGCGCGGTCCCCATCCACCACGGATCCCTCGCGGACGGCCGCTTCCTGCCCGGCCAGGACACCTCCGCGTACCTCGCGCCGGTGACCCTGCTGGGCCCGCCGCCGTCCTCGCCGCTGCACCACGCGGAGCCCTTCGGCCCGGTCGACACCATCGTCCTGGTCGACACCGAGGCGGAACTCCTCGCGGCGATGAACGCCTCCAACGGCGCGCTGGTCGCCACGCTGGCGACCGACGACCCGCAGACGTACGCGCGGCTGTCACCCCAGATCCGCGCGTTCAAGGTCGGCCACGGCCGGCCGCGCTCACGCGGCGACCGCGACGAGCTGTTCGGCGGCTTCGGGCACTCCTGGCGCGGCGCCTTCGTCGGCGGCGAACTGCTGGTCAAGGCGGTCACCAACGGCCCGGACGGCGAGCGCCCGCCGGGCAACTTCCCGGACTACCACCTGATGCCGTGACCCCGCGGACGGACACCCCCTGAACCGGAATCGGCTGAGGTCGCCGGACCCCTCCTCAGCCGATTCCCCAGGTCGGCGGCGTTGTCAGTGAGCCGGTGTAGCTTCGTAGACATGGACCCGAACGATCTCGCCAACCTGGCGCATCTGCGCCGGGCCCGAGACTTGATGGACCGCGAGTACGCGCGCCCGCTCGACGTGCCCACGATGGCGCGGCACGCTCTGATGTCACCGGCGCACTTCTCGCGGCAGTTCCGCGCGGCCTACGGCGAGACCCCGTACAGCTATCTCATGACCCGCCGCATCGAGCGCGCGATGGCGCTGCTGCGCGCGGGTACGAGCGTGACCGACGCGTGCATGGCGGTGGGCTGTACCTCGCTCGGCTCGTTCAGCTCCCGGTTCACCGAGATCCTGGGGGAGACCCCGAGCGCGTACGCCGCCCGCGAGCACGGAGCGGTGACGGCGATGCCCGAGTGCGTGGCGAAGGTACGCACCCGCCCGACCAGGGACGGACCGAGCAGGATTCGAGAAGCGGGCGACGGAACGGCCGCCTAGCGTTGTCCGTATGACCATCGCACTCCAGTACTGCCACGTCACCGTCAACGACCCCGACGAGTCGCTGGCCTTCTACCGCGACGCACTCGGTTTCGAGGTGCGCAACGACGTCTCGTCGGGCGACTACCGCTGGGTCACCATCGGCAGCCCCACCCAGCCGGGCCTTGAGATCGTCCTCTCCGAACCGCACGCCGGCCGCTCCCAGGCCGACGGCGACGCCCTCCAGGAACTGCTCACCAAGGGCGTCCTGGGCCAGCTCATCTTCCGCACCGACGATCTCGACGCGACCTTCGAGACGGTACGGGCATCGGGCGCCGAGGTCCTCCAGGAGCCCATGGACCAGCCCTGGGGCCCACGCGACTGCGCGTTCCGCGACCCCTCGGGCAACATGGTCCGCATCTCCCAGGATCCCAAGCCCTAGGGCGGGTCCGCCCACGGCCCCGTACGCTCCTGCGCGCCCCGCAGGAGCGTACGGGGCCGCGCCAACCCGTTCCGCACCCGCCCCGGTGCGCCCCGGACCATGGGATATGCGGGTGAAGAGCACCCCCGAGCCCTGGTATCGTTCACCATGTCGCCCGGCGGAAACGCCGAGGTTCGACCACTCGTCCGGGTGGCGGAATGGCAGACGCGCTAGCTTGAGGTGCTAGTGCCCTTTATCGGGCGTGGGGGTTCAAGTCCCCCCTCGGACACCACGGGTAATTCACGTAATTGTCCCGCTTGGCTTCACAGAACTCCCAGTTCGGATTCGTCCGGGCTGGGAGTTCTTCGTGTGCGCGGGATCTTGTTCGGCAGAGGCTCGGCGGCAGCGGCAAGGTCGCGTCATCACCGGCCGTTGGCGGGGTGGGCCGGACGATATCGGCGGACCCGCGGTTGGCTCCGCGGTGTGGTGCGGGTCACCGGAACCCTTCGGCCCGACCGGAGAGGTAGGTGATGTGAGATGTGATGAACAGGGAGATCGGGAGCGCATGCGCGCACGGATCAGGGCGGGCGACCGCGAGGCGTTCGCCGCGCTCTACGAGGAGTACGCGCGGGCGGTCTACAACCACGCCTATCGGCTGTCGGGCGACTGGTCGACGGCCGAGGAGGTGTTGTCCGAGACCTTCCTGGCGGCCTGGCGTACTCGTCACACCGTCGAGCCGGAAGGCGACTCACTGCGCCCGTGGCTGCTCGGGATCGCCACCAACAAAGCACGCAACGCCAACCGCGGCATCGGACGGCGCCTGGCCTTCCTGGCCCGCCACCCCGCCCCGGAACCGGTGGCGGACATCGCGGACGCCACGGTCGGACGCGTCGACGACACACGGCGGCTCGCCGCGGTCCGGCAGGCACTGGGCGGACTCCGCCGCCAGGAACGCGAGGTGCTGGCCCTCTGCGTCTGGTCCGGGCTGGACTACGCCGAGGCCGCCGAGGCCCTGGGCATCCCGGTGGGCACCGTGCGGTCACGGCTGTCCCGTGCCCGTACCCGGCTGCGCCGGCTCACCGATGGGGAACTCGGCCGGACGCCGGACGGGCCCGCGCCGGAAGTACGGCTCGCGGAAGCGGTCCGATCCGGCCGGGAACCCCGCCCCGGCCGCGGAGAGGTAGAGAGCAGGGCCACGAACGCGGCCCTGCCCATCCAGGAGGAAGCCCGATGAACAACCGCACCTCCGGCTCCGAGCGTGCCGAACGCGAGGAACTGGCCCGGCTGCTACCGGCCCCGGCCGAACGGGACCTGCCCCCGGGCCGTCATCTCCACCACAAGGACACCCTGATGCGTCTGATCGACCAGGACGGCGACCGCGTCACCGCCGGCCCCCGCCCCCGCCCCCGCCTCCTGCGCCCTGCCGTCCTGCTGCCCGCCGCCGGGCTGGCCTTGGGAGGAGTGCTGCTGACCACGCTCGCCGTGACCGGCCAGGACCGCGCTCCGGCACCGTCCGCCGCAGGCACGGGTTCCCACCCCACGCCCCCTCGTAGCGCGGCCGTGCTGCTCGACCGGATCGCCTCGGTCGCCGAGAAGAGCGGTGAACAGACGGTCACCGGCCACCAGTTCGTGTACGTCAGGACACTCCAGACCGAGAACGACGGCGATCTCGGCGGCCCGGCGAAACTGACCGAACCCCGCGAGCGTGAGGTCTGGATGTCACAGAAGGCGGGACCGGTGATCGATGTCGGCCTGATCCACCAGGACGACTCGTACTTCCCGATCAAGGTCGGGGTCCCGGACAGCCAGCCCGCCGTCGGCTCCCCGGCGGGCCTCAACCGGCCGACATACACGTGGCTGGCCTCGCTGCCCACCGACCCCGACGCCCTGCTCCGGCGGCTCACCACAGAGATCGCCCGGGACCAGGACTCGCGTGACACCCCGGCCAGGGACCGGGACCAGGCCCAGGACGCCTTCGACACCATCGGTGAACTGCTGCGGGAGACGGTGATGCCACCGAAGACCGCCGCGGCCCTCTACAAGGCGGCGGCGAAAATCCCCGGCGTGACCGAGGACTCCGACGCGGCGGACGCCGCCGGCCGGCACGGGATCGGCGTGGCCCGCGACAACACCCGGACCGGTGAACGCACCGCCTGGATCTTCGACTCGACCACCCTGGAGTACCTGGGCGAACGGAGCTACCTCATCAGGGACACCTCCATGGGCAAGAAGGGCACCCTGATCCACGAGTCGGCGGTCCTGGAACGCGCGGTGGTCGACGCCCTCCGCGAGAAGCCGTCAACGACGACCTGATCCCACCGGCATGCACAGAACTCCCAGCCCGGACCCGTCCGGGCTGGGAGTTCTTTCTGTGAAGTCGGCCCGGAGCAGGCCGCCTCAGCAGACGGCCGGGGACGCGAAGCCGAAGCCGCCGTGCTCGCGCATGCGGTAGTTGTCCCCCTCGACGCTGATGATCTCGGAGTGGTGGACGAGTCGGTCGATCACGGCCGAGGCCACCGCAGTGCCGCTGAGGACGAGGTCCCAGCCGCTCAGGGGCTTGTCGCTGGTGACGATCAGTGAGCCGCGCTCGTAGCGGTGCGCGACGAGGCGGAAGAAGAGCTGGGCCTCCTCGGCCTGCAAGGGGAAGTACCCGAGCGCGTCGACGATCAGCAGGGGGTAGCGGTCCAGCAGGGCCAGTTCCTCGGTGAGGCGGCCCGCGGCCTTGGCGTCGGCGAGTCGGGCGGCCCATTCGACAACGGTGGCGAACAGGACCTGGTGGCCGGCCTGGCAGGCGCGGGTGCCGAAGGCGACGGCGAGATGCGTCTTGCCGGTGCCGGGTGGGCCGAGGAGGAGCACGTTCTCCTTGGCGGTGATGAAGTCCAACTTGCCGAGCATCGCCACGGCCTCCCGGTCGAACGACCGGGGGAAGTCGTGGTCGAAGTCCTCCAGCGTCTTGGGGGCGGGGAAGCCCGCGGCGCGGATACGGGACTCGGCGCCCGAGCCTCCACCCGGCGTGGCCGAGGGCAGAGCCGGAGCCGGTGCCGGTGTCGCCTTGGAGAGGGAGGGCGCCGTGCGACCCGCTGACGGGGCGTCGTCGTGGCGCCCGGCGGACGGCTTCGGGATCAGCCGCACGCTTCCTTCTCCGTGGCTGTCGCCGTGGCCACCGTCCTCATGGCCACCGCACCGGTGAACGCTCTTCCGGGACTCCAGCATGGGGCCCGACATATAGGCCAGAATTCCGGCGGACAGGATGAAGGCCATGTGGATCACGGTCCCCCACAACAGCGCGTGCCGGGAAGTGTGGTGCACGTCGACGAACATCTGTAGGAGATGGACGGACGAAATGCCCACGATGGCAGTGGCGAGCTTGACCTTGAGCACGTTCGAGTTGACGTGCGAGAGCCATTCCGGCTGATCGCGATGGCCCTGGAGGTTGATGCGCGAGACGAAGGTCTCGTAACCGCCGACGATCGTCATAATCAGCAGATTGGCGATCATCACGACGTCGACCAGTTTGAGGACGGCGAGCATGACATACGTCTCGTCGGCGTGCCCGTTGATGACATGAACGATTAATTTCCACAGCTCGTTGAAGAACTTGTAGACATAGACGCCCTGTGCGGCCACCAGGCCGAAATAGAGCGGGGCCTGGAGCCAGCGGGTGCCGAAGAGGGCGTATCCGAGCGCGGCGGGCGCGAAACTCGTGACGTCCCTGGGGTCGTGGAACGATCCCAAGGACGGAGCCGGGGACGAAAAGCTGTGGTCGTGGGCGGAAGTGACATGACTGGGCAACGGCATCTCCAACGACTACGACGACGACGGGAGGCTCCATCATTCTGATGGACACCCCGCCAAAAATTCGAATTCGGTGCACTCGTTGGGATGAATAGAAATTCATTAGGACAGGAACCGGTCCGTGCGGTTGTGCGGCACACGCATTTCTTCGGCAGAAAGAAATGGGAGCCTTGGGCAATAGGAATGGGCGCCCGCCTGATACCGGATCAGAGGCGTTTCGCGCTGCGCTGCGCGGTGCGGCGCGGTGGCGTAATACCCGTTGCGTCCGGCCGGGAGGTTCCGCCCCGGTCGCCCATCGTCCGGCCACGGCGCCTGTGCGGGGGCGGGGCCGGCGGGTGCACGTACTCCCTCCTGGCGGCTCCTCGTGCCTCCTCGGGCATTGACTGTTTGCTATAGCAGGTGCAGGCTTACGGCCATGAGCACTGACGCCCTGGGCCCCATGGAGACGATGTCGCTGGCCGATCAGGCCTACCGGCAGCTTCGGGGCGCCGTACGCGAAGGTGTGCTGCGGCCGGGCGAGAAGATCACCGAACGTGATCTGGCCGCCCGGCTGGGCGTCAGTCCGACCCCGGTACGCGAGGCGCTGCGCCAACTGGTGCACGAGAAGGTCGTCGAGCGCGTCGGCCCACGCGCCCTGCGTATCGCCGACCATTCGGCGGCGGCCCGGTCCGAGATCGTCGAGGCCGAGGTCCGGCTGTCCGCCCTCATGGCCGGGCTCGCGGCCCGCAACGCCACCGCCGCGCAGCTGACCGGCCTGGTCTCCCTGCTGAACGAGACCGACCAACTGGTCGCCGGCATCGAGAAGGCCGTCGCCGAGCGGGATGCGGACGCCGAGGTCGCCGACCGGCTCGCGACCGTCCTCCGTAAGCTCCGCCAATTCCACCACCAGGTGGAGGAGTGCGTGGGCAACCCGGTGCTGACCGGACTGCTGGGCCAGGCGCGGGCGTTCAGCGACGAGGAGCGGCACGACCTCACGATGAGGCTCGTGCCCGAGCGCGCCGAGGCGTTCCGTGCCCGGTATGACGAGCACCGGGAGCTGCTGGACGCGCTCCTCGAACGGGACGAGGAGCGCGCCGAGTTGCTCGCGGCGCGGCACCACCGCGCCGCGCTCGTCCAGCTCTCCAGCGGCTGACCCCGCCCCCAGTAGCCTGCCCACCGCCCAGGGACGGGCGAGGTAGGTCCCTCTTGCTATAGCATGTGGCATAGGAGTCGCAATGATGGCTGCCTCCCCGCCCGCCCCCGGCGCGGCGACGACCACGCCGCCCCCGCGCGTGGGCGAGCGCATGAACCGCGGTGCCGTGCTCTGGGTGACCCTCGCGGTGTTCGCCCAGGAAGCGATGTGGAACTTCTACGACGCCCAGGTCCCCGAGCAGCTGCGGCACTACTTCACCTCCGCGGGCGTGATCGGGCTGATCATGGGCCTGGACCACTCCTGGGGCATCTTCACCCAGCCGTCGGTCGGGTTCCTCTCCGACAAGCTGGCCCGCCGCCGTACCGGCCGCTGGCCGATCATCCTCATCGGCGCCGTCATCGCCACCGTGCCGTTCGCGCTCATCCCATGGGCAACGAACCTGCCCGCGCTGATGGTGTGCGTGGTCGGCTTCGCGGCCGTGGCCAACGCCTTCAAAGGCGTCACCGAGACCCTCATATCCGACTACGTCTCCGCGCCCCGGCGCAGCAAGGCCCAGGGATTCATCAAGGCCGGAGTGAGCCTGACCATCGTCGTCTCCTCCCTGATCAGCCTCCTTGTCGTGGACCGCTCCCTGCGGCTGGCCTTCGCGATCCCGCCGCTGCTGATGCTGATCATGCTCGGCCTGTCGTGGACGTTCCTCGGCCGCCGCCATACCGAGGCGCTGCTGCCAGAGGAGACGCCCGACGAGACGCCCGGCGAGAAGCCCGACGACGAGGGAAAGGCGGAGCGGGAGCGGGAGTTCGGCTCGCCCTGGGCGGTTCTGAAGGACGCGGTCCGTTCCCCCTCCAGCCCGACGCTGCTGCTGATGATCGGCATCTTCTGCTTCGCCGGCATGTGGTCCGCGCTGCGCTCGCTCATGACCCCGTACGGCACGCAGGTCCTCGGCCTGACGCGCGGCGAGGCCGGCGGTCTGGCCCTGCCCGGCGCGGTCGCGTTCCTCGTCTGCGTACTGCCGATCGCCTATCTCTCCGAGAGGCTGGGGCAGTTGCGCGCGATGCGCCACGGGGTCGGGCTGTTCATCGCGGGCCTCCTTCTCGGCTTCGGCGTTCCGACCGTGCCCGGCACGATCGTGTCGATGATCCTCTCGTCGCTCGGATACGCGTCGTTCGCGGTCAACGCCCTGGTCCTGCTCTGGAATCTGGCGCCCACGCAGAAGGTCCTGGGCACGTACACGGCCCTCTACACGATCGCCTCCGCGTCCGGGATGGCACTGGGCCCGGCGATCCTGGGCACCACGATCGACCTCACCAGCTGGCGCTACATGCTCCTGAACGCCGCCTTCTTCGCCGGCGTCACCCTCCTCGTCTTCACCCGGCTGGCTCGCCGCGTCCCCGGCCCGCCCGCGACCTGACGCACCGTCAACTCCGTTTTACCCACCCGTATGCCCGAAAGGCACCCCCTTCATGGAACTGCGCATCCTGGCCCCCACCGGCGCACTCGGCGCCGGCTTCGACGCCGACGCCTTCGCGCGCGGTGTCGAAGCCCGCCCGGACGTCATCGCCTGCGACGCCGGATCCACCGACTCCGGCCCCGCCGCCCTCGGCTCCGGAATCCCGAAGCTGTCCGCCCAGGCCGTCACCCGCGACCTGCGCCTGCTGCTCAAGGCCCGTGACGGGCTCGGCGTACCGCTGATCATCGGTTCCTGCGGGACATCCGGCCGCGACGTCGGCGTCGACTGGGTCGCCGGCCTCGCCCGCGCTGTCGCCGCCGAGGAGAATCTGCGCTTCAAGCTCGGCCTGATCTACTCCGACCAGTCTCCGGCCCGCCTCCGGAGCCTCTACGACGCCGGACGCGTCCAACCGCTCCCGCACGCGCCGGAGATCGACAGAGAGATGTTCGACCGCGGCCACACCGTCGCCATGATGGGCGTCGAACCCATCCAGGACGCCCTGCACGACGGCTGCGACGTGATCCTCGCCGGCCGGGCCAGCGACACCGCCCTGTTCGCCGCCCTCCCTCAACTGCGGGACGCCGACCCGGGCCTGACCTGGCACCTGGCCAAGACCGTCGAGTGCGGGGCCGCCTGCGCCGTCCCCCCGTCCGCGAACGGGCTCCTCGCCACCCTCCGGGACGACCACTTCGACGTCACCACCCTCGCGACCGGCAGCCGGCTGACCCCCCGGTCGGTCGCCGCGCACACCCTGTACGAGAACGCCGACCCCTTCCGTATCACCGAACCCTCCGGCGTGCTCGACACCACCGACGCCACCTACGAGGCGCTCGACGAGCGGACCGTCCGCGTCCGCGGCGCCCGCTACCTCCCGGCCGACGGCTACACCAACAAACTGGAAGGCGCCGAACTCGTCGGCCACCAGACCGTCATCTTCGGCGGGGTGCGCGACCGCGTCGTCATCGACGCGCTGCCGGGGCTTCTGCCCCTGGCCAAGCGGTACTTCGACGCCAAGATCCTCGATGTCTTCGGCGGCGCCGTCGACCCCGCCGACATCGACATCGACTACCGCCTCTACGGCAGCGGCGCCGTCCTCGCCGGCCAGGAACCCGACCCGCTCACCCCGCGCGAACTCGGCGTCCTGATCACCGTCACCGCACCCGACCAGGAAACCGCCCACGCCGTCGCCACGTTCGTCGCCCACGCCAGCAGCCATCTGCCGATCCCCGAGTACGACGGTCTGGTCTCCACCCTCGCCTACCCCTACTCCCCGCCCGAGACCGACCGCGGGGCGCTCTACCGTTTCACCCTCAACCACGTCGCCACCGGCGTCACCCCCACCGAGCTGTTCCGCACCACCACCGAGGAGCTGTGACCCCGTGACGACCCTGCTCGACTACTGCTCCCTGGTCCGCTCCAAGAACGCCGGCCCCTTCACTCTGACGTTCGACTTCATGTGCCACGACCGGGCCGCCTACGACGCCCTCATCAGCACCGGGTTCCTCGACAGGAAACTGTTCGCCACCCTCTACGACACCGACCCGGAGAAGATCCTGCTCGTCCACCACCCGCTCGCCCTCGCGGTCAAGGTCTCCCTGCCCCGCCCGACCGTCCAGGGCGACCCGCACGACACCGACTGCTACGCGGGCCAGCAGTACGCACCGCTCATGGACCTCGAAGTCGCCCCGGGCGACCCGCCGTCCGGGCGCGGATGAGGGCTTGTGCGTGTGTGCCGTTCCGCCGGCCGACGGACGGACGACACTTCAACGTCGCGCGGACGGGGGATGTCTAGAGGGAATCCCCCCTCCCGCGCCCTGGCGCGTCATGGAAGGACGGCTGCGCCGTGTCGATGACGTCGATCACCCTGCCCGCCGCGCTGCGGCGGCTGCCGCTGCGGCAGTTGGTCTGTCTCGTGCCGCTGCTCCTCGTGGCCGCCTGGGTGGCCGGGAACTGGCCGGTGATCCTCTCGGGCGTCGACGAGCTGCGCGGCGCCGACCAAGACTGGCTGCTGGCCGCCGTCGTCATGACCGGGGCGTGCTGGATCCCGGTCTGTCTGATGCGCCAGGGCACCGTCATGGAACGGCTGCCCACCGGGCGGCTGTTCGCCTCCCAGGTCGCGGCCGGCTCGGCGAACCATCTGCTGCCCGCCGGGCTCGGCGCGCACGCGGTGACACTGCGCTTCCTCCAGGGCCGCGGCATCCCCACCGCGCGGGCCTGCGCCGCCCTCGCCCTCTACTCGCTGGCCCAGCCGATCGGCAAGTACGTCCTGCTGCTCACGCTCATGGTCAGCAACCCCCAGGCGATCCCGCTGGGCGGACTGCTGCCGGCGGAGCGCGGCATGCTGGCGCTGCTCATCCTGGTCGGCGGGCTCACGCTGGTGGCGCTGGCGCTGTGGTCGGTGCCGCCGCTGCGCGGCTTCGTCCGGGACTTCCTGCGCACGGCGCTGACCGACGCGCGTGCCCTCCACACCAGGCCCGCGCGGGCGGTCGCCCTGTGGACCGGGGCGCTCGCCTTCCCCGTCTGCCAGGCCACCGTCCTGGTCCTGGTGGCCCGCGCGCTGGAGATGCCGGTGCCGACCGTCGACATCGTGATCGCCTACTTGGCCGCCACCATCGTCGCCGGGATCGTGCCGACGCCGGGCGGGATCGGCTCCGTCGAGGCGGCGCTGCTCATCGCGCTCGTCGGCGCGGGCTCCCCGGTCCATGTGGCGACCGCCGCCGTCCTCGGATTCCGCATCGTCACGGTGTGGCTGCCGCTGCTCCCCGGGGCTCTGGTGCTGGCCGCGCTGGTCCGCCGGAAGGTGCTGTGAACGCCGGGTGCGGCGGCCGGACGGGGAGCGCCAGGAGCAGCGCCAGCTCCGTCCAGACGAAGGTGTTGCTGCCGAGGAAGCCCCCGACACCGCTCGCGTCGTACCGCCACAGCCATACGACGTAGCTGCACAGGATCACGTACACCCCCACCGCCACGATCAACCGGCCCCTGCGGCGCGGCGGTTCGAGGGCCCGGTCGGCGAGGACCGCGAGTGCCGGGAGCAGCCAGACCAGATGGTGCACCCAGGTGACCGGGCTGACCAGGCAGGCGGCGGCCCCGGTCAGCGCGATGCCGCCGCGCACGTCGCCCACCGCTCTGGCCTTGTCGACCCGGTACGCCCAGACGCCGACGACCGCGACGACACCGCAGGCCCACCAGAGCCGGTCCGGCTCGGCGGGTGCGGAGAGCCGCGCGAGGACGCCCTGCCAGGACTGGTTGGAGACATAACTGAGATCGCCGATGCGGCTCGTGTCCCACAGGGCGTGTGTCCAGTACGCGTACGAGGCACCCGGCGCGACCACCATGGCCAGCAGGGTCGCGCCGACCGCGACCGCGACGGCCGTCCCCGCGGCGCGCCCGCGGCGGGTGACGATCAGATAGCCGATGAAGATCGCGGGGGTGAGTTTGACCGCGGCGGCGAGCCCGATGCCGACGCCGGCCCACCGGCTGCCGGTGGACAGCAGCCGGGCGTCGGTGAGGACGAGGGCCAGCAGCAGGAGGTTGACCTGGCCGAAACTGATGCTGTCGTAGACCGGTTCCAGCAGGGCGAGCAGGCACAGCAGCAGGACGTAACTGGTCCACCGGTCCAGGCCGTGCCGGCGGATAACCGGTTCGGCGAGCCGGCGCAGCAGCAGGGCCAGTGCGCCGAGGTTCACCGCGACGCCCACAATGAGCGCGACCGGCCAGCTGAACAGCGACAGCGGCAGCACACACAGGGCGGCGAAGGGCGGGTAGGTGAATCCGTACACCTGGCCGGGCACCCGGTAGTCGTACAGCCCGTCGCCGCGCAGCCCGCCCCCGGAATCCGTCCAGTGGCGCACGGCGTCGTAGTAGACCCACAGGTCGAACCAGTCGCGGTGGAACGGGACGGTCGCGACGAAGGCCGTCACACTCGCGCACACCACGCCCAGCAGCAGATGTCTGCGGTGCGGGCCGCGCCTCGTCGTGCCGATGCCGCCGCTCACGCGACCCGCCCCGATTCCCGCGCGGTCAGCGTCACTTCGTCGCCCGACATCTCCCGCGCCCACCAGAGCGCGACCACCGCGAACAGTCCGCCGCATGTCGCGAGCGCCAACTGGAACCCGTCCGCGGCGATACCGCTGGGCAGTTGGGCCAGCGCGAGCACCCCGCTGGCGACGGCCACCACCCGCCGCGCCGGTCCCGCCGGGGCCGCCGCCGCGAGCGGGAACAGGCCCCACAGCACGTACCAGGGGCGGATCGCCGGGCCCAGGACGGCGACCGCGATCAGACTCAGCCCCAGCGCGTACAGCGGGCTGTGCCGGGGCCGCCGCAGCCACACCACCAGCACGGCGACGGCCGTCGCCGCCAGGCCGGCCAGGCGCCAGGCGTCCAGGGCGAACGGCGCGAGATCACTGCCCGCACCGTGCAGCACCGACGCGGTCATCCGGCCGAGCAGGGAGGTCAGAGCCCAATTGTGCGGGGACACCGGGGTGTTGAGCGCACTGATCCAGCCGTAGCCGGTGCCGGTGACCGCCGTCACCACGGCGGTCGTCGCGAGGGCGGCACCGGCGGTCGCGCCCGCCGCCCTGAGCCACCGGTGGCGCCCGGTGAGCCCACCGGCCCAGAACGCGGCGACCGCCAGCAGCCCCAGCGCGGCAGGCGCCTTGACCAGCGCGGCGAACGTCATCAGGACCGCGCCCAGCACCGGGAAGCGGCCCTTCGCGGCCACCAGCGCCATACCGAGCAGACCCAGCATGACGGCGTCGTTGTGCGCGCCGGCCACCAGATGCAGCAGAAGCAGCGGATTGAGCGCCCCCAGCCACAGCGCGGCGCCGGGAGCGGTGCCGCCGCGCCGGGCGAGCAGCACCAGCGACAGCACCATCAGGCCCACCCCGAGCAGCGCGACCAGCCGCATACCGAGCACTCCGGCCGAGAGCTGCGTCTGCGAGGCGCGCGTGATCAGCGAGGCGAAGAGGAGGAACAGCGGGCCGTACGGGGTCGGTGTATCCCGCCAGACGGGCGCGACCTGCGCGGCGAGCGGACCGCCGAGCTGGTCGGGGCCGTGGGCGTACACGTCGATCTGGGCGTCCACCATCGCGCCCTGCGCCAGATAGCTGTACACGTCGCGGCTGAACAGCGGCGGCGCGATCACCAGCGGCGCGGCCCACACCACGAGCGTGACCACCATGCTGCGCGCGCCGGGCGGGCGCGGTCCGCGCACGGCGCGCCCAAGCCACGCCCAGGCCGCGACGAGCAGCACGAGCCCGAAGTAGGCGCCGAAGAGCCCGAACGCCGCCGCTTCGGACGACGGCACCGCAGCCTCGTCGACCGGCAGGGCACCGGCACTCGCGCCGCAGACGGCCACGGCCGCGGTACCGGTGAGCCCCAGTAGCCGGCATTTACGTATATGCGATTCGTCGCCGGGGGGCAGCACCCACGGAGCGTGCCCGCGGCCGGTGGCGGGAAAGGAACGTGCGGTACGCCGGGGAGAGTCCGGAACGTGTCGGGCCGCACGGGACGGCACATGTCGGGAGGCAAGGGACGGCGCCGGTAGAGGCGTGCGGCGGTACATGTCCGCGCGACGGATGCGAAGCCGGTGCGGGCTTCTCTCCGGAGGCGGTGGGAACGACCCCGAGATCGGCCTCCGGCGGGCCCGACGACTCGTCGGGGGCGCGGAGCGCGCTCACGGAGACGATGAACTCACCGCCGTCGGGGAGTGGGAGCGTGGGCGGGGATCGGGTCGGGCTCAGCGGCGTGGTGAGCGGCGGACCGTCAGGAGCGCGATGTCGTCGTGGAGGCCTTCCGTTCCCGCGAACGCGAGGGCGTCCTCGTACAGAGCCTGCGGCAGGTCGGTGGTGGTGAGGCCGAGATGGCCCTCAAGCCGCTCGTCGACGGGGTAGAACGTGCCGTCGGGGGCGCGGGCCTCGGTGAGGCCGTCCGTGGTCAGCAGAAGCGTCGAGTCGGCGGGGAACGCGAACCAGTCGACGGTTCCCGGTTCGGCGGCGAGATCGGCGAGGCCGAGCGGGACGCCCGTCGCCAGCGGGGGCGTGGTGACCGTGCCCCGATGCGTCAACTGAGGCGGGATGTGGCCGCAGTTGACGGCCTGTACCTCGGTGTGGGCGTCGATGCTCAGGACGAGGGCGGTGACGAAGCGCTCGTCGTCGCCGGTCTGTTCGGCGTAGGAGTTGTGCCGTACGACCGCCGCGTCCAGGGCGTCGACCAGCGCGGTGAGGGTGGGCTCCCGGTGGGCCGCCTCCCGGAAGGCGCCGATGACGGCGAAGGCGGCGCCGACGGCGGCGAGCCCTTTGCCCTGTACGTCTCCGATCAGCACGCGCGTGCCCCAGGGCGAGGCCACGACGTCGTAGATGTCACCGCCGATGAGCTTCTCCTCCTGAAGAGGCTCGTAGAGGCCGTTGACCATGACGTCGTCGGTGACGAGGGGGAGCGGATGCAGGATGTGCCGCTGTATGGCGACGGCCGTGGAGCGCAGGCGCAGCATCTCGCGCTCCCGCGCGATCCGGCGATGGCAGGCGTAGACGGAGGTGATCCCCAGCGCGAGGGTGAACAGCACCAGCAGGACCCGGTCGATCCAGCGCCCTCCGCCGGAGTTGTCCCACGGCAGCACGGAGACCGTCACGACGAGCGTGGTCCACGCGGAGATGAGCCGCGTCTGGCGAACGGTGCACAGGGCCGAGGCGGTACCCGGCAGGAACACCAGCAGCCCCAGCAGCCATACGGCGGACCCGGACACCATGGCGAGAACGACGACTAGGAACGTCGCGATCGCCACACCCACGGCCGTCTGGGTGTTGCCGGGAGGCTCCACGGCCCCCAGAGAGTGAGCGGGGTGCTTCCGCACGGCGCGGGCCATGGGATCTCCGTAGGTCGACGAGTGGGGCGTGACGAGCGGGGGTGTGTCGAGCGGGGTGTGACGAGCGGGCGAGCGGGGTGTGTGACTGAGGCGGGGACTCCTCGGGAACGATATCTCCGGACATTCCGGGTGCTGCCACTCCCACACTCCGTCAGCGCGCCGGGCGCCGCCGGGCGGTGGCACCCCGGCGGCGGGCCGCGCGAAACAGGTGCGGATCGAGGCCGACCTCGATCCGCACCTGTCGCGTTCAGCGCCCTACGGCAGGGTCACCTTCGCCCACCACCCGTCAGTTTGCTCGGGGAGAGCGCCGGCGCCGGGCCGCCCGTGATCACGAAGCCCGAGCCCGGCTGGGTGACGATGTCGCCGTCCGCCGAGTTTGTGATGGTCACGTCGCTCAGGGTCGCGCTGCCGCGCGCCCCGCTCATGGCGAGGATGCCGGCGCCGTTGTTGGATTTGTCGATCTTGACGTTGTCGATCACGACGCCCGGCATGGTGCCGCCGCCCGTCTTGAACTGGATGCCGTCGTACGTCGAGTCGTAGATGTCGGTGTCCCTGATCGTGACGCCGGGGATGTCCCGGCTCGCCGCGAACAGGGTGATCGCACCGAACTCCTGGTCCTCGTTCCAGAAGGCACCGCCCGTGCGGTGGAGCGCGTTGTTGGCGATGAGGGTCTGCCCGGAGAAGGGCAGGGGGTCGTGGTCGGTGGCCAGCATGATGCCCGGGTAGTTGGCCGTGTCCGAGACGATGTTGTTCTCGATCTTGTTGCCGTAACCGCCGTAGACCGCGATCCCGGTCGCGCGCCAGGGCAGTTGGATGGTGTTGTTGGTGAACGAGTTGTCGTGCGCGACGTCGACCGACGTGTCCTTGACGTACCGGTTGGCCCAGACCGCCAGGGAGTCGTCGCCGGTGGTGCGGAACGAGGAGTTGAACACCTTGGAGTTCCGCGTGCCGTTGGTGAAGTTGATGCCGTCGGCGTAGGTGTTGCGGATCCGCATCCCGGTGAACTCAAGACCGTCGGCGGGGCCCCAGAGGGACGGGATGTTGTCGTAGTCGCGGCCGACCCAGACACCCACGTTGGCGTGCTCGATCCACACGTTCGAGATCTTGGTGTTCTTGCCGAACCGGCCGTTCAGGCCGACGCCGCCCTCGGCGTTGCCGTCGCCGCCGCGGATCCGGCCGGAGCCGAAGATCGCGATGTCCGAGATCTTGGTGTTGTCGTCGATGTCGAAGCCGAAGTTGCCCTCGTGCGGGTGGTTGATCCCGCCCGCGTTCTGCGGCTCGGTCAGCGTGTAGAGCTGTGAGTGCCACATGCCCGCGCCGCGGATGGTGACGTTCTTGATCCCGATCTGGTTGTACTGCCCCTGGTTCAGCGGGTCGTCGGTCAGGATCTTCTTCTCCTGGCGCCACTGGCCCGCCGGGATCCAGACACACGCGATGCTGCCGTTCTGGTCGGCGGTGACCGCCGACTGGATGGCGGTCGTGTCGTCGATCCCGTCGCCCGGCACCGCGCCGTAGTCCGTGATCGAGGTGCACTCGGCGGGCTTGGCGGCCGGGGGCGCGACCTGCTCCAGGTCGATCAGGTCGATGTAGTAGAAGGACGCGCTGTCACCGGCGTCGCGCTGGAGCTTGAACTTGGTGCCCGCCGGATAGGTCGTGGACAGCAGTGAGTTGGACTCGTCGAACAGCCGCCGGGCGTCGGCCTGGGGCGTGTTGGTCAGCGCCTCGGGACCGTCCGTGTTGCCGTACAGCCAGCTGTGCTTCGAGGAGAGGTTGATCTTCTTCACGAAGGTGTCGTTGGCGTACAGGCTGATCGTGGCCTCGGTGCCGCCGCCGTTCGGGGCGTCGGGGATCGAGTTGCGCACCACGATCGAGTTCGCCGGGTTGGTGGAGGTGACCTCCACGAACTGGCCGGTGCTGTTGAGCCGTACCGACTTACGGCCCGAGGACTCGGAGCCGAAGTTGGTGTGCCCGAAGGTGCGCTCCGCGTCGGCCTCCACCAGGGTGCCCTGGTAGCGGCCGGCCTCCGCCTCGTACTCGACGTACGGGACGGCCGCCCCGCGCCCGACCACGATCGAGCGGGAGAACGCGTTGTTCGTCTCGTTGGTCTCCGTCACGACGTTCGTCGCATCGGCGGTGGCGACGATGTTGGCGCCGCCGCTGGTGGCGGTCCAACTGCCGTTGACGCTCACGTTCGTTGTCGCACCGGCCGCGATCGACGGTGTGTTGGTGTTCAGCGTCGTGCCGCCCACCGTCACCCGGGTGACCGTGGTGGCGCCGGACGCCGTCGTCCCACGGTTCTGTACGGCCACGGTGAACTGCACCTGGGCGCCGACGGCCGGGTTCTGTGGCGTCGAGTTGACGCTCAGCACCTGGAGGTCGGGCCCGGGAGCCTGTCCCACGACCAGTGAACCGGTCGCGGTGAAGCTGTTGTTGTCGTTGTCCTGCTCGACGATCGTGTCGGTCGGGTCCACCACCGCCGTCACCTTGTAGCTGCCCTCGGCGCGTTTGCCCGCGGCGACCTGGACGGTCTGCGAGGCACCCGCGGCGAGCGCGCCGACGGAGGCGCTGCCGGCGACCACGCCGCCGATGCTGACGTTCACGGTCGTCGGGCCGGACGCGGCCGTGCCGACGTTGCGCACCGTGGCGCTCACGGTCGTCGCGTCGGTCTCCACCGGGGCGGCGGGGGACCAGGAGAGCGCGTTGACGGTGAGGTCGGGGTTGGGCGCGGGCACCCCGATGACCTGGAGTTCCGCGACCTGGCCGCCCTGCGCGCCGGTGTTGGAGAAGATCTGGAGCCGGAGATCGGCGACTCGGCCCGTGACCGGGATCCGTACCGAGTTCTGGTTGGTCGCCGGGTTGAAGCTGTAGTCGGCGCGCGCCTTGAGGGAGGTGAACGCGGTCGCGCCCTGAGCGCGGCCGAGCACCTGGATGCTCTGGGTCCGGGCGCCCCACGCCGAGTCGGGGTTGAGCTTGACCACGACGGAGGTGATGTCGGCCTCGGCACCGAGCTTCACCGTCAGGTTCGACGGGTGCCCGGTGGACTCCCAGTACGAGTTCAGCTGACCGTCGTTGGCGTTGGCCGCGACGAACGTGTGGATGGTCGAGGACGCCTCGATGGGCTTGCCGCGCGCCAGATCCGTGCCGTCGTCACCCGGGTCGGGGTCGCCCGGGTCCTCGCCCGCCGGGCCGTAGATCCCGAACTCGGAGATCTGCGCCGCGGGCCAGCCCGTGTTGCCCGTGATGTTCAGCCGTACGTAACGGACGTTGCTCGCCGGGAAGTCGATGGTGACGGTGTTCGCCGACGAGGGGGTGAACAGCCGGCCCTGCGACGCGGAGAGGGTGGTGTAGCTGCTGCCGTCGGTGCTGCCCTGGACGCTGAGGGCCTGGGTGCGGGCCTCCCAGGTGGTGGGGAGTTTGAGCACGACCTGATCGACGGCGACGTTCGTGCCGAGGTCGATTCGGAGCGTCTGCGGGAACGCGTTGTTCGGGCCTTCCCAGTACGACGCCTGATTGCCGTCGGTGACGTTGGAGGCGGGGTGGTTCCCCTCGGACCCACTCGCCGACACGCTCTTGCCGATCGACTGGTTGGGGCGCTCGGCGGCGGTGGCCGAGAGGGGAGTGAGCCCGACGGCGATCAGACCGGCCATGAGGAGGCCGGTGATCAATCGCCAGCTGAGCGGTCGGGGTCTGAGCTGCTTCCGTCTCATGTAGTCCTCTGTTCGGTTGGAACGAGGGGGCAGGGCGGAGCGCTGCCATGAAGTTGCGAGAAGAGACTTAAGAAATTGAGCCACTTGCTTACTTTTTTGCGATTCACAGGTTGCAATCATGTCAACGGCTTGTCAACGGTTTTCGCAGAGGTAACACGGGAGGGGGCGGGGGCACGACGAACGCCCCCACCGGTCCCGGCAGGGGCGTTTGACGGACCGTCGGAGAACCGCCGGGCGACCGTCAGAGAGCGGGAGCGGCGGGACCCGGCAGGAGCGCCATGCGCTCCTGCTCCTCCGCGACGATCTGCCGGGCCAGCGACTGCTCCGAGATGTCGACCGCGTCAGGCGTCGACTCGGCGACATCGCTGTGCCGGGCGAACGCGTCGAAGAGCCGCCGC
Organism: Streptomyces sp. NPDC006643; assembly: GCF_042870175.1. NCBI lineage: Bacteria > Bacillati > Actinomycetota > Actinomycetes > Kitasatosporales > Streptomycetaceae > Streptomyces > Streptomyces sp. NPDC006643. The sequence goes on along the minus strand of NZ_JBIAHA010000002.1, from coordinate 168,112 downwards.
TTCGTGTCCAGCAGCCGCAGCATGCGCTGGTCGACACTGTCGGCGGTCAGCAGCCGGTGCACCTGGACATGCCGTATCTGCCCCATGCGGTGGGCGCGGGCGATGGCCTGCGTCTCCAGCGTCGGCTTGACCTGCGGCTCGCACAGGATGACCACGGACGCGGCCTGGAGATTGAGACCCGTACCGCCCGACTGGATCTGGCTGAGCAGCACCGCGTGCCCGGACGCCTCGGCGAAGCCGTCGACCAGCTCCTGCCGCCGGGCGGCCGGCACCTGGCCGCTGAGCGGACCGAAGACGGTGGTGGGCGAGTCGGGCGAGGCGGCCGAACCGATGGCCTCCTCCGCGGCCGTCAGCACCTCGCGGAAGAAGGAGAAGACGACGACCTTCAGACCGTTCACCTCCGCCTCGGCGACCAGTTCGCGCAGCCGCCGCAGCTTGGCCGAGGTGGCGGGATCGGCGTACGCGGCGCGCCGCATCGCCATGAAGTTGCCCGCCGCCACGGCCCGCCGGTACGCGGCGCGCCCGGCGGGGCTGAACTCCTCCCACTCGTCCACCTGTTGGAGCTCGGGCAGCTCGGTGAGGACGTCCTGCTGATTACGGCGCAGATACGCGGGCGCCACGGCCTTGCGGAAGATCTCGGAGCTGAGGGCGGCGTCGCCGTCCCGGATCCCGGGCAGCAGATCGGGCCGCACATGACGCACCAGATTGCGGAACTCGCCCACCCGGTTCTCCATGGGCGTCCCGGTCAGGAACAGGACATGGTCCGTGCGCGCCGCCCAGCCCTCCACCGTCCGCGAGCGCCGGGTCTCGGGATTCTTCACATAGTGCGCCTCGTCCACGACGAGCATGCCGACCGGCACGTCCTCGGGGACGCCGAGGGAGCCGAGTACGTCGTACGTCGTGACCGCCACGTCCCCGTGCCGTGTCCACTGCCCGAGGGCTGTCGACCGGTCCTGGCCGTGCACCCGGTACGCCCGCAGCGTGCTGCGCGACTCGATCTCCCGGACCCAGTTGATGACCACGCCTGCCGGGCAGACCACCAGGAAGTGCGTACGGCCTTCGGCCTTGAGGTGCGCGAGGGCGGCGATGGCCTGGATCGTCTTGCCCAGACCCATCTCGTCGCCCAGGATCACCCGGCGCTGCGCCAGCGCGAACCGCGCCCCGAACGCCTGGTAACCGCGCAGCGAGACCCGCCGGTGGGTGTCGTCCAGCCGCTGCGTCCGCACCCGTTCGGAGATGTCGCCGGGCAGGAAGCCCTCGGCGGCCTCGACGTCCGGGGTGACGTCGGACAGTTCGGCGAGGAGGACCAGATAGTCGGCGGGGCGCACCTGGAAGTCGAGCCACGCCTCGTCCGCCGGCACGACGGGCCGGAGCAGATCCGTGGCCGCCTGGGCGAGCAGCAGCGGCACCTCGCGGGCGGCGGCGTCGTCGAGGAACGCGTCGACCGACTGGATCGCCCGCCGCGCCTGCTGTCTGCGCCCCTTGCCGATGAGCAGCATGCGCAGCCGGTCGCCGGCCGGGCGCGCCGGGGGCAGCAGCGGGGCGAGTTCGGCCTCGATCCGGGCCGCCGCGGCGAGGGCACGGGGGATGTCGGGCCCCGCGTTCACCATCCGGTTCAACGCGACGACCAGGGCTGTCGCATGGGGATCGCCGATGTCGTCGGCGTCCAGCCGGACGGCGACATGCTCCTCCATCGCCTCCGCGAGACGCCGGGCGGCGGCGACGGCGTGACCGGCACTCTGCGCGCCGATGCCGGGAATACGGCGCAGCTCGTACGGGGTGGCGTCGAGCACCTTCCCGACGTCCCCGTACCCGGCCTGTTCGAGCGTGCCCAGCCGGAGCCGGCCCTCGGTGACGTCCGCGAGCCGCGACACCGGGATGCCCGCCAACTCCTGGCGGACCAGGGCGTCGCGCAGCGGGGTGATGGCGCTCAGTGCGCCGCCCCGTACCTCGGTGTGGTCGGCGGTCACCCGGCGCGCCGCCGCGAGCAGGCGGTCGGCCCGGTCGAGCACGGCGCGCGCGCCGCCGCCCACCGGCACCAACTTCCCCTCAGGCCCCGCTCCGTCGCCCATGACGCCTCTCGTGACGCACCACATCCGGTCGAAATCCGGTCGTGCGACATGATTCCACGGGGGTACGACATCGCCGGGCGGCCGTTTTCGGCGCGCCCGGCGATATCGGGTCGGTCCTGTCGCCGGTGGTCGGCTCCCGCGGACCGGCGTGGACCTCGCTGACTACGCGGTGTCGACTACGCGGCCATGGTCCAGCGCTGGCCGGCGCCGCCGCCGCAGGTGCGCAGTTCCAGCTTCGTACCGTTCGCCGTACCGCCCGCCACCGGCGTCAGGCACTTGCCGGAGGCGACGCCGACGACACTGCCGTCGGCGTTGACGCGCCATTGCTGATTGGCCGTGCCGCGGCAGTCCCAGATGATGACGGGTGTGCCGTCGGCCGTGGCCGCGCCGCTCGCGTCGAGGCAGCGGTCGCCGTACACGCGCAGCTCGTTGGAGGCCGTACGGGCCCACTGCTGGTTCGCCCTGCGGTGGCAGTCGTAGACGATCGTCCGCGCGCCCGTGGCCGTCACGGCGCCGTCGACGTCGAGGCAGCGGCCCGACTGCGCGTTGACGAGGGTGCCCTGGCCGGGCTGCGCGAGGGGAACGAGGCTGCCGGGCACCGAGCGCAGCGCGTTGTACCAGACGACGGCCATCTTGGCGTAGCCGGCGGCGTTGGGGTGGACGCCGTCGGCGAGGTCGGTCACCGTCAATGCCTTGTACATGTCAACGAGATGGACGCGCGGACCCTTGCTGTTGACGATGCCGGGCAGCGCCGCGTTGAACGTCTTGACCCGGGCTTCGAGGTCGGGGCTGGACTCCGGTGTGATCGTCGCGACGAACAGCTCGATCTGCGGCTTCTGTTGGAGGATGCGGTCGATGAGGTCGGAGAGCCGGGCCGGGGCGTTCGCCAGGTCGTAGTTCTGGTTGACGTCGTTCGTACCGATCTGGAGCATGATCGTGCGCGGGTCGCTCGCGGCGAGCCACCCGTCGATGTTCGAACGGAGCTGGTCGATACGCCAGCCCGAGTGGCCCTGGTGGTCGTGGTCGCCCAGCTCCGGCGGGCCGTTGAACTGCGAGCCGACGAAGTCGACCGTGTAGCCGCCGGTCGCGAGGTGCTGCCAGAGGTTGATGCGGTACCCGCCGGGGATGTTGTGCCCGTGGGTGATCGAGTCGCCGAGAGGCATGATCCGGACGCCGCCGTTGGACTCGGCGGGCAAGACGGGAGCGGCGGGCGCCGCGGCGGCGGGCGTCTGGGTGAGCGTCATGAGGGTCGCCGCGAGGGCGAACACCAGGAGGCTGAGGAGAGCTTGCGCACGGCGTGAGGCAGTTCTTCGCAAGGCAGGTCCTTCCTACGGGCCGCCGGGGAATGGGGGGTGCGCGTGGTGCGTCCGATGGTGCGTGCGCGCGTGGAGGGAGGTGCGGGGGGAGAGTGGCGGCCATGTTGTAGATACCACCGGTCGGTGCCTTCGGCGAGGGATTGCGCAACGGTGTTGGCAAATTGGCGCTGTTCCGGCCATGGTCCGACGGGCTTTTGGCCATGCGCGACCCCGGACGGGCGCTCCCGCCGGGTCAGCCCTCGTACAGCAGCCGGCGCAGAAAATTGTTCGTGAACTTGCCGGCCGGGTCCAGGGAGTCGCGCAGCTTCAGGAAGTCGGCCATACGCGGATAGCGGCCACGCAGCTCGGCCGGCTCCGTCGTGAACACCTTGCCCCAGTGCGGCCGTGCGTCGAGACCGTCGAGCGCCGCCTCCAGCCGCGCGATCACCGGCACCACCGACGCCGTGTCCTTGATCCAGGTGAAGTGCAGCGCGACCGTGTCCCGGCCCTCGGCCGGGCTCAGCCACAGCGCGTCGGCGGCCACGGTGCGTACCTCGCAGACCTGGAGCACCGGCGCGAGCACCGGCCCCAGCGCGGCAACCGCGCGCAGCGCCGCGACGGCGTGGCGGCGCGGGAGCAGATACTCGGACTGCAACTCCTCCCCGTTGCTCGGGGTGAACTCGGCCCGGAAGTGCGGCAGTCGGGCATGCCACGGTCCCGGCACCCCGCCCTGCTCGGTGCAGTGCGTCGCGGACATGCCAGGCACGGGGTGCATCGGCGCCTCGGCCGGCCCGGCCCACGGAAAGTCGGGCCCGGCGGAGTGTCGCCCGCCCGTGTCCGCCCCGGAGGAACCCCTCGCCGGGTCGCCGTCGAGGCACTTCAGCCAGACCTGGCCGAAGCGCGGCTCCCGCCAGTCCGTGAACAGGCTCACGCTGTACGCCGCCGAAGTGATCGCGTCGAAGTGCTCCGCCAGCACGTCCAGCGGCAGCCCGGTCCGGACGAACTGCCGTACGTCGAAGGCCGGAACCAGATCCAGGGTGAGCGCGGTGACCACGCCGAGCGCGCCGAGCGCCACCACGGAGCCGGCGAAGCGGTCGCCGTCCTTCTCCCGGTCCAGCGTCAGCGACTCGCCGTCCGCCGTGATCAGTTCCACCGCGCGTACGGCGGTCGCGAGCGAACCGGAGGTGTCACCGGAGCCGTGCGTGCCGGTGGCGACCGATCCCGCCACCGAGATGTGCGGCAGCGACGCCATGGTGTGCAGGGCGAGACCCCGGTCGTCCACCCGCCGGGCCAGTTCCGCGTACCGTACGCCGCCCCCGACGCGCACCGTGGCGGCGGCCGTGTCGACGTCCACGGTCCGGGGCAGCGCGGCCAGCGAGACCAGGGCGCCGTCGGTGTCGGCGATCCGGTTGAACGAGTGCCCGCTGCCCAGCGCCCGTACCCGCGAACCGCCCGCCACCAGCGCGCGCAACTCGTCGTGCGTGGCCGGGCGGTGCACCCGGTCGGCCGAGAAGACGATGTTGCCCGCCCAGTTGGACCCCGCGCCGTCACCCACTGTCCGCCCGCCTCCCGAGTCGTCCGTCCGCGACCCTGATTCGATCACGCCCCCGCCGCACCCGCGCGGGCGCCCCGTCCTCCGCCCCGTCTCCCGCCCCGTCTCCCCTCCCGCTCACTGACGGCTGACGGCCCGCGTCACGCCGGCGATGATCGTCGTGGCCAGGATCCAGCCGGTGATGATCAGGACGTAGGAGAGCCCCTGATGCCAGCCGCCCTCCGGGGTGAAGGCCCGCTCCTGCCCGAAGTCGATGATCGGCAGCAGCAGATCGAGACTGTAGAAGACGGGGTTGAAGTCCGGGGACTCGTCGGGCTTCAGGGGACGGGGCTGCCGGGCGGCGTACGCGACCGAGGCCACCAGCAGCAGCGACAGCATCCAGGCCACGGCGCGCATGGGCCGAAAGCCGTAGCCGACGGTGAGGTCCTGGACATGCCCCCAGAGCCGGGCGTACCAGGCGAGCCCCCGGCGCTGCCTCCGCTGCTTCGCGAGCTGTACGGTCCGGGCGGCGGCGTCGTCGCCGATGCGGCGGTACGCGGCGGTCAACTGCTCGTACGCGTACGGCACATAGTCGTCGCCGTCCCGTTCGAGGACGGTCAGCCGCCGGCCGGCCGGCTCGTGCGGGGTGAGCGTCCCGTACGTCAGCCCGTCGAACCGGACGCTGTCGGGCCAGACCTCCGGTGGCACGAACAGCACATCGATCTGCGCGCGCCGCAGATTGACCGTGCCCTCCACGCGCTCCGCCTCCCGGAGCCACAGCTCACCGACGACACAGCTGCTCGCCCGCAGGGCCACCCCGCCGGGACACGACAACCGGCTGTACGCCAGGTTGAGTTGACCGGGGACACGGGCCGCGCTCAGATTGACCCGGCCCCGCGCGCGCAGCCGCTTACCGCGCAGGTCCGCGCCGACGGTCAGCCTCTCCGCGTCGAGGGCCGTGCGGCCGGGAGCGGTCAGGACGGCGTCGTCCAGATTGACGGAGCCCGCGACGGTGGCGGAGTCGAGCCGCAGCTGACCCCCGACCCGCAGTCCGGGCGCCCACAGATCGTCGCCGACGGTGGCGTGGTTGAGCTGGAGCAACGGCTCGGGCTCCGGCTCCGGCTCCGGCCCGGGGTCGGAGTCGCGGTCGCCGGCCGGCGCGGGCCCGGGCTCCGCCGCCGCGAAGCGCGCCCGGTCGAGAAACACCGCCCCCGAGATCTGCGCGCCCCCGAGCCGCACCGGGCCCCGGACCTGGCAGCCGGTCAGCCGCAGCACACCGTCCACCCGCAGCGTCGCCGCCGTCATCCCGGGCAGCACGGACCCGCTGAGATTGAGCTGCCGGACGTGGGCCCCGTACAGATTGGGCACGTCGTCCAGGAAGCAGTCGCCCAGGCTGATCGGGCAATCGGCGCTCGCGTAGCGCAAGTTGAGCGCCCCGGTGATCCGGGCCCCCATCACCCGCAGGGCGGGTATCTCCCCGTCGCGCCGCGCCCCGCCGAGCAGGACGGCGCGCACCACATCGGCCCGCAGGCTGCGCTCCGGACCCCATCCGGCCCCTGCGGTGGGACCCGGATCGTCGGCCGTCCGGAAGTCCACGACCTCGCCCGTCGGGAAGGCGTCCCACACGCGCCGTTCGGCCGCCGTCAGTGTGCTGATCTCCATTGCCGTGACTCTCGCGTGGTGGTGCGGGAGTGTCAACAGGCTTCTGTCTCAGCTCAGCTGACGTCGCACCAGCTCGCGCAGTCGGCCGCCCTCGTCCGCCAACAGGGCGGTCGGCGGCCCCTGTTCGACGATCCGCCCCGCCTCCATGACCACCACCCGGTCCGCGTCGAGAACCGTCGACAGCCGGTGGGCGATCACCAGCCGGCCCGCGTTCAGCTTGCGGGTGCTCTCGATCACGATCCGCTGTGTCTCGTTGTCCAGCGCGCTGGTGGCCTCGTCCAGGAAGAGCAGCCGCGGACGCCGCACCAGGGCCTGCGCGATCATCAGGCGCTGACGCTGGCCGCCGGAGATGGCTCCTCCTCCGGCGATCATGGTGTGCAGCCCCATCGGCATCTGCCTGATGTCCTCCGCGAGACCCGCCATCTCCACGGCCTCCCACACCTCCTCCTGCGAGAAGGTCTCGGCGCCGCAGACGCAGTCCCAGACGGAGCCGGTGAGCGGCTGCGCGTTCTGAAGGACGACACCGCACTGGCGTCGTACGGCCGCCCGGTCGAGTGCGGCCAGGTCCTGCCCGTCGTACAGCACGCTTCCGGTGACCGGCCGGTCGAAGCCGATCAGCAGCCGCAGCAGCGTCGACTTGCCACAGCCGCTGGGGCCGACGACCGCCACGAACTCGCCGGGCTCCATCCGCAGCGACACGTCGTCGAGCACCAGCGGGCCGTCGTCGGTGTAGCGGAAGGAGAGATTCCTGGCCTCGACGGCGCCGGTCAGCACACCCGGCTGGGCGCCCGTGTCGCCGACCTCGGGCGCCTCGTCGAGCACCGGCTTGATCTGCTCGAACATCGGCAGCACCGCGGAAACCGACACGAGCGCGCCGGTGAGCTGGGTGACGGAGGTCAGCAGCATCGTCACGGCGGTGTTGAAGGTCAGGAACTCGCCGGCGGTCATCGTGCCGCGCGCCGGACCGGCCAGCAGCATGAACATCACCAGGGAGCAGAACGGCAGATAGACCGCGTCCAGCACCGTCGTCAGATTCTTGACCCGGCCCGCCCGCTGCTGGAGTTCGCGCGAGCGCGCGAAGCCGCGCGCCCACGCCGCGTACGCGAAGCCCTCGGCCGCGGCGACCCGCAGTTTCGGCAGCCCGCGCAGGGTCTGGAACGCCTGGTTGTTGAGTCTGTTGCCCAGCTCCACCAACTGCCGCTGCCAGCGCAGTTGCCACAGTCCGAGCCCGAGGAACACGGCACCGATGACGACCAGCATCCCCACCGCCGCCAGGGCGAGCGGGACACTGTGCACGAGGAGCAGGACCAGGCTCATCGCGCCGACGGCGGCCGACTGCACGATCACCGGCCCGAGGCCCGACAGCACCCGGCGGATCCCGCTGACGCCCATCGCCGCGCTGGCCAGTTCACCGGTGGAGCGTTCGGCGAAGAACTTCGTCGGCAGTCTCAACAGCCGGTCCCACACGGCGGGTTGGAGCGTGCTCTCGATACGGCCCTCCATCCGCAGGATGGTGAGGCTCTGCGTCAGCATGAAGGTGGCCGAGACGATGCCGGTGATCATGACGGCGAGCGAGACCTGGGTGATCAGATCGGTCCGGGCACTCGGCACGTACTCGCCGAGCACCCGTCCGGTCGCGAGCGGCACCAGCGCGCCGAGCCCCACCGTGACGAGCGTGGTCAGCGCCAGGGCGCGCAGATCGGCGCGGTTGCCGCGCAGCCCGAAACGGAGCAGCCGCCACGGGGTCATGGGCTCGTCGGGCAGCGGGCGGTAGAACATCACCGCGCGCGGCTCGAAGTCGTCGGCGTTCCGCTCGCCGACGCGCAGCCGCGCCCCGGTGGCCGGGTTGACCGCCTCGTAACGGCGGCGCCGCCAGAGCAGCGCCACCGGAGCGCCGGACTTGGCCCGATGACCCACGAGCGGCCCCGAGTCGGTACGCCACCAGGGGCCGTCGAGCCGGACCGCGCGGGTACGGACCCGGGAGGCGATCGCGATGCGTTCGACCGGGCCGACGCGGGCGTCGAGCGGGGTGCCCGCGCCGCGCGAGTGGTCGGCGAGGGTGATGCCGGAGGCCGCCGCGACCAGTCGGCAGACCGCGAACGTCGCGTCGCGCGCGGCGTCGTCTCCGGCCGCCCCTGTCTCGCCGGCCGTGCTGCCGGGGCGGCCGATGGACGCCACCAGCGCCTCGTCCGCCCGTGCCCGTACCGCCTCACCCGCCTTGATTCCGGCGGCCGTCCGGTCCTCGTGCGCGCGCTCCTGCCGCTCGATCCACTGGTCGACGGCGGAGAGCAGCCGGCGCTGCTGGTTGATCATCCGCTGCCACATCGCGGCGTTGACCAGCAGATCGCCCGCCGCGTCCGCGCTGTACGAGGCGCCGTACTGGACGCTGCCGGGGGAGACCGGCATCCACAGCACGTCGTCGTCGGACACGGCGCCGTCGGTGGACGGGCGGGTGTCGAGCGGAGTCTGGAAGAGCGCGCCGAGGCCGCGAGCGGCGCCGAGGGCGAAGGCGTGCTCCAGCGGTGTCGGGACCGGGGGCGTGTGCACATCCCCCTGGGCGGCGCCGTACGGATCGGTGTACGCGCCGTACGGATCGGCGTACGCGGGCGGCGGCGCGTACAGCTCCCGCAGCGCGATCCGCCGCAGTGCGCAGTCCTGCGACGGCCTGCTCAGCAACGTGTGCCGGGGCCCGTCGACCGGCCCGAGGAGCAGCGTCCCCGCTTCGAGACGGCCGAGGAAATGCCACTGCCCGCGCTCCGCCGCGTCGACGGCGAACAGATCCAGCGCGCCCCCGGTGACGAGCCACAGGACGTGCGGGCCCTCCAGCGGTACGTTGCGCACTCCGGCGCAGTCGACCGGTGTGCCCAGCGCGCCGAGGGCGTGGATCACCGGATCGAGGCCCCCGCCCGCTCCGGTGCCACCGCCCATGCCCGCACCCGCGCCGGCTGTCGTCGAGGTCACGTCAGTGCTCCCTGACGAGTCGCGCGTACGGACCTTCGGCGGCGACCAGATCCTCGTGCCTGCCGCGCTCCACGACCGTGCCGTGGTCGAGCACCACGATCTCGTCGCTGTCGCGCACCGTGCTGAGCCGGTGCGCGATGACCACGCACGCGCAGCCGCGCCGCCGCAGGTTGTCGATGATCACGCGCTCCGTCTCGGCGTCCAGCGCGCTCGTCACCTCGTCGAGAATCAGGATGCTCGGCCGCCTGACCAGCGCGCGGGCGATCTCCAGCCGCTGGCGCTGACCGCCGGAGAAGTTACGGCCGTCCTGCTCGACCCGGCCGTGGATGCCCTCGGGGCGGCGCGCGATCACGTCGTCGTAGAGCGCGGCGTCCTTGAGGGCGGTGACGACGGCGTCGTCGGGTATCGACGGGTCCCACAGCGCCACGTTGTCCCGGACCGTGCCCTCGAAGAGGAACACGTCCTGGTCGACGAAGGACACCGACGCGGCGAGCGCGCCGCGGGGTATGTCCTCCAGCCGCCGCCCGTCGATGCGGATGATCCCCTCCCAGGGGCTGTAGAGGCCCGAAATGAGCCTGGACACCGTGGACTTGCCGCTCCCGGACCCGCCGACCAGCGCGACCTGCTGCCCCGGGCCGACCGTCAGCGAGAAGCCGTCGAGCAGCGGCGCGTCCAGCGGGCTGTAGCCGAACACGACGCTCTCCAGCTCCACATGGCCCGTCAGCCGGCGCGTACTCGCGTCCGGCCGCTGCCGTGAGTAGAGCGGGTCGACGGGAAAGCTCTCCACGTCCTTCAGCCGGGCCACGTCGGCGGCGAAGTCCTGGATCCGGCCGGCCACCCCGTTCAGCCGGGTGATCGGCGCGGTGAAACGCACCACCAGCGCCTGGAACGCCACGAGCAGACCGATCGAGATGGCTCCCTCCGCCGCCCGCAGCCCGCCGATCCACAGAATGAGCGCGCTGTTGAGCGTCGCGAGCGTGGGCGCGACCACCGTCAGCGCCGCGCTCGGCACACCGAGCTTCTGCTGCTCCTCCAGCGTCGTCGCGTGCTGGCCGGCCCACCGCCGGAAGTACCCGTTCTCGCCACCGGTCGCCTTCATCGTCTCGATCAGCTGAAGGCCGGTGTACGAGGTGTTGGTGAGCCGCGCGCTGTCCGCCCGGAGCTTGCGGGTACCGGTGGAGCGCAGCTGGATCACGATGCGCATCGCGACCACGTTGAGCAGCGCCATCAGCACGCCGAAAAGGGTGAGTTGGGGGTCGTACGACCACAGCAGCGCGGCGTACAGGATCACCACGACCCCGTCCACGCCTGCCGCCGCCAGGTCCCGCGACAGCGTCTCGGCCACCGCGTCGTTGGACTGGAGCCGCTGGACGAGGTCGGCCGGGCTGCGCTGGGCGAAGAACGTGACCGGCAGCCGCAGCAGATGCCGCAGGAACCGGGCGCCGCTCAGCGTGGACGAGATGATCCGCCCGCGCAGCAGATTCGCCTGCTGGAGCCCGGTCAGTACGGCGGTGAGCACCACCATCGTCGCCATGGACGCGAACAGCGGCCCCAGGAGCGACGTCTGACCGCCGATCAGGAACATGTCGATGTACGTACGGCTCAGCGCGGGCACCGCCGCGCCCACCCCCACCAGCAGCAGACTGGCCAGCAGCGCGGCCAGCAGGGTGGCGGCCGTGCCGCGCAGGCGCGCGGGCATGGCGCTCATGATGCCGGGCCTGCGACCGCCCTTGCGGAAGGCCTCGGTGGGCTCGAAGACGAGGACCACACCCGTGAAGCTGGTGTCGAAGTCCGCCGCCGGGACGAACCGGCGCCCCTTGTCGGGGTCGTTGATGTGTACGCCACGGCTGCCGGGCCTGCGGCCCATGCCGTCGTACACGACGTAGTGGTTGAACTCCCAGAACAGGATCGCGGGCGCCCGGACCTCGGCGAGGGCTTCCGCCTCCATCTGCATGCCCTTGGCCGTCAGGCCGTAACTGCGCGCCGCCTTCAGGAGGTTGGAGGCGCGTGAGCCGTCGCGCGAGACACCGCACGCGATGCGCAGCTCCTCCAGGGGGACATGGCGGCCGTAGTGGGCGAGCACCATGGCGAGGGAGGCCGCGCCGCATTCCAGGGCCTCCATCTGGAGGACGGTGGGGGTACGGACGGCCTTGGGCCTGGGGGCGCCGGTCGTACGCCGGGTGCGCTTGGCGGCCCGGCGCCGGCCGGACGGCGGCTGCCGTTCGCCCTGCTGCTGGTGCTTCCTCCGCGGGGCCGGGGGAAGCTGGTGCCGCTGGTGCCGTTGCGGGCTCACGGGAGCAGCCAATCGATCGGGTGCTGTTCGGCCAGCCGGATGGAGCCGGTGGCCAGGGTCATGGACTCGACGGCGTACGGCGGCCCGTCCGGCGACGACCAGGTGTAGCCGGACTTGGTGACTGACGACCCGTCAAGTCGCACCAGTACGGCGACGGGTGGGCCCTCGCGGGAGAACTGCTCGCCCAACTGCGTACTGCCGAGGAACCCGGTGATGCGCCTGCTGGTCTCGGCGACGCGGCCGACGGACTCGACCCGGCCGCGCAGCACGCCGTACCGCTGCTTCGGCACCGACTGGACGGTGACGTCGACGGAGGCGCCGACGGGGACGGTTCCGCCGCTCTCGGCGGGGGCGTACAGCATCACGCTCAGCGGATCACCGGCCTTCTCCACCCGTTCCACCGCCGCGACATCCGCGCCGGTGGTGATCACGGAGCCGACGGCGGCCACCAGGGTCGTCAGCCGGCCGGCCGCGATGGTGCGGACCTCGGTGCTGCCCTCGGGCGTGCGGACCTTCACCAGGGGGGAGTTGGCGGCCACCCGGTCGCCCTCCTCGGCGAGTACGTCCGTGATCTGGCCGGCCACGGGGCTCTGGAGGACGTAACTGCCCTGCGCGTGCGTGAGGATGCCCGGTGCCGAGAGGGTGGAGGAGACACTGCCGGCCACCGCCCAGCCGGCCGCGGCGATCATGACGACGACCGTGACGGCCAGGACGAGACAGCCCTGGGGCCGGGCGAAGCGCACCGGCAGGTCGATCTCCTCGGCCGACTGGAGCTTGGAAAGGGCCTGTTGGCGGAATTGCACGACGCTCTTCCCTGAGTTGCTCGGTGTTCCGACGACCACGGCCGCGCCGGTCGTGCGGCCCGGGACCCGGGGCACACGACCGGCGCGGCTGAGCGGTGCTGGACTCAGAGGCTGGAGACCAGGCCCGTGGCGAGACCGGTCACACCCGAGGTGTTGATGCCGGTGGCACCCTCGACGGTGCCGACGACGCCGCCGACCGTGCTGGAGACGGGGACGATGGAGTCGACGGTGCCCGTGACGGTGCCGACGAGTCCGCCGACAAGACCGCCCGACACGTTGTCGAGGTCGCTGTCGGAGATTTCCTGGGTCTCAACCTGGGGGGAGCGGTTCATGATGTGAGATTCCCTTCGCATGGCTATTTCACATTGGCGGTGACCGGCTTCGCCGTACTGGCGCACCGGCCGCCGCAGCGGTCGTCGGGGCGGCTCCTTCGGATTCTTCGGATATCAGGATCCGTGAATCCGCCGAATGCGCCGGGGTGACTTCCGCGGTGCGAAGGATCAAAGCACGCCGGCCTGTCGAGTAGCCAACTCGGCGCCGAACGACGAAGCCGGAACGTGGAGTTGGCGCACCTCGGCGTGGTTGGGCGTCCATCGCTTGGTGGCATCTTCTTCACGCGATCGATCACCCTGAAGTGGACATTCCCGCATCAAAGACGGTGCGTGCGGTCCACCGTAGGTACGGACCTGACGGCGAACTGTGCCTGCCTGCGCGTTCGGTGTGCAGATTCATCGAAGGAGACATGCGCTCGGCAGGCCCCCGGAAATCCCGTGCGGGCCACACGTATTGCCTGGTCACGGTATTTCCGGGGAAACGGCGCGGCATCCAGGAGAAGGCAACATACGCGCATCTGGGACTGTTTTTCGGTGGGTGCCCGGTACCGGCGCTTCTGTCCGACCTGGGACTTCGGCGTACGACACCCGGAGCTCGGGTGTCGTACGCGTGCCGTCGGGTGATCGGCCGGCGGATCCGAGAAATGCGGATCGAGAAATAGTGGATACCCGGTCCTTCGGAGGAATCTGTGTATTCTCGCTGCCGGAGGTGAGGGGCATGATCATCGAATACATTCGCTATCGAATTCCCGAGGGTGAGGCCACCGAATTCGAAGCGGCCTACGCCCGCGCGGCCGGGCCCCTGGCGCGGTCGCCCGTCTGCCTCGACTTCGAGCTGTCCCGCTGTGTCGAGGAGCCCGGCCACTACATCCTGCGGGTCCACTGGAAGTCGCTCGAGAAGCATCTGGAGGACTTCAGATCCAGCGAAGAGTTCCGTGCGTTCTTCGCCGAGATCCGGCCCTACCTCGACGCGATCGAAGAAATGCGCCACTACACCACGACCGAAGTCGTCGGAACCGGCGCCGGTACGCCCGTGCCCCCGACGCTTTACGAGTGGGCCGGGGGCAGTGAGGTCTTCGAGCGGCTCTTCCACCGCTTCTACGAATTGGTCCGCGCGGACGAATTGCTCTCACCGGTGTTCGCCGGCATGACCGAGGAACATCCGCACCATGTCGCACTCTGGATCGGCGAGGTCTTCGGCGGCCCCGCCGACTACACCGCCCACCACGGTGGTTACGAGAACATGCTGGCCCATCACATCGGCAGGGCGATCACCCCGCGGCAGCGCCGGCGGTGGGTGGATCTGCTGATGGACGCGGCGGACGACGTCGGCCTTCGCGCCGACCCGGACTTCCGCGCCGCGTTCGTGAGCTACATCGAGTGGGGCACCCGTATCGCCATGGAGAACTCCCAGCCGGACGCCACCCCACCACCCCACGCCCCCGTTCCGCGCTGGGGCTGGGGTATGGCGCCGCCCTACCAGCCGTAGCGGGCCACGCCGGGACCGGGACGCCTGCGCCGCCTCCCTCGCGCCCGGCGTCGCGCGATAACCTCCAGCGATGACCGGCCCCGGACCCGACCCCAGCTCCGGCCCCGCCCACGATCTCGAATCCGTCATCGGCGCGCGCCAGACCCTCACCGTCGTCCTCCCGGTCCGGCTGCGCGGCACACCGGACGCCCGCTCCGGCTGGGCCCCGGGCCCGTACCCGTTCGAACTCGGCAGCCGCCGCACCGACACGGCCACCCGGTCCCGGTACTTCGCCCCGGCCTCCGCCCGCGTCCTCTACGGCACCCCGGACCGTCCCTGCCGCTGGCACCGGCCCCTCCCCGTCACCCATGAGGGCCTTCGCCTCGCCGGTCTGGAGATCCTGCGCACCGCCACCGCCCGAAACCCCCAACACGCCCTCGCCGTACTGCACTTCGCCCTCGACCGACCGCTGCTCCCGGTCCTGCGGGCCATCGGCCACCGCCCCACCGCCGGACCCGAACCCCTCACCGGCCCCCTCGACCCGGTGGCGCTTCTCGACGGGATCGCCGACGTACGGGACGGGGCGGGCACGTTCGCCCTCGCCCGCCCGTACACCGTCGCGTTCCTGACCCCCGAGGCCCACCACACACCGGCGCTGCGCCCGGACCCCGAGACGATCCTCCCGCCGGCGGCCGACCGCTGGCTCTGGCAGCTCGCCTCCCGCTCCAGCCGGGGCGACCTCCCCCTCGCCCCCGAGAGCGTCCCGAACCACGACGCCTCCACCGTGCGCATATCCGCCGACTGGAGCGCCCTGGTGCTGCGGCACGGCGCCGCGTTCCTCGGACACCGCGCCGACACGGGGGACGGCGACTTCTACGACTTCGGCGCCCTGCACGCCCGCACCGTCTATCTCGACGCCCTGCTGCTCGGCTCGCTCCAGCGCGACCACATCGACGAGCTGACCGAGGAACTGTCCGAGGTCTTCGACTCCGAACGCCTCACCCGCCGGGTGACCGCGCTGGAGAAGAACATCGCCCGCTTCCGCGGCACTTACTGGCGTCAGCACCTCACGGCCCACGGCCCCGCCAACGGTCTGCTGCGCGCCTTCCAGCACCAGCACCGCCTCCCCGAACGGTTCGCCGAGATCCTCGCGGAGGCCGCCGACCACAGTCGGCTGGTACAGACCCTGGAGAGCCAGCAGATCAGCGGCGCGCTGGGGGTCCTCACCATCCTCGGCCTGCCCCTCGGCACGGCGCTCGGCATCCTCCAGGTACTCGGCGACGAGTCGGTCCCGCACCTCCTCGTCGCCCTCGGCCTGTCCGTCGTCGCGACGGCCGCGGCGCTCACCACCCGCTACGGCCGCCTGGTCCTCGCCTCCCTCCGGGGCGGCGGACGGACCCGCGAAGACCGTCTCTAGGCGAATCGGCCCGACACCGCCCGGAACGACTCCTTCTGCTCCCAGCCCCCGTCGACCGCCTTCAGCAGACCGAAGCTCCCCATGTCCAAGTCGCGCGCCGGATCGGGCGAGTACGGCTTCGACGCGGCGAACTCGTAGACGTACGCGCCGTGTACGCCGTGCGCCTCGTACAGGTCGAGCAGGTCCGTCAGACAGCCGGCCTGTTCCTGTTCCGAGCGCACGTAGGAGCCGCCCAGCACCGGCGGATCCGCCGACCAGTCGATGATGTCGAAGCCCGTCGGCCCGGCCGCCGCCGCGCCCTCGAAGGTGCAGCAGCCGAACTCGGTGATCAGCAGCGGCTTTCCGTGGTCCAGATGGGCGCGCAGACCGTCCGTGTAGTGCTCGGTGTTGTACGCCATCCGGTAGTAGTTCTGGCCCGCGAAGTCGAAGCCCGACCAGTCCACCTGCTCCCACAGCGCGCCGCCGTACGTCAGCGGGCCGCCGAAGCGCGCACGTGCCACGTCCACCGCGCGGGCCAGCACCCCGTTCAACTTCTCGCTGAACTCCGGCATACGGGGCCACCACTGCGGGAGCGACAGCTTCGCCGTGCGCTCCCCGTACGTGTCGCCGGGGATCAGGCCCGAGCCGAAGACCGTCAGCTCGCAGCCGACGTTGAGGCCGACGGCTCCGTGCCGCCGTCGCAGTCCCTCCGCCGCCTCGGCCGCCGCCGCGAGGTGCGTCAGGGTCGCTTCGGCGTCGCCCTCGATGAGGCGGGGCTGCAACCAGACATGCAGCCCCGCCTCGGCGGCGAAGCCCGCGTACGCCGCCAGCCGGTCGATGTCCGTGCCGAACACCGTGACCGAGTTGGCGTTCAACTCGCCCCGGATGAGCGCCATATGGCTCCGTACGACCTCGTCGGGCCAGGGCGGCGGCGCCGAGCCCCGGCCCGAATAGTCCGTCCCCGCGTTGTAGTTGACGCCCTTCCAGACCAACGGCGCCGCGCGCTCCGTCTGTTCTTCTCGCATGCTGTGACCATAGAGACTTCGGACGCGTACAGGTGATCGACCGGCACCGGCCGAAAACGCGCGGATCCGCGCGGATCCCTGCCCACCGGCGGGACGCTCGGGCTAGGGTCGTGACCTGACCTGCACGCCCGTTCAACCAAGGAGGGTGATGATGTCCCCGCCTACGGGTTCGGCCGGCCTCCCGCTCCTCGAACGCGAGCCCGAGATCGCCGCCGCCGCGCACGCCGTGGAGGGGCTCTTCGGAGACACACCGTCCGGCGGACTCCTCGTCTACCGGGGCGCCGCCGGACTCGGCAAGACCGCGCTGCTCGCCGAGGTCCGGCGGATGGGGGCCGGTCGTTGCACGGTGTGGTCGGCGCGCGGCGGCGAGACCGTGACGTCGGTGCCGTTCCACGTCGTACGGCAACTGCTCCAGCCCGCCCTCACGGCGCGCGGCCCCGGCGAGGTACGCGAACTGCTCGGCGACGGCTACGACATCGTCGGCCCCGCCCTCGGAGTGGCGCCGCCCGGCGCGCGACCCGCCGACCCGCAAGGTGTCCGGGACGGCCTGGAGACCCTGTTCCGCAGACTCGCCGAGACACTGCCCCCGCTCGTCGTGGTCGTCGACGACGCGCACTGGTCCGACCTGGAATCCCTCGCCTGGCTGGCGTCCTTCGCCCGGCGTACGGGCGGCCCGCCGATCCTGGTCGTCGTCGCGTACCGCAGCGAGGACGCGATCGGCGAATGCGCGCACCTCCTGCGGGCGCTCGGCGAGAGCGCCCGGCTCCTCGTCACCCTGAAGGCACTGACCTCCGAGGCCACCGCGAAGCTCGCCCGCGCCACCCTCGGCGAGCACGCCGACGACCCGTTCTGCCGCGAGGTGTGGGAAGTCACCGGCGGCAACGCCTACGAAACCGTCGAACTGCTCGCCAAGGCACGGGACGAGGCCCTGGACCCCGTCGGCGGATCCGCCGGCGCCCTCAGCGCGCTCGGCGCCATGACCCGGGGCACCGGACTCATCGCCCGGCTGGAGGAACTGGGCACCACCACGACCCGCTTCGCCTGGGCCGCCGCGATACTCGGGACCGACATCTCCCTCGAACTCGTCGTGTCCCTCGCCGGAATGGGCCCGGCGGAGGCGGCCGACAGCGCGGAACGGCTCCGCACGGCCCGCATCCTCGTCGGCACCGACCCGCTGGAGTTCGTCCACCCCCTCATCGCCACCGCCGTCTACCGCGCCATCCCTCCGGCCACCCGGACCGCCTTCCACGGCCGCGCCGCCTGGCTCGTCAGCCGCAGCGGCCGGGGCGCCGCCCTCGCCGCCCGGCACCTCCTCGAAGTCCACCCGGACAACGACGCCGAACTGGTCGCGCAGCTGCGCGAGGCCGCCGCCGAACATCTCGCGGTCGGCGCCCCCGACGCCGCGCGCCGCTGTCTCGAACGCGCCCTGCTGGAACCGCCGTTGCCCCGGGTACGGGCCGAGGTCCTGTACGAACTGGGCTGCGCGACTCTTCTCTCGTCACCGGCCACCACCGTCGGCCACCTCCGCGACGCGATCAACACCCAGCTCCTGGACGAACACCTGCGCGTCGACGCCGTCTTCCGGCTCTCCCAGGCACTGACACACAACGACCAGACCCGGGAGGCCGCCCAGGTCGTCGCCGCCGAAGCGGAGCGCACCCCGCCCGGACCCGCCCAGATGCGTCTCAAGACCGCGCACTTCCTGTGGGAGGGCGTCCAGGACACCGAGGACGACGGCCGGGCACGCAGCCGCCGTCTCGCGCAGACCGCCGCCGGACTCGGCGGACGCGACAACACCGAACGAGTCCTGCTCATGCTGCGCGCCTTCGACGCCACCGCACGCGGTGAGAACGCCGAGGAGATCGTCCAGATCGCCGAACGCGCCCTGGTCGACGGGGCGCTCGCCCCCGGCACCGGCTGGACCGGTACGTCCTGGGGCTTCGAACCGCCCGCCCTGCTCGCGCTGTCCTTCGCCTTCGCCGACCAACTCGACCGCGCCGAGGCCCTGTTCGACGAGGGCATGCGGGCCTTCGAGATCTCCGGCTGGAGCGGCGGCCATCTCGCCTTCGCCCACACGCTCGTCGGCTACGCCCACCGCAGACGTGGCCGTCTCGTGGACGCGGAGACGTATCTGCGCGAGAGCCTGCGCCTCGCCGACCGGGTCGGCGACCGGCTGCCGATGCACTGGAACGGCATCTGCATGCTCGTCGACACGCTCCTCGCCCGTGGCCATGTCGAAGAGGCGCGCGAAGCCGCCGAACGGTACGCCTTCGCACCGCCGTACGCGTCCTCCCTCGCCATCCCCGACGCCCGCTCCGTCCGGGGCAGGCTGCTGCTCGCTCTCGGCCGTACGGAGGAGGCGATCACCGAACTCGAAACCTCGGGGCGGGCGTTGACGATCCGGGGCCGGCACAACGGGGTGGTGGCGCCCTGGGCGATCGATCTCGCGCGGGCGCTCGCCGACACACAGCCCGAGCGGGCGGCCGAACTCGCCGCGTACGCCCGGGACCGCGCCGAGCGCTTCGGCACGCACACCGCGATCGGCGTCGCGCTGTGCTGCTCCGCGTCACTGGCCGAAGGACCGGCCGCGGTCGAGCTGCTCGCCGAGGCCGTCACCCATCTGGAAGCCTCACCCTGCACGTACGAGCTGGCGGTCGCACGCGTCGAGTACGGCATCGCCGCCCGGTCGGCGTCCGACCTCGGCCGGGGCCGGGTACTGGCCGAGGAGTGCGGCGCGGACGGACTGGTGGAACGGGCCGGGCGGGCCCTGGACGACCTGCGGACGGCGGGGACGACGGGGCCGGCGTAGCCGACCGTCAGACCGGCGTCGTAGGTCACCGCCATGGTCGGCGGGGGTGACCCCCAGCGTTGGCGCGGGTCACCGCCAGGACCGCGGGCCGCCGCCGCGCCACTCGACCGTCCCGGTGTCGGTCAGCCGAGCGGGATCCACACCGGCCCGGCGCAGCAGCTCCGCCACATCGGCGGCCCGGCGCGCGCGACCGGCGTCGTGGCCGTCCACCCAGACCCGCCGGCCACCGCCGCACGGGGGCTGCACCACGACCACCACATGACGTTCCATGTCGCCACTGCGCGTGCAGTCGCCGTCGGCCGCACCCTCGATGCTCACAGCGGGGGCTGCGCCGGGTGCCGCCGTCGTCGCACGCCGCGCCGTACGAGGAACAGCGCCAGCGCGGCGAGACACGCGGCGCCGATGAACGCGATCGGGAGCAGATACCCAACCGCTGCCGACGCCGTGGCCGACCGGTCGGCCGGCTCGGACCGCGCCGTCCCGGTGAGGTGCGCAGACCGGGCTCCCGCCGTGGGCCGTACGGACTCCCCGCCCGGCCCCGCCGCCCGTCCCGCCCGCGCGACCGGCCCCTGCTTCTCCTCCTCCGCCGCCTGCCGGGGCGGGCTCGGCGGCCGGGGCGGCTCCAGCGACCCCACGGGGGTGACGGCGGGCGCGGCGGCGAACCCCCAGTCCAGCAGGGTCCGGGCCTCCTCGTACACCGCCTGCGAGGCACCGGACTGCGGATTCATCACGGTCGCCAGCAGTGTGCGGTCCCCGCGCCGGGCCGCCGCGACGAGCGTGTTCCCGGCGTTCGTGGTGTAGCCGTTCTTGACGCCGATCAGCCCCCGGTAGCGCTCCACGCCGTCGGCGCCCGTCAGCAGTTTGTTCGTGTTCCGGATGCCGAACGTCGAACCGTCACGTCCCGGGAACTGGGCTTCGACGGTCGCGCAGTGCTCCGCGAAGGCCGGCAGCCTCAGCCCGGCGCGGGCGAACACCGCGAGGTCGTACGCCGACGACACCTGGCCCGGTTCGTCGTACCCGTCGGGGGAGACCACACGGGTGTCCTTCGCGCCCAACTCTCGTGCCTTGGCCTGCATTTGAGCGATCGTCGAGTCCCAGCCGCCGTTCATCCCGGCGAGGACCCGTACCGCGTCGTTGCCCGAGCTGAGGAACACACCGCGCCACAGATCGGCCACGTCGTACGTCTCACCGGGCGCCACGCCCACCAGGCTGCTGCCGTCGCCGATCCCCGTGAGGTCCGCCTCGGTGACGCTGTGCCGGGCGTCGGAGGGGATCCGGGGCAGGGCGGTGACGGCGAACAGCGTCTTGAGCGTGCTGGCCGGCGGCAGCGCGCGGTGCGCGTCGTGGGCCGCGAGAACGGCGCCCGTGCGCGCGTCGGCGACCACCCAGGAGAGGGCGGAGACGTCCTTGGGCGGCGCGGGCGCGCCGGACGCCGCGCGCAGCTGGGTGCCGGGCCGGTACAGCAGCGAGGGGTCCGCAGGCCCGGCGGCGGCCGTGGCGGCGGTGGCCGTCGGGGTGGACACCGACGCCGGGAGGAGGGTCAGCAGTCCGGTCAGTCCGGTGGTCAGAGCCACCGTGCCGGCGAACGCGGGGCGCAGGAGCGATCTGATGATCATTCAGCCACCGTAGGAACGGACCCGGCCGCCCGCACGGCTGCGTGAGCCGACCGGAGGTATCACCGTCCGGCCGCCGCGCCCCCGTCGGCCGTGCTCGGCGTCCGTCCGTCAGGGGCCGTGCGCCAGTGGTCAGTCGCCGGTGTTCATCCGTCAGCGGTCGTGCGTCAGCGGTCGTGCGCGAGCGGGATGCCGTGGGCGCGCAGGATCGTGAGGGCCCGGACCGTGGCGTATCCACGCCACTCCACGGCAGCCGCGGGGGAGTGGGGCACCCAGTCGACGGTCCAGCCGCCGTCCTCGCGCTGGTCGGCGGCGAGCCGGTCGAGTTCGGCGGCGACCGCCGCCGGGTCCAGGAGCGCCCGCAGCGGGCGGCCCGGCAGCGGTGAGAAGTCGAGCAGCCGCAGCGCCTCGCCCTCGGCGCCGTCGTCGACCGGCAGCGGGCTGCCGTCCTTCGGCAGGAAGGCGGCGAGCCGGTTCAGCTCGGCCGGGGCCCACGGGTGGGTGTCGTGGACGGTGTCGAGGAAGTCCAGCACGAACCGGAACTCGATCACGTGCGGCGGCCGTACGAGGGCGGCGATCCGCTCGCGGCAGAAGGCGGTGGCCCGCGCGAGCCAGGGGTGGTCGCGTACGGCCGGGTCGTTGCGGCCCACCCGGTGCGCGGCCCCCGCGAGTTCCGACGTCATATGGAGCGAGGAGACCTCCGCGTCGGCCGACACCCAGAACGGGGCGGAGCCGGCCGCGTCCGGGCCGGTCATCGGCAGGGCGAACGGCAGCCCGCCGTCGGGGCGGGTGATCGACTCCAGCCAGTCGCACAGCTGGGCCGCACGTGCGAAGACGGCGGGCCCGCACTCCTCGAACACCTCGAAGGCGAGCAGGGCGCCGACCGGCTGGCTCAGCGCGGACCGCAGATCGGGCTCCAGGGCCCACCCGTAACCGCCGTCCCCGTTCCGGTAGGCGTCCAGCGCGGTGACGACGGAGGCGGGGGTGCCGGTCCCGCGCAGCAGCTCGAAGCGGCGCCGGTCCAGGAGCCGGGCGTGGGTGGTCATGAAGGCGCCGGCGTCGCTGAGGTTCGGGGTGTGCGTGAGGTCCATGGGACGAGTCTGCGGTGTCCGGCGACCGCCGGTCTTGAACGAAACGGACCTCGGAGCCGCCGCTCCGCGTGCGCACAAGGTCCCGTTTCTCGAACTGACGTCGTCACTATGTGTGCCGTCGCCGGAGCGCTCCGTGCAAAACGCGCGAGTCTATGCCTGTTGAGTGCGCCCGCGCATGAGGTTCATGAATATGCCGATGCGCTGTTCCGCCCGCACTAAGCTCTCGCGGAGCGCGCCGAGTTGCCACGGAATCAGGCGCTTGTTCCCATGTGCCGCAATAGTTTCGAATACCCCGACCCCTGAATCGACCGCCAGAGGGCTTACATGGTTCGTGTTGAAGCACCCATGAATGATCAAGCGTCACCCACCGTTCGCGCGCTTCTGCTCTCCGCGGCCCTGATGGCGACGGCAACGGCCGTCGTCGTGGTCCTCGTCGCCGACGCCGCCCGGATACCGGTCGCGTTGTACGGCGCCGTCGCCACCGTCCTCGTCAGCTGGGGCGCGACGGAGATCGCCCGCAGGGGAGAGGCGACGCGCGACCTGCACGCGCGTTACGGGGAGCATGTCGCCTTCCTGGAACGGCGCATCGCCGAACACGACAGCCAGAGCGTGCGCCTCGGCAAGGAACTGATGCCGCTCGCCATCCACCAGCTCCGCCGGGGTAACTCACCCCAGGAAGTCATGAACGTCATCGTCGACGGTGACGAGCGCTACCGCGAACTCCCCGACTCGCAGCGCGCGTTGCTCCTCGCGATCCTCGGCATCGTGGACGACGAGGAGGCCATGCGTGAGTCCGCGCAGCGCTCCTTCGTCAACATCGCCCGTCGCGTCCAGTCCCTCGTGCACCAACAGGCCAGCGAGCTGCGGGAGATGGAGGAGCACCACGGCCGTGACCCGGAGGTCTTCGACGACCTGCTGCGCATCGACCACGGCACCGCCCTCATCGGACGGCTCGCCGACAGCGTCGCCGTACTCGGCAAGGCCCGCCCCGGCCGTCAATGGCCCCGGCCCGTACCGCTGTTCAGCGTGCTGCGCGGTGCCATGTCCCGGATCCTGGAGTACCAGCGGGTCGATCTGCACTCGATCGCCAAGGTCGCCATCGTCGGTACGGCGGTCGAACCGCTCATCCACGCGTGCGCCGAACTCCTCGACAACGCCACCCGCTACTCGCCCCCGCAGACGCGCGTCCATGTGACCGCCGTCGAGGTGCAGACCGGTATCGCCATCGAGATCGAGGACGGCGGCGTCAGTCTCAGCGAGGAGGCACGGACCCGGGCCGAGCGGATGCTCGCGCAGGCGCAGGCCGGTATCGACCTGAACGACCTCGGCGAGACCCCGCGCCTGGGCATGGCGGTCGTCGGCCGCCTCTGTCAGATGTACAACCTCCAGGTCTCGCTGCGGCAGTCCGCGTACGGCGGCGTCCGCGCCGTCCTCGTCGTCCCCCGCGACGTGGTCACCACCGGGCCCGCGCCGGGTATCGCCCACGGCATCGGCGCGACGGCGCTGGGGGTCGGCGGCACCGAGCTGCCCGAGATGCGCAAGCCGCGTACGGCCGGCGCGGCGGTCCCGGTCGCGCGTCCCGCGTCCGGCCCCGCCCCGGCAGCCCCCGCCGCGCCCCGACCCGCCACCGGACCGGTCCGGCCGGCGCCCGTCAGGGCCGCGCTGGAGGACGACGCCCCCGTCGTCACCGAGTGGACGGCGAACGGCCTTCCGCAGCGCCGCAGCCGCGGCAGGGCGCCGCTCGGCTCGCACAACATCGTCCGCACACCGGCACCGGCGCCCGCACCGGTATCGCCCCGCTCGAACGGTACGGCGAACGCCACCGGGGAGACCCAGAAACCCGGCCCCGGCATCTGGCTCGAAGCCTTCACCAAGGCGGTCAACGGCGAACCGCACCCGCAGGAGCCGTCGACCGGAGCCACCGGAACCACCGGACTCACCGGAGGCACGGGAGTCACCGGGGCCACCGGTGTGACAGGAGCACAGGACACGCCGCCGGACCGGCCCGGCGACCGAGGCGAATCAGACGACGTGTGGGGCAAAGGGGACCTGAAGTGATCCAGCAGCGCGCCAACCTGGACTGGATGCTCAAGGAACTCGCGGACGGCGTTCCGCAGGTTCAGCAGATCGTCGTGCTCTCCGCCGACGGACTGCGGATCGCCAGGCACGGCGGTGACCCCGACGTCGCCGACCGGCTCGCAGCCGCCTGCGCCGGCCTTCAGAGCCTCGCCGCCGCCGTCGCCGCCGAGATCCCCATGAGCGACGGCCGGATGCGGCTCGTCGTCATCGAAGTCAGCGGCGGATTCTTCTACTTGATGGAGGCGGGCACCGGCGCCTATCTCGCCGTACTCGCCGACGAGACGGTAGACGCCGGACTCGTCGGCGCCCGGATGCGGGACATGGTCGTACGGATCGGCGCCCATCTGACGAGCCCGCCGCGCCACGACGGGCACACCGGATGACTCCTCCCCGACGAGAACGCAGGCTGCCCGGGGCGGACGTGGGGGACCCGGAACGGCTGTACGTGATCACGGGTGGCCCGGACGGCGCCGAGCGCGCCTCGCTCGACCTCGTCACCATGATCGTGGCGCGCGAGGCCCCCTCACCGACGGTGCCGCCCGAACAGGCCGCCATCCTGCGGCTGTGCGGGGCGCCGCTGTCCGTGGCAGAGCTGTCGGCGTATCTCAGTCTGCCGTTCAGCGTGGTGACGGCCCTGCTGACCGACCTCCTCACGACGGATCTGGTCGAGTCCCGGGCGCCCGTCGCCCGCGCCTCACTTCCCGACAGGTCCCTTCTCGAAGCGGTGATGCATGGACTCCAGAAGCTCTGACACGATCACGGGCCCCAGGAACGAGGACGTACTTCCCACCACGGCGACCTCCGCGGTGAAGGTCGTGATCGTGGGCGGATTCGGGGTCGGCAAGACCACCATGGTCGGGTCGGTGAGCGAGATCCGCCCGCTCACCACCGAGGAGACCATGACCCAGGCCGGTATCGGCGTGGACGACAACTCCGGGGTGGAGACCAAGACGGCCACCACCGTCGCGATGGACTTCGGCCGGATCAGCATCAGCGAGCAACTGGTGCTCTATCTCTTCGGCACCCCCGGCCAGGAACGCTTCTGGTTCCTCTGGAACGGCCTGTTCGAAGGAGCCCTCGGCGCCGTGGTCCTCGTCGACACCCGCCGTCTCGAAGTCAGCTTCGACGTGATCGGGCGGCTGGAGGAGCGCGGTGTGCCGTTCGTCGTCGCCGTCAACACCTTCCCCGACGCGCCGAGCCATCCCGTCGAGGCGCTGCGCACCGCGCTCGACCTGCCCGACGAGGTGCCGATGGTCGACTGCGACGCGCGGCTGCGGGCGTCGAGCCGCGACGTCCTGCTGACCCTCATGCGCTATCTGCACTCGCTGGCCCTGCCCGCCTGATCCCCCCTCCTTCCTCTCCCTTTCCTCTCCCTCTATTTCCTGGCTTCCTCCCCTCCCTGGAGTGACCGTGACAACGCCCTATTCGCACCGGCCGGGCACGGACGAACACGCCGCCCCGCCGCCCGGCTGCCCGGCCCACGGACTCGTCACCGACGCTTTCGGCGGCGACCACCTGGCGCCCTCCGGGCTGCGCCGGCTCTACGGCCCCGAGGCCGAGAACGACCCCATGGGCCTGTACGAGAAGCTGCGCGCCGAGCACGGCACGGTCGCGCCGGTCCTGCTGCACGGCGACGTACCGGCCTGGCTGGTCCTCGGCCACAGCGAGAACCTGCACATGACCCGTACCCCCTCCCAGTTCTCGCGCGACTCCCGCCGCTGGAGCGCCGTCAACGACGGCAGCGTGCCGCCCGACCACCCCCTCGCGCCGATCTTCACCTGGCAGCCCATCTGCGTCTTCGCGGACGGCGCCGACCACGAGCGGCTGCGCGGCGCGGTCACCGACTCGATCGCCCGGATCGACCACCGGGGCGTACGGCGCTTCATCAACCGCTACAGCAACAGGCTCGTCAACGACTTCTGCCAGGACGGCAAGGCCGATCTCGTCAGCCGCTTCGCCGAGCATCTGCCGATGATGGTGATGATCCAGATCCTCGGCATGCCCGAGGAGTACAACGAACGGCTGGTCCAGGCGGCCCGCGACATGATCAAGGGCACCGAGACGGCCGTCGAGAGCAACGAGTACGTGATGGGGGCCCTGAACCGGCTGGTGGCCCGGCGCCGGGCCGCGCCCCAGGAGGACTTCGCGAGCTGGCTCGTCGAGCACCCGGCCGGACTCACGGACGCCGAGGTCGCCCAGCATCTGCGGCTGGTGCTGATCGCCGCGTACGAGACCACGGCCAACCTCATCGCCAACGTGCTCCGCATGGTCCTCACCGACCCGCGCTTCCGCGCCCAGCTCAGCGGCGGCCATATGACACTGCCCGAGGCGGTCGAGCAGACCCTCTGGGACGAGCCGCCGTTCACCACCATCTTCGGCCGGTGGGCCGTCGGTGACACCGAACTCGGCGGACAGCGGATCAAGGCGGGCGACGCGCTGGTCGTCGGGATCGCCGCCGCCAACGTCGACCCGGTCGTACGGCCCGACGTCAACGCCTCCATGCAGGGCAACCGCGCGCATCTCGCCTTCAGCGGCGGCCCGCACGAATGCCCCGGCCAGGACATCGGGCGGGCGATCGCCGACACCGGCATCGACGCGCTGCTGCTGCGCCTGCCGGACCTCCAACTGGCCGTGCCCGAGGAGGACTTGCGCTGGTCGGCTGCGCTGATGTCCCGGCATCTCCAGGAGCTGCCGGTGACCTTCGCCGCGCGCCCGCCGCAGGATGTCGCAGGGCCGCCCTCGGCGACACCGCAGCACGCGCCGCGCACCGAGTGGCAGGTGGAGTCGCCCCGCCCGGTGCCCGCGCGGAGCGCGCCCGGTCCCGCCGTCGTACCGCCGCCCGTGCCGATGGCACCCACCGGCCAGCAGCCACCGGTGACGCCGCCGCAGGCGGGACAGATCCCGCAGCAGCGCCGGCCCGCCGCACCGGCCCGCGCCTGGCAGGCCGTGGTGCGGTGGTGGCGAGGCTACTGACGCGCCGGGAGTGGCGGTGTGGGGGCGGTCGGGCCTGGGGTCAGACCTTGGTGTCCAACTGCTCCCACCACCACGAGATCGTGGGGATCGGCAGCGGCTCCCGGCCCGCGTCGGAGGGATACCGCTTCCACCAGCCGCCCGGCTGCGCCGCCGGTCCCGACGGCACCGAGTAGCGGGGGCAGACCGACGCCCAGTCGAGATGACCCCGGACGAACTGCCCCAACCCCTCCAGATAGGCGCGCAGTTCGGGACTCGCGTCCAGGAGGACCTGCTCGGTCAGCCGGCCGTGCAGCACCATCACCCGGTCGCGCATCGCCACCGCGTGCTTCAGCGCCTCGCGCGGCTCACAGCCCAACTCCTGGCAGAGCACGTCGATCAGGTTGAGGTCGTCGCCGGCCCGCAGCAGTTCCTTGTTCCGCGAGTAGAGGTCGTTGTCCCAACTGACCAGCGTCCAGGTGATCTCGGTGAGCGCCTGGACGCGCGGATCCGCCAACTCCTCGTCGGTCACGGAGAATCCGCCGACGACCTCGATCATCGCGGTGGTCGGCGCCATCCCTATGGCTCGCATCCACAGGGTGATGTAGTCGTTGAGCGAGGGGAGTTCGGCGCTGCGACGCCAGGACGCCTCCCACACCAGCCCCGACGTGTACACCCGCATGGCATCCGTCCAGCGGCGCAGCTGCTGCGCGGACGCGTAACTCTCCAGCTCCGTCCGCAGCGCACGCAGCGCGGCGGTGTGCGGGGAGTCGGAGCGGGAGTTCGCGGCCGGTGCCTCGACGGCACGCAGGATGCGCGAGGTCTCCTGGGCCAGCAGATCCGCCGTGGCCTCGGTCTCGTCGCAGACACCGTCGTCGAGCGAGAAGAGCACGGCGTGGAACTTGGCCATCAGGGTGAGGGGTTCGAGCTTCCCGTAGGGCATCGTCGACGCGGTGAGTCCGCCGAAGTCGCAAACGGCGAGACGCTTGCGCTGGTGCTCGTCGGTGTCGAGATTCTGCCGCAGCATCCAGTCCACCGTCAGGTCGTTCAGGACGTCCACGCCGGGATGCATGGCCGGTTCCACCGGGCAGTAGAACGGTACGGCCGGTAGCTGCCGGGCCAAGACCTGTTCCTCGACGCACGTCATGACCGGTCTCCTGGGGGATGTGTGGGCGCAGGGCGGCTTCGGTGAAAGGCTGGTACGCGGTGGTGTGGGGCGGCGGCTGTTCGAGTGGAGCGTATATGCCCATGACGGTTCGTCAATAACAGTTCGACCGACCGATGCCTGGCCGGATTTGACCGTATGCGGAGTGGCCGGGATCACTTGGCGGGCGGGTACGGCGGGGTTCCCATGTCAAGGGCGGTACGGGCTTGCCCGTACACCGCTGGAGAGATCGGTTACGGCGGAATCTGTGCGGACACGTTCGAACGGCAACTGAAATAGTCCTGATCGTGCTCGATACGTCACGGGCTGGTGACCGGGAGAGACGAAAGGCGGGGGATCTCTCAGCCCGCGCCGTGCCTGCGCCCAGCCCGCGCCGCACCCTGAACCGAGCCCACGCCCGGAATCGAGAACCCGGAACCGAGAACCGGCCGTCAGCCCCGCGCGCCGAACGCCTGGGTCCACCACGGTCCGCCGGACGCGTCGTGGATCCCGACACCGATCTCCTCGAAGGCGCAGTTCAGGATGTTCGCCCGGTGGCCGGGGCTGTTCATCCAGCCCTCCATCACCTCGGCGGGCGTCTGCTGCCCCCTGGCGATGTTCTCGCCGTAGGTGGTCCATCGGTAGCCCGCCGCCGTGATGCGGTCGCCCGGGTCCCTGCCGTCGGGGCTGTTGTGGTCGAAGTAGCCCTTGGCCGCCATGTCCTGGGAGTGCCGCAGCGCGGCGGTCCCCAGCTGCGCGTTGGCGCTCACCGGGCCACAACCGGCCTTGGCGCGCTCGGAGTTGACGAGCGTCGTGACCTGCGCGGCGAAGCCGCCGCCCCCGCCGCCCGGCTTCGGGTCGTCCGCCGTCGGCTTCGGATCGGGTTTCGGGGCCGGATCGGCCGTCGAGGGACGCGGATCGGGCGCGGTCTTGCTCGGCTTGGCGGCCTTCTTGGACGGGGAGCGGGTCGGCGAGGGCGACGGGCTCGCGCTGGTGCGCGAGGGGGAGGGGGAGGCCGACTCCGCCGTACGGCTCGCGGCCGACTTGGGCTCCAGCGCCTCCGGTTCGACGGCGGTCGAGGCGCGCGAGTCGTCCTGGTCACTCTCGTTCGTGACACGGTGGGCCATTCCGGCGGCGGTGAGCAGCGCGGCGACGGCGGCGGTCACGGTCAGTACGCGGCGGCGTCTCGCCCGTCGCTCCCGGCGCCGGGCGTCCCTGGCCCGGTCGCGGCCCCGGCCGTCACCGGCGCCGCGGCCACCGCCACCGCCGTACGACGCCACAGCCGGGTCCGGCCGGGCACCGACCGGCACCGGCGGGAGGCCGGCGACGAGGTCCTCGGCGGGCACCAGCCCGGTCGCGTACGCGGAGCAGACGGTGCACTCATAGGTGTGCCCGGCTATCCGCTCACGCCAGAGCGGGGACGGTATGCCGTCCCAGCCGCCCACGAGTTGCTCCAGCAGGACGCACGGCGGCTCGGCCGACAGTGCGCGGACCACCACGCGGGCGGTCTCCCACTCGTACTCCATACGCTCGATCCGCGCCTCCACCTGCTGGGAGTTGGCGGCCAGCGCCGCGACGACCTCCTGCCGGGTGAGTTCACCGGTGGTCTCCAGCCACCACAGCGGCACCAGCACGTGGTGCTCGCGGTCGACCCACCGCGTGGCCTCGGCGACCTCCCGGTGCTGACCGGACAGCCCCAGACGGCTGATCATCAGATCCACGAAGTCGAAGTCGGGGCGGGGGACGGCCGGGTCGTACACATAGTCCGCGTGGACCCGGATCCGGGCGATCGTGGTGGTCAGCAGGGACGAGCGGAAGTCGGCCGGGCGGCGCAGCCCGTCGAGTCCGTCGAGAACGTGCCGCACCGTCTCCCGTGCCACGGCGCCCACTTCCGGGTGACCGTGCAGGGCGTGGCCGACGAGCTGGTGGACCAGCGGCAGTGACTCGTGGCCGAGCTGGTCCCTGGCGCGCTCGTCCCCGGCCTGCGCCGCCTTGACCACTGAGGCCTTGAACGCACTGCTCACGCTGTCTCACTCCCACTCGTGACTCGCGGTGGGCACTGATCGTAAGGGGAACGGCGGCGTCCCACCCCTCGGACGGCGTACTTCGGTCCGTACAAGTGGGCGAATTCATATTCGGCCGTGTGTCTGATTTCAGTGGTTCTTCCCGTGGAATTCCGTTCTGTGTGAAGCTCCGCTGTCGACCCGCTTAAGAAATCCTCGATGGACTGAACGGTCGCGGCGGCGGCAGATTGGTGCTGACAATGATCAGTACGATCCGCACCACCTGGAGCCGCCCCGATGAAGGCACTTGTGAAACGTGACGCCGAGCCGGGGCTGCGGCTCACCGACGTGCCCGAGCCGGAGGCCGGCCCCTCGGACGTCCTCATCAAGGTGCTCCGCACCGGCATCTGCGGCACCGACCTGCACATTCGCGCGTGGGACGGCTGGGCGCAACAGGCGGTCCAGACACCGCGCGTACTGGGCCACGAGTTCGTCGGCGAGGTCGCGTCCGTCGGTGCCGACGTCCAGGACATCGCCGTCGGTGACCTGGTGAGCGGCGAAGGCCATCTGGTCTGCGGCAAATGCCGCAACTGTCTTGCCGGGCGCAGGCATCTGTGCCGCAGCACGGTCGGGCTCGGCGTCGGCCGGGACGGCGCGTTCGCCGAGTACGTCGCGCTGCCCGCCTCGAACGTCTGGGTCCACCGCTCGCCCGTGGACCTCGACATCGCGGCCATCTTCGACCCGTTCGGCAACGCCGTGCACACCGCGCTCACCTTCCCCCTCGTCGGTGAGGACGTGCTGATCACCGGCGCGGGCCCGATCGGCATCATGGCGGCTGCCGTCGCCCGCCACGCGGGCGCGCGCAACGTCGCCATCACGGATGTCAGCCCCGAACGCCTGGAGATCGCCCGCAAGGTCGGCGCCACCCTCGCCCTCGACGTGTCGGCCCCCGGCACCGGCATCGCCGAGGCGCAGCGGCGGCTCGGCCTCAAGGAAGGCTTCGACATCGGCCTGGAGATGTCCGGCCGCCCCGAGGCGATGCGCGACATGGTCGACAACATGACCCACGGCGGCCGGATCGCCATGCTCGGACTGCCCGCGAGCGAGTTCGCCGTCGACTGGGCGAAGATCGTGACCTCGATGATCACGGTGAAGGGCATCTACGGCCGTGAGATGTACGAGACCTGGTACGCGATGACCGTGCTGCTCGAAGGCGGCCTCGACCTCACGCCCGTCATCACCGGCAGCTACGGCTACGAGGACTTCGACGCGGCCTTCGACGAGGCGGCCACCGCCACCGGCGGCAAGATCATCCTCAACTGGGCGTAGCACGTGTCCCGGCAGCCCCGCCACACCCGCTAGACCTGCCACACCCGCCAGCCCGGCCGGGCGCACGACGCCGGGACGCCCGGGTCCGCGCCCCGGCCCGCCCTCCGATGACGCCCCTCCTTCTTCGTACGACCCCCGCCGACCCCTCACCACCCCGGAGCCCCGTATGTACGCGTCCGTCCGCGACGACCTCCGCGCCACCCTCGACGAGATCCGCGACGCCGGTCTCTTCAAGCCCGAGCGTGTCATCTCCACCCCGCAGAACGCCTCGGTCTCCGTCGCCGCCGGCACCGGTGACGTCCTCAACTTCTGCGCCAACAACTACCTCGGCCTCGCCGACCACCCCGACGTCGTCGCCGCCGCCAAGGACGCGCTCGACCGGTGGGGCTACGGCATGGCCTCCGTACGCTTCATCTGCGGCACCCAGGAGATCCACAAGGAGCTGGAGCAGCGCCTCTCCTCGTTCCTCGGCCAGGAGGACACG
Source organism: Streptomyces sp. NPDC006643 (assembly GCF_042870175.1). Taxonomy (NCBI): domain Bacteria; kingdom Bacillati; phylum Actinomycetota; class Actinomycetes; order Kitasatosporales; family Streptomycetaceae; genus Streptomyces; species Streptomyces sp. NPDC006643. The sequence continues at coordinate 135,773 of NZ_JBIAHA010000002.1, read as the reverse complement.
ATCCTCTACTCCTCCTGCTTCGACGCCAACGGCGGCGTGTTCGAAACCCTCCTCGGCCCCGAGGACGCCGTCATCTCCGACGCCCTCAACCACGCCAGCATCATCGACGGCATCCGGCTCTCCAAGGCCCGCCGGCTGCGCTACGCCAACCGCGACCTCGCCGAGCTGGAAGCCCGCCTCAAGGAGTCGCAGGACGCCCGCCGCCGCCTCGTCGTCACGGACGGCGTCTTCTCCATGGACGGCTATGTCGCGCCCCTCGCCGAGATCTGCGACCTCGCCGACCGCTACGACGCCCTGGTGATGGTCGACGACTCGCACGCCGTCGGCTTCGTCGGCCCCGGCGGCCGGGGCACCCCCGAACTGCACGGCGTGATGGACCGCGTCGACATCATCACCGGCACCCTCGGCAAGGCACTCGGCGGCGCCTCCGGCGGCTACGTCGCCGCCCGCGCCGAGATCGTCGCGCTGCTGCGCCAGCGCTCACGCCCGTACCTCTTCTCCAACTCCCTCGCCCCGGTCATCGCCGCCGCGTCGATCAAGGTCCTCGATCTGCTGGAGAGCGCGGACGGGCTGCGCGAGCGGCTGAACGCGAACACGGCCCTCTTCCGTACGGAGATGACGGCGGCCGGGTTCGAGATCCTGCCCGGCGACCACGCCATCGCCCCCGTCATGATCGGCGACGCCGCCGAGGCCGGGCGGATGGCGGAGCTGCTGCTGGAGCGCGGCGTGTACGTGATCGGGTTCTCGTATCCCGTCGTCCCCATGGGACAGGCGCGGATCCGGGTCCAGCTGTCGGCGGCGCACTCGACCGAGGACGTACGGCGGGCGGTGGCGGCGTTCGTCGACGCCCGCCAGGCGCTGCGCGGCTGAGGGCCCCCGCCCGAAACCGGCCCGGCCTGGCACCATGGCTGAGTGATCGACCCCCGGCGCCTGCGCATCCTGCGAGCCGTGGCGGACCACCGTACGGTGACCGCCGCGGCTGCCGCGCTGTATCTGACCCCGTCCGCCGTCTCCCAGCAGCTCGCCGCCCTGGAGCAGGAGACCGGCCACGCCCTGCTGACCCGCAGCGGCAGGGGCGTACGGCTGACGGCCGCCGGGGAGATCCTGCTCACCCATGCCCACGAGGTCCTTGCCCAGCTGGAGCGCGCCGAGGCGGAGCTGGCGGCGTACGCGGGCGGCGCGGCCGGTGAGGTCACGGTCGCCGCGTTCGCCACGGGGATCGCCGAGGTGCTGGCCCCCGCCATCGCGGGGCTCGCGCACTCGCACCCCGGCATCCGCGTCCGGGTGCGGGACTCCGAGGGCGACGAGAGCCTGCCGCTGCTGCTCGACGGGCAGGCGGACGTGGCGCTGGCCGTCGAGTACCGGGGCGCGCCCACCGAGGACGATCCCCGGCTGGCGCGCGTACCGCTGTACGCCGAGCCGTTCGACGCGGTTCTGCCCGAGGACCATCCGCTCGGCCGCGAGCTGGAGGTCCCGCTCGCCGAGCTGGCCGACAGCGACTGGATCAGTCCGTACCCGGGCAATCCCTGTCATGAAGTGATGCGCCTGGCCTGCGAGTTGGCGGGCTTCGAACCGCGCCTGGTGCACTCGTCGGACGACTTCCGCGCCGTGGTCGCCCTCGCGGGCGCGGGCGCCGGGGTGGCGCTCGTGCCGCGCTCGGCCCTGCGCGGGATGGAGCTGAAGGGCACGGTGGTACGCCCGGTGTCCGGCCCGCCCGCCACCCGCCGGGTGTTCGCCGCGGTCCGCAGGGGCGCGGACCGCCACCCGCTGATCCGCCCGGTCCTGGACGCGCTCACGGAGTCGGCGTCGGGCCTGACGACGGACTGACGCCCGGCCGGCCCGCCACCCCGCGCCCGCGGATGTCGGATGCGTTGTCCGGCAAGACCGCCCGGACAGGGCTCATGCGAGCAGCCGCAGCACCAGGACCGCAACGATGATGATGACCGCCCCGGCCGCTATCAGCCGGTGCTTCAGCCGGTCCGAGAGGGTCGAGACGACTTCGAGGCTGTGGGCGCCGGGAAAGACATGGAAGACCCGGTTCGGGTCGTCCATCAGCTCCACCCGCGCCAGGGGGCACGTTTCGAGAGTCACCCGCCGGGACAGCTCCACCCGCCCACGCGCCAGATGGGTCGCCACGGCGGTGCGGTGCTCGGCGTCGACGCCGGCGGGTACGCCGCCGCCCCGGGGTACGGCACGTTTCTGCCACCGCGCGGCGCTGCTCAGCCGCTCCCGGACCTTGTCCGGCCAATCGGGCTTGGGCAGCGACAGGGTGGCGGTCTCGTGCGCGTACTCGACCGTGCCCTCCACCCAGTGCGTGAGGCTGCCCTTGCCGCCGCACACGTCGTGTGTGCCGACGCCGCGCCCCGAGCAGCGCGCGCAGATCTCACGCCCCTTGCCCTCGCAGTGCGGGCACCGGACCCTGCCCCGGCCCGAGCAGCGCGGGCACGCGGCCTCCGGCGTCCCGCACACCGCACAGGTGATCCGCGCGGCGCCGGGCGCCGTGACGCCCGGACCCGTCGCGGCGGGGCGCGCCTTCGTCGTACGGGAACGGCGCCCACCGGTCTCCTCGCACGCCGCGCACGGTGCCACGTCGAGGCAGACGTCGCACGGCGGCGGCTCGTTGCGGCAGGTGCACGGATGCCCGCCGCTGCCCGAGCAACCGGCGCACTGCTGGGTGCCGTTGTCGCACGGGCAGGGCACCGGCCGGTAGGAGCCGGCCCGGACCAGGGTGATCTTGCCGGGGCCCTCGGGCACCGGCAACGGGTGGTCGGTAATGGCGCCTTCGTACAGAGGCAGCGCCGACAGGTCCTCCCTGCCGAAGGCCGTGCGGGGAGTCTCGTGGCGTCGCTCGGTGAAGCGCACGACCCGGCAGCGCAGCAGCTGCCGGCGTCTGACATGCCGGAGCCGGGCGCCGCCGAGCGCGGGGCCGCCGCCCCTGGCCGAGTACCGGGTGAGGGCCCCCAGGATGTCCGCGTCGGGCAGCGCGTCGCTCAGCGCGTCAGTCGGCGCATCGGTCTGCGCATCGGTCTGCGCGTCGTCTTCTCGTGCGTCGGACATGGGCGGGTCTCGTCCTCCTCCGGCGCGCGGCGACACCGCGCGAACGCAGCGTAGGTCGGTCCCCGACCCACCAACAAGAGGGCGATCCGGGCCAGGCACCGGCGTGTGTCCGTCCGCCGGTGCCCCACCCGTTCCGTGCCGTCCTCGTGCGTCCGCGCGCTACGACAGCAGGCTCGGCGCCGCCCGGTCCAGCACCGAGCCGACGCGCTCCCAGGTCTCCATGTCCCGTGCGACCGGCGGGAGTTCGGGACCGTCCCCGGTCTGCCAGGACGCGGCGATCGCCACCGGGTCCTGGTCGCTGGCGGCGGACGCCGCCAGCGCCGCCGCGCCCAGGGCGACCAGTTCGCCGCTCTCCGGCACGATGACCGGGCGGCCGGAGAGCCGCCGTACGGTCTCCACCCACGTACGGCCCTGGGCGCCGCCGCCCACCAGGCGCAGCGGCCGGGACGCCACCGCCGGGTCGGCGGGGTCGAGTCCGCAGGCGCGCAGGACCTCGTCCAGCGCGCGCAGCACGGTGTACGCCGCGCCCTCGTAGGCCGCGCCGAGCAACTGCTGCGGCGTCGTGTCGTGCCGCAGGCCCGTGAGCAGTCCGGCGGCGGTCGGCAGATCGGGGGTGCGCTCGCCGTCGAGGTACGGCAGCAGCACCGCCTCGCCGCCCGGTGCCACGTCGTCGCGGTCCAGGCGCAGCAGTTCGGCGACCTTGTCGACGGCGAGCGTGCAGTTCAGGGTGCAGCCGAGCGGCAGGAACGTACCGTCGGCCGCCGCGAACCCGGACAGCGCCGCCGACGCGGGCCGGGTGCGGGTGGCGGCGAAGACCGTGCCCGACGTGCCGAGGCTCAGCACGGGGTGGTCCAGCAGCCCGGCGCCGCCGAGGCCGAGCCCCACGGCCGCGCTCATGTTGTCGCCGGTCCCGGCGGCGACCGCGATACCGGCGGGCAGCCCCAGCTCCTCGGCGGCCGAGGCGGTGAGCGAACCGACCCGCGCGGCGCCGGTCGGGGCGACGTCCGGCAGCACCGACGCGTCGAGGCCGACGAGCGCGAGCAGTTCGGGGTCGTACGCCCCGGTCGCCGTCGAGTACCAGCAGGTGCCCGACGCGTCGCCGGGGTCGGTGGCCGCCGTGCCGGCGAGACGTTCGGTGAGGAAGTCGTGCGGCAGCCGGACCGCGGCGGCGGCGTCGGCGGACGCGGGGTCGTTCTCGCGGAGCCACTGCCACTTGGCCGCCGTCATGGAGGCGACGGGCACGGAGCCGGTCCTGGCGAGCCACGCGTCGGGCCCGCCCAGCGCCTCGGTGAGCGCGGCGGCCTGCGGGGCGGAGCGGGTGTCGTTCCACAGCAGCGCGGGCCGCAGCGGCTTTCCGGCGGCGTCGAGCACCACCAGTCCGTGCTGCTGCCCGGCGACCGCGATACCGGTGACGGCGGACGCCGGTACTCCGGACTCCTTGAGCCCCATGGCGACGGCCTCACGCAGCGCCTGCCACCACACCTCGGGGTCGGTCTCCCGGGCCCCGCCCTCGCCGGTCACCCGGTGCGGCGCGCGTCCGACGGCGAGGAGCCGTCCGGTCGCCGCGTCGGTGAACGCCGCTTTGGTCGACTGGGTCGAGCTGTCGACGCCGATGACCACCTGGCTGTGCGGCACGGTCGTACCTCTTCCTGAATCCCGGGCTTGCGGCGGTATTTTGGCCGCAAGCCAACAAATTACGTGATGTTGTCGAGCATCCGGCAGACATGGGCGTCATTTCCTTGCCCAAGGGGCTGTTCGACCCCTCGGACAGGGTTGGGCGAACGCGGGGTCTTTTCCGTGTCCATCCAGACGTGCATTATTAGTCATGTCAGGAAACAAAAAGGTCTGCACCTGCCGGACCTGAGGTATGAAGGCGGCCAGAGAAATGACGGAACGTTTCACTCCCACCCCCGAGGACAAGTTCAGCTTCGGCCTGTGGACGGTCGGCTGGCAAGGCAGGGACCCGTTCGGAGACGCGACGCGCCCGGCGCTCGATCCCACGGAGTCCGTACAGCACCTCGCCGAACTCGGCGCGTACGGAGTGACCTTCCACGACGACGACCTGATCCCCTTCGGCTCGACCGACGCCGAACGCGAGGCGCACATCAAGCGCTTCCGGCAGGCGCTGGACACCACCGGTCTCGTCGTGCCGATGGTGACCACCAACCTCTTCACCCACCCCGTCTTCAAGGACGGCGGCTTCACGGCGAACGACCGCGACGTCCGCCGCTTCGCGCTGCGCAAGACCCTGCGCAACCTCGACCTGGCCGCCGAGCTGGGCGCGAAGCGGTTCGTCGCGTGGGGCGGCCGGGAGGGCGCGGAGTCCGGTGGCGCGAAGGACGTGGGCCTCGCGCTGGACCGGATGAAGGAGGGCTTCGACCTGCTCGGCGAGTACGTGGTGTCGCAGGGGTACGACATCAAGTTCGCCATCGAGCCCAAGCCGAACGAGCCGCGCGGCGACATCCTGCTGCCGACCGTCGGCCACGCGCTCGCCTTCATCGAGCGCCTGGAGCGCCCCGAGCTGTACGGCGTCAACCCCGAGGTCGGCCACGAGCAGATGGCCGGGCTCAACTTCCCGCACGCCATCGCGCAGGCCCTGTGGGCGGGCAAGCTCTTCCACATCGACCTCAACGGCCAGCACGGCACCCGCTACGACCAGGACCTGCGCTTCGGCGCCGGTGATCTGCGCGCCGCGTTCTGGCTGGTGGACCTGTTGGAGACGGCGGGCTGGGACGGCTCGCGGCACTTCGACTTCAAGCCGCCGCGCACCGAGGACTTCGACGGGGTCTGGGCGTCGGCCGCCGGCTGCATGCGCAACTACCTGATCCTCAAGGAGCGCGCCGCGTCGTTCCGCGCGGACCCGGAGGTCCAGGAGGCGCTGCGCGCCGCGCGCCTGGACGAGCTGGCGCTGCCGACCGCGGCCGACGGTGTGACCGCCCTGCTGGCGGACCGCACCGCGTACGAGGACTTCGACGTCTCGGCCGCGGCCAGCCGGGGCATGGCCTTCGAGCAGCTGGACCAGCTGGCCATGGACCACCTGCTGTGCGCCCGCTGACCACCGCGCCCTGACACGACGCGAGGCGGGCTGCCCGCCGACCCGCCTCGCGTACGGGGTACCCCCCGCACCGGCTTCCCCCGACATCGGCCGGCCTTCAACTCCGTTGCCACGCGGGGGTGATGGGCCCCGGCCGACAACCTGACGCCTCCCGACGCCCCGTCGACTCCGCGACGCCCCGCGCCGTACGCGCTACGCGCTCGTGCGTTCCGCGTACGCCACCGGGTCCGCCAGCACCGCCCGGACCACCAGTGCCGCCGCGCCCCGTGCCGCGTCGCCCGCCGAGGATGACGCGCGTAGGCGGCCACTGTCGTGCGGCCAGAGGCCCGACACCACCCGGTCCGTCAACTCGCCGTCGGCGGGCGGCGAGAGCCAGGGCATCAGACCCCGGTAGATCCCGCCGAGTACCACCGCGTCGGGGTCGAAGAGATTCACCGCGCCCGACAGGACACGGCCCAGCATCCGGCCGGCCTCGCCGATCGCGGCGATCGCACGTTTGTCGCCGCTCCTGGCCAGCGCCTCAAGCTCCGCGACGCCCGGCACCCCGGCGTTCTCGTCGAGCCCGGCGCCCCGCAGGAGCGCCGACTGGCCCGCGTACTGCTCCAGACAGCCGTGTGCGCCGCACCGGCACAGCGGACCGTCGGCGTCGACCACCACATGGCCGATCTCACCGGCGAAACCGTTGGCGCCGCGCAGCAGTTCGCCGTCGAGCACCAACGCGCCCCCGACGCCGATCTCGCCGGACAGATAGAGGAAGCTGCGGATCCCGCCCAGGCCGCCGAACCACAGCTCGGCGAGCGCCGCGAGATTCGCCTCGTTCTCCGAGCGCACCGGCAGTGCCGGCGCGGCGGGCCCCGCCTCCGTCAGCGCCGCCGCGAACAACTCCTCGGCGGGCACCCGGTTCCAGCCCAGGTTCGGCGCCTGGCGGACCGTACCCCCGGCGACCAGACCGGGCAGCGCGAGCTGCACCCCCACCGGAGACAGATCCTGCTCGGCGGCCGAGTCCAGGGTGCGCGCGGCGATCCGCGCGCCACGGGCGAGGACTTCGGCCGGCGCGGCGCCGCGGTTGTCGAGGTGTTCGGTGAGGCGTACGCGGTCGGTGCCCGACAGGTCGACCACGCACACCGACACATAGTCGATGTTGATCTCGACGCCGATGCCGGCCGGACCGGAGCGGGTCACCTTCAGTACGGTGCCGGGCCGGCCCGCCTGTCCGCTGAACGTCTTGCCGGACTCGGAGAGGAATCCGCTGTCCAGCAACTGCTCGACCAGCGAAGACACCGCGGCCCGGGTCAGTCCGACCCGCGCCGCCACACCGGCCCTGGTCGCTTCGCCCTCGTCCCGCACGGCCCGTAGTACCAGGCTCAGATTGTGCCGGCGCACCGTCTCTTTGTCGGCCTTGGGACCGAGCGATGTGTGGTTGCTCTTCATGGTGCGGTCGAGCCTATGTGATCGGTATCCGGACGGATGGCCGGTCCGGTGAGATCGATGGCCCTGCCAGTCACTTGTTTAAATTAATTAGTAATAATCGTTGACAGGGTCGGGCCACGCGGCGACAGTCTTCGTCGTGACCCCAACCTTCGGGAGACATCAGTGACTTCGCATCGGGCAACGGTGGCCGTCGTCGTCGCCGCGCTGTTCGCCGTGGCCGTGCCGTCCGCCCAGGCCGTCGACCGCCCCGTGGACCGGCCCTTGGACCGCTCGGTGGACCGTCCCGTGCACCGGCCCGCCGCCCAGGCCGTCGACCAGGGCGCCCCCGAGTACTACGACAGCGGCCTCGCCCCCACGCCGTACATGGGCTGGAACACCTACTACGGCCTCGGCGCCCCCACCGAGCAGGAGGTCAGGTCGGTCGCCGACCACCTCGTCAGCAGCGGCCTCCGGGACTCCGGCTACGACATCGTCTGGCTGGACGGCGGCTGGCAGGCCGACAACCCCCGTGACGGCGAGGGCCGCCTCGCCGCGCACCCCGGCCGTTTCCCCTCCGGCATCCCCGCCCTCGTGACGTATCTGCACCAGCGCGGGCTCAAGGCCGGCATCTACACCGACGCCGGCGCCTACGACGGCGGCAAGAGCTGCGGGCTCGGCAGCCGCGGCCACTACACCGAGGACGCCGGGCAGTTCGCCGACTGGAAGATCGACGCCATCAAGGTCGACTTCCTCTGCGGGATCGGCGCGAAGCTCGACCCGGGCCCCGCCTTCAAGGAGTTCAGCGACGCCGTCGCCAAGTCCGGCCGCCCGATGCTGCTCAACCTCTGCAACCCGCTGACCGACGACTGGGGCATCCCGCACACCCCCGAGCAGGACGCGCACAACACCTACGTCTACGGGCCGCGGACCGGTGACTCCTGGCGTACCGGCACCGACGTCGCCTTCGGCACCCCCTCCACCGGCCAGTGGGCCAACGTCCTGCGCAACATGGACGCCAACGCCTGGCACCCCGAGGCCCAGGGGCCGGGCCGCTACAACGACCCCGACTACCTCATCCCGATGCGCAAGCTGGAAGACGGCTCGTACGAGCTGACCGAGGAGGAGTCGACCACCCAGCTCGTCATGTGGGCCGTCATGGGCTCGCCCCTGGTCATGGGCTCCGACCCGCGCACCCTGCCGCAGTCGATGATCGACACCCTGCGCAACCCGGAGATCATCGCCGTCGACCAGGACCCGCTCGCCATCCAGGGCGTACGCGTGGCGACCGACGCCACCGGCGATGTCTACAGCAAGACCCTCAAGGGCGCGGGCAAACGCGCGGTCGTCCTCCTCAACCGCTCGGACAAGGCCGCGACGCGCACCCTGACCTTCGCGGACGCCGGACTGACGGGCGACGTCGCCGTACGGGACGTCCGCGCCCGCGCCGACCGGGGCACGCACAGCGGCTCCTACACCGTCACCGTCCCCGCGCACGGCACCGCCTTCCTCACCCTCGCCGGCCGGGACGACGCGCCGGGCGCCTCGCTCGGTACGCGTTCCACCGCCAGTCCCGCCCTGGTGCGCGACGGCGACCGGCTGACCGCGTTCACCCGGGGCGCGGACGGTTCGCTGCGGCAGCAGAGCGGACGTGACGGGCACTGGTCGTCCCGGACGACCGACCTCGGCGGGCCGACACACGGCCGGATCCTCGGCCAGCCCGCCGCCTACACCTCCGCCGCCGACCCGGGGCGGATCGACGTCTTCGTACGCGGCACCGACGACGCCGCGTACCGGCGCGCCTTCACCGACGGCCGCTGGGGAGGCTGGCAGAAGCTCGGCGGCAGCCTCGCCGACGCGCCGTCCGTCGCCTACGAGAGCGCCACGCGCTGGACGCTCCTCGCGCACGACGAGGACGGGCAGATCCGGTCCCGCGGCCCGCGCTCCGGATGGACGAGCCTGGGCGCGCCCGAGAACCGGACCGTGTACGGGCGGCCGTCCGCCGTCGTCGACGAGGCCGGCCGGACCCATGTCGCCGTACGCACCGCCGAGGACGCGGTGTGGTGGCGGGTCCGGGACACGGCCGGGACCTGGTCGCCGTGGACGTCGCTCGGCGGGACGGTCGGCGGCAGTCCGACGCTCGTCGCCGTGGACGGCGGGGTACGGCTGTACGCGCGGGCCGGCGACTACACGCTCTGGCAGCGCGCGTACGACTCCGATTCCGCCGGTGGCGGCGGCACCGGCGGCTGGGGCGACTGGTCGGCGCGCGGGGAGTTCGTCAGCGGCGTCTTCGACGGCGCGCTCGGCGCGACCGCCGGACCCGGCGACACCGTACTGACCGCCTTCCGAGGAGTCGACGGCCGCGTCCACCAGACCGGCTTCCCATCCGGCTCGTAGCCACCCGCTCGTCGGCACGTCCGGCTCATAGCCACCCGCTCGTCAGCACATCCGGCTCATGGCCGCCCGCTCGTCAGCGAGTCCGGGGCCGGCCCGGAGCGGCAACTCCGGCCGGCCCCACCCCGCACCACCCAACCCGCACCGTCCGACAGGGAGTTCACCCATGACCACCCCACCACCCGGCCGCCGCCAGTTCCTCGCCGGCACCGGCGCCGTCGGCGCCGCCGCGCTGCTCAGCGGCTGCGTCACCTCGGGATCGACCGGCACGAGCGAGTCGGGCGGCGAGGTCACCGTCCAGTCCAACCTCTCCTCACCGCAGGCCAAGGCGGCCATGGGCAAGGTCGTCGCGGGCTTCGTCAAGAAGGGCGGCGCGAAGGCGAAGCTCAACACCGTCGCCTCCGAGACCTTCCGCACCCAGCTCCCGACCTATCTCACCTCCGCCAACCCGCCGGACCTTTACACCTGGTACCCCGGCTCGGTCGCCGAGTCGTACGCCGCGAAAGACCTGCTCCTCGACATCAGCGACGTCTGGACCAAGCCCGAACTCAGCGGCTACACGGACGCGTTGGCGAAGCTCTGCACCTCGGGCGCGGGCAAGAAGGTCTTCGTCCCCACCTCCTACTACTGGTGGGGCGTCTTCTACCGGAAGTCGAACTTTGCCAAGTGGGGCGTCGAGGAGCCCAAGACCTGGGACGAGTTCCTGGACCTCTGCGACACCCTCAAGGGCAAGGGCGTCGCACCGATCGGCCTCGGCGCCGGCGGCAACACCCCCTGGGTGGCGTCCTCCTGGTTCGACTACCTGAACATCCGGCTCAACGGCGCCGCCTACCACCGTGAACTCCTCGCCGGGAAGCGCCGGTTCGACGACCCCGAGGTCCGCAAGGTCTTCGACCGCTGGGGCGAGGCGCTGCCCTACTTCGACCCGAACGGCACCGCCCTGCCCTTCCAGGACGCCACCACCGCCCTGCTCCAGGGCCGTACCGGAATGATGCTGATCGGCACGTTCTTCGCCGACTCCGCGCCCAAGGGGACACTGGAGGACATCGACTTCTTCCGCTTCCCCGTCATCGACCCCAAGGTCCCGGTCGCCGAAGAGGCCCCCACCGACGGCTACTTCGCCAGCGCCCGCACCGGCCGCGAGACCGAGGTCAAGGAGCTGCTGCGCTACCTCGCCACCGCCGAGGCGCAGGAGACGTACATCAAGAACTCCTCCGGCACCGCGCTGCCCACCCACCCCGACGCCAAGGACAGCGGAACCCCCCTCGTGAAGAAGGGCCGTGCGCTCATCGAGGGCGCGGCCGAACTCACCCAGTACTTCAACCGCGACTCCAGCGACGCGCTCCAGCCGCCCGCCGACGCCGCGCTCACCCGTTTCCTCGCCAAGCCCAAGGAGATCGGCTCCATCCTCACCACCTGGCAGCGCGAGTCACAGAAAATCTGGGGCCGCTGAGATGGCGGCGGTCGTCACCGGGCCCCTGAAGAGGCAACAGGAACAGCCGAGTTCGGCGGAGGACCGGCGGCCCCGGCGCAAGCGGTCCACCCGGGTCCCGCCCGTGGTCCTCGCCTTCGTCCTCGTTCCGCTGCTCGCCGAGGCCTTCTGGGTGTTCTGGCCCGCGGTCCAGGGCTTCTACCTCTCCCTGACCGACTGGGACGGTGTCTCCGCGCCGCGCTTCATCGGCCTCGGCAACTTCCGTGAGATGTTCGGCGACGCCGTCTTCCGTACCGCCGTGCTCGACACCGTCCTGTGGCTGCTGCTCTTCGGCGGGCTCTCCGCGCTCCTCGGCCTCGGCGCGGCGCTGCTCCTCCAGCAGGAGCGCCGCGGCGTCGGCTTCTACCGGGCCGCGCTCTTCCTGCCCGTCGTGTTCTCGCTCGTCGCCACCGCCCTCGTGTGGCAGGCGATGTACCAACCGGACGGACTGATCAACCAGTTCCTCGAAGCCGTCGGCCTCGGCGGCCTCACCCGCTCCTGGCTCGCCGACCAGGACACCGCCCTGTACGCCGTGATCGTGCCCGCCCTCTGGCGCCAGATCGGCTACGTGATGATCCTCTACATCGCCGGCCTCAAGGGCATCGACCCGGTGCTCTACGAGGCGTCGAAGGTCGACGGCGCGAGCCGCTGGCAGCGCTTCCGGCACATCACCCTGCCGCAGCTGCGCAGCGTCAACGCCGTCGTCCTCTCGGTCATCGTCATCGACTCGCTGCGCTCCTTCGACGTGGTCTGGGCCCTCACCCGCGGCGGGCCGTACCACTCGTCCGAACTGCTCTCCACGTACATGTACTCCACCGCCTTCCAGTCGCTGCGACTGGGCTACGGCTCCGCCCTCGCGGTCGTGATCTTCGTGCTGGCCTTCGGGGTCATCGCCTCGTATCTCGTCCGCGCCTTCCGGGAGGCCGACTGATGTCCGTCACCTCCGGCTCCACCGCCACCCGGCGCAGACTGGCCACCGCAGGCTTCCACCTCGGCGCCGGCGCCCTGTCCGTCCTGTGGCTGCTGCCCATCGCGCTGGTCCTCGTCACCAGCGTCCGCTCGTTCGACGACATCGCCGCCAACGGGCTCGGCGGTCTGCCGCACTCCTTCACCCTCGACGGCTTCCGCCAGGCCTGGGTCGACGGCGGCCAGCAGCGGGCGCTGATCAACAGCATGCTCGTCACCGTGCCGACCGTGCTCATCACACTGGCCCTCGCGTCGATGGCCGCATTCGCCCTCAGCCGCTACCAACTGCCGCTGCGCCGCACGCTGTTGCTGCTGATGCTCGGCGGCAATCTGCTGCCGCCGCAGATCCTGCTCATCCCGGTCTCCCGGATCAGCGAGAGCCTCGGCCTGTACGACACGCTGTACGCGCTCATCGGCGTACAGATCGGCTTCGGCGTCGGCTTCTACGTCTTCGTCCTCTACGGATTCATGCGGTCCCTCCCCGTCGAGATCCAGCAGGCCGCGGTGATCGACGGGGCGAGCCCCTGGCAGATCTACTCGCGCATCGTGCTGCCGCTGACCAAACCCGCGCTCGCCGCGCTCAGCGCGCTCTCCTTCACCTGGATCTTCAACGATCTGCTGTGGGCCATCACCGTGCTGCGGACCGACAGCCAGATGCCGATCACCGCGTCACTGATCGGACTCCAGGGCCAATATGTGTCCATGTGGAATGTGATCGCGGCCGGCTCCGTCATCGCGGCGGCCCCGACCGTCCTCGTATTCCTGCGGTTCCAGCGCCACTTCGTCGCCGGACTCAATCTGGGAGCGGTCAAATGACCCCGCGCGAACCGTGGTTGCTCCGCACCACGAACACCGTCTACGCCGTCGCCCTCGCCCCGGGCGAGGGCTGGGCGGAACTCTCCGCCTGGGGACCGCACGGCGCCGAACAGGGACCGTCCCCGCTCGACTGGTCACGCCGTACGCACTTCATCACCCCCGCCGACGCCGCCCCCGCCGAGTACATCCCTTACGGGCCACGGCCGTTCACCGGCGCCGACCTGGTCGCCCAGCGCCCCGGCGAGGAGCGCGGCGTGTGGTGGAGCTTCACCGGCGCGAGCGCCGACGGCGACCACGCGCTGCGCCTCGTCTTCGCCGACGACACACTCGGACTGACCACGACCCTCTGCTACGAGACCGTGCCCGGCACCGACGTGATCCTCCGCTGGACCGAACTCGGCTCCACCGGCGACACCGAACTGCGCCTGGAACGCTTCGACTCGGCCGCCGTCAACATCCCCGTCACCGACACGGCGCGGCTCACCTACCTCGCCGGCCAGTGGTCGCACGAGTTCCAGCTCACCCAGCTCGAACTCACCCGTGGCCGCTTCGAGTTGGCCAGTACCCAGTCCGTCCCGGGGCACGCGTACGCGCCCTGGCTGGCGATCCAGGACGCGGCTGCCCCCGCCGAGGGCGCCACCCCCACCTACGGCATCGCCCTCGAATGGTCCGGCGGCTGGCACATCACCGCCGACGCCGAGCCGGGCGGCGCGCTGCGCGTACGGGCCGGCCGGCAGCCGTTCGAGAGCGCCGTCCGCCTCGGGCCCGGAGCCACGCTCACCACCCCGCGACTGGCCTGCGCGTTCAGCCCGGACGGACTCGAAGGCCTCGCCCGAGTCTGGCACCGCTACGAACGGCGGCTCTCGAGCGAGCGGCTGCACCGGCCGCGCCCGGTGCTCTACAACTCCTGGGAGGCCACCGGCTTCGACGTCGAGGCCGCCGGCCAACTGGCGCTGGCGCGCGTCGCCGCGGACATCGGCGCCGAGCTGTTCGTCGTCGACGACGGCTGGTTCACCGGCCGCGACGACGACACCGGCGGCCTCGGCGACTGGTATCCCGACCCGGCCAAATTCCCCGAGGGCTTCGACCGGTTCATCGCCCAGGTGCGCGAGCTGGGGCTGGACTTCGGACTCTGGGTGGAGCCCGAGGCCGTCAGCCCCGGCTCGGCCCTGCACGCCGAACACCCCGAGTGGGTCTACCGTGTCGAAGGCCGCCCCGTCACCCTCGTACGCAACCAGCTCCTGCTCGACCTCGGCCGTGCCGACGTCCAGGACTTCGTCATCGCCACCCTGGACCGGCTGCTCGGCACGTACGCGATCAGCTATCTCAAGTGGGACATGAACCGCCCGCCCACCGAACGCGGCCGGCCCGACGACCCGCGCCCCGTCGAGAACCAGGACCTCGACGCCGCGCACGTGGCCGGCTACCTCCGCGTACTCGACCATCTGCGCACCGCGCACCCGCACGTCACCGTCGAGGGCTGCGCGGGCGGCGGCGGCCGGATCGACCACGCCACACTCGCCCGCACCGACGTCCTCTGGCCCAGCGACAACACCGCCCCGCTCGACCGGCTCACGATCCAGTACGGCTATCTGCACGCCCACGCGCCGCACACGATGAGTTCCTGGGTGACGGACGCGCCGGGCATCTTCGACCCCCGGCCCCGTACGCTCGCCTTCCGCTTCGTCAGCTCCCTGTCGGGCGTCCTCGGCATCGGCGCCGACATCCTGAAGTGGACGGACGAGCAGCGCGCCGAGGCCGCGCGCTGGATCGCCCGCTACAAGGAGATCCGCGACGTCGTCCACCACGGCGAGATGCGGCTGCTCAACTCGCCCGCCGAGCCGACCTGCGGCGTTCAGTACGACGAAGCCGGAGGGGGCGCCGGCGCACGCACCGTCGTCACCGCCTGGAACACCGGCCCGCTCGACGGCGCGCCGCTCGTGCCGGGACGCCCGGCCCGGCTGCGGCTGCGGGGACTAGACCCGGCGGCCCGGTACCGGGACGAGGAGTCCGGCACGGTGTATGGCGGCGGGTATCTGCTGCACTCGGGGCTGCCGTTCCACTGGAGCGCCGACCACGACGCCGAACTGGTGGTTCTGACCCGGACGGACGGCCCGGAACCGGCAGCGGTGACCCCATGACCCGCACGCTCACTACAGTCGCCCACGTCGCCAGGGCCGCCGCGAGGCGGCCACGCACCCGGAGGAGCCGAACCGCCTCATGAACGCACCAGCCCGCTTCCACGACCGCGTCGCCGTGGTCACCGGAGCCGCGTCGGGCATCGGAGCCGCCGCCGCGTCCCGGCTCGCCGCCGAGGGCGCCGCCGTGATCCTCGCCGACATCGACACGGCGCACGGCGAGGCCGTCGCCGCTGGCATCCGCGACAACGGGGGCCGGGCCGACTTCGTACGGGCCGACGTCGCCGAACAGGACGACTGGGACCGGGTCGTGGCCGCCGCCCACCGCCACGGGCCCGTCGGCGTCCTCGTCAGCAACGCCTACACCGTGGACGTCAGCCCCGCGCACGAGATGACCGTCGCCTCCTGGGAGCGCCAGCTCGCCGTCAACCTCACCGGCGGTTTCCTCGGCTTCCGCGCCGCGCTGCCCGATCTGCGCGCCCACCGCGGCGCCGTGGTGCTGACGTCGTCGGTCCACGCGCACATGGGCATCCCCGGCCACCCGGCCTACGCCGCGAGCAAGGGCGCGCTGCTCTCGCTGTGCGGTCAACTCGCCGTCGAGTACGGGCCCGACGTACGCGTCAACGCCGTGCTCCCCGGACCGATCCTCACCGCCGCGTGGGACCGCGTACCCGAACAGGAGCGGGCCCTCAGCGTCGAGGGCACGGCGGCGCGCCGCTTCGGCACCCCCGAGGAGGTCGCGGCGGCCATCGCGTTCCTGGCAGCCGACGAGGCCGCCTACATCACCGGATCGAGTCTGCTCGTGGACGGCGGATGGAGTGTCGTGAAGGCCTCGGCCTGACGGCCGTCGACCCGGCCGCACGACCAACCGCCCCACACGGGAGACCAGCAGAAAGGCAGAACGACACATGACGCCATACGCGCGCCGCGGAGTGCACGGCCAGACCGTGGAGACTCTCGCGCGCCGGGTGCTCAGCGGCGAGATCCCCGAGGGCGCCACCCTCGATCTCGTGGCACTCCAGCGCGAGTTGGACGTCAGCCTGACCGCCCTGCGCGAGTCGCTGAAGGTGCTCGCCGCCAAGGGAATGGTCGACGCGCGGCAGCGCCGGGGGACGTTCGTCAGATCCCGCTCCGACTGGAACCTCCTCGACGCCGACGTCCTGCGCTGGCAGTTCGCCGAAGGCACCAGCACGGGCACGGACCTGAACCTGCTGCGCAACCTCGGCGAGGTGCGCGGCATCATCGAACCGGCCGCCGTCCGGCTCGCCGCCGAGCGGCGCACCGACACCGATCTCGCCGCGCTGGAAGCGGCGTTGACGGAGATGGGGGAGGGGGACGGCGGAGCCGCGCACGCGGTCGAGGCCGACCTCGCCTTCCACCGCGCGCTCCTCGCCGCCACCCACAACGAGCTGCTGGAACGCATGGAGATGGTCATCGAGTCCGGCCTCGCCCACCGCGACCGGATCGTGCACTCCTCACCGCACGGCGAGGATCCCGTGCCGAGCCACCGCGCCGTCCTGGACGCCGTACGCGCCCAGGACCCGGACGCCGCGCAGCAGGCCATGCGGGCGCTGCTCGACCAGGCGGTCCGCGACCTGGACAAGGTGCACGGCACGGCGGGCGCACCGGGCGCCCCCGAGACGAAAGGCTCCGAGGCGAAGTGAAGATTGTTCGCGTGGAGACATTCCTCGTCCCGCCCCGCTGGCTGTTCTGCCGTATCGAGACGGACGACGGCACCGTCGGCTGGGGCGAACCGGTGGTCGAGGGCCGGGCGGAGGTCGTACGGGCGGCCGTGGACGTCCTCGCCGAGTTTCTCGTCGGCCAGGACCCGCTGCGGATCGAGGACCACTGGCAGGTCATGACCAAGGGCGGCTTCTACCGGGGCGGCCCGGTGCTCTCCAGCGCCGTCGCCGGGATCGACCAGGCCCTGTGGGACATCGCGGGCAAGACGTACGGCGCGCCCGCGCACGCCCTCCTCGGCGGGCCCGTCAGGGACCGGGTGCGGGTGTACGCGTGGGTGGGCGGCGACGAACCCGCCCGGCTCACCGACGAGGTCACGGCACAGGTCGAGGCCGGCTTCACCGCCGTGAAGATGAACGCCGCCGGGCGTACGTCCCCGATCACCAGCCCCGCCGAGACCGCCGCCGTGGTCGAGCGGGTGGCGGCGGCACGCGCGGTCCTCGGCCCGCACCGGGACGTCGCGGTCGACTTCCACGGCCGCTTCAGCCCGGCGGGCGCCCGCCGGGTCCTGTCCGAACTCGCCCCGCTGCACCCGCTGTTCGTGGAGGAGCCGCTGCTGCCGGAGCACGGGCATCTGCTGGCCGGGCTGATCGCGTCCAGCCCCGTACCCGTCGCGACCGGCGAACGGCTCTACGGGCGCGCCGAGTTCCTGCCCGCGCTCGCCGCGGGCATCGCCGTGGCCCAGCCCGACCTCTCGCACGCCGGCGGCATATCGGAGGTGCACCGCATCGCGTCGCTCGCCGACACCTACGGGGCGCAGCTGGCACCGCACTGCCCGCTGGGCCCGATCGCGCTGGCCGCCAGCCTCCAAGTCGCCTTCTGCACCCCGAACTTCCTCATCCAGGAGCAGAGCAGGGGCCTGCACTACAACAAGGACGCCGACCTGCTGTCGTACGTCGTGGACACCGAACCGTTCCGCTTCACCGACGGCCACGCGCACCGCACCGAACTGCCGGGGCTCGGCGTCACGGTCGACGAGAACGCCGTACGCGCCGCCGACCGGGCCGGGCACGCCTGGCGCAACCCGCTCTGGCGCCACGACGACGGCTCGTTCGCCGAATGGTGAGCGTGCCGGTCCGCGCCGAGACCGACCGCGCGCACGGCGGCCGGTGGACATCGCTGCGCGCGGGCGGCCGGGAGTGGCTGTGGCGGCGCGACGAGCCGCGCCGTGCCCTCGTCACGCCGGGCGACGCCTTCGCCGACGCCGGGGGAGTAGAGGAGTGCGTCCCGACGGTGCGCGGCGCCCCCGACCACGGTGACGCGTGGTCCCGGCCCTGGCACCGGGCCGGCGACGAGGAGTGGGTCGACTGCCCGGACTTCCATCTCGTACGCCGTATCCGCAGCGAGGGGGACGCGCTCGTCGCCGACTACCGGCTCACGGCCGCACCGGGCCACCGCTTCCTCTGGGCCGCCCACGCGCTCCTGGACGTGTCGCCCGACGCCACCCTCGGCATCCCCGACGGCACGCCGACCCACCTCTACCCGGACGAGGGGGCGCGCCGGATCGCGGGCGCCTGGCCCCTGGTCGCCGATGTGCCGCTCGACCGGCTCGGCCCGGACGACGGCACGGCCGTGGGCGCGATCGTCGCCACCCCGAGGGTGTCGGTGCGCGACGGCCGGAACACGCTGCACCTGAGCGTCGACGCACCGGGCCGGCCCGTCTCCGTCGCCCTCTGGCGCAACCTCGGCGGCTTCCCCGCCAACGCGCCGTACCGCTCCATCGGCGTCGAACCGATGCTCGGCCGCGTCTTCGACCTGTCGACGGCGGGAGAGACCGACGCCGCACGGGTCCCGACGTCGGGCGAGGCCCACTGGCGCCTGACGATCACGGCGACGACCGACGAGCCGTCCCCGTGAACACGGCCGGACACGTGGGTGCGCCGGTAGCGACCGATGGCCGGGAGGTCCGGGCTCACGCCCCTGGGCGCCCGCTCGCCGCGTCGCCGACGTCGCCCACGTCTGCCGGGCGACGAGGGGGAGCCCCGCGCCCGCTGGGGCGGCGTGCGGAGGCGTCCGGGGTGCACGAGATCGGTTGGACGGGCCGTCCCACGTCCCCCGTCGACCGGCGACAGCCAGGCCCACCGGCACACGTGGGGTGTGCCGGTGGCCGTCGCCCGCGTACGCCGAGGGACGAGGGGGAGCCCCGCGCCCCCATGGACGGCGTGCGGAGGCGTCCGGGGCGCACGAGATCGGTTGGACGGGCCGTCCCCCGTCGACCGTCGACCGGCGACAGCCGGGCCCACCTGGCACTGGCCACCGGGGGGCGTCGACCGCACCCCGTCATCAAGCGCACCCACCGCGCGCGGTGGGTCCCCGAGGCGCACGTAGCCTCGAATGTTCGACCGCCCACCAGCCACCACCCACCCAGAAGGGAACCCCCGTGGATCTGCCGGCCGCCCTGCGTGCCCATCGACTCGTCGCCATCGTGCGCGGCGACGACCCCGACGCGGCGCTCAGGACCGTACTCACCCTGGTCGAGGAGGGCATCGCCCTCGTGGAGGTCTCCCTCAGCGGGCGGGACGCGCTGGACGTCATCGCGCGGGCCCGCGCCGCGCTCGGACCCGGCGCGCCCCTCGGTGCCGGCACCGTCCTGACCGCCGACGACGCGCGCGCCGTGCACCGGGCCGGCGCGGACTTCGTCGTCACGCCCGCCGTCTGCGCAGGCGTCACCGCCGCGCGGGAGCTCCAACTGCCCGTACTCGCCGGAGTGATGACGCCCACCGAGATCGTCGCCGCGCTGCGCGCCGGAGCCTGCGCCGTGAAGCTCTTCCCCGCCGCCCAGGCCGGCGGCCCGGAGTATCTGCGCGCGCTCCAAGGCCCGTTCCCCGACGTCCCGTTCGTGCCGGTCGGGGGTGTCGACGCCGCAGCCGCCCGCGCGTATCTCGACGCCGGGGCGCTCGCGGTCGGCGTCGGATCCCCCCTCGTGGGGGACGCCGCCGGCCCGGCGGGCGGAGCCGGTGACGACGCGCTGCGCGCCCGCGCTCGCGTCTTCCTGGACGTCGTACGCGCCGGTGCCCAGGGCGGCCCTTCGTGAGTACGGGTCCGCTCCTGCGCCCGGGACCGGTCGTCTGTGTCGGCGAGACCATGGCGGCCCTGGCGCCCGACCCGGTCGCACCGCTCGACACCGCCGAACTGCTGCGGCTCGACGTCGCGGGCGCCGAGTCGAACGTCGCGATGTATCTCGCCGACCACGGTGTGCCGGCCCGCTGGGTGTCAGCGCTCGGCGACGACCCCTTCGGGCGGCGGGTCCGGGAGCGGATCGCCGCGTCGGGCGTCGACGTCTCCGGTGTACGGACCGACCCGGCCCGCCCCACCGGCCTGCTGGTCAAGAATCCCGGCACGGACGCGACCACCGTGCACTACTACCGCGCCGGATCGGCGGCCTCCGCGCTGGGACCGTCCGCCCTGGACTCTCCGACGGTGCGGGACGCGGCCCTTGTCCATCTCACCGGCATCACCCCGGCGCTCTCGGCGTCCTGCCGCGCCCTGGTGGAGCGGGCGCTGCGCCCGGAGCGGCCGTACGCCGTCAGCTTCGACGTCAACCACCGCCCCGCGCTCTGGGGCGACGAGCCGGCCGCCGATGTCCTGCTGTCGCTCGCGGCCCGCGCGGATCTCGTCCTGGTCGGGCTCGACGAGGCCCAGGCGCTCTGGGGCACGGCCCTGACCTCCGCCGACACGGTCCGCGCCCTCCTGCCGGAGCCGCGCGTGCTGGTCGTCAAGGACGGGGCGCGGGCGGCCACCGCGTATGTCGGCCCCGACACGTACACGGTGCGCGCGCCGACGGTGCGGGTGGTCGAGCCGGTGGGCGCGGGCGACGCGTTCGCCGGAGGTTTCCTGGCCGGTCTGCTGCGCCACGACGATCCGGTACGGGCCCTGCGCCTCGGCCATCTGACGGCGGCGTCCGCCCTGCGCGTCGCGGCCGACCACGGCCCGCTGCTGCCGCCGGACCGTACCCGGGACCTGCTGTCGGCCGACGAGAGCACCTGGAACTCGCTCTCCGTATAGAGAAGGCCCCGTCGGCAAAGGCCCCGCCCAGGGCCCGCGTCGTCAGCCGCGCTGCCGCATCGGGATCTCTCCCCGAGACGACTGCGCCTCCCACGTAGGCGTCGTCCCCGCGAGCTGGCAGACCATCAGGTAGAAGGGGATCGGCGGCGTGTACGGGGTGGGGGCGTCCGGCCAGTGGATCAGCCGGGGGCGGGTGGCCGGGACCAGCGTCCCGGAGACGTAGCGCGCGGGCTGAGGCCAGTCCAGTTCGAGATTCGAGCCGGCGGGGACGATCCACCACCACCACTCGGTGTCGGCGAAGACGCAGCCGGTGCTGGGCAGCCTGCCCATCAGCCGGAACCCGTGCCTCGCGGGGACGCCCACCGCGTCACAGCCGAGCGAGGCGGGCAGCGTCGGCGGCAGCGGCAGTTGCGCGAATCCGCTCCGCTCCTCGCGCAGCCCCCGGGCGAACCGGCGCATCGCACCCATCAGCACGGTTGCCCCTGCCCCTGCCCGGCTTCGTGCGGCAGCTCCGCCCAGACGACACGCCCGGCGCCGTAACCGGATGTGTCCCGTGTTCCCCAGCTGCTGCTCATGGCGTCCACGAGGAGCAGTCCCCGGCCGTGCTCGTCGTGCTCGTCGTCGGTCGACCGGTGCAACTGCGGCCCGGTGGGCCCGAAACCCTGGTCCTCGACCGCTATGTGGAGGCGGCCGTTTCCTTCGCGCAATTCGCACATGACATGGTCGCCGGGCGCGTGGACGACGGCGTTCGTCACCAGCTCCGAGATGATCAGGATCGCGGTCTCGCGTGTCTCGTCCGTGGTGCCCCACCGGTCGAGCCGCGCACGGGTGAGCCGTCTGGCGCGACAGACCGACTCCGCGTGGGCGGGTAGGGCGAAACCGTAGCGGCGGACAACGTTGCCAGGGCACACGGTCATCAGCGGGGGGGTGAGCGCGTTACCAGGTGCCACGACCGATTCCTAACGGTGGGGAAGCAGCACCGTGCGAAACCTCCGGGCGGAGCACGACAACTGCATGAACTGGTTCACCGAACCACTCTCTACCCGTGCGGGACACTTGGCAAGTAGCACTGTGAAATTTTCAGAGTGCCGTGTTCTTCGTGGCAAGGGCATGGCACACTGCTGGCAACCGTGCATGGGGAGGTTCCAAAGTGAGTGAACCGCGGTCTGCCCCGACCGTGGGACAGGTCGTACTCGGCAAACGCCTGATGGATCTGCGCGAGAGAGCCGGCCTGAAACGCGAGGAAGCCGCGAAGCTTCTCCGGGTGGCGTCGGCCACCGTCCGCAGGATGGAGACCGCCGAGGTCACGCTCAAAGTCCCCTATGTGCAGGTACTTCTCCGGGCCTACGGAGTCGGCGAGGACGAGGCGAACGCCTTCGTCGAGCTGACCGAGGAGGCCAACAAGCCCGGCTGGTGGCAGCGGTTCCACGACATCCTGCCGGACTGGTTCAGCATGTACGTCAGCCTGGAAGGCGCCGCCTCCCTGGTCAGGGCGTACGAACCGCACTTCGTGCCGGGGCTGCTCCAGACGGAGGGGTACGCCCTGTCGGTCATGCACGCCGGCGCGGTGGGTCAGGTCCAGCCGGAGGCGATCGAGCGGCACGTCGCACTCCGTATGCAACGCCAGTCCCTGCTCACGCGGTCGGACGCACCCAGATTGTGGGTGATCATGGATGAGACGGTGCTTCGCCGTCCCGTCGGAACGCCGGACATCATGCGCGAGCAGGTCGACCGGCTCATCGACGCGACCGAGATGCCCAATGTGACGTTGCAGATCGCGGAGTTCTCCTCCGGACACCACCCCGGGACGTACGGGCCGTTCGTGCTTTTCCGTTTCGCCATGCCCGAACTGCCCGACATGATCTACAGCGAGTACCTGACCGGCGCCGTCTACCTCGACTCGCGTCCTGAGGTGGCGACCCACCTTGAGGTCATGGACCGCATGGCGGCTCAGGCTGCAACTGCACAACGCACGAAGGAGATCCTCAAGGATGTCCGCAAGGAGCTGTGAATGGATCCGATATACAACGGCATGCCCGCCACCGACCTCGGCGCCGAAGGCTGGCACAAGCCGTGGAGCGGCGGCAACGGCGGCAACTGTGTCGAGGCCATGAAGCTGGCCGACGGCAGAATCGCCGTACGCCAGTCCAACGACCCTGACGGCCCCGCGCTGATCTACACCCACGGTGAGATCGCCGCGTTCATTCAAGGCGCCAAGTCCGGCCAGGCAGACTTCCTGCTCACCTGACGTCCGGATCGGCCGGATCCCACCTGGTACGAACCGATCAGGGCTGATCGGATCTCCACTCATCTGTTCTTTGCCACATGTTTCGCCACTTGTTCCGCCACCTGTTCTTGCCAGTGACGCTGAGACTCATGGAGTGCACATGACCGGGCATGACCCCATCGACACCAGCAGGCCACACCCGGCTCGCATGTACGACTGGTTCCTCGGCGGCAAGGACAACTATCCCGTCGACGAGGAGATGGCCCGCCAGCTCCTCGAACTGAACCCGCTCGGGCGGGAGATGGCCAAGTGCAACCGGGCGTTCATGCACCGGGCGACCCGCTGGCTCGGCGCCGAGGCCGGCATCCGCCAGTACCTCGACATCGGTACGGGCATCCCCACCGAGCCCAACCTGCACCAGATAGCCCAGCAGGTCGCCGCGGACTCGCGCGTCGTCTACACCGACAACGACCCCATCGTGCTGCGGCACGCGGAGGCGCTGCTGCGCAGCAGCGCCGAAGGCTCCACCGAGTACATCCAGGCCGACGCGCGTGAGCCCGACGCGATCGTCGAACAGGCCGGGAAGATACTGGACTTCGACAAGCCGGTCGCCCTGTCGCTGATCGCGCTGCTCCACTTCGTCCCGGACGAGGACGGCGCGCACGAGCTGGTACGCAAGTTGCTGGCGCCGCTGGCGTCCGGCAGCTATCTCGTGATCTCCCACACCACGGGCGAGTTCGACCCGGAGGGCTCGGAGAAGGCGCAGGAGCTGTACAAGGCGAAGGGCGTACCGCTGGCGCTGCGCTCTCGCGAGGAGGTCGGCGAGTTCTTCGAGGGTCTCGAACTCGTCGACCCCGGTGTCTCCCTGGTGACCGAGTGGCGCCCGGAGCTGGGCGAGGTCGTCCCCGTCCCGGACAACGGGCTCATCCCCGGTTTCGTGGGCGTCGCCCGCAAGCCCTGACCGACAGACCACACGGTCCGGACCGGCGGGGGTCCGGGCAGGCAAGCGCCTCGGCGCCGCAGCACTCTCGGGGGGTGCAGCGGCGCCGAGGCGTTTTCCGGCACCTTTCCGTACCTTCCGGCACCGCTGCAACCCCCTCCCATGCCCCGGCCCGCCGAGGATCGCGTGTGTGCCGCGTCACAGCGCCGGAAGCCGTGGCGCGGCCTTGCGACACGCACGCGCGGCCCCGGAGCCGTTCAGCGGCCCTCCGGACCCCTTCCCGGCCCCCGTCCACGCCCATGTCCCCGCTCTCGCCGGGCATCGGCCCCTCCGGCGGCCGGGCACAATATGCGGATGGCCCGACGCCCCACACGTCCCACGCGAAGCTCAGCCACCGCCCGCCCGGCGGCGGCCCCACGCGCTTCACGCGACGCCTCGCCCTGTCTCTGCGGTCTGCCCGCCTCCTACGGAGAGTGCTGCGGCCGGTTCCACGCCGCCGTCGCCGCCGCGCCCACCGCCGAGCGCCTGATGCGCGCCCGCTACAGCGCCTTCGCGGTGGGTAACGAGCCGTATCTGCTGAGCAGTTGGCACCCCGCCACCCGACCGTCGCGAGTCGACCTCGACCCGGTGATGCGCTGGTCGGGCCTGGAGATCCGGGCCACCACCGAGGGCAGCGCCTTCCACACCACCGGCACCGTCACCTTCCGCGCCCGCTACACCCGCCGCGGCGAGGAGGGCGTGCTGGACGAGCGCAGCCGATTCGAACGGCACGAGGGCGCCTGGGTCTACGTCGACGGCACCTTCGTCGAGCAGTAGGCCGGCCTCCGCGCGGGATCAGCCGCCCGGGATCAGCCGCCCGACGCGAGCACCTCCGCCAGGTCGTACCGCACCGGCTCCTCCAGCTGCGCGTACGTGCACTCCTCGGGCGTACGGTCCGGGCGCCACCGGCGGAACTGCGCCGTGTGCCGGAACCGGTCACCCTCCATATGGTCGTAAGCGACCTCGCACACCAGCTCCGGCCGCACCGCCACCCACGACAGGTCCTTCTTGCCCGACCAGCGACTCGGCGCGCCCGGCAGCCTGGCGCTCTCGTGCGCCGACTCCTGCGCCCACGCGGCCCACGGATGGCCGTCGGCGGGATCCATCCGCAGCGGAGCCAGCTCGTCCACCAGCTCGGCCCGGCGCTTCATCGAGAACGCGGCGCACACCCCCACGTGCTGAAGCGTCCCGGCCGGGTCATGCAGCCCGAGCAGCAGGGAGCCGACGATTGGACCGCTCTTGTGGAGGCGATATCCGGCCACGACCACATCCGCCGTCCGCTCGTGCTTGATCTTGTACATCACGCGTACGTCCGGCCGGTACGGCAGGTCAAGCGGCTTGGCGACCACCCCGTCGAGCCCGGCGCCCTCGTAACGGAGGAACCACTCCCGGGCCAGCTCCACGTCCGTGGTCGCCGGCGCCAGATGCACGGGGGCGGCGACACCCGCGAGCGCGTCGACGAGAGCGGCGCGGCGCTCGGACTGCGCGGTGCCGAGCAGCGACCGGTCGCCGAGCGCCAGCAGGTCGAAGGCGACGAAGCTCGCCGGGGTCCGCTCGGCGAGCGTCCGCACCCGGGAGTCCGCCGGGTGGATGCGCTCACTGAGCCGGTCGAAGTCCAGCCGTCCCTCGTACGCGATCACGATCTCGCCGTCGATCACACACCGCTCGGGCAGCTCCCGCAGAAAGGCGGTGACCAGCTCGGGGAAGTAGCGGGTCAGGGGCTTGCCGTTCCGGCTGCCGATGACGACCTCGTCGCCGTCGCGGTGGATCAGCGCACGGAAGCCGTCCCACTTGGCCTCGTACTGCATACCGGGCGGGATTCTCGCCACGGACTTGGCCAGCATCGGTTTCATCGGAGGCATCACCGGCAGATCCATGCCCCCGATTGTGCGCGGAACAAGGCCCGTCCGCTCGATATGCGGGCGGGGGGAGCCCGGCCTACGGTGGCGCGTATGGCGAGCAAGGGCGCGGCGATGGAGCTGGAGGCCGGCGGGCGGACCGTACGGCTGTCCAGCCCCGGCAAGATCTACTTTCCCGACCGGGGCTTCACCAAGCTGGACGTCGCCCAGTACTACATCGCGGTGGGGGAGGGGATCACCCGCGCCCTGCGGAACCGGCCGACCACCCTCCAGCGCTACATCGAGGGCATCACCGGCGAGTCCTTCTACCAGAAGCGGGCACCCAAGAACCTGCCCGACTGGATCCCCACCGCCCGCATCTCCTTCCCCAGCGGACGCACCGCCGACGAGATCTGCCCCACCGAACCGGCCGCGGTGCTCTGGGCGGCGAATCTCGGCACGCTGACCTTCCACCCCTGGCCCGTACGGCGGGGGAACACCGAGCACCCCGACGAGCTGCGCATCGACCTGGACCCGCAGCCCGGCACCGACTTCCACGACGCCGTCAGGGCCGCGCACGAGCTGCACGGCATCCTCGACGAGCAGGGTCTGCACGGCTGGCCCAAGACCTCCGGCGGTCGCGGTCTCCATGTGTTCGTGCCGATCGAACCCCGCTGGACCTTCACCCAGGTACGGCGCTCCGCCATCGCCGTCGGCCGGGAGCTGGAGCGCCGCATGCCGGGGCGGGTCACCACGGCGTGGTGGAAGGAGGAACGCGGGGAGCGGATCTTCGTGGACTACAACCAGACCGCGCGCGACCGCACCATCGCGTCGGCCTACTCCGTACGCCCCAATCCGAACGCCACGGTCTCCGCGCCGCTGCGCTGGGACGAGCTGGACGACGTCGCCCCGCGTGACTTCGACATCGCGACGATGCCGGCCCGCTTCGCCGAACTCGGCGATCTGCACGCGGACATGGACTCCGAGGCGCACAGTCTGGAGGGCCTGCTGGAACTGGCCGCCCGCGACGAGCGCGACCACGGCCACGGCGATCTGCCGTACCCGCCGGACTATCCGAAGATGCCGGGCGAACCGAAACGGGTCCAGCCGAGCCGGGCCCGGCCGGACGCTCCCGAGGAACCGTAGCGACGCCCTGAGGAACGGTGGCGATGCCCTGAGGAACGGCCGGCAAGACCGCCCCTTCCACCGTGCCTCAGTCCAGTGACAGTTCGCCCTGATCGTTCTTGATCTTCACCTTGACCCAGGCACGGCCACTGCTGTTGCCGTCGCCGACGCCGGCCACGGTGCATTCGAATTCCCGGCCCGCCTCGACGGGGACGGAGGCGGGGCAGATGACATCGTCCAGGGTCGGGGGCTTGGCGAAGGCGGGGTCGGTTTCGACGCCGTTGAGCACGGTCCGCGCCAACGCGTCCTGGTCCAGCACGCGTTGCGGCTGCACGGCCGGGCTCCCGGCCAGGAGCATGATGGTGAAAGTGAGCGCGCAACAGGCGATCACGGCCAGGGCGAGCGTCATGACGGTACGGGAGAAGCTGCGTTGATCAGTCACCCGGACAGTCCTATCGGGCTGTCCGCGTTCATTCAACCCGGGCGGTGATCTGAAGTCCCGCCCGAGGCGTATCTGCCGGAGAACAGCCCCTCCCCGGAGGCCGGTTCGGCCTCGACGGGACCCGGTGCCCCCGGCGTCACCTTCAGTTGATCAGTCACGGGCGGCCAAGCCAGCCGCGCCGCCGCGGGGACCGCCATCGGTTTTCGGGGCGGCCGGAGCGCCTCTCGCCACGGGTGGCGCGAACGGCGAAGTGCCCCCTCCCGTACGGGAAGGGGCACCTCTGTCGGTTCAGTCTCCTGCGGGAGGAGGTGTCAGAGCTGCTTGATCCGGATGTCGCGGTACGAGATGACGTCCGTCGTGCCGTGCACCTGGAGTCCGACATAGCCGGACGAGTAACGCCGGCCGTCGGTACCCACGTCACCGGCGCGCGGCGGAGTGAACTCCTGGCCGCCGATGTTGTCGAACTCGTTGATCACGACACCGTTGCGCAGGATCGTGTAGTGCTGGTCGACCACCTTGATCTCGTAGTCGTTCCAGCTGCCCTTGGGCGTGACGCCCGCGCCGGCCAGGCCGACCCGGTCGAAGCCGTAGAGCGATCCCGTCTTGTACATGTCGCCGTCCGGGCGGTCCAGGATCTGGACCTCGTGCCCGTAGTTGATGGCGACCCACTCCGGCCGGCTCTCCAGCGGGTGACCGTTGACGTTCGGGAAGCGCACGAAGACACCGCCGTTGGCGTTGCCCGTGCCCGGCGCGTCGTCACGGAACTGGAGCTTCAGCGAGAAGTCGTCGTACTTGCGCTCCGGGAACCAGAGCATGCCCATGCCCTCGACGGTGGTGCTGCTCGTCATCGCGCCGTCGGCCGTGAGCGCGAACTTGCCGCCGCCGACCTGGGCCCACTTGGAGAAGGTGTCCTCCGTGCCGTCGAAGATCGTGCGGTAGCCGGTCGTCTGACCCGGCTTGCCGATCTTCGACTGCTTGGCGGCCTTCGTGATCTTCGTGCGCTCGCGCTGGTCGATCACACCGTCCGACTTGAGCTTGGTCAGCACCGACTCGACGTGCTTGAGGAACAGCGCCTGCGAGGACCAGTCCTTCTCGTCCTCGATCAGCTCGTTGATCGTGCAGCGGCTGGTGGTGAGCCGGTTCGGCACACCGGTGTCGACGGCGCCGACGATGACCGTCAACCGCACGTCGTACTCAGGGCAGTTGGGGGCCGGAACGCCACCGCCCTTGGCGATGGTGAACGTGACCTCCTTGGCCGCCGAGGTGTTGCCCGCCTTGTCCGTCGCCCGGTGCGCGAGCTTGTGGTAGCCCACCGCGTCGACGATCACGGGCTTGGTGTACGCGAGGTACGGACCGCCGTCGAGCGAGTACTCGATCTTCTCGACACCCGAGTCGTCGTCCGTCGCCTTGAGCGTCGCCGTGGCGCTGGTGATGTACGCGCCGTCGGAGTTCTTGTCACCGCTCACGGCGGCCGTCGAGACCGGCGCCGTCGTGTCCTTCACCGGAGGGGTGACGACCGTGAAGTCGACGGCCTTCTCGGCGGCGGCGTTGCCCGCCTTGTCGGTGGCCCGGTAACGGACCTTGTGCGTACCGACCTCATGGACCATCACCGGCGCGGTGTAGTCCTGCCAGGCCCCGTCCGCACCGAGCGCGTACTCGATCTTGTTGACACCGGAACCGGCGTCCGACGCGGTCACGGTCACCGTGGCCATGTCCAAGTACGCGCCGTCCGCGTCCTGTTCACCGGTCACCGTCGCCGAGGTCTCCGGCGCGGTCGTGTCGTCCGTGTCCGGCGCGACGACCTTGAACTCGGCCGTCTTCTCGGCCGCCACGTTGCCGGCCTTGTCGCTCGCCCGGTATCTGATGGCGTGGTCGCCGACCGTGTTGACCACCACGGGCGTGGTGTACGGCTGCCATTCGCCGTCGGCCCCGACCGCGTACTCGATCTTGTCGACACCGGAACCGGCGTCGGTGGCCGAGAGCGTCGCCGTGGCCTGGCCGATGTACGCGCCGTCGCCGTTCTGGTCGCCGTCGATCTTGGCGGCCGTCTCGGGCGCGGTGGTGTCGTCACCGCCGCCGCCGTCGGTGACGGTGAAGGTGCCGGTCATCATGCCGTGACCGGGGATCGTGCAGAAGAAGCGGTAGGTGCCCGGGGTCAGTACGACCTCGGCCGTCTGCTTGCCGCCCTGCGCGTCCTCCGGACTCGCCATCAGGTTGAGCGTCACGTCGGTGTTGTAGTCGGGGTTCGACGTGTCGAACGTGACCGTGTGCGGCATCGACGTGGTGTTGCCGGTGGCCTTGCTGTTCTCGAAGACGATCGTCGCGGGACCCGCGACGGCCGTCTTGGGGAACGTCAGGTACTCCGTGGTGGAGTTCCCCGCCGTCCAGTTGAGCACCTGGGCCGCCGCCGTCGGCGACTTCCCGTTGTCGGAACGTCCGTATGCCTGAGTCGAGGTCAGCCCCAGCACCAGCATCAACGAGCCCAGCAGGGCCGTCCACAGGCGTAGAGGTCGCCGTCTCAGTGCGCCGCGTTGCCTCACTGCGTCGCCTTCCTGGCCAGATCCGCGGCGGCCGGTGTGGCCTCGCCGCCCTTGTACGTCACGCGCCACAGCGCGGACTTCGCGTCGGAGGTGAAGAAGCCACGTCCGTAGTCGAGCACGTAGAGCGAGCCGTCCGGGGCGAACTTCCAGTCCATGAGGTTGCGGATACCGCTCTCACCGACCGGAATGATCTTCTTCAACGACTCGGCGTGCACGGGCAGTCCGCCCTTGCCCGCGGTCTTCGGGTCCAGATTGACCGCGTGCCGCGGCTGCGTCTGGTCGTAGAAGTCACCCACGAACCACTTGCCGTCCCAGTACGACGGCCAGCTCTCCGCCGTCGCCTTGTCGGCGTCGAACCGGTAGAGGGGACCGTTCATGGTCGCCTGGCCACCGCCCTTGAGCCACGGCAGGAGGTAGGTCGCCTCCGCCTCCTTGTAGCTCGGGACACCGTTCGCGTCCCGCGGGTAGTCCGGCGCGCCGCCCTGGGGCGAGTACCAGATGGTGTTCCCCGTGATCGGCGGGATGTTGACGAGACCGTCGTTGTTCGGCGACTCGTTCTTCGGCGCGTCGCAGTTGTACCAGCCCAGCGGCTTCGTCGGGTCCGGCAGATTGCGGTCGCGGTACGGCTGCTTGTTGCCCATGCAGTACGGCCAGCCCTGGTTGCCCGCCTTGGTGATGGCGGCGAAGGTGTCGTACTTCGCCGGACCCCAGGTGGTGCTCGGGGCGCCCGCGTCGGGGCCGACCCAGCCCGCGTACAGGGTGTCGGTCGTCTTGTCGACGGAGATACGTGCCGGGTTGCGAACACCCATCACATAGATCTCGCCGCGCGTCTTGCCGCCGCCCTCGGCGGTCTCCTCACCCGTGAAGAGGTTGCCGGTGGGCAGGGTGTACGTGCCGTCGTCCTCGGGGTGGATCCGCAGGATCTTCCCGTTGAGGTTGTTGGTGTTGCCGGCCGTACGGCGCGCGTCCGCGAAGGAGACGCCCTTGTAGTTCGGCTGCGGGTTGTTGCCCGAGTAACCGTCGCTGAACTGCGAGGAGTTGTTGTCCCCGGTCGCGATGTACAGATTGCCCTTGGAGTCCCAGGCCATACCGCCGCCGGAGTGGCAGCAGCTGTTGATCTGCACCGGCCAGCTCAGCAGGACCTTCTCGGTGGCGAGGTCGAGCTTGTTCGTCGCGAGGTCCAGGGTGAACCGCGAGACCTGACGCTGCGCCATCCGGGTGTCACGGTTGATCTTGGAGTGGGGTGTGTAGTGCAGATACACCCAGCCGTTGGTCATGAAGTCGGGGTCCAGCTCGATACCGAGCAGGCCCTCCTCGTTCTTGACCAGCTCGTCGCCGCCGCCCTTGTTGCCGAAGATGGTCAGGCCGCCGGCCTTGGTGACCTTCTTGGTCTTCGGGTCGTAGACGTGGATCTGGCCCTCGCCCTTGCCGATGTCCGGGTTCGCCCAGTCGGTCACGACGGGCTGGGTGTTGTCGCCGCCGCCGCGGCCGATGTAGAAGACCCGGCCGTCGGGCGCGACGACGGTGCCGTGCGGCTCGCCGATCTGGTCCGACTCGCCCGGCTTGTTGGGCTGGGTGAGGCGCTCCGCCGTGTAGTTGGCGTCGATCGTCGCCTTGCAGTCGGCGCGCGAGATACGGGTGGTCCACTGGAGCGCGCCACGCAGGTGGTCGCGGAAGTCGGTCTCGGCGTACGAGTCGACGGTGGCGCCCATGCCCGTGTAGAAGGACCGGCCGCCGTCGTAGTCGCGGCACCAGGAGACCGGGTGGTCCGCGCCGTTGGCGCCCTCACCCGGCTTGTAGGTGCTCTCCCTGACACGGGCCACGGTGTGCACGGTGCCCGTCGGGTTCTTGTCCCAGTTGAACCACTTGTCGGAGCGCTTCCACTCCTGCGGCAGGTTCTTCGTGGCGGGGTGCTGACGGTCGCCCACCTCGACGGTCGCGCGCTGCACCGTGTCCGGGCTCGCCGCCTTGGGGCGGGCGCCGATCAGTCCGGTGAACCAGTCCGAGTACGGCTCGGTGCGCGCCGCGTCCCGAATGCCGAGGAAGCCTCCGCCGGCCTCGACGAAGGCTTCAAGTCCCGCCTCCTGCTCGGGATCCAGTACATCGCCGCCGCCCGTCAGGAAGACGACCGCGTTGTACTTGCCGAGCTTGGTGGCGTTGGTGAAGACCGAACCGTCACCGTTGGTCTCGGTCTTGAACCGCTGCGCGGCGGGGCCGGTGAGGCCGATCTTCTCGATCGCCTCGATTCCGGCGTTGACGATCGGGGACTCCTCCGACGTCGAACCGTGGAAGACGAGTACCTTCACGTTCTTGCCGCCGGGCGGCGAAGGAAGGGACAACGTTGTCGACGGCGGCTCCGGGTACGGACCCGCCATGGCGTTCCCGCCGAGCAGAGACGCGGCCATCGTGCCGGCCACCACGGCGGCGCCCATTACGCGCCGGGATCTTGACCGGCGATGTGGTACGCGCTGCATGTGTTCACCCACCCATCTTTGGTCACAGCAACAGGCGTGAAGCTAGACCTCTTTCGGTGGCGCGCCAAGAGGTATCACCAGAATGGAACTAACTTTGTCCTGAGTGTGGATAAACGAAGATCCCCGAGCTACCGTGTGGCCGTCCCGGGGCTTCACTGTGTCCCGACAGTCTCAGCACCGCATGTGGGGAGTTCGGCATGGCGATGGACAGACGGAGTTTCAACCGGCGCCTGATGGCCGGCGGCGCGGTCGCGGCAACGGGCGTGACATCGTTGTCCGTTGCCTCGGCGTCCTCGGCCGCACCCGCGCCGATGGCCGCGGCGGCGGGCCCGAAGAGGGCACCCGCCGGCGGCAAGGTGCACCATCTCACCATGGTGGCCGAGCGGTTGGGCACGGGGAAGATCGGCTACGGCTTCGAGAAGGGCAAGGCGACGGTCCCCGGTCCGCTGATCGACATCGTCGAAGGCGACACCGTCCACATCGAGTTCACCAATCTCACGGACGTCGACGCCAGCCTGCATGTGCACGGTGTCGACTACGACATCGCCAACGACGGCACCCGTATGAACAAGAGTCATGTGGAGCCGGGCGGCAAGCGCACGTACACCTGGCGCACCCACAAGCCCGGCAAGCGCGCGGACGGTACGTACCGCGAGGGCAGCGCCGGCTACTGGCACTACCACGACCATGTCGTCGGCACGGACCACGGCACGGGTGGCATCAGGCAGGGCCTGTACGGCGGCCTCGTGGTGCGCAGGGAGGGGGACATCCTTCCCGACAAGCAGTTCACGATCGTCTTCAACGACATGCAGATCAACAATCTGCCGGGCGCCGAGAGCCCCAACTTCGAGGCCACCGTGGGTGAACGGCTCGAAGTCATCATGATCACGCACGGCGAGTACTACCACACGTTCCACATCCACGGTCACCGTTGGGCGGACAACAGGACCGGGCTGCTCAGCGGCGCCAACGACACCAGCCGGATCGTCGACAACAAGATCACCGGGCCCGCGGACTCGTTCGGCCTACAGATCATCGCGGGCGAGGGCGTCGGCGCGGGCGCGTGGATGTACCACTGCCATGTACAGAGCCACTCCGACCAGGGCATGGCGGGCCTGTTCCTGATCGCCAAGCCGGACGGCACGATTCCCGGGTACGAGCCGCACCACCCGGCCCCGGCGAAGAAGGGCGCGAAGGGCGCGAGCGCACAGGGCGCCCACGCGGGTCACTGACAGGCGCGTCACTGACATGTGCGTCGCTGACATGTGCGTCGGATCGGCCGGCACACCGGCCGGACCGACGCGCGCCGGCCCGTCCGACGGGCTGGCCGATCCGACCTGCCGGGCGGGCTCCCGTACGCCCGTCCGGCACGGTCGGCCGCCCTCGCCGTACACATGCGGGAGCCTCGGATCGGTAGCAGACTCGGGAGAAGAAGCACTCGGGGGTCTCTCGAAGGAGCCATGATGCTCACCACCCGTTACGTCCCGGGTTCGCCGAACTGGGCGGATCTCGCCACGCCCGACATCGAGGGCGCGAAGACCTTCTACGGAGGCGTCCTCGGCTGGACCCATCTGCCGGCCGGCCCCGAATTCGGCGGCTACGGCATGTTCCAGCTCGACGGCAAGACCGTCGCGGGGGCCATGCAGCTGCCCGCCGAGCAGGCCCCGCCGTCCTGGACCCTGTACTTCCAGACGGACGACGCCACGGCCACCTCCACGGCCGTGAAGGACAACGGCGGCACGGTCGTGAACGAGCCGATGGACGTCGAGGACCTCGGCCGGATGACACTGTGCGCCGACCCGGCCGGGGCGGGCTTCGCCACCTGGCAGCCGGGCAAGAACACCGGCCTGGAGGCCACCGACGCCCCCGGCACCCTGTGCTGGGCCGAGCTCTACACCCCGGACGTCAACGCCGCCACCGGCTTCTACGGCTCCGTGTTCGGCTGGGACACGACCACGATGCCGATGCCGGGAGGCGGCGGCGACTATGTGATGGTCCAGCCCGCGGGCAAGGGCCCGGACGGCATGTTCGCGGGAGTCGTCCCCAACGGCGCGGACTCCGGCCCCGGCGCGACAGGGCCGAACTGGCTCCTGTACTTCGGCACGGCCGACTGCGATGCTGCCGTGGCGACCGCGGACCGGCTCGGCGGCACGACCGTTCAGGAGCCCACCGACATCGAGGGCGTCGGCCGCTTCGCCGTACTGGCCGACCCGTACGGCGCGCGCCTGGCGGTCATGCAGGGTGTCTCGCAGGACACCTGACCGAGGGCCGTGACCGAGGGCCGTGACCGAGGGCCCCGGCCAGGGGCGTACGGGGGAAATCCCCGGCGGCGGTCCGGAGGGATATCTTTCGGACGGCCGCGCCATCAGGTCATTGATCGAATGTTTATCGGCACCAGGCAGCGTGTGTGTCATGCCGATCGATCCCATGAACACCATCACCAGCATCACCGGGCGCACGTGGCAGGAACTCTCCTGGCAGGAGAACGCGCTGTGCGCCCAGACCGGCCCCGAGTTCTTCTTCCCGGCCCCCGGCTCCTCCACCCGCGAGGCGAAGCAGCTGTGCGGTGCCTGCGAGGGGCGGCGGGAGTGCCTGGAGTACGCCCTCGACAACGACGAACGCTTCGGGGTGTGGGGCGGGCTGTCCGAGAAGGAGCGCGAGCGCCTGCGCCGCACCGGTGCGGCGGCCACCGGCACCACCGTCTGAGCGCCCCGGCCTCCTCGGGCACCGCACCCGCCGGTGACCCCGTGACCCCGCGATCTCGCGGCCTCGCGTTGGCGCGGGACCGCGGAGCCGGCGTCGGCGGGGACGCCGGCCCTGGTCGTCGGGCGATCGGCCGGGCGGGACCGGCCGGGCGGAATCAGCCTGCGGCGCGTGCGGCCATCCGGGCCTTACGGGCGGCGAGCTTCTCGTCGAACTTGGACGCCTCCGAGTCGAGCCCGGCCATGTACAGGCCGAGTTCTTCCTGCGCCTTGAGCCCCTCGGGGCCCAGTCCGTCGATGTCGAGCACCTTCAGATAGCGCAGCACCGGCTGGATCACGTCGTCGTGGTGGATGCGCATGTTGTAGATCTCGCCGATGGCCATCTGCGCGGCGGCGCGCTCGAAGCCCGGCATGCCGTGTCCCGGCATCCGGAAGTCCACGACCACGTCGCGCACGGACTGCATGGTCAGGTCCGGGGCGATGTCGAAGGCCGCGCCGAGCAGGTTGCGGTAGAAGACCATGTGCAGGTTCTCGTCGGTGGCGATACGCGCCAGCATCCGGTCACAGACGGGGTCGCCGGACTGGTGGCCGGTGTTGCGGTGCGAGACGCGCGTCGCCAGCTCCTGGAAGGCGACGTACGCGACGGAGTGCAGCATCGAGTGCCGGTTGTCGGAGGTGAAGCCCTCCGACATGTGCGTCATCCGGAACTGCTCCAGCTTGTCCGGGTCCACGGCGCGCGAGGCGAGCAGATAGTCGCGCATCACGATGCCGTGCCGGCCCTCCTCGGCGGTCCAGCGGTGCACCCAGGTGCCCCAGGCCCCGTCACGGCCGAAGAGACTGGCGATCTCGTGGTGGTAGCTGGGGAGGTTGTCCTCGGTCAGCAGGTTCACCACGAGGGCGATCTTGCCGATGTCGGTCACCTTGGACTGCTGCGGCTCCCAGGCCGTGCCGTCCTCGAAGAGACCGGGGAAGTTGTGCGCGTCGGACCAGGGCACGTACTCGTGCGGCATCCAGTCCTTGGCGACCTTGAGATGGCGGTTGAGTTCTTTCTCCACCACCTCTTCCAGCGCGTACAGCAGCCGGGCGTCGGTCCACGCCTCCGAACTGCCGAGATGGGGAGAGGTGAGTGTCACGTGTGCTCCTGGGGACGGGAGTAGTACCTACGGGTTCGTAGGTTACGTGACCGTAGGTTAAGGGCGCAGTAAGCGGAGAGCCAAGCCCGCATCCACGACTCCCGGCTACCGGCGGTTATGCCCGCAGGTCACGCAGCCGTACGGAGAGACAGGTCACGCACCCTTCGAGCTTCTCGAATTCCCCGATGTCGACCGGTACGGGCGTATGACCGAGCCCCGCGAACAACTCCGCGCTGCGCGGAGCGCCCGCCGACAGCAAGAGCTTCCCGTCGCCGAGCAGCACCACGTGCGACCCCGCCTCCTCGGGCACGGACAGGAAACGCGGGAAGAGTGACGGGTCGTCGACGAGGGGCGCGTAACCGATCATGGTCCCGTCCGGCAGCGCCGTCACCGCCGACTTCAGATGCAGCGCCTTGGTCACCGGTACGGAGACGACCCGCGCGCCCAACGGCTCGAAGGCGGCGGTCAGTTGCCGCAGACCCTCGACGTTCGTCCGCCCGCCCTGCCCCACGTACACCGTGTCGCCGACCTTGAGCACGTCGCCGCCGTCGAGCGTGCCCGGCTCCGTCACCCGCTCGATCCGGCAGCCGAGCGCGGACAGCGCCTCCTCGACCGCGGTCGTCTCCGGGCGGCGCGACTCGGCGCCCGAACGGGCGATCAGCGCGACATCGCGGAAGATCACCACCGGGTCCTCCACGAACACCGCGTCCGGGCAGTCGTCGGCGGGCGCCACCTCGGTGGTCTCCCAGCCGTGCTCCCGCAGCGCGGCCGTGTACGACTCCCACTGGGCGAGGGCCAGGTCGGCGTCGACCGGTGTGCGTTCCAGATGGGTCAGCAGCCCCTCGGTGAGCCGCGGGCCGGGGCGTCGGATCAGGGCTTTCCTGCTGGGCATGGGGCTTCTCCGGATCGGTCGTGGTCGGGTCCGTGGCCACGGCGGGGCCGGACCCGACCACGCTACGTCAGCCGGCGCTCATCGGAGCGGCGCGCCCACGCCCCCGCATCGGCGGCCCTCTCACACCGCCCTCTCACATCGCCTTCTCACACCGCCACCTCATGCCCCACCTCACGTCGCGACGTCCCGCCGCAGATACTCGGCGGTGAAGGACGTGGGATGGCGCAGCAGCTCGGCCGGTGTTCCCTCGAAGACGATCTCGCCGCCGTGCTTCCCGCCGTCCGGACCGAGGTCGATCACCCAGTCCGCGCGTTTGACCACGTCCATGTTGTGTTCGACGCAGATCACCGAATTCCCCCCGTCCACCAGCCGGTCGAGCAGTGCCAGCAGGGTCCCCACGTCCGCCATGTGCAGCCCGGTGGTCGGCTCGTCCAGGACGTACACGCTGCCCGTACGGTGCAGTTGGGTCGCCAGCTTGATGCGCTGCCGCTCGCCGCCCGACAGTGAGCTGAGCGGCTGACCGAGCGTCAGATAGGTGAGTCCCACGTCGTTGAGCGTCCGCAGCTTGCGCGCCATCGCCCGGTCGCCGTCGCCGAACTCCTCGAAGAACGGAATCGCCTGAGCGGCCGTCATGTCCAGCACGTCGACGATCGATTTGCCGCCGACCCGGAGCGCCAGTACGTCGTCGTTGAACCGCCGTCCCTCGCACACCTGGCAGACCGTCGTCACCGGGTCCATGAACGCCAGATCGGTGTGGATGACCCCACGCCCCGCGCACTCGCCGCACGCGCCAGAGGAGTTGAAGCTGAAGAGCCCCGGCTCCACCCCGTTCACCTTCGCGTACACCTTGCGAATGATGTCCATGGCGCCCAGATACGACGCCGGGGTGGACCGTGACGAGGCGGTGATGGCGCCCTGGTCGATCACGATCGCGTCCGGGTGCGCCGCCGTGAACACCTGGGAGACCAGCGTCGACTTTCCCGACCCCGCGACACCGGTCACCGCCGTCAGGACCCCCGTCGGGAACCGCACGTCGATGTCCTTCAGATTGTGCAACGCGGCTCCGCGCACCGGCAGTTGGCCGGTGGGGGAGCGGAAGGCCGTCTTCATGGGGGTACGGCTCACCAGATGCCGGCCGGTGAGGGTGCCGGCGTCCCGCAGCCCCTTCACCGTCCCCTCGAACACCACCTGCCCGCCGTCGGCGCCCGCCCGTGGCCCCATGTCGACGACATGGTCCGCGATCGCCAACACGTCCGGGTCGTGCTCCACCACCAGCACCGTGTTGCCCCGGTCGCGCAGCCGTACCAGCAGATCGTTCAGCCGGCCCACGTCGCGCGGGTGCAGCCCCACGCTCGGCTCGTCGAAGATGAAGGTCAGCCCCGTCAGTGAACTCCCCAGGTGGCGCACCATCTTGAGGCGCTGCCCCTCGCCCCCGGAGAGTGAGGTCGTCTCCCGGTCCAGACTCAGATAGCCGAGCCCGATCCCCACCAGCCGGTCGAGCCGGGCGCGCGCGGCGGCGGCGATCGGCGTCGCCACCGGATCGTCGATCCGCGCCAGCACCTCCGCCAGGTCGGCGACCTCCATGCGTGTGTGGTCGGCGATGGTCAGACCGTCGATACGGGTCGCGAGAGCCGCCTTGTTCAGCCGCGCCCCGCCGCACGCGTCGCACACCCGCTGCACGGTGAACCGGTGAGCGGCCTCCTGGCGCTTGGTGGACATGGTGGCCGTGTCGCGATTGAGGAAGAGCCGGGTGAACCGGTCCACGATTCCCTCGAACCGCGCGTCGGCCGGCCCGGTCCGCATCTCCACCGTGACGGTGAAACCGCCGCCGTGCAGCAGCAGTTGGCGCTCCTCGGCGGTGTACCGCCCGATCGGCTTGTCCGGGTCGAAGCGCCCCGATCCGGCGTACAGGTTCCACTCCCAGCCGCCCACCGTCAGTCCGGGCAGCAGCAGCGCGCCCTCGTTCAGGGACTTCGACCAGTCGACCGCGCGGTCGAGGTCGAGCCGGACCACCCGCCCCACACCGTCGCACTCCGGGCACATGCCGGCCGGGTCGTTGAAGGAGTACGCGGTGGCCGCCCCCGCGCTCGGCGTGCCGTACCGCGAGAACAGCACCCGGATCACCGAGTAGATGTCGGTCATCGTGCCGACGGTGGAGCGCACATTGCTGCCGACCGGCTTCTGGTCGACGACGATGGCCACGGACAGGTCGTCGATCGCCTCGACGTGCGGGCGCTCGTGCTTGGGCAGCCGGTTCCTGATGAACGTCGTGAAGGTCTCGTTCAGCTGGCGCTGCGACTCCACGGCGATCGTGTCGAAGACGATCGAGGACTTGCCGGAGCCGGAGACGCCGGTGAAGACGGTGATGCGGTCCTTCGGAATGGTCAGCGAGACGTCCTTGAGGTTGTTCTCACGGGCGCCCACGATGGTGATGTTCTGAGGCATGGGCCCGAAGCTAATCGGAAATCCAGACAGCTACTGTCTGGATTTCCGACCAGCGGGGGCCTCTTTCTCAGGAGCCGCCCGGCGACGACAGCCCCGCCCGTACCTCCTCCGCCGTCGTGTCCCGCAGCTCGCCGTCCAGCACGAGCCACCGTGTGACGCCGATCGACTCCAGGAACGGCATGTCGTGACTCGCCACGACCAGGGCGCCCCGGTACGCCCCCAGCGCCGCCGTGAGCGCGCGCACGCTCGCCAGGTCGAGATTGTTCGTCGGCTCGTCCAGCATCAGCAGCCGGGGCGCCGGCTCCGCGAGCAGCAGGGCGGCGAGCGAGGCG
This sequence comes from Streptomyces sp. NPDC006643, assembly GCF_042870175.1. Lineage (NCBI taxonomy): Bacteria > Bacillati > Actinomycetota > Actinomycetes > Kitasatosporales > Streptomycetaceae > Streptomyces > Streptomyces sp. NPDC006643. The sequence continues at coordinate 95,595 of NZ_JBIAHA010000002.1, read as the reverse complement.
CGGAACCGCTCCCCGCCCGACAGGGTCCCCACCGGCTGGTTCGCCCGCGCGCCCCGGAACAGGAAGCGGGCGAGCCGGGCCCGGATCTCGTTGTCCGTGGCGGCCGGCGCGAACCGCGCCACGTTCGCGGCCACACTCAGCGCGTCGTCCAGGACATCGAGCCGCTGCGGCAGAAAGCGCGTCGGCACCAGCGACTCGGCCTCGCCGGAGACCGGCGCCAGCTCCCCGGCGACCGTCCGCAGCAGCGTCGTCTTGCCCGCCCCGTTCCGGCCCACCAGCGCGATCCGCTCCGGTCCGTGGATCGCGAACTCGCCCGCGGCCCGCGCCCCGTACCGCAGCTGAAGTTCGCGCAGCCGCAGCACGCCGACGCCCGAGTGCACCTGCGTGGCGGGCAGCTCGATCCGGATCTCGTCGTCGTCGCGCACCGCCTCGACGGCCTCGTCGAGCCTCTCGCGTGCCTCCGTGAGTTTCGTGGTGTGCATGATGCGGTGCTTGCCCGCCGACACCTGCGCCTGGCGTTTGCGCTCCTGCATGACGGCCTTCGGCTCGCGCTTGGTGTCCCACATCTTCTGTCCGTAGCGCTTACGTCGCGCCAACTTGACCTGCGCGTCGGCCAGTTCGCGCTTCTGCCGCTGCACGTCGCTCTCGGCGACGCGCACCATCCGCAGCGCCGCCTCCTGTTCGACGGCGAGGGCCTCCTCGTACGCGGAGAAGTTCCCGCCGTACCAGGCGACCTCGCTGTCCCGCAGGTCGGCGATCCGGTCGACCAGATCGAGCAGTTCACGGTCGTGGCTGACCACGACCAGCACCCCCGACCAGGCCTCGACGGCCGCGTAGAGCCGCCGGCGCGCGTACAGATCCAGATTGTTCGTCGGCTCGTCGAGCAGCAGCACCGACGGGCGGGCCAGCAGCAGGGCCGCCAGGCGCAGCAGCACGCACTCGCCGCCCGACACCTCGCCGATGGTCCGGTCGAGGCCGATGTGGGCGAGCCCGAGCTGGTCGAGGGTGGCGTGCGCCCGTTCCTCGACGTCCCAGTCGTCGCCGATCGTCGCGAAGTTCTCCGCGCTCGCGTCACCCGCCTCGACGGCGAGCAGCGCGGCACGGGTGGCGGCGATGCCGAGCGCCTGGTCGACGCGCAGTCCGGTGTCCAGCACGGCGTCCTGCGGGAGATAGCCGACCTCACCCACCGCGTTCGTCCTGCCTTCGGTGGGTGTGAGCGCGCCGGCCAGCAGCTTCAACAGGGTTGATTTACCTGACCCGTTGACGCCGACCAGCCCGGTCCTGCCCGGCCCGACGGCCAGGTGGAAGTCCTCGAACACGACGGAACCGTCGGGCCAGGCGAAGGAGAGCGCGGAGCAGGTGAGATGAGGGGAAGTAGACATACGGGTCTCCGAGGTCGCTGCGATGGGGATGCGTGGCAACGGTGGGAGACACCGGCAAAGAGGGCACCGGGGAAGGACGGCCGACAGCCGAGGTCACACGCGGTGCGCGCCGGCTGGGAAGCGGCGCTGCACGGTGTCTCAGGACCTCAGAAGAGCAACGTCCTACTCCGTTCGGCGACAACAAGGAACGCTGTACACCGTACGAACGGGCGGGGGCGGGCGCAACGTGTTTTACGGGCGCGGGGCGGGGCGCTGGGCTCAGGGCATGGGACGCGGGCGGCGCCGGGCGCGGGCGCCCGTCAGCAGGCGTCGCGCAGCAACTCCGCGACGTCGTGGTCCAGATCGAGATACAGATGCTCACGGCCGACGGGCACGACGCCCAGCGACCGGTCGAGGAAGCGCCGCACCTCCGAGGTGCGGACGTGGACCATCGCGACACCCTCGGGGGCGTGGAACTCCAGGACCGTACGGTCGTAGCCGAACGGGCGCACCCGTACGTCCCCGAGCCCGGCCGGTTCGTCCATCCCGACGGTCAGCAACTCCCGCGAGAACGCCCAGGACACCTCCGTGCCCTCCAGGGTCGCCATGGCCGGGAACGCCATCCGCACGGCGAACGGATCCTCGCCGTCGTAGCGCAGGGTCGCGGGAACGGTCTCCAGCTGTGGCGCCGAGGCGACCAGCCGGGCTTGCAGGGCCTGCTCGATGACGTTGGACAAGGCCAGCTCCCCTTTGCGCGGCTCGGGCGGATGAGTCTCCTCCGCTACAGGGAAGGACGACGCGAGACGCTGAAGAGTGCTCGCCGAACGGCGTGACCTACGTCACCGTTTTCCCTACTCGCGGGTCGGTGGCCGGCGGCGCGGTCCGTCGCCCGGACTCATTGCGGCGGTTGCTCCCGATACCGTGTGAGTCCGTCGGCCGTCCGTCCCACGACGAACTCCGTGATCCGGTACGCGCACACTCCGCCGGTCACGAAGGGATCCGCCGCGACGAGCGCGTCCATCGCCGCGCGATCGTCCCCGACGGCCAGGATCACGCCTCCGTCGCGCGGCTTCTTGCGGCCCGACGCGATGAAGGTCCCCGCCGCGAAGTGCGCGTCCACCCAGGCGAGATGCTCCGCCGAGAGCGCGTCGACACGGTCGAGCGGGGCGGTGTAGGTCAGCTCCAGTACAAACATGATCGCCAGGTTAGCGGCGGCGCGGAACGCCGCACGGGCGGTGCGCCGGCGCCCCCGTCGAACACCTAGGCTGACGCACCATGACGACGATCAGGACTCCCGCCGACGAGGCCGAAGCCAGGGCGATCCAGGACGAGTTGCGCGGGCGCGTCGTCCTGGACGAGGAGGGCCCGGCCGCCGGGACCGGCCTGGTGACCGGGGTCGACGTCGCGTACGACGACGAGCGGGACATCGTCGCCGCCGCGGCCGTCGTCCTCGACGCGGCCACCCTCGCCGTCGTGGACGAGGCGACCGCCGTCGGGCGGGTCGCCTTTCCGTATGTGCCGGGGCTGCTCGCTTTCCGCGAGATCCCGACCGTCCTCGCCGCTCTCGACGCCCTGACGTCCGGCCCCGGACTGGTCGTCTGCGACGGCTACGGCCGCGCCCACCCGCGCCGGTTCGGACTCGCGAGCCATCTCGGGGTGCTGACGGGGCTGCCGGTGATCGGTGTCGCCAAGAACCCGTTCACCTTCTCGTACGAGCAGCCCGGCCCCCGGCGCGGCGACTTCTCGCCGCTGCTTGCCGACGACGGCGAGGAGGTGGGCCGGGCGCTGCGTACCCAGGACGGTGTGAAGCCCGTCTTCGTCTCCGTCGGGCACCGGACCTCGCTCGACGCCGCCTGCGCGCACACCCTCCGGCTGGCCCCGGACTTCCGCGTCCCGGAGACGACCCGGCGCGCCGACACGCTCTGCCGTCAGGCGCTGAGCGCGGCAGTGGCGGCCACGGAGGCGGCGGCCGGAAATTGATCTCGCGCGCGGCGATGAGTTTCGCCCGCCGCCCCGGTCTGACCTTCTGAAAGCGGACAGACCTAGGTGAGGGGCCAGGCAATGACCGGCACAACAGACGCGACCCGGACCGGACTTCAGCACGTGACCTCGAAGGACGGCACACCGATCGCGTTCCGGACGAGTGGTTCGGGCCCCGTCGTGATCATGGTGAGCGGCGCGCTGGGCACCGGTACGGCCCCGCCGGACGCCGCCGTCGGCGCGCCCCTGGCCACCGACCACACGGTGGTCGACTACGACCGGCGCGGGCGCGGCCACAGCGGCGACACCGAGCCCTACGCGGTGGCGCGCGAGGTCGAGGACATCGAGGCGCTCATCGACGCCCACGGCGGACGCGCCGCCGTCTTCGGCTTCTCGTCCGGCGCGGCGCTCGCCCTGGCGGCGGCCGAGGCGCTGGGCGCCAAGGTCGCCGGGGTCGCCCTGTACGAGCCGCCGTTCATCATCGACGACAGCCGTCCGCCGCTGCCAGCCGACTACGTCGAGCGGATCAGGGCGTTCGTGGCGGCGGGCCACCGGGACCGGGCCGTGGCGCTGTTCATGACCGACGCGGTCGGCATACCCGCCGAGTACGTGGACGCCATGAAGAACGCGCCCGCGCCCGAGGCGGCGGAGGGCGAGATCCAGCCGCCGTCCTGGGCGGACATGGAGAAGATCGCCCACACCCTCGCCTACGACGGGCTCGTCCTGGGCGACACCATGTCCGGCAAGCCCCTCCCTGCCGGTCTCTGGAGCGGTGTGAGCGCGCCGGTGCTGGTGGTCGGCGGCGGCGAGAGCGAGCCGTTCATGCGGGCGGGAGCCGAGTCGGCCGCCGGGCTGCTGCCCAACGGTGAGTACCGCGAACTCCCCGGCCAGAGCCACCAGTTCGACCCGGCGGCGCTGGCGCCCCTGCTCCGCGAGTTCCTCTCGGAGCGAGTGACCCGACAGCCGACCCGATAGCTGACCCGCCGTCGGTCCCCGAGCCCGGCGGCGGGTCCGGTACGAGCGCGGCGGCCCGTGCTGGGGGCGGGCCGCCGCGCTCCTGCGAACCGATCCGATCCGAACCGATCTCCTCACCGCTGCCCCAGCGGCCCCGGCCCCGGCACCGGCCCGGCGTCAGCGCGAGTGCGCCACCCGGAACGTCATCCCCGCCGACCGCAGCCGCCCCAGCAGCGCGTCACCCATCGCGGTGGCCGTGGTGACCTGCCCCGCCGTCTCGGGCAGCTCGTCGAAGGCCAGGCTCAGCACCGCCTCGGCGAGTATCTTCGCCGACTCGTCGTACCCCGGATCACCGCCCGCGACCTCGGTGAACACCCTGCGCCCACCGCCCTCGCCCACGAACCGCACCGTGAACCAACTGGCGCTCCTGCGCGCCTCACCGGGGCCGGAGCCCGGCGCGAAACGGTTCATCAGCGCCCGCCGCACCGCCGGCACCTGCGCCAGCGCCGCGCCCGTCCCCGCGGCCACCGTGCCGCCCAGCGCGACCGGCAGCGACTTGACGCCCGCGAAGTGCCGGTAGCGGAAGTCGGGACCGTAGCGGGGCAGCGCCGCCGCCGAGCGCGCCACCACGCGCGGATCGAGCGTGGGCAGCGGCAGCGCCCAGACCCCGGTCTCCTTGCTGAAGTGCGGTGTGCCCGGCGCCGCGACGGCCCGCCGCCCGACCAGCCGCGGCTCGTGCAGCCGCCGCTGCTTCGCGGCCTCCATGGTCTGCCGGCCACGGCTCAGCGCGTTCAGCGCGGTGGCGAGGGTCCCGCCGGAGAAGAACGCGCTGGTACGGACGAACCCGTCGATACGCAGCGGCACATCCGCCGGGAGCCGCATGACCGTGAAGTAAGCGCCCAGATCGTGCGGTACGGAGTCGAAGCCGCAGGCGTGCACCAGCCGCGCCCCGGTCTGCCGGGCCCGGTCCTCGTACGCCACATACATCCGGTCCACGAACTCCTGCTCACCGCAGAGGTCCGCGTAGTCCGTGCCGGCCTCCGCGCAGGCGGCGACCAGGTCCTCCCCGTGCCAGAGATACGGCCCGACGGTCGTGGCGAGCACCTGGGTGGACTCGGCGAGCGTCCGCAGCGACGCCGGGTCGGCGGCGTCGGCGACCAGCAGGGGGAGGTCCGCGCAGCGTGGGGAGAGCGTGGCGAGCCGGGTCCGCAGTCTCTCCAGCTTGGCCCGGTCGCGGCCGGCGATCGCCCAGCGGCAGTCGTCCGGCGCGCTCAGGGCGAGATACTCGGCCGTGAGCGTGCCGACGAAGCCCGTCGCCCCGAAGAGCACCACGTGGTACGGGCGTTCCGCCCTGTTCTGCCTGTTCATCGTGAATCCGCCGTTCCAGCCGAGTCGCTGTCGCCGTCGCTGTCGATGCCGTAGTCGATGCCGTTGTCGGTGAGGGTCGGGGGCCGAGGCTAGCGGCTGGGCGGGCGGATCAGGGGAGTGGGTGACCAGCATCGGACGCCGGGGGCGGAAGTCTGCGACCATCGACCAGGAACAAGCGCTTGCTTGCCGAGCGGCCCCGGCGGGGCTTGTGCGCGGTGAGGGGCGTTCCTAACATCATTGCTGTTACATCGTTGGTGTCACACTTCCGGGAGCCCACATGACAGCGACAGCGAACGGCCCGCTCGCCGGGGTGCGAGTGGTCGAACTGGCCGGTATCGGGCCGGGCCCGTTCGCCGCCATGCAGCTCGCCGACCTCGGCGCCGATGTCGTACGTGTCGACCGGCCGGGCGGCGCCGGCCTCGGGATCGACCCGGCGTACGACCTGATGAACCGCAACAAACGCTCCGTACTCCTCGATCTCAAGGCCGACGACGGCCCCGCCCGGATCCTCGATCTCGTCGAGCGCGCCGACATCCTCATCGAGGGCTTCCGCCCCGGAGTCGCCGAACGCCTCGGCATCGGCCCCGAGGAGTGCCACGCCCGCAACCCCCGGCTGGTGTACGGCCGGATGACCGGCTGGGGCCAGGACGGCCCGCTCGCCCAGCGCGCCGGGCACGACATCGACTACATCGCCGTCTCCGGCACCCTGTCCATGTTCGGCGAGGCCGACCGGCCGCCCACCGTCCCCGCCAATCTCGTCGGCGACTACGCGGGCGGCTCGCTCTACCTCGTCATCGGTGTCCTCGCCGCCCTCCAGCACGCCCGCACCCCCGGTGGCTCCGGCCAGGTCGTGGACGCGGCGATCGTCGACGGCGCCGCGCATCTGACCACGATGATCCACGCGATGACGGCGGCGGGCGGCTGGCAGGACCGGCGCGGGGCGAACCTGCTCGACGGCGGAGCGCCCTTCTACGGCAACTACGAGACGGCCGACGGTGAGTACATGGCCGTCGGCGCGCTGGAACAGCGCTTCTACAACGAGTTCATCGATCTGCTCGGCATCAAGGACGACGTCCCCGCCCGTAAGGACTTCGCCCGCTGGGACGAGCTGAGGTCCGCCGTCACCGCCCGCTTCAAGGAGAAGACCCGCGCGGAGTGGACGGCCGTCTTCGAGGAGTCCGACGCCTGCGTGGCGCCCGTCCTCTCCCTGCGCGAAGCCCCCGCCCACCCCCACCTCGTGGCGCGTGGCACCTTCACCGACCACGCGGGCATCACCCAGCCGGCCCCCGCGCCGCGCTTCTCGGCCACGCCCACCTCCGTACGGAGCGCGCCCGCGCTGCCGGGGGCGGACACCGAGCGGATCGCCGACGACTGGGACGTACCGAGCCTCCGTACCGCCGAACATCCGCAGCACTGACCGGACCACACCCAACGACCCACGAAAGGCCGCCGTCTTGAGCACCGAAGCTTATGTGTACGACGCGATCCGCACCCCGCGCGGTCGCGGCAAGGCCAACGGTGCCCTGCACGGCACCAAGCCGATCGACCTCGTCGTCGGTCTGATCCACGAGATCCAGGGCCGGTTCCCCGACCTGGACCCGGCGGCCGTCGACGACGTCGTCCTCGGCGTCGTCAGCCCCCTCGGCGACCAGGGCTCCGACATCGCGCGGACCGCCGCCGTCGCCGCCGGACTTCCGCACACCGTCGCCGGCGTCCAGGAGAACCGGTTCTGCGGCTCCGGCCTCGAAGCCGTCAACCTGGCCGCCGCCAAGGTCCGTTCGGGCTGGGAGGACCTGATCCTGGCAGGGGGCGTCGAGTCGATGTCCCGCGTGCCGATGGGCTCCGACGGCGGCGCCTGGGCCATGGACCCGATGACCAGCATCCGTACGGGCTTCGCGCCCCAGGGCATCGGCGCCGACCTGATCGCCACCATCGGCGGATTCACCCGGCGGGACGTGGACGAGTTCGCCGCGCTCTCGCAGGAGCGCGCGGCGGCGGCCTGGAAGGACGGCCGCTTCGCCCGCTCCGTCGTCCCCGTCCGCGACGCCAACGGACTCACCGTCCTCGACCACGACGAGCATCTGCGGCCCGGCACCACGGCCGACTCGCTCGCCGCGCTCAAGCCCTCGTTCGCCCAGATCGGCGACCTCGGCGGATTCGACGCGGTCGCGCTCCAGAAGTACCACTGGATCGAGAAGATCGACCATGTCCATCACGCGGGCAACTCCTCCGGCATCGTGGACGGCGCGTCGCTCGTCGCGGTCGGCTCGAAGGAGTCCGGCGAGCGGTACGGGATGAGGCCGCGCGCCCGGATCGTCTCGGCCGCCGTGTCCGGCTCCGAGCCCACGATCATGCTCACCGGGCCCGCGCCCGCCACCCGCAAGGCACTCGCCAAGGCCGGGCTGACCATCGACGACATCGACCTCGTGGAGATCAACGAGGCGTTCGCCGCCGTCGTCCTGCGGTACGTCGCCGAGATGGGGCTCTCCCTGGACAAGGTCAACGTCAACGGCGGCGCCATCGCGCTCGGCCACCCCCTCGGCGCCACCGGCGCGATGATCCTCGGCACCCTCGTGGACGAACTGGAGCGCCAGGACAAGCGGTACGGCCTCGCCACGCTCTGCATCGGCGGCGGCATGGGAGTCGCCACCGTCGTCGAACGCGTCTGACCGTCCCCACGCCTCTCTTCGCTACGGAGCAGCAGCATGAGCGAGTCCACCACCATCCGCTGGGAGCAGGACGCGACCGGCGTCGTCACCCTCGTCCTGGACGACCCCGTCCAGTCGGCCAACACCATGAACCAGGCGTTCCGGACCTCCGTCGCCGCCGTCGCGGCACGCGCGGAGGCCGAGAAGGACAGCATCCGCGGCATCATCGTCACCTCGGCCAAGAAGACCTTCTTCGCCGGCGGCGACCTCAAGGACATGATCAAGCTCGGCCCCGGCGACGCCCAGCAGGCGTTCGACGCGGGCCTCGCCGTCAAACGCGCCCTGCGCACCATCGAGACACTCGGCAAGCCCGTCGTCGCCGCCATCAACGGCGCGGCCCTGGGCGGCGGTTACGAGATCGCGCTCGCCTGCCACCACCGGATCGCGCTCGACGCGCCCGGCTCCAAGATCGGACTGCCCGAGGTCACCCTCGGCCTGCTGCCCGCCGGCGGCGGCGTCACCCGTACCGTACGGCTCCTCGGCATCTCCGACGCGCTGCTCAAGGTGCTGCTCCAGGGCACCCAGTACAGCCCGGCGCGTGCGCTGGAGAACGGCCTCGTCCATGAAGTCGCCGCCACCGCCGAGGAGATGATCGAGCGGGCACGCGCGTTCATCGACGCCCACCCCGAGTCGGCGCAGCCGTGGGACGTCAAGGGCTACAAGATCCCCGGCGGTACGCCGTCCAGCCCCCGCTTCGCCGCCAACCTCCCGGCCTTCCCCGCCAACCTCCTGAAGCAGACCGGCGGCGCCCCCTACCCCGCCCCGCGCAACATCCTGGCCACCGCCGTCGAGGGCTCGCAGGTCGACTTCGAGACCGCGCAGACCATCGAGGCCCGGTACTTCACCGAGCTGGTCACCGGGCAGACCGCCAAGAACATGATCCAGGCGTTCTTCTTCGACCTCCAGGCGGTCAACTCGGGCGCCAGCCGCCCCAGGGGCGTCGAGAAGCGCCCGGTGCGCAAGGTCGCCGTGCTGGGCGCCGGGATGATGGGAGCGGGCATCGCCTACTCCTGCGCCCGCGCCGGTATCGACGTCGTCCTCAAGGACGTCACGGCCGAGGCGGCGGCCAGGGGCAAGGCGTACTCCGAGAAGCTGCTGGCCAAGGCGGTCGCCCGGGGCCGTACGACCGAGGCGGGCCGGGACGCGGTGCTGGCCCGGATCACCCCGACCGCCGAGGCCGCCGACCTCGCGGGCTGCGACGCCGTGATCGAGGCGGTCTTCGAGGACACGGCGCTCAAGCACACGGTGTTCCAGGAGATCCAGGACGTCGTCGAACCCGACGCGCTCCTGTGCTCCAACACCTCGACACTGCCCATCACCGCCCTCGCCGACGGTGTCACCCGGCCCGCCGACTTCATCGGTCTGCACTTCTTCTCCCCCGTCGACAAGATGCCGCTCGTGGAGATCATCAAGGGCGAGAAGACCGGCGACGAAGCACTCGCGCGCGCCTTCGACCTGGTCCGGCAGATCAAGAAGACACCGATCGTCGTCAACGACTCCCGTGGCTTCTTCACCTCGCGCGTCATCGGCCGGTTCATCAACGAGGGCGTCGCGATGGTCGCCGAGGGCGTCGAGCCCGCCTCCGTCGAACAGGCGGCGGCCCAGTCCGGCTACCCCGCCAAGGTCCTGTCCCTGATGGACGAGCTGACCCTCACCCTGCCGCGCAAGATCCGCGACGAGACGCGGCGCGCGGTCGAGGACGCGGGCGGCACCTGGACCCCGCACCCGGCGGACGCGGTCATCGACCGCATGGTGGACGAGTTCGGCCGCCCGGGGCGCGCCGGCGGCGCCGGTTTCTACGACTACGCCGAGGACGGCACCCGCACCGGTCTCTGGCCGGGCCTGCGCGAGCACTTCACCAAGCCGGACACCGAGGTGCCGTTCACCGACCTCAAGGAGCGCATGCTCTTCTCGGAGGCGCTGGACTCCGTGCGCTGCCTGGACGAGAACGTCCTGACGACGGTCGCCGACGCCAACATCGGCTCGATCATGGGCATCGGATTCCCGCCCTGGACGGGTGGGGTGCTCCAGTACATCAACGGGTACGAGGGCGGTCTGCCCGGTTTCGTCGCACGGGCGCGCGAGCTGGCCGCGACCTACGGGGAGCGGTTCGCACCGCCCGCGTCGCTGGTGGCGAAGGCCGAGCGCGGCGAGACCTACCACGACGGCTGATCGCCGGGCGCGGGCCGCGTCACCCGTCCGTGAACGCGGCCCGCAACTCCTCCTTCAGCGACCGCTGGAACGCGGTGACCAGCGCCTGCACGACCATCGGCTGCATATGGGCCGACAGGGCCTTCATCTCCGCGACCCGCTCCGGGGCCGGCCCGCTCTTCTCGTACGGATTCCACACCTCGTCCCGGAAGAGGCGCGACAGCTCGTGCGCGGCCGAGCGGGTGTGCTCCAGCAGGACGGTGCGCGCGGCGAGGATCGTCTCGTGCGCGATCGGCACGTCCAGCAGCTCGACACCCAGCCGCAGCAGCCCCGGATCGAGCCGGTAATGACCGGGGGAGTGGGAGGAGTCGGGCGAGTCGGGGGAGTCGGGGGAGTCTGTGGATTCGGCCGTGTCCGCGCGGGCCAGGACTCCCATCGCCGCGAGCCGGTCGATGTCCTCGTCGGACAGGGCCCGCCCCGCGCGCCGCACCAGCTCGGCGCGGGTCGCGTCCTCCGCCGAGTCCGGCGCCCAGGTCGCCACCAGCGCGCGGTGGATCGCCAGGTCGTGCGCGCTCAGATCCGGCGGCAGCTGCTCCAGATAGCGCTCGATCGCCGCGAGCGTCATGCCCTGGTGCTGAAGCTCCTCGATGAGCGCGAGTCGCGAGAGATGGTCGGGGCCGTAGTGGCCGACGCGGCGCGGGCCGATCACCGGCGGCGGCAGCAGACCGCGCGTGCTGTAGAAGCGGATGGTGCGCACGGTGACCCCGGCGCGGGCGGCCAGTTCGTCGACGGTGAGCGTCGGCTCCCGGCCGGCCCCGGCCGCGTGCGCGGTCCCGGCCTCAGTGTCCATGGCGACAGTATTGCTGTCTCACCACTACTGCGAAAGACGGGCGAGGACGCGGTCGGGGGCTGTCCGGCCTTGGCGGTCCCTCAGTCCTGGGCGGCCGAGGCGACGACCGGATAGTGGTCGGAGAGGTTGGTGTACGTGTACGAGGTGCCCCAGCTCGACACCGTCCAGGGCGCGCTCCGCTCCTTCACCACCTCGTTCGTCCAGCCGCCGGGCCTCACGTGGCCCGCGCGGTGCAGGACATGGTCGAGGTCTTCGCGCGGGTCGTCGGGGTAGCGCTCGGACGCGATCGAGTTGTCCGTCGTGTCGAAGGAGTACGGGTGCCCGGTCCGCGCGTCCGCGTCGGCGAGCCCCCCGTCGGCGAGCATCGACGCGTACTCCGCGCTGTGCGAGTCGACGTTGAAATCCCCCGCGACCAGGACCTGTTCGGACGCCGGGATGCCCTTGGCGTCCAGGAACGCGTCGATCGCCTTGAACTGACTGCTCCGCACCACGGCCGCCTCGCCCGCCGCGCAGCCGGGGTCGGTCGACTGCGTGTGGGTGCCGACCAGATGGACCTTGCTGCCGTCGACGTCCAACTCGGCATAGACGAAGCCCTTGTTGGAGAACCAGTCGCCGCCGCAGGCGTCCTGGAACACATACTGCTCCTGGCGGACGATCGGCCACTTGCTGAGGACGGCGACGCCACCGTCCTCCGGGGTGAGGGCGGAGTACGAACCGCCGGTCGCGTCCCAGCCGCTCTTGCTCCGGCCCAACACCGGTGTCTGGTACGGGTACTGGGCGGCCGAGTCGCGCTGGAGCGCGTCCGACGACGAATTGTCGAAGGCTTCCTGTACGACGACCACGTCGTTGCCGCCGTAGAACGGGGCCGCCGGGATCGCCGCCGCCCGGTGGTCCTGCCCCCAGTTGGGATGGAGGAGCTTGCTGAACAGGAACGTGTTGTAGGTCAGCACCTTCAACGCCGGTGTGTCGGCGGCCTGTCGGGGCGCCGGGGTGGCGGGCGACGCCGAGGCGGTGGGCGCGGTCGCGGTCAGGGTCGCGAGGGCGAGCACGCCGGACAGCGCGACGGCGGGGACGCGGCGGAGCACGGGGTGCGGCACGGGGACTCCCGGGTCGGTGGGGGCGGAGCGGCGCCGTTCATCAAACCAGGCGTAGTTACTTCCCGGTAGCCACCGGGCGAAGTGATTCCGCACAGCACGCGGCGACATCGGGCGACACGGCGACATCGGGCGACGTGGGGAGTCGCCGGGGGCCGCCCCGCCGCGATTCACCCTCACCAACCGGTCACGCACCCACGCGGGAGCCCGACAGCACACGATCGTGCCCGCCGCACCGGTGGGGTACTGTGACCCCCGACCTACGCAGAGCCCGTACCAAGACCCAGGAGGTGGGACCCATTACCGCAGTGTCAGGCCGGGTGCTCCCCTTCCACGGCCGCGCGGTCCGTCCGACAGACTGAGACCGCCGGAGCGCCCGTAGGCGCCCCGAAAGGTTTCCATGTCGGCAACAGCCTCCACCCCCTTCTCCTCCGCCCTGCCCTCCCTCCCCGCCGTCGTCACCAGACTCCGCGCCGCCGGCTGTGTCTTCGCCGAGGACGAGGCCCGGCTCCTGGTCTCCGCCGCGCGAACCCCCGCCGATCTCACCGCCATGGTGGGCCGCCGCGCCGCCGGACTGCCCCTGGAGCACGTCATCGGCTGGGCCGAGTTCTACGGCCTGCGGATCGCCGTCGACGCCGGGGTCTTCGTCCCCCGGCGCCGCACCGAGTTCCTCGTACGGCAGGCGGCGGCCCTGGCCCACCAGACCGGTGCCGGACGGCCCGCCGTCGTGGTCGATCTGTGCTGCGGTTCCGGCGCGCTCGGCGCCGCGCTGCTCGCGACGGCGCACGGCCCGGTCGAGCTGTACGCCTCCGACATCGACCCCTCGGCCGTCGCGTGCGCCCGCCGCAACATCGGCTCGGGCGGCACGGTCCTCGAAGGTGACCTCTTCGACGCCCTGCCGGACGACCTTCGGAGCCGTATCGACATCCTTCTCGCCAACGTCCCCTACGTACCGACCGAGGAGGTCGGACTCCTGCCGTCCGAGGCGCGCGAACACGAGCCGCTGGTGGCGCTCGACGGCGGCGCCGACGGGCTCGACGTCCTGCGGCGTGTGACGGCCGGGGCGTCCCGCTGGCTGGCACCCGGCGGCCATCTGCTGTTCGAGACGAGCGAGCGCCAGGTGCCCGGCGCGGTGGATACGGCCCGGGGCGCCGGACTCGCTCCCCGGGTGGTGACCTCCGAGGAGTGGGACGCGACGGTCGTCGTCGCCCAACTCCGGGGCGCCCGGCTCGGATCCGTGGCGTTCGCACCGGACCCGCGCCGCCGCTGATCCACGCGCGACACGGTGCCGTTCCGTCAAGACTCGAACACAACTGCCTTCTCTGTCCGCTCTATTGACACTCAGGTTTCAGAAGTTTTACGTTCCTTTACATCTGAGAGCGCTCTCGGACCCACTCTCCCCCCATGACTTCGAGGTGCCGTCACATGCCCACCTCCCGCTCCAGACGACCGGCCTCGGTGCTGGTTCTGGTCACCGCCATGGCCGCCGTAGGGCTCGGCCCCGCCGCCGGTCCCGCCGCGGCGGCGAACATCCCCGTCGGCTCGGGCAGTTACTCCGACACCCGCCCCGCCGGGACCTCCGGCCCCACCAACAACGTCGGCGCCCCGGTCACGCCCAAGCTGACCGAGGCGGCCAAGGACCGGCCGGTGCCCACCAACGACTGGTGGACATCGGTCGCCTACCAGCGCTACGGCGACAACCCGTACTCCACCCCGATGTACGGCCACCCCCTCACCTACCAGGCCACCGCCGGCGGACTGGAGGTCGGCTATCCCACGACCCCCGCCATCGTGGGTGACGGCCGCCAGTACGAGTACGCGCACAAGGCCGACCTCACCCTCGGTCTGACCGGGCTCAACTCCCCGGACACCAAGGCCGACGACTGGTCCGACTGGACGGTCACGCCCTACTGGTCCGACGGCACCCGCACCCTGCGGACCACCATCGGCCACGGCATGCCGTACGTGTACGCGAAGGGCTCGGGCGGCGACGCCAGCATCACCACCGCGTCGGCGCCCACCGTCTTCTCCGACGACGGCAACGTCCTCGGCATCACCGTCGCCGGACACCACTACGCGCTCTTCGCGCCGACCGGCAGCGACTGGTCGGTCTCCGGCTCCAGCGTCACGGCCGCGCTGGGCGACAAGGACTACTTCTCGCTCGCGCTGCTGCCGTCCGAGGACGCGCTCGCGACGTACGCCAAGTACGCCTACAGCTTCGTCACCGGCTCCACGACCAGCTGGAACGCCGAGGGCGGCGACGTCGAGGCGACGTACACCCTCACCACCGAGCCGCAGGAAGGCACCGAGACGGGCACGCTCCAGGCCCTCTACCGCCACCAGTGGCTCAACACGACCGACGAACTCACCCCGTACACCTATGTGTCACCGCGCGGCACGATGAAGGTGCGGGAGTCCACGTCCTTCACCACCAGCCAGCGGGCGTCCGGTGTGCTGCCCGCGCTGCCGGAGTCGAACGGGGTCGACGCGGCCACGCTCAAGGCGCAGCTGGACGACGTGGTGAACGCCGGCGACCCGTTCTCGGGCGCGACCGACACCTACTGGACGGGCAAGGCGCTCGGCCGGCTCGCCCAACTGGCCCCGATAGCCGACCAGATCGGTGAGACGGCGACCCGCGACAAGATCGTGGGCCTGCTCAAGGGCCGGCTGGAGGAGTGGTTCACGGCGGGCGGCGCCAGTGAGTTCAGCTACGACAACGACTGGAAGACGCTGACCGGCTACCCCGCGTCGTACGGCAGCGACACCGAACTCAACGACCACCACTTCCACTACAGCTACTACGTGTACGCGGCGGCGATCGTCGCCCAGTACGACCAGGCGTGGGCCGCCGAGTCCGCCTGGGGCGGCATGGTCGAGACGCTGGTACGCGACGCGGCCAACCCGAGCCGTACGGACAGCGACTTCCCCTTCCTGCGCGGCTTCGACGTGTACGCGGGCCACAGCTGGGCCTCCGGCCATCAGGGCTTCGCCGCCGGCAACAACCAGGAGTCGTCGTCGGAGTCCATCAACCTCAGCGCGGGACTGGTCCTCTGGGGCTCGGCGACCGGCAACGACGAACTGCGTGAGCTGGGTTCGTATCTGCTGGCCACCGAGTCCGAGGCGATCGGGCAGTACTGGTTCGACGCCGATCAGGAGGTCTTCCCCGAGAGCTTCCAGCGCGGCACGGTCGGCATGGTGTGGGGCAGCGGCGGCGCGTACTCCACCTGGTGGACCGCCAACCCCGAGGAGATCCACGGCATCAACGTCCTTCCCGTGACCGGCGGTTCACTCCACCTGGGCCGTGAGAAGGAGGCCATCGGCCGCAACATCGCCGAGATGGAGCAGCAGAACGGCGGCCCCGCCGTCGAATGGCGCGACATCCTCTGGGAGTTCGAGGCGATCTCCGACCCGGCGAAGGCGAAGGCCAAGTGGGACGCCGGTCAGGCGGCCCTCTCCCCGGAGGCGGGCGAGTCCAAGGCCCATGTCAACCACTGGATCAACACCCTCGACGCGGTCGGCGCCCCCGACCCGGCGATCACCGGGTCGATCCCGACCTCGGCCGTCTTCACCAAGGGCGGGGTGAGCACGTACGCGGCCCACAACTTCGCCTCGACGCAGCAGACGGTCACCTTCTCGGACGGTACGACGCTCACGGTGCCCGCACGTTCGGCGGCGAGCACCACGGGCTGATCCCACCGGTCCACGGCACCGGCGAACCACCGCCCAACCCCCCACCCGCGGCGGGTCCCGGTCTGATCGGAGTGACACTCCTCAGGCCGAGGCCCGCCGCACCAATGTGGTCGGGGTGATCACGGACGCCGGCGCCCGCGCCTCCTCGCTGTCCTTGTCGAGCCCCCGCAGCAACAGCCGCGCCATCAGCCGCCCCTGCCCCTCCACGTCCTGCCGGATCGTGGTCAGCGGCGGATCGGTGTCCTCGGCGACGGAGACCATGTCGTCGAAACCGACCAGCGCCACCTCGTCGGGCACCGACACCCCGCGCTCACGCAGCACCCGCAGCGCGCCGGACGCCATCAGGTCGTTGGCCGCGAACACCGCGTCCAGGTCGGGGCGCCGGTCCAGGAGTTCCTTCATCGCCCGCGCACCGCTCTCCACCGTGAACCCGCCCTCGGTGATCAGCGTCGGGTCGGCGTCGAGCAGTACGTCGCGGTAGCCGTCGAGCCGGTCCGTGGAGGAGGTCTGGTCGCGCGGTCCCGCGATGTGCGCGATACGTTCCCGCCCGAGATCCCGCAGATACTGCACGGCCGCCCGCGCGCCACCGCGATTGTCCGCGTCCACGTACGGCACGCCCTGGTCGCTCGGCGCCGACGTCCAGCTCGGCCGCCCGCCGTACACCGTCGGTGTCCCCGACCGGCGGATGATCCCCGGCAGCGGGTCGTCGATGTGCAGCGAGAACGCCAGCGCGCCGTCGACATGGCCGCCCGCCAGATACCGGGCGATCCGTTCGAAGTCGCCGGGCCCTTCGAGCAGGAGCAGCACCAACTGGGTGTCGTGGGCGGTGAGTTCCTTGCTGATGCCGCGTATCTGCTGCGAGAAGAACGGGTCGGAGAAGATCCGGATCTCCGGCTCCGCGATGATCACGGCGACCGCGCCGGTCCGCCGGGTGACCAGGGTGCGGGCCGCGTGGTTGGGGACGTACCCCAGCTCGTCCACGGCCCTGAGCACCTTGTCGACCAGCGGCTGCCGCACCCCGGCGCCACCGTTGACCACCCGGGACGCGGTGGCCCGGGAGACGCCGGCACGCGCCGCGACGGCTTCCAATGTGGGCCGGGAACCAGGCGACTGATCGGGCAAGACGGGCGCTCCTCGTGGTTGCGGACGCCCGTACGGGCTGCCGGGACCGGTACAGGGTATCCGCTGGCCCCGGCGGCAAGAGAGCGCTCCCAAGCACTCGCGTACACGCCTCAGCAGGGACGGTCCGCCTCACCCGGCCGGCGGCGGCGGGTCTCTCCCGACATACGGCTGATCACGGACAGCCCTCTGTCGCACCGTTGTTCACCGGAGTACGTTTCCGCCCCATGGAAATCCGTTCACGGGGCATGTGTCCACCGGACCACCCCGCCGAGCATCGGAGACCGCACCAGATGACGTCCCGGATTCGCACGCTCGCACTGACGGTGGCCGCCGCCGCCCTTGTCGTCCCCCTCACCGCGCTCCCCTCGTCGGCCCTCCCCGCGACCCCCGCCGGCGCCCCGGCCCAGACCCCGCCGCGTACCGGCTTCGAGCAGAGCGACGGCGCCGAGTGGACCACCCTGGCGCAGGAGCAGGAATTCCTCGCCGCCGTCGACCGCGGCGGCGACCGGGCAGCCGTCAGCACCATCGGCACCACCAAGCAGGGCCGACCGCTCAACCTCGTCGAGCTGGGCAACAAGCGCTCGGTGACCAGCCTCCTGCTGATCTGCAGCCAGCACGGCGACGAGCCGTCGGGCCGGGAAGCCTGCCTCACCACCGTCCGCGACCTCGCCTACCCCAAGGACCGCGCGACGAAGCGCTTCCTGGACCGTACGAGCGTTCTCGTCGTCCCGACCGCCAACCCCGACGGCCGGGCCGCCGACACCCGCGGCAACTCCGACGGCGTCGACATCAACCGCGACCACATCGCGCTCAAGACCGCCGAGGGCCGCGCCATGGCCGCCCTCACCCGCGACCGCAAGCCCGACGTCATCTACGACCTGCACGAGTACGGCGCCACCCCGCCGTACTACGACAAGGACCTCTTCGACCTCTGGCCGCGCAACCTCAACACCTCCTCCCGGGTGCACAAGGAGGCCCAGACCCTGTCTGAGGCGTACGTACGCCCGGCGGCCCGCGCCGGTGACCACACCATCGGCACGTACGGCATCTGGACCGACCCCGTCACCGGCGACCCGATCAAGCAGACCGCGGGCGACGGCCAGGAGCGCATCCTGCGCAACGCGTCCGGGGTCAAGCACTCCGTCGGCCTGCTCATCGAGAGCCGCGTCGACCCGGCGTCCGAGGCGGAGGAGAACGACCCGGCGCTCAACAACCGGCGCCGTGTCGACAGTCAACTCGACTCCCTGAAGGGCCTGTTCGGCTACGCCGACGAGCGCCGCGTACAGCTCTCCGCCGCCACCGCACTCTCCCGCGCCGCCGGACTGCTCGACCGGGGCCCGGTCTACTTCGGCGGCGGGGACAACGAGCCCGCGACCCCCGAGGACACGGTCGAGAACCCGCCCTGCGGCTACCGGCTCGACGCCGCCCAGTACGCGGACGTGAAGGACGAACTGGCGCTGCACGGCGTGAAGGCCCTGCCCGCGCGTGGCGACGGCGCCTTCGTGCCGCTGCGTCAGTCCCAGCGCAATCTGGTGCCGCTTCTCCTCGACGGACGCGCCACCTACCACCTCACCGTTGGACAACCGGTGGAGGCTTGTTGATAGAAAGAGACCCACGTCACATGTGCTAAGGCGTAACGGAGCGCCGACGCAATCTCCGTGAAACCCCGAAAGGTGTTGCCCGTGTCGCAGGACGCTCAGAAATCGGGAGCCGAAGGAGGCCCGCCGCCGGTCACGACGGCCGGGCCGGGACATCCCCAGGACTCCCAACGCCCCCGGACCGACCGGGTGGTGTTCGGGGTCACGGCCGTCCTCACACTGGCCTTCGTGGTCTGGGGGGTGGCCGCCACCGACTCCCTGGAGGACGCGTCCAGCTCCATGCTCTCCGGCCTGATCCACAACGGTGGCTGGGCCTTCGTCCTGGTGGCGTCGGGCTTCGTGGTCTTCGCCCTCTGGCTGGCGATCAGCCGCTACGGCAGGATCACACTCGGTGAAGAGGGTGAGAAACCCGAGTTCAGGACCGTGTCCTGGGTCGCGATGATGTTCAGCGCGGGCATGGGCATCGGCCTGATGTTCTTCGGCGTGAACGAACCGCTCACCTTCTTCACCGACCCGCCCCCCGGCACCAATCCGCAGGACGCGGCGGCGGCCACCGAGACCGCCATGGCGACCACGCTCTTCCACTGGACGCTGCACCCCTGGGCCATCTACGCCGTGGTCGGGCTCGCCATCGCGTACAGCACCTTCCGGCGCAAGCGGCGCCAGACGATCAGCGCGGTCTTCGTGCCGCTCATCGGCGAGAAGAACGCGTACGGCGGCCCCGGCCGCGTCATCGACATCCTCGCCATCTTCGCGACGCTCTTCGGCTCGGCCGCCTCGCTGGGCCTCGGCGCCCTCCAGATCGGCAGCGGATTCACCGAGCTGAACTGGCGGGACAACGTCAGCACGGCGCTGCTCGTCGTCATCATCGCCGTCCTGACCCTGGCGTTCGTGGCCTCGGCGGTCTCCGGTGTGGAGAAGGGCATCCAGTGGCTGTCCAACACCAACATGGTGCTGGCGCTGTTCCTCGCCCTGTTCGTGTTCATCCTCGGCCCCACCGTCTTCATCCTCGACCTGCTGCCGACATCGATCGCGGCCTACTTCGGCGACCTCGCCGAACTGGCCGGCCGTACCGAGGCCAGCAGCGGCCGGGGCGTCGCCGACTGGCTCGGCAGCTGGACGGTCTTCTACTGGGCGTGGTGGATCTCCTGGACGCCCTTCGTCGGTATGTTCATCGCCCGGATCAGCCGGGGCCGGACGATCCGTCAGTTCGTGGGCGGCGTCATCCTCGTACCGAGCACCGTGAGCCTGATCTGGTTCGCCATCTTCGGCGGGTCGGCCATCAGGCTCCAGCGGCGCGAGGGTGACCTCAGCAACGAGGCGACGGCCGAGGGGCAGCTGTTCCAGCTGCTCCAGGACTTCCCGATCGCCACCGTCACCAGCGTGCTGGTGATGATCCTCGTCGGTATCTTCTTCGTCTCCGGCGCCGACGCCGCGTCCATCGTGATGGGCACGCTCTCCCAGAAGGGCCACTTCGAACCCAACAAGTACGTGATCGTCTTCTGGGGTGTGGTGACCGGCGCCGTCGCGGCGGTGATGCTGCTCGTCGGCGACGGCGAGAAGGACGCGCTCCAGGGGCTCCAGAACATGACGATCCTCGTCGCCGCGCCCTTCGCGCTCGTCATGATCGGCATGTGTGTGGCCCTCCTGCGCGACCTGCGCCACGACCCCCTGATCATCCGTGGGGAACGGGGCGCCGAGGTCGTCGAGTCGGCCGTCATCGCCGGACACGAGCAGTACGACGGCGACTTCGAGATCCAGATCGGCCCGACGCCCGACGACGAGCCGACCGGCAGCACCCCGGAGACGTCGGCTCCACGCTGACCGGCCTCCTGGGTACGGAGGCCGCCCGCCGGGATTCACCCCGGCGGGCGGCCCCGTCGGGGTTCACCCCGCCAGCCGGGCGGCCTCCTCCGCACAGCCCCAGGCCACGGTGACGCCCGCGCCGCCGTGGCCGTAGTTGTGCACCAGCCGGGCCCCGCCCGGCAGTTGGACGGCCTCGATCCGCACCGCCGGCCGCGCGGGACGCAGCCCCACCCGGTGCCCGAGCACCCGCGCGCCCCGCACCTCCGGCCGCAGCGCCGCACAGCGCTCGACGATCGTGGCGGCGGTCGCCGGGTCGGGACGCGGCTCCCACGCGTGCTCCTCGGCGGTGCCGCCGAGTATCAGACCGAACGGCTGCGGGAAGAGGTACGACGGGCCGGCCGGGTCCTCGCCCTTGGACACCAGCCACTCCTCGATCCCCGGGTTCTCCACGATCACGAGCTGCCCCCGCACCGGGAACACCGACGCGTCCGGCACCAGCTCGCGGGCGGCGAGCCCCGAGCAGTTGACCACGACGGCCGCCTCGGCCGCCGCCTCCTCGAAGCCGGCGACCGTACGCCGCTCCACACTCCCGCCGGCCGCGCGCAACCGCTCCTCCAGATACCGCAGATGCGTCGGCATGTCGATCAGCGGCACCCGGCCGCGCAGCCCCTGACGGGCCCCGGCGGGCAGCTCGTCGGCGCGCGCCTCCCGCAGCTCGGGCAGCTCCCGCCCCCAGCTCCCCAGCTCCGTCCACGGGGTGTCGGTCGTCACGCCCGCCACCACGCGTACGCCGGTCGCCTCCGGATCCCGGGCCAGCGTCACGTACTCGCGCAGCGAGCGCAGCGACCACGGACCGACCAGCTCGGCGGGCTCGATCCGGTACGGCCAGAACAGCGCGCCCGCCACCGCGGACGTGGTGTCCGCGGCGGGGTCCCGCGACCACACGCGGACGCGCCGCTCCCGTCGGCCCTGTTCGGCCAGTACGACGGCGGTCGTCAGCCCGACGACCCCGCCACCGATCACGATCACGGTCTCAGTCATGCCGGGACGGTAGCCGAGGGCGCGATTCGCCGGACAGCCCGTGCCCGACGGGCGAGACTGGGCCCGCCCACGACGTACCGACGACGGCCCCGGCGAGCCGCGAATCGCCGTACGACACATGCGTCTCGAATCCCGGAGACCGACGGCCTCGCGCCGATGCCGGCGCCCCTGTGCCCCCTGCACGGCGCCACCCTCGGCACCCTCGGCTCCCGCGCTTCCCCTGGGTCCCGGAGTCGCTGGGTTATGCGAGTACGCCCGGTACGAGGCCGATCCTCCGCCTCGCGACGCACCGCACCAACGTGACATCAGCCGCTGCGCGGCGGGCGCTCCCTGATCCGGCCTGATCGGCAAGACACCCCCTGGCACGCGGGAACACGCTGCGGCGGCCCGCCTGCGTCCACTGGACGGGCGATCCGCTCGGCCGGCGCCGTGGCGGGCAGCCTGGCCCTCTACAAGCCGGCCGGCCTCCTCCGACCACCCACCATCTAGAATCGACGGTCTGATGACTGCCACTCTCGTCGCCAAGAATCTCGCCGCCGGCCACGGCGACCGCGCACTCTTCACCGGGCTCGACCTCGTCGTCGCGCCCGGCGACGTGATCGGTCTCGTCGGGGTCAACGGGGCCGGGAAGTCGACCCTGCTCCGGCTGCTCGCCGGGCTCGACACGCCCGAGGACGGGGCGCTGAGCCTCTCCCCGCCCACCGCCGCGGTGGGCCATCTCCCGCAGGAGCCCGAGCGCCACCCCGGTGAATCCGTACGGGACTTCCTCGCCCGCCGTACGGGCGTCACCGACGCCCAGGCCGGGCTCGACGCGGCCACGCAGGCCCTGGTCGACGGCGCGCCCGGCGCCGACGACGCGTACGCCGTCGGGCTGGAGCGCTGGCTCGGACTCGGCGGCGCCGACCTCGACGAGCGCGCCGAGGAAGTGGCCGCGTCCCTCGGGCTGACCGTCGGGCTCGACCAGCCCATGACCGCGCTCTCCGGCGGTGAGGCGGCCCGCGCCGGACTCGCGTCCCTGCTGCTCTCCCGCTACGACGTCTTCCTCCTGGACGAGCCCACGAACGACCTCGATCTCGACGGACTCGAACGGCTCGAATCCTTCGTCACGGGCCTGCGCGCCGGCACGGTCCTGGTCAGCCACGACCGTGAGTTCCTGACCCGCACCGTCACCAAGGTCCTCGAACTCGACCTGGCCCAGCAGCAGGTCAGCCTCTTCGGCGGCGGCTACGCGGCGTATCTCGAAGAGCGCGAGCGGGCCAGACAGCACGCCCGCGAGGAGTACGACGAGTACGCCGACAAGCGCACGGCTCTCCAGGGGCGGGCACAGACGCAGCGCTCCTGGATGGAGAAGGGCGTCAAGAACGCGCGCCGCAAGGCGACGGACAACGACAAGATCGGCCGCAAGTTCCGCTCCGAGTCCACCGAGAAGCAGGCCGCGAAGGCCCGTCAGACCCAGCGCCTGATCGAACGTCTGGACGCCGAGGCCGTCGACGAGCCCCGCAAGGAGTGGGAACTCCAGATGCGGATCGCCTCGGCCCCGCGCTCCGGCTCGGTCGTCGCGACACTGAACGGCGCCGAAGTCCGGCGCGGCGACTTCCACTTCGGACCCGCCTCGCTCCAGATCGACTGGGCGGACCGGGTCGCGATCACCGGCGCGAACGGCGCGGGCAAGTCCACCCTGCTGGCGCTCCTCCTCGGCCGGCTCTCACCCGACACGGGCGCGGCCTCGCTCGGCTCGGGCGTGGTGGTGGGAGAGGTCGACCAGGCCCGCGCGCTCTTTCACGGCACGGAGACCCTGCTCGACGCGTTCTGCGCGGCCGTACCGGACACGGAGCCGGCCGAAGTCCGCACGCTGCTGGCCAAGTTCGGCCTCAAGGCGGCCCATGTGCTGCGCCCGGCCACCACGCTCTCCCCGGGCGAACGCACCCGCGCGGCCCTGGCGCTGCTCCAGGGCCGGGGCGTGAACCTTCTGGTCCTGGACGAGCCGACGAACCACCTGGACCTGGCGGCGATCGAACAACTGGAGTCGGCACTCGACAGTTACGAGGGCACGCTGCTGCTGGTCACGCACGACCGCCGGATGCTGGAGTCGGTCAACACGACCCGCCGTATCGAGATCGCGGCGGGCAAGGTGACGGAGTCCTGACGAGTCAGCGGGGGAAGCGGGCGGCTGCGGGCCCCTCGGACCGTTCCCGGAGGAACGGTCCGAGGACGCAGTAGCCCTCGCTCAGCCGCCGAGCCCCGCCCTGCGCAGCGCGTCGGCCATCGCGCTGTTCGTGGGCGCGGGCTTCGCCGGCCTCGCGGGCTGCTGGCGCTTCGAACCGCCCCGGTCGCCGCCCCGGTCGCCGCCGCCGGAGCCGCGGCCCTTGCCACCGCCACCGCCGCCGCCCCGCCGCTGCTGCGGCGCCCGCTCGTCGCCACCGCCCCCGCCGGACTCCGCCTCGTCGTCCAGCCGCAGCGTCAGCGAGATCCGCTTGCGCGGGATGTCGACCTCCCGCACCTTCACCCGCACCACGTCGCCCGGCTTCACGACATCGCGCGGGTCCTTCACGAACGTCTTCGACATCGCCGACACATGCACCAGTCCGTCCTGGTGCACCCCGATGTCCACGAACGCCCCGAACGCCGCCACGTTCGTGACGACGCCCTCCAGCACCATCCCGGCGGTGAGGTCGCCGATCTTCTCGACGCCGTCCTTGAACGTCGCCGTCTTGAACGCCGGCCGCGGGTCCCGCCCCGGCTTCTCCAGCTCGCGCAGGATGTCCGTGACCGTCGGCAGACCGAACGCGTCGCTGACGAAGTCGGCGGGCCGCAGCGAGCGCAGCGCCCCCGCGTTGCCCATCAGCGCCGCGACCTCGCCGCCCGTCGTCTTCACCATCGCGCGAACCACCGGATACGCCTCCGGGTGGACGGACGACGCGTCCAGCGGATCGTCCCCGTCCCGGATCCGCAGGAAGCCCGCGCACTGCTCGTACGCCTTCGGCCCCAGCCGCGCCACGTCCTTCAGCGCGCGCCGTGAGCGGAACGGCCCGTTGGAGTCCCGGTGCGCGACGATGTTCTCGGCGAGACCGGCACCGATGCCGGAGACCCGCGAAAGCAGCGGCGCGGACGCGGTGTTGACGTCGACACCGACGCCGTTCACACAGTCCTCCACGACCGCGTCGAGCGAGCGCGAGAGCTTCACCTCGGACAGGTCGTGCTGGTACTGGCCGACGCCGATCGACTTGGGGTCGATCTTGACCAGCTCGGCGAGCGGGTCCTGGAGGCGCCGCGCGATGGAGACGGCGCCGCGGATCGACACGTCGAGGTCCGGCAGCTCCTGGGAGGCGAACGCGGAGGCGGAGTACACGGAGGCGCCCGCCTCCGAGACCATCACCTTCGTCAGCTTCAACTCCGGGTGCTTCGCGATCAGTTCACCCGCCAGCTTGTCCGTCTCACGGGACGCCGTGCCGTTGCCGATGGCGATGAGGTCCACGGAGTGCTCGGCGCAGAGCCGCGCGAGCGTCGCCAGGGACTCGTCCCACCTGTTCGCCGGGACGTGCGGGTGGATCGTGTCGATACCGACGACCTTGCCCGTCGCGTCGACGACGGCGACCTTGACCCCCGTACGGAAACCGGGGTCGAGCCCGAGCGTGGCGCGTGTCCCCGCGGGCGCGGCCAGCAGCAGATCGCGCAGGTTCGACGCGAAGACCCGTACCGCCTCGTCCTCGGCGGCCGTACGCAGCCGCAGCCGCAGATCGATACCGAGGTGGACGAGGATCCGGGTACGCCAGGCCCAACGGACCGTTTCGGCAAGCCACTTGTCGCCCGGCCGGCCGCGGTCCGCGACGCCGAAGCGGCGCGCGACCATGTTCTCGTACGCGCTCGGACCCGGCAGCGCGTCGGCGTCGTCGGCCTCCGGCTCCAGGCTGAGATCGAGGATCTCCTCCTTCTCGCCGCGGAAGAGCGCGAGCATGCGGTGCGAGGGGAGCGCCGTGAAGGCCTCGGCGAAGTCGAAGTAGTCCGCGAATTTGGCGGCGGGACCCTCCGTCGCGTTGCCCTTGCCCTCCCGGACCTTCGCCGTGAGCCGGCCGCGCGTCCACATGCGCTCACGCAGCTCGCCGATCAGGTCGGCGTCCTCGGAGAAGCGCTCGGTGAGGACGGCACGCGCGCCGTCCAGCGCGGCGGCGGCGTCCGCGACACCCTTGTCGGGGTCGACGAATGCCGCCGCGGCCGTCAGGGGGTCCACCGACGGGTTGTTCAGCAGTCCGTCCGCGAGCGGTTCGAGCCCGGCCTCGCGGGCGATCTGCGCCTTCGTACGGCGCTTGGGCTTGAAGGGCAGATAGATGTCCTCAAGCCGCGACTTGGTGTCGGCGGCCCGGATCCGCGCCTCCAAGGCCTCGTCCAGCTTGCCCTGTTCGTTCACGGACTGGAGGATCGCCGTCCGGCGCTCTTCCAGTTCACGCAGGTAGCGCAGGCGCTCTTCGAGCGTACGCAACTGCGCGTCGTCGAGCATCTCGGTCGCTTCCTTGCGGTAGCGAGCGATGAACGGCACGGTCGATCCGCCGTCCAGCAGCTCGACGGCCGCCTTCACCTGCCGCTCGCGTACGCCGAGCTCCCCGGCGATCCTGCCTTCGATGGACGTCGTCACGTTCTCCCCGACTCGGCTCTCGTGCTGGCTGTGCTTGTGCCTGCATTGTGCCGGGTGGCCGGGCGCCGTGTCGCGCGCCCTCTCGGAGTCGGGGTGCGGCAGACGTGACCGGGTCAGGCGCGGCGCGGGCGACCACCACCACCGGTGCCGCGCGAGGCGCCGCCGAACAGCTTGGCGACGAGCCGGAACGGCAGGGTGACCACGGTGGCGATGGCGCCACCGACGGCGCGAAGTGCATCTGCGATGGCACGCATGACTGAAACCTCCCGATAGATGTGCGGATCGGTTGTACTGACCCACACACTCCAGTTTGCCGCTCAGCGCGTCCGCAAACGTCAGTCCTTCCCGATGAGGTCGTCCGGGAAGGCCCCGGCACCGGCCGCGGCCAGGAGAAACCCGCGTCCCAGCTCGGTGAGACGCTCGACCCCGTCGGTGCCCAGATGCTCGTACGGAGCGGTGTCCAGCCGGTCCGTGAGCTCCTCCAGCTCGGCACGGAGCGCGACGCCGGCCTCGGTCAGCTCCTCCGCGTCGTCCAGCAGCCCGCGCTCCCGCAGCCGCCCGGCGGCGGCGTCCCAGTCCGTACGGGCCCAGCCCCGGGTACGGAGCACCCAGCGCGGTGACATGCCCTTGCCGGTCGCCGTGTGGCTGACGAGCGCCTCGACGGGGTCGAGCCCGGCGGACAGCAGCGCGGCGACGTGGCCGTCACCACGGTGTTCGCGCAGCAGCGTGGCGGCGTGCCAGTACGCGAGGTGCGGCTGCTCGGGCACCGGCAGATCGGCGTGCGCGGCGTACAGCGGCCGTGCGTGCCGGGTGCACGCCTCGGCGGCGCGCAGCGCGAGCCGGGCGGCCTCGGCCATCTCGTCGGACGCGACGGCCTCGTCACCGAGGACACGCCGCAGCGTGGAGTCGACGGCGCGCAGCCGGGCGTCGAGGACGGTCTCGGGCGAGGCGACCCGCCACACGGCCGGGACGTGCCGGGCGACCAGCTCGTAGTTGAAGTTGTAGAAGGCGGCGGCGATCACGCCGGGCCCGACCGCGCCCATCGCGGCGCCGCGCCCGGCGAAATAGGCGGCCCTCGGGTCGCCGACACCGACCTCGGCGAGTTCCTTGCCGAGGTCCGGGGAGAAGTAGACCGTCGAGTGGAGCGGATTGACGGCGTTGTGGCAGCGGCGTCCGGCGCGTGGGGCGAGAGTCGTCATGCCCGCACGTTACCGACTGGTCAGTACGCCGGGAAGCCCGGGGTGGCGGCCGTCAGCCGTCCCAGGGCGGCGTCTCAGGCCCCGTCCCGCACCGTCCACCCGAACCGCGGCGTCCGGCGCTCCAGGAAGGCGGTCACGCCCTCCTCCCGGTCGCCGCTGCCGCGGGCCTGCTCGTCCCAGTACGCGTCCCGGTCCTCGCGGCCCGTCGCGTACTCCTTCGCCGCCGCCTGGGTGAGCTGCGAGCGCGCGGCCAGTACGCGGGTGAACTCGGCCACCCGCACGCCCAGTTGGCCCGGCGCGAGCACCTCGTCCAGCAGGCCGACCCGCAGGGCGTGCCCGGTCTCGATCAACTCCCCGGAGAACAACAGGTACTTGGCGGTCGACGGCCCGACCAGGGAGACCAGCCGGCGGGTCGACGACGACCGGTAGACGACACCGAGCTTCGCGGGTGTGATCCCGAACTGGGCGCCCTCCTCCGCGAACCGCAGGTCGCAGGCGACCGCCAACTGGGCGCCGCCGCCCACGCAGTAGCCGCGTACGGCCGCCAGCGTCGGCTTGGGGAACGCCGCCAGCGCCTCCTCCGCCCGCACGCTGAGATCCTGCGTGGCGTCGCCGGGCTCACGCAGCGCGCCGATGTCGGCGCCCGCGCTGAAGACGTCACCAGCGCCGGTGAGCACCAGGGCGCGTACGGCGGGATCCGACGCCAGCCGGGCCAGCAGTTCGGGCAGCGCCCGCCACATCTGCGGCGTCAGCGCGTTGCGCTTGGCCCGGTGCGCGATGGTCACGGTGGCGACCCCGTCGGCGACGGTCGCGGTCAGCCGTGGCGCCGCGGTTTCGGTGGGCGTGGGATCCATGCGCCGGATGCTATCCGGGGCCGGTGAACGCGTGATCACCAAGCCGAACCCATGATCACGAGGCGGCCGGAAAAAGACACGGTCGGTCAAACGCGCAACAGGGTCGGGCGGGCCCGGACACTATCCATCGATAGGCGCTGACTTCTGTTCAGTGCCCCGGTCCGTCCGGCGTTGTTCCGAAGACTCGGTGTCCGACGGACAGCGCGCCCGGAGCGCTGGGGAACCGAGGATGGGTGTCGCGGTGATGGAGAGCCTCGGGAGTGTGCCGGCCAGACCGGAGCCGTACGAGGGGGTCTGGCGGTTCACGGCGCCCACCGTCGAGGTCTCCGTGCCGCAGTCCCGGCACGCCGTCCGGGACCTGCTGGACCGGCAGGGCGTCCCGCTGTCCGACGACACCGCCCAGGGGCTGCTGCTGATCGTGTCGGAGCTGGTGACCAATGCCGTACGGCACGCGGCCCTGCTCTCGCCCGAGCTGGCGGTGGAGGTCGCCATCGCCGCCGACTGGATCCGGGTGTCCGTGGAGGACAGCCACCCCTACCGGCCGAAGCCGCTGGAGCGGGACTACGCGCAGACCGGCGGGCGCGGACTGCTGCTCGTACGGGAGATCACCCTGGAGGCGGGCGGCACCTGCGACGTCGAGCACACGGCGAGCGGCGGGAAGATCGTCTGGGCCCTGCTGCCGCTGACGCCGGACGCCGTCGTGGTGCCCGCCCTGACCCCGGTGATCCAGGAGGAGCGCGGCCCGGCTACCAGCCCCCGGCCGGCCCTGTGAGTTCCCTCATCGCGGGGCGCGCCGCGTCCAGCACGGTCATGAACCAGGCGGAGAACGGCGCCGACCGGTGCCGCTCGTCCAGCTCCGCCGGTGTGACGAAGGCCGTGTCGCCGATCTCGGTCGGGTCGGGCCGCAGCGTCCCCTGGGCCAGCCCGACGAAGAGGTGGTTGTACTCGTGCTCGACCAGACCGGACCCCGGGTCCGGGTGGTGGTAGGTGACCGTGCCCGCCTCGGCGAGCAGCGTGGGCGAGATGCCGAGCTCCTCGTACGTACGCCGGGCGGCGGCGGCGAAGGGCGCCTCGTCCGGATACGGGTGCCCGCAGCAGGTGTTCGACCAGACGCCGGGGGAGTGGTACTTGCCGAGCGCGCGGCGCTGGATCAGCAACCTGCCCCGCTCGTCGAAGAGGAACACGGAGAACGCGCGGTGCAGCTGACCCGGTGGCTGGTGTGCCGCGAGCTTCTCCGCCGTGCCGATGGTATTGCCGTCCTTGTCGACCAGCTCCAGCATGATCGCTTCTTGGGCGCCGTTCGGCGAGGTGCTCGTGGCAGTGACAGGTGTGGTCGGCATAGCCATCCTTCGCTTCGGTCCTCGGCCCCCAAGTCTGCCGTACGAGAGCGTCTTGTCCGCACTTCCGCGAAACGGGCATGTCCGCCCCCGTGGTGTGCTCCACGGGGGCGGACACGGGCGTCACGTCCCGGCTGTCGCCGAGGTGGGAACCGTTACGCCGCCGGCGCCCCGGACGTCCCGCCGGCGGCCCCGGCCGCCGGATCCGGACGCAGGACATAGCCGGTGTAGCCGTACTCCGAACCGTGCTCGCGGCGCATCGCGATCTCCGCACGGGTCAGGTCGAGCGCCTGCGCCATACCCGGCGCCCGCAGGTCGGCCGAGTCGGCCCGCTCGGTGAGCGGGCCGTAGTACTCGTCCCAGTCGCCCGAAGGCTGCCGGTACACCTCCAGCACGGCGTAACCGGCGGCGACGGCCGCGGCCGTGTTCTCCGCGGTCGTACGCAGCGCGTACTGCTCGTCCCAGAAGGCACGCGCCTCGGCGCTCGGGTCGGCCGTCGTCCACTCGCACTCGGTGACGACCAGGGCGCCGCCGGGTGCGAGCAGCCGCCGCCAGCGGGACAGACCCGTGTCGAAGCCGATGGAGTAGATCGAGCTCTCCGCCCAGACCAGGTCGAACGACCCGTCCGGGTAGGGGAGTTCGGCCATGTCCGCCACCTGCGTGCGGATCGAGCCGGTGAGCCCCCGGGCTTCGGCGCTCTGCCGCAGCTCGGCCAGGAACGGCTCGTGCAGATCGACGGCGGTCACCCGCGCGTCGGCCTCGGCTGCCAGCAGCAGCGAGACCCGGCCGGGGCCGCAGCCCAGGTCGAGCACACGCGGCTGCGACGGCAGCGGTCCGGCGTAGGACAGCAGCCGCCGGGTGGTGGCGTCGGAGCCGGGCCCCTGCCGGGGCAGCCCGTGGTGGAGAGCGAAGAACGCTTCGTGGATGTCGTTGATGTCGTGCGTGTCGTTGTCGGACAACGTGAGAACCCTTGTGTGAGGGGCTCCGGCCGACGCGGACCGGTGTGGTGCGGACCGGTCAGCCGGCAGCCCGGAAGGTGAGGAAGGACCGTGTGCCGCGCATGGCGACCTCCACTGCGACGGTCATCAACCTCAGCTCCTCTCACGACAGGGGGAGGCACCGCGCCTCCGGCCGCGACTCTAACAGGGCCCCAACCCGGGGCGCGGGCCCCCCTCAGTGGCAGAGAGCAGTGGCAGCGATCAGTGGCAGAGATTCGCCTCGTGCTCGGCGTGCCCCATCGGCTCCAACTGGAAGGTGCAGTGTTCGACGTCGAAGTGGTCGCCGAGGCAGCCCTGGAGATCGTGGAGCATCTTCTCGTGGCCGACGGAGTCCAGTACGGACTGGCTCACCACCACGTGCGCCGAGAGCACCGGCATACCGGAGGTGATCGTCCAGGCGTGCAGGTCGTGCACGTCCTCCACCCCGGGCAGTGCCACTATGTGCGCCCTGACCTCGGCCATGTCCACACCCTTGGGCGCCGCCTCCAGCAGCACGTTCAGCGTCTCGCGCAGCAGCTTCACCGTCCTCGGGACGATCATCAGCCCGATCACCAGGGAGGCGATCGGGTCGGCCGCCTGCCAGCCGGTGGTGAGGATGACCGTCGCCGAGATCAGCACGGCGACCGAACCCAGCGTGTCGGCCAGCACCTCCAGATACGCGCCGCGCACATTGAGGCTCTCCTTCTGGCCGCGCATCAGCAGGGAGAGGGAGATCAGATTGGCGACCATACCGACCGCCGCGAAGATGATCGCGAGTCCGCCCTTGGTGTCGGCGGGGGTGATGAAGCGCTCGACCGCCTCGAAGAGCAGGAAGCCGCCGACGCCGAGCAGCAGCAGACAGTTGGCGAGCGCGGCCAGGATCTCGGCGCGGGCGAGGCCGAACGTGCGGTTGCCGGTCGACGGCCGGTTGGCGAAGTGGACCGCGAGGAGTGCCAGGGCCAGCCCGACCGCGTCCGTCGCCATGTGCGCGGCGTCGGCGATCAGGGCCAGCGAGTCGGACGCGATCCCGCCGATGATCT
Organism: Streptomyces sp. NPDC006643; assembly: GCF_042870175.1. Classification (NCBI taxonomy): domain Bacteria; kingdom Bacillati; phylum Actinomycetota; class Actinomycetes; order Kitasatosporales; family Streptomycetaceae; genus Streptomyces; species Streptomyces sp. NPDC006643. The sequence continues at coordinate 63,835 of NZ_JBIAHA010000002.1, read as the reverse complement.
CCATGACCATGACGGACAGGGTGATCCCCAGCGCGATCCGCAGCCGCCCCTTGTACGCGGCGGTCGCGGTCCCGGGAGGCGGCGCGCCGCCGTGTGTGTGTCCGTGATCGTGCCCAGCCCCCATGAGGTTGCCTCCCGGTCAGTTCGATCGTGCCGACGCGGCCCAGTGAACTACGGGTGGGGGGTATCGAGCAACACGGGAGTGAACACCGTTGTCATTCCCTCTGACCTGCGGGAATGCCCGCAGGTCAGCGATGCGCCAAGATCTTTTACGGGTCAGCCGGCGGGCAGTTCGGGGTGGCGCAGCAGCCACCCTTCCCACGCCGATTCGACCATTTCGCGTACCCCGCGCCGGGCCGTCCAGCCCAGGTCCGTGGTGATCGCGTCGACCGACGCGACGGCCTTCGCCGCGTCACCGGCCCGCCGCGGCTCGACGACCGGGGGAGTCCTGCGGCCCGTGACCTCGGCCACCAGATCCGCGAGTTCGCGCACCGACACGCCCTCGCCGCGCCCGATGTTGTACGTCAGGTCGCCGGGCGTCTCCCGCTCGGCCAGCCGGCGGGCCACCGCGAGATGGGCGTCGGCGAGATCCGCGACATGGATGTAGTCCCGTACACAGGTGCCGTCCGGTGTCGGATAGTCATCGCCGAAGATCCGCATCGGCTCGCCGCGGGTGATCCGGTCGAAGAACATGGGGATGATGTTGAACACCCCGGTGTCCGCCAGTTCGGGGCTCGCCGCCCCCGCCACGTTGAAGTAGCGCAGACACGCGGTGGACAGCGAGTGCGCCCGGCCGGTGGCGCGTACCAGCCACTCGCCCGTGAGCTTCGTCTCGCCGTACGGGTTGATCGGCACGGCCGGTGTCCGCTCGGTGATCAGCTCCACGTCGGGCACGCCGTACACGGCGGCCGACGACGAGAAGAGGAACCGCCCGACCCCGGCGGCGACCACCGCCTCCAGCAGCACGGTCAGCCCGTGCACGTTCTCCCGGTAGTACGCGAGCGGCTGCTCGACCGACTCGCCGACCTGCTTCTTGGCCGCGAGATGCACCACACCGGTGACGGCGTGGTCGGCCAGCGCCCGGTCGACGGCCTCCCGGTCGAGCAACGAGCCCCGCACCAGGGGGATTTCGGCGGGCAGCCGGTCCGCGACACCGGACGAGACGTTGTCCAGCACCACGACCCGTTCACCCGCCCCGGCCATGGACCGCGCCACATGCGCCCCGATGTACCCCGCTCCACCTGTGATCAGCCAAGTCATGCCGTCACCATAGAGCCTGCCGCGGGACGGCCCCGGTGGTCGTACGGTTACCGGACGTTCACCTGGCGGTCGTGGCTTCGACGGTGCAGACCGTGCGGAGTCGGATATGTCTTACGGGAGCCGCACGGGTCCCCGGCGGCCACGGTTTGTGGGGCGGGGCATCGATCGACAATGATGATCTCCCGGCGGGTCGGAATTGGCCCGGCTCATGGCGTCCGGTGCGTGAACGGGCGGTGAACTCGGCCTTCCGTTCATCCGATAGCCTCTGCCGACATGCCGCCGGCCCGGACCCCGGGCAGAGCCGCCGCGTCCGCCCCGCAGTGTCAAGGAGTGAATTCGTCTGTCGACCGCCATCCTCACCGGTACGCCGGTACCCGGATCGCCGCTCGAAGGCGATCTGCGGTCGCTGGGATTCGACGTGCGCACCGCCCCCGACGCGGCGGCGGCCATCGGTCTGCTCGCCTCGGTGCCGGCCGCCGACCGTGTCGCCCTCGTCGACCAGCGCTTCGTGGGCCATCTCCACACGCTGCGGCTGGCGTTGACCGATCCCCGTTTCCCGGCGGCGGCCGTCCCCGGCGCGCTGACCGCTCAACCCGAGGCGCGTGCCGCGCTGTCCGTGGCGCTGGCCACCGTGACGCACGGCACGCCGGCCGGCCGTACCGACGACGCGCACCGCGCGGACGCCACGGCGGACGCCGCCGTGTCCGCGACGCACCCGGCGCCCGCCACGTACACCGCGTCCACGCCCGCCACCGCGTCCGCGACCGCCGAACTCCCGCTCGCCGACCGGGTGGCCGCCGCGCTCGACGCCGACGGCACCGCCGTGCAGCACCCCGAACTGGGCTCGCTCGTCGCAGCCGTCCCCGACGGACCCGCCGCCCGTGAACAGGCGCTCGCCGCCGTCGCGGCCGTGGACGACGAGGCCGTACGGCTGCGCTCCGCCGTGAAGGCACGCGACGGTTTCTTCACCACCTTCTGCATCAGCCCCTACTCCCGCTATCTCGCCCGCTGGTGCGCCCGGCGCGGACTGACGCCCAACCAGGTCACCACCGCGTCCCTGTTCACCGCCCTGATCGCGGCGGGCTGCGCGGCGACCGGCACCCGGGGCGGCTATGTCGCGGCCGGACTGCTGCTGCTCTTCTCCTTCGTCCTGGACTGCACCGACGGACAACTCGCCCGCTACTCGCTCCAGTACTCCACGATGGGCGCCTGGCTGGACGCGACCTTCGACCGGGCCAAGGAGTACGCGTACTACGCCGGTCTCGCCCTCGGCGCGGCCCGGGGCGGCGACGACGTATGGGCGCTCGCGCTCGCCGCGATGGTCCTCCAGTCCGTCCGCCACTTCGTCGACTTCTCCTTCAACGAGGCCAACGCCGACAGCACCGCCGCGACGGTCAACGGCAAAGCCGTCGTCGGCACCCCCACCACCGCGCTCTCCAGCAGGCTCGACAGCGTCGGCTGGACCGTCTGGGTGCGCCGGATGATCGTCCTGCCGATCGGCGAGCGCTGGGCGATGATCGCTGTCCTCACCGCCCTCACCACACCCCGGATCGTCTTCTACGCGCTCCTCGTCGGCTGTGCCTTCGCCGCCTGCTACACCACCGCCGGCCGTGTGCTGCGCTCGGTGACCCGCAAGGCCGTCCGCACCGACCGGGCCGCCCAGGCGCTCTCCGACCTCTCCGACACCGGACCGCTCGCCGAGCTGGTCGCCCGCCTCGTACGGCGTCCGGCGCGCGCCCTGCCCGCCGTGCTGCCGCTCCTGATCGCCGTCGTCGGCGCCGCCGCGGCCGTCGCCATGGCCGCCTTCGGCCCGCTCGGCAGCCCCGTACTCGTCGTCGGCGCCCTGATCTACGTCGTGACGTCGGGCATCGCCGTCGCCCACCGGATGGGCGGCCCCCTCGACTGGCTCGTCCCGCCGGTCTTCCGGGCGACCGAGTACTGCGTCGTCCTGCTCCTCGCCGCCCGCGCCGACGTCCCCGGCGCGCTGCCCGCCGCGTTCGGGCTGGTCGCGGCCGTGGCCTACCACCACTACGACACGGTGTACCGCATCCGCGGCGGCGCCGGGGCCCCGCCCCGCGGGCTGGTCCGGGCGCTCGGCGGACACGAGGGCCGCACGCTGCTCGTCGCCGTACTCGCCGCCGTCACCACAGCTGAGTCCGACCTTCCGCCGGAACTGACGGTGATCGCCGTCCTCGTCGCCGTGATCGCGCTCGCGGAGTCCATCCGGTTCTGGGTGTCCTCCGGAGCCCCCGCCGTACACGACGAAGGAGAAACCGCATGATCGGCCTCGTACTGGCAGCCGGTGCCGGCAGGCGCCTGCGCCCCTACACCGACACCCTCCCCAAGGCCCTCGTGCCGGTGGACGGCGACACGACCGTCCTCGACCTGACCCTCGGCAACTTCGCGGAGATCGGGCTCACCGAGGCCGCGATCGTCGTCGGCTACCGCAAGGAGGCCGTGTACGAGCGCAAGGCGGCCCTGGAGGCGAAGTACGGCCTCACCCTCACCCTCGTCGACAACGACAAGGCCGAGGAGTGGAACAACGCCTACTCCCTCTGGTGCGCCCGTGACGTCATCCGGCGCGGCGTGATCCTCGCCAACGGCGACACCGTCCACCCCGTCTCCGTCGAGCGCACACTGCTCGCCGCCCGTGGCGAGGGCCGGAAGATCATCCTCGCTCTCGACGCGGTGAAGCAGCTCGCCGACGAGGAGATGAAGGTCATCACCGAGGGCGACAAGGGCGTACGGCGCATCACGAAGCTGATGGACCCCGCCACCGCCACCGGCGAGTACATCGGCGTCACGCTCATCGAGCCCGAGGCCGCCGACGAACTCGCCGACGCCCTGAAGGCCACCTTCGAGCGCGACCCCGACCTCTACTACGAGGACGGCTACCAGGAACTCGTGGACAGAGGCTTCACCATCGACGTCGCCCCCATCGGCGACGTCCCCTGGGTGGAGATCGACAACCACGACGACCTCGCGAAGGGCCGTGTCATCGCGTGCCAGTACTGACCCGACTCATCCCGTCCCCGGTCGTCGTCGACATCACCCGCGGCGCCCTGGACGATCTGGCCGGCCTCCTCGCCGACCAGCGGATCTCCGCGTCCGGCAAGCTCGCCATCGCCATCAGCGGCGGCTCGGGGCAGGCGCTGCGCGAGAAGCTGTCACCGGTGCTGCCCGGCGCCGCCTGGTACCCGGTCGCCGACGGCACGATCGACTCCGCCGTCAAGCTCGCCGACGACATCAAGGGCAAGCGGTACGACGCGGTGGTCGGCCTCGGCGGCGGCAAGATCATCGATGTCGCGAAGTACGCCGCCGCGCGGGTCGGCCTGCCGATGGTCTCCGTCGCCACCAACCTCGCCCACGACGGCCTGTGTTCACCGGTCGCCACCCTCGACAACGACAACGGCCGCGGCTCCTACGGCGTCCCGATGCCCATCGCGATGGTCATCGACCTCGATGTCGTACGGGACGCCCCGCCCCGCTTCGTGCGCTCCGGGATCGGCGACGCCATCTCCAACCTCTCGGCGATCGCCGACTGGGAGCTGTCCCACGAGGTCAACGGCGAGCCCATCGACGGACTGGCCGCCGCCATGGCCCGTACCGCCGGCGAGTCGGTCCTGCGCCACCCCGGCACCGTCGCCGACGACGAGTTCCTCACCGTGCTCTCCGAGGCACTCGTGCTGTCCGGCATCGCCATCTCGATCAGCGGCGACACCCGCCCCTCGTCCGGCGCCTGCCACGAGATCAGCCACGCCTTCGACCTGCTCCACCCCAAGCGCGCCGCCAGCCACGGCGAGCAGGTCGGCATCGGCGCCGCCTTCGCGATGTATCTGCGCGGCGCCCACGAGCAGTCGCGGCTCTTCGCCGAGGTGCTGCGCAGACACGAACTGCCCGTGCTGCCCGCCGAGATCGGCTTCACCGCCGACGAGTTCGTCCAGGCCGTCGAGTACGCGCCGCAGACCCGGCCGGGCCGCTTCACCATCCTCGAACACCTCGACCTGTCCACCGACCAGATCAGGGACGCGTACGCCGACTATGCCAAGACCATCAGTAGCTGAACTCCGTCCGGTCGTGCACCCGCCGGGCGTCAAGGACCGGCGGAGCGGCGAGCACTGGGGCGGCCGGCTCTACATGCGCGAGATCTCCCTGCGCGTCGACCGGTACCTGGTGAACACGAGCGTCACGCCCAACCAGATCACCTACGTGATGACCGTCGCCGGCGCCCTCGCCCTGCCCGCCCTCCTGGTGCCGGGCATCGCGGGCGCGGTGCTCGGTGTGCTGGCGGTCCAGCTCTATCTGCTGCTGGACTGCGTCGACGGCGAGATCGCGCGCTGGAAGAAGCAGTACTCGATGACCGGGGTCTATCTGGACCGGGTCGCCGCCTATCTGTGCGACGCCGCCGTCCTGGTCGGCTTCGGGCTGCGCGCCGCCGACCTGTGGGGCACCGGACGGATCGACTGGCTGTGGGCCTTCCTCGGTACGCTCGCCGCCCTCGGCGCCATCATGATCAAGGCCGAGACCGATCTGGTCGGCGTCGCCCGCCACCAGCAGGGCCTGGCCCCGGTCAAGGAGGCGGCCTCCGAGCCGCGCTCGTCCGGTATGGCGCTCGCCCGCAGGGCCGCCGGGGCGCTGAAGTTCCACCGGCTCATCCTGGGGATCGAGGCGTCGCTGCTGATCCTGCTCCTGGCGATCCTGGACACGGTCCGGGACGATCTGTTCTTTTCCCGGCTCGGCGTCGCCGTCCTGGCCGGTATCGCCGTCGTGCAGACGCTGCTGCACCTCGTGTCGATCCTCGCGTCCAGCAGGCTGAGGTGAGTGACATGCGTCTCGGTGCGGTGATCATCACCATGGGCAACCGCCCCGAAGACCTGCGTGCCCTCATCGACTCCGTCGCCAAGCAGGACGGCGACCCGATCGACGTCGTGGTGGTCGGCAACGGCGCCCCGGTCGGCGACGTGCCCGACGGCGTACGGACCATCGAGCTGCCCGAGAACCTCGGCATCCCCGGCGGCCGTAACGTCGGCATCGAGGCCTTCGGCCCCTCCGGCGGCGACGTGGACGTCCTGCTCTTCCTGGACGACGACGGGCTGCTGCCCGGTACCGACACCGCCGAGCTGGTCCGCGAGGCGTTCGCCGCCGACCCGGTCCTCGGCATCGTCAGCTTCCGGATCGCCGACCCCGACACCGGTCTCACCCAGCGCCGCCACGTCCCCCGGCTGCGCGCCTCCGACCCGTTGCGCTCCTCCCGCGTGACGACCTTCCTGGGAGGCGCCAACGCCGTCCGTACGAAGGTCCTGGCGGAGGTCGGCGCCCTGCCCGGCGACTTCTTCTACGCCCACGAGGAGACCGACCTCGCCTGGCGGGCGCTGGACGCCGGCTGGATGATCGACTACCGCGCGGACATGGTCCTCTTCCACCCCACGATGCCCCCGTCACGGCACGCGGTCTACCACCGCATGGTGGCCCGCAACCGGGTCTGGCTCGCCCGCCGCAATCTGCCCGCGCCCGTGGTCCCCGTCTATCTGGGCGTCTGGATCCTGCTCACCCTGGCCCGCCGCCCCACCGTCCCCGCGCTGAAGGCATGGTTCGGCGGATTCCGGGAAGGTTGGTCGACTCCGTGCGGTCCCCGCAGGCCCATGAAGTGGCGTACGGTGTGGCGGCTGACCCGACTGGGCCGACCGCCTGTCATCTGACAGGCTCGGTTCTGAGAGCATCGGGGATAACTTCCGGGTCACGGCCGTCCATGCCTGGGCCCGACCGGCTGCGCATCTTGAACACGAAAGTTTCAACTTGTGAGTGAGACAACCCATGACGGCGCGATCGCGATGAGCGCCCCGCCGTCTCCCGACGACGGTCTGTCCTCGACCGAACTGGCCGCCAAGTACGGCCTGTCGGTGAGCGGTGCCCGTCCGGGACTGGCCGAGTACATCCGCAAGCTGTGGGGCCGGCGCCATTTCATCTTCGCCTTCTCCCAGGCGAAGCTGACGGCCCAGTACAGCCAGGCGAAGCTCGGCCAGCTCTGGCAGGTGGCGACCCCGCTGCTCAATGCCTTCGTCTACTTCCTGATCTTCGGCCTGATCCTGAACGCGGGACGCGGCATGGAGATCAAGGTCTACATCCCGTTCCTGGTGACGGGCGTGTTCGTGTTCGCCTTCACACAGACGTCCGTGATGGCGGGCGTGAAGTCGATCTCGGGCAACCTCGGGCTGGTCCGCGCGCTGCACTTCCCCCGCGCCTCGCTGCCCATCTCCTTCGCGCTCCAGCAGCTCCAGCAGCTGCTGTTCTCGATGATCGTGCTGCTGGTCGTGGTGGTCGCGTTCGGCAGCCTGCCGGGCCTGTCCTGGCTGCTGGTGCTGCCGGTCCTGGTGCTCCAGTTCTTCTTCAACACCGGGCTGGCGCTGATCATGGCGCGGCTGGGGAGCAAGACGCCCGACCTCGCCCAGCTGATGCCGTTCATCATGCGCACCTGGATGTACGCGTCCGGCGTGATGTTCTCCATCCCGCTGATGCTCGCCAACAAGCCGGACTGGCCGAGCTGGATCGTCGACGTCCTCCAGTACAACCCCGCCGCCATCTACATGGACCTCATCCGCTTCGCGCTGATCGACGGTTACGGCCCCGAGAACCTGCCCCAGCACGTGTGGGCGTCGGGTCTCGCCTGGTCGCTCCTCGTCGGCATCGCGGGCTTTGTGTACTTCTGGAAGGCTGAGGAACGATACGGCCGTGGCTGACCTCAACGAGCAGGGACGCGTCCCCACCGTCATCGCCGACGACGTGCACATCGTGTACCGCGTCAACGGCGGCGGCGGTGGCAAGGGCAACGCCACTGCGGCACTGAGCCGCATACTCAGGCGCGACAAGGGCGAGTCGCGCGGAGTCCGTAAGGTGCACGCCGTCCGGGGGGTCAGCTTCACCTCCTACCGGGGCGAGGCGATCGGCCTGATCGGCACCAACGGCTCCGGCAAGTCGACCCTGCTGCGCGCCATCGCGGGGCTGCTGCCCACCGAGCACGGCAAGGTGTACACCGACGGCCAGCCCTCACTGCTGGGTGTCAACGCCGCGCTGATGAACGACCTCACCGGCGAGCGCAATGTCATCCTCGGCGGTCTGGCCATGGGGATGACACGCGAGCAGGTGCGGGAGCGCTACCAGTCCATCGTCGACTTCTCCGGCATCAACGAGAAGGGCGACTTCATCACCCTGCCGATGCGGACCTACTCCTCCGGCATGGCGGCCCGGCTGCGCTTCGCCATCGCGGCGGCCAAGGACCACGACGTCCTCATGATCGACGAGGCGCTGGCCACCGGTGACCGCAAGTTCCAGATCCGCTCCGAGGCGCGGATCCGCGAGCTGCGCAAGGAGGCCGGCACGGTGTTCCTGGTCAGCCACAGCAACAAGTCGATCAGGGACACCTGTGACCGGGTGCTGTGGCTGGAGAAGGGCGAGCTGCTGATGGACGGCCCGACGGACGAGGTGCTGAAGGCGTACGAGAAGGAGACCGGCAAGTAGCCGTGTTTCCGGGGGAGTTCACACCCCCGCAGCCATCGAGGCGGCCCCCGCCGGACCTGGTCCGGCGGGGGCCGCCTCGTGTGTGACGCGCGCGGGTCAGACGCCGGCGGGGGTGCGGTCCGGCTCGGCGGCGGGCTCCTCGGCGAGGCCCACCCTGCCGTGCAGCCTGCGCAGCGCGGCCGGCGCGTACCAGGCGCCGCGCCCCAGCAGCCGCATCGTGGCCGGTACGAGCACCCCGCGCACCGCCACCGCGTCGATGACGATCGCCAGACCGCTGCCGATGCCGAACATCTGGAGGAAGCTGATCTGGCTCGTACCGAAGGCGAAGAAGCTCACGGCCAGCAGCCCGGCCGCCATGCTGACGATCCGCCCGGTGCGTGCCAGCCCCTGGGTGACGGTTGTCGTCCGGTCCGCGCCCGCGTCGTGCAGCTCCTTCATCCGGCTGGTCACGAACACCTCGTAGTCCATGGACAGTCCGAAGGCCACGCAGAACAGCAGCACGGTCATGGAGGTGTCCATCGGCTGCGGGGTGAAGCCCAGCAGTGACGACAGATGACCGTCCTGGAAGATCCACACCATCGCGCCGATGGCGGCCGACAGGCTGATCGCGTTGAGCAGCAGCGCGCGCAGCGGCTGGACGACGCTGCCGGTGAACAGGAACAGCAGCGCGAAGGTCGTCACGACGACCAGCCCGATCGCCAGCGGCAGCCGGTCACCGATGGACTGCCGGGAGTCGACCAGGACCGCGTCCGCGCCGCCGACCAGCATCTCGGTGCCCGCGGGCCGCTCCAGCGCCCGGATGTCCGCCACCAGGTCCTGGGCGGCGTCCGACTTGGGCGCCGTGTCGGTGACGACCACCAGGCGCTGCGCGTCCGGCCGGGCGAGGCCCGCGTTCGCCGGGCCCGGCTCCTGGCTCCGGCCTTCGGTGTACGTACCCGACGAGGCGTCGACGCGTACGACACCGTCCAGCCGGGACAGCTCGTCCGCGTACGCCGCCAGCGGCCCCGCGCCGACGGCCGAGGCGCTGACGATCTGGACGGCCCCCGCCTCGTCGGTCGGGAAGTCCTGCTGGACGGCGGTCGCCACCTGGCGGCCCGCCGCGTCCTCGGGCAGCACCCGCTCGTCGGGCGTACCGAAGGTGACACCGAGCAGCGGGCTGGCGACGAGCAGCAGCACGGCGAGCACCGGCAGCGCGGTGAGGGCGGGGCGGCGCATGACGAGCGCGGCGAGCCGTCCCCAGAACGGCGCGTCCGAGCGCCGTACGGTCCTCGCCCACGGGACCCGGCCCTTGTTGACGCGGTGGCCGAGCACGGCGAGCAGCGGCGGCACGACGAACAGGGCGGCGACGACCGCGATCACGACCACCCCGATCCCCGCGTACGCGAAGGAGCGCAGGAAGAACGGCGGGAAGACGAGCAGCGCGGCGAGCGCGGCGGCGACGGTGGCGGCCGAGAACAGGATGGTGCGCCCCGCCGTCGTGACGGTGGTGCGCAGCGCCCGGGGTATCTCGTCCCCGGCGGCGAGCTGTTCACGGAAGCGGCTCACCAGCAGAAGCGCGTAGTCGATGCCCAGACCAAGGCCCAGGGCGGTCGTGAGGTTGATCGCGAAGACCGACACCTCGGTCACGCTGCCGAGGACGAAGAGCAGCGCGAACGTGCCGACGATCGCGATCAGTCCGATGACCAGGGGCAGCATCGCGGCCACCAGACTGCCGAAGGCGAGCACCAGCAGCAGGAGCGTGACGGGGACGGCGATGGCCTCGGCGACGGCGAGGTCGCCGGAGACCTGGGCGCTGATGTCGATACCGATCGCGGTCGCGCCCCCGGCGCGGACCTCGACACCGTCGCGGTCGCCCGTGTACCGGTCGATCAACTCCTCGGCGCGTTCGGTGCGCTCGGTCTCGTCGCCCTTCACATGGAGGGCGATCAGTGCCTCGCTCCCGCTCTCCGAGACGAGTCGCGGGCTGCGGGTGTCCCAGTACGAGACGACGTTGCTCACGGTGCCGTCGGCCTTGAGGCCCTCGGTCAGCGCGCGGCCCCGTGCGTCGACGGCGGGGGAGTCCGGCCCCTGGTGGCCCGTGCCCTCCCGGCCGACCAGGAACAGCAGATTGGTCTCGCCCCCGAACTTCTCGTCGATCCGGACGGCGGCCTGTGACGACTGCGCGCCGGGGTCGTCGAAGCCGCCGCCGAGCAGCTTGCCGAAGGCCCCGACGCCGAGCGCGCCCATGGCGACCACGGCGACGGTGGCCAGTACGAGTAGGAGCCGCGACCTCTTCAGGGCCAGCTCGGCGATCTTGGACAGCACGGGATCCCCCACCTTCGAATGTTAACGGCGTCAACACTGACCCTGACAGGACATGTTAATGCTGTCAACATCGGGCAGGATGAAGTCATGGAGAACAACCGGGCGAACCAGGGGGCCAAGACCGGCTATCACCACGGCGACCTGCGCAACGCGCTGATCGCCGCCGGGGTGGAGCTGGCGACCGACGGGGGACCGGCCAAGGTCGTCCTGCGTGAGGTGGCCCGCCGCGCGGGTGTCTCGGCCACCGCGGCCTACCGCCACTTCGACGGTCAGGGCGATCTGCTCCTCGCGGTCAAGATCGAGGCCCAGCAGATGCTCGCGGACGCGATGGAGCGGGTCGCGGCGGCGGCGCCCGGCGCGGCCGGCCCCGGCGCGGCGGCCGAGCGGCGGCTGGCGGCGATCGGCCGGGGCTATGTCGGCTTCGCCCTGGAGCAGCCCGGCCTCTTCCAGACGGCTTTCGGCCATTCCCGGGCGGACGCCGAAGGGGAGCGCACCGGGTGGGGCGGTGTGACGCCGCCCGCCGACCACCCCCAGTACCGCTCGTACAACCTGCTCACCGAGGTGCTGGACGAACTGGTCGCCACCGGCCGCATGCCCGCCGCCAACCGTCCCGGCGCCGAGGCCGCCGCCTGGTCGACGGCGCACGGCCTCGCGATGCTCCTCCTCGACGGTCCGATGGGCCGGCTGCCCGACGCGGACCGGGACGCCGTGATCGAACGCACGATCGACACCATCGTCGCCGGCCTCCTGGCGCCCCGATGACGTCTTGACGGCGCCCCGATGACGTCCCGGCGAAGCGTGCGCCGAGACCGTACGCGGCGGTCCGCGCGGCGTCGGCCGACCCCCGCGCGGCGCCCGCCCGCCGCCTGCGAATCGTCAAACTTCCGTCAAGTCCCGTGCCGCCGAGGAAGGTTGGAGCGACCCGTGATGTTGTCGTTGTGCGCGAGGTGCCCCGGCGCGGCCGTGGGCGTTGTACAACGTAAGCTGTACCGGTGCTGATTCGTGGCAAGAGCGGCGATACGTCCGTAAGACCCGGCTGACCGTCCGCGGATCCGCCCATGTCGGCCGTATCCCAGTCGCCAAGCCGCGCGGCGTGTCCGAAATGGGATGTTTGGGTCGGCAGTGTAGAACGGGAGACGTGACGGCAATGACGGTTGATCTCCAGCTCCGCGAGGGTCGCGCCGTCCCCGCAGCAGGCGGTCCGAGGTGACGGGCGCCCCCCAGCGGCAGGCCGGGAACTCCTCGCGTGCCACCCTCGACAAGGCGTCGGGTGAGAACTTTCCCGTCGCCCCCTTCTTCCTGCCCCGCGCCTGGCGCGACGATCTGATGGCCGTCTACGGCTACGCCCGCCTCGTCGACGACATCGGCGACGGTGACCTCGCACCCGGCGGCGCCGACGCCCGCCACCTCGGCCTCGACCCCGCGCGGACCGACGACAGACTCGCCATGCTGGACGCCTTCGAGGCCGACCTGCGCCGGGTGTTCGACCCGGCGGGCCCCGCCCCCGGCCACCCGCTGCTGCGCGGCATCGTCCCGACCGTACGGCGCCACGCGCTCACCCCCGAGCCGTTCCTCGGTCTGATCGAGGCCAACCGCCAGGACCAGTCCGTCCGGCGCTACGGCACCTACGACGACCTGCTCGCCTACTGCGAACTCTCCGCCAACCCCGTCGGCCGCCTCGTCCTCGCGATCACCGGCACCACGACCCCCGAACGCGTCCGCCGCTCCGACGCCGTCTGCACCGGGCTCCAGATCGTCGAGCACCTCCAGGACGTCGCCGAGGACCTCGCGAGCGACCGGATCTATCTGCCCGCCGACGACATGAAGCGGTTCCATGTCACCGAGGCCGACCTCGCCGCGCCCACCGCGAACGCGTCGGTCCGGAGCCTGATCGCCTTCGAGGCCGACCGGGCCGGCCAACTCCTCGACGAGGGAGGGCCGTTGGTGCACAGCGTGGGCGGCCGGCTCCGACTTCTTCTCGCCGGATTCGTCGGCGGGGGGCGCGCCGCCCTCTCCTCGGTCGCCGCCGTGGGACACGATGTACTGCCCGGACCGCCCAAAGCCACCACACCACGTCTGCTGCGTGAAGTGGGAGCAGTCCTGCGGAAAACGCACAGAAAGGGGTGAGCCGGATCGTGGAGGGACAGACCCCCGTGTCGGCGCCGGTACAGGCCGCGTACAGCTACTGCGAGGCCGTCACCGGGCAGCAGGCCCGTAATTTCGCCTACGGCATCCGGCTGCTGCCCGTCGAGAAGCGGCAGGCCATGTCGGCGCTGTACGCGTTCTCGCGGCGCGTGGACGACATCGGCGACGGCACGCTGGAGCCCGGGGCGAAGCAGTCGCGGCTCGAAGACACCCGCGCCCTCCTCGGACGGATCAGGAACGGCCGTGTCGAGGAGGACGACACCGACCCCGTCGCCGTCGCGCTCACCGACGCCGCCGGTCGTTTCGCGCTCCCGCTCGGCGGCCTCGACGAACTCATCGACGGCGTCCTGATGGACGTCAAGGGCGAGACGTACGAGACCTGGGACGACCTCAAGATCTACTGCCGGTGCGTCGCCGGAGCCATCGGCAGACTCTCCCTCGGGGTGTTCGGCACCGACCCCGCCGCGCCCGGCGCGGAGCGCGCGTCCGAGTACGCCGACACCCTCGGCCTCGCGCTCCAACTGACCAACATCCTGCGGGACGTACGCGAGGACGCGGGCAACGCGCGTACCTATCTGCCCGCCGACGACCTCGCCAAGTTCGGTTGCTCCGCCGGATTCGACAGCGCCACCCCGCCCGCCGGCTCCGACTTCGCCGGGCTCGTCCACTTCGAGGTCAGACGCGCCCGCGCGCTCTTCGCCGAGGGCTACCGGCTGCTACCCATGCTCGACCGGCGCAGCGGCGCCTGCGTCGCCGCCATGGCCGGCATCTACCGCCGGCTCCTCGACCGCATCGAACGCGACCCCGAAGCCGTCCTGCGCGGCCGGGTCTCGCTGCCCGGCCGAGAGAAGGCGTACGTCGCCGTGCGCGGCCTCTCCGGCCTCGACGCCAGGAACATCTCCCGCCAGAGCGTCAGGAGGCGCCCGTGACGCCGCTGTCCGGCGGCGCCGGCCGTACGTCCGGCGTCCCGCGATCAACCTCCCGGGGACCCCTCGCGTCCCTGACTCCGACAGGTGCGGGGGAGGGCGCATGACGACATCCGGCAGTACGACGGCGCGCCACGCGGTCGTCGTGGGCGGCGGCATCGCCGGTGTCACCGCGGCGCTCCAGCTCGCCGACGCCGGAGTGCGCGTGACGCTCGTCGAGGGCCGCCCGCGCCTCGGCGGTCTCGCCTTCTCCTTCACCCGCGACGAGTTGACCGTCGACAACGGCCAGCATGTGTATCTGCGCTGCTGCACGGCCTACCGCTGGTTCCTCGACCGTGTCGACGGCGCCGCACTCGCCCCCGTACAGGACCGGCTCGACGTCCCCGTGCTGGACGTCGGCCGCGACCGGCCCCGGGTCGGCCGGCTCAGCCGGAGCGCCCTGCCCGTGCCGCTGCACCTGGCCGGCGGGCTCGCCACCTACCCGCATCTCTCGCTCGCCGAGAAGGTCTCCGTGGGCCGCGCGGCGCTCGCCCTCAAGGCGCTCGACCCGGCCGACCCCGCGCTCGACGGGATCGACTTCGCGACCTGGCTCGGTCGGCACGGCCAGTCGCCGCGCACCGTCGAGGCCCTGTGGGACCTCGTCTGCGTCGCCACGCTCAACGTCCGCGCCGCGCAGGCCTCCATGGGCCTGGCCGCGATGGTCTTCAAGACCGGGCTCCTCTCCGAGCGCGGCGCCGCCGACATCGGCTGGGCCCGCGTACCGCTCGGCGAACTGCACGACACGCTCGCCCGCAAGGCGCTGGATGCGGCGGGTGTACGGACCGAACTGCGCACCCGCGTCACGGCCGTGGCCCGTACCGACGACGGGCGCTGGAGCGTCGACGTACCGGGGGAGCGGATCGACGCGGACGCGGTGGTCCTCGCCGTACCGCAGCGCGAGACGCACGCGCTGCTGCCCGACGGCGCGCTCGACCATCCGGGCCGGCTGCTCGACATCGGCACGTCGCCGATCCTCAACGTGCATGTCGTCTACGACCGCAAGGTGCTGCGCCGCCCCTTCTTCGCCGCGCTCGGCACCCCCGTCCAGTGGGTCTTCGACCGCACGGACGCCTCGGGTCTGAAGGAGGGTCAGTACGTGGCGCTGTCGCAGTCGGCCGTCGCGGACGAGATCGACCTGCCCGTCGCCGATCTGCGCGCCCGCTATCTTCCCGAGCTGAAACGTCTCCTCCCGGCCGCCAGGAGCGCCGAGGTGCGGGACTTCTTCGTGACGCGGGAGCGCACCGCGACCTTCGCCCCCACGCCCGGTGTGGGCCGGCTGCGCCCCGGGGCGCACACCCGCACGCCTGGGCTCTTTCTCGCGGGGGCGTGGACCGCGACCGGCTGGCCCGCGACTATGGAAGGCGCGGTCCGCAGCGGTTTCACCGCGGCGGGCGCGGCCCTGTCCGAACTCGGCCGGGTCCATCGGCACCCGCTGCGGGAGGCCGCATGAGGCCCGATGCGACCGTGACGGGCACGGCGGGGAGGAGCACGGCGGGGACCGGCGGGACAGCAAGGACGAGCGCGGCAACGATGAGTACGGCGATGACGCGTACGGGACCCATGAGTACTACAACAAGAGGAGAGACCGTGCCGACTGTGCCCCCGGCGAATCCGGCTGTCGACACCGCGGACGTCTACGCGCTGCTGGAGCGCGGCCGTGCCCTGTCCACCCCCGTGCTGCGGGCCGCCGTCGGCCGGCTCGCCCCGTCGATGGACACCGTCGCCGCCTACCACTTCGGCTGGATCGACGCCGAGGGCCGGCCCGCCGACGGTGACGGCGGCAAGGCCCTGCGCCCCGCGCTCGCCCTGCTGTCGGCGGAGGCGGCCGGATCGGCGGCCGAGACCGGGGTCCCCGGCGCGGTCGCAGTGGAACTGGTGCACAACTTCTCGCTGGTGCACGACGACCTGATGGACGGCGACGAGCAGCGCCGGCACCGCGACACCGTCTGGAAGCTGCACGGCCCCGCCCAGGCGATCCTCGTCGGCGACGCGCTCTTCGCGCTGGCCAACGAGATACTGCTGGAGATCGGCACCGTCGAGGCCGGCCGGGCCACCCGCCGGCTCACCGTCGCCACCCGCAAACTGATCGACGGTCAGGCGCAGGACATCTCCTTCGAGCACCGCGAACGGGTCACCGTCGAGGAGTGCCTGGAGATGGAGGGCAACAAGACGGGCGCGCTGCTCGCCTGCGCCGTCTCCATCGGCGCCGTACTCGGCGGGGCCGACGACCGGACGGCCGACATCCTGGAGACGTTCGGCCACCACCTCGGCCTCGCCTTCCAGGCCGTCGACGACCTGCTGGGCATCTGGGGCGACCCGGAGACCACCGGCAAGCAGACGTGGAGCGATCTGCGTCAGCGCAAGAAGTCCCTGCCGGTCGTCGCGGCGCTCGCCGCCGGAGGTCCCGCGTCCGAGCAGCTCGCCGAACTGCTGGCCGCCGACGCCAAGAGCCATGACTTCGCCAGCTTCTCGGAGGAGGAGTTCGCGACCAGGGCCGCGCTCATCGAGGAGGCGGGCGGCCGGGAGTGGACCTCCGAGGAGGCCCGCAGGCAGCACGCCATCGCCATCAAGGCCCTGAACGGCGTGGACATGCCCGAACGGGTCCGTGCGCAGCTCACCGCGCTCGCGGACTTCGTCGTCGTACGAAAGAGATGATCAGCACCGCCATTCGAAAGAGATGATCACCATCGCCATTCGCATATCCACGCTCACCGGAGGCTGACGCACCGTCAGCCTCCGTAGTCGCCGTTCGTCCGGGCGTTCATGACCCGGCGGACGACGGAGACCCCAGCACAGCAGAGGACCAACTGCACGTAAGGGGAAGCCATGACAGCGACGACCGACGGGAGCACCGGGGCCGTGGGACCCCGTGCTGCCGCGGCGAGCGAACCGTCCGACACCACTCCTGTCGCGAGCGACATCGGAGAGGCCGCACGGCGTGCCACCGCACGATCCGTCGAGCATCTGCTCGGCCAACAGGACGCCCAGGGCTGGTGGAAGGGCGATCTCGAGACCAATGTGACCATGGACGCGGAGGATCTGCTTCTGCGTCAGTTCCTCGGTGTGCAGGACGCGGGGACCACCGAGGCGGCCGGCCGCTTCATCCGGGGCGAGCAACGCGCCGACGGGACCTGGGCCACCTTCTACGGCGGTCCCGGTGAACTCTCCACCACAGTCGAGGGATACGTCGCGCTGCGCCTCGCCGGGGACAGACCCGACGACCCGCACATGGCGCGCGCCGCCGCCTGGATCAGGGAGCAGGGCGGCATCGCCGAGAGCCGGGTGTTCACCCGGATCTGGCTCGCGCTCTTCGGCTGGTGGAAGTGGGACGACCTGCCCGAGGTACCGCCCGAGCTGATCTTCCTGCCCAAGTGGTTCCCGCTGAACATCTATTCGTTCGGCTGCTGGGCGCGGCAGACCATCGTGCCTCTCACGATCGTCTCGGCCCTGCGCCCGGTCCGTCCCGCGCCTTTCGCGCTCGACGAGCTGCACACGGACGTCACCCGCCCGAACCCTACCAAGCCCCTCGCGGCGGCGGCGAGTTGGGACGGGATCTTCCAGCGCATCGACAAGGCCCTGCACCTGTACCACAAGGTCGCACCGCGCGCCGTGCGCCGCACGGCGATGAACGCGGCAGCCCGCTGGATCGTCGAACGACAGGAGAACGACGGCTGTTGGGGCGGCATCCAGCCGCCGGCCGTCTACTCGGTCATCGCCCTGCATCTGCTCGGCTACGACCTGCGGCACCCGGTGATGCGCGCCGGACTCGAATCGCTCGACCGCTTCGCCGTCTGGCGCGAGGACGGCTCGCGCATGATCGAGGCCTGTCAGTCCCCGGTGTGGGACACGTGCCTCGCCACGATCGCACTGGCCGACGCCGGCGTGAGCCCGGACCACCCGGCGCTCGTCAAGGCGGCCGAGTGGATGCTGGACGAGCAGATCGTGCGCTCCGGCGACTGGGCCGTCCGCCGGCCCGGACTCGCCCCCGGCGGCTGGGCGTTCGAGTTCCACAACGACAACTACCCGGACATCGACGACACCGCCGAGGTCATCCTCGCCCTGCGCCGGGTCGCCCACCCGGACACCGGGCGGATGGACACGGCCGTACGGCGCGGCGCGCGCTGGACGCTCGGCATGCAGTCGAAGAACGGCGCCTGGGGCGCGTTCGACGCGGACAACGTCAGCCCGTTCCCCAACCGGCTGCCGTTCTGCGACTTCGGCGAGGTCATCGACCCGCCGTCGGCCGACGTCACCGCGCACGTCGTGGAGATGCTGGCGTACGAGGGCCTGGGCGGGCACCCCGACACCCGGCGCGGCATCGAGTGGCTGCTCGCCGAACAGGAGGCGGACGGCGCCTGGTTCGGCCGCTGGGGTGTCAACTACATCTACGGGACGGGGTCGGTCGTCCCGGCGCTGGTCGCCGCCGGGATGCCCGTCACCCACCCCGCGATCCGCCGCGCGGTCGGCTGGGTCGAGTCGGTACAGAACGACGACGGAGGCTGGGGCGAGGACCTGCGCTCGTACCGCGAGGAGAAGTGGATCGGGCACGGCGCCTCGACCGCCTCGCAGACCGCGTGGGCGCTGCTCGCGCTCCTCGCCGCCGGACGGCGCGAGACGCCGGCCGTCGAGCGGGGCGTCGCCTGGCTCGCGGCGGCCCAGCGGGAGGACGGCTCCTGGGACGAGCCGTACTTCACCGGTACCGGGTTCCCGTGGGACTTCTCCATCAACTACCACCTCTACCGGCAGGTGTTCCCGCTCACGGCCCTCGGCAGGTACGTCAACGGGGAACCCCTTCAGGGCCGCGCCTCCGCCCGCGCCGAGCGGCTGGGGGACGGCCGCGCGAGGAGCCTCGACGGACCACGACCGGACAGCCGGGCGGACAGCCGCAAGGGGGCCTGATGGACTCTCCTCCCCCTGACAGAGTCGGTCCCCCCGACCTGTCCGGCGCCCCGTCCGCCACACCCCTGCTGATCGCCTGCGCCCTGGGCATCGAGCAGGTGGCCCTGCGCAGCGGCCTCCAGAGCGGCCTGACGGGCCGGGGCGGCGGGTCGGGTGACGCGGGTCCGGTCACCGTGCTACGTACGGGCATGGGCCCCAAGAACGCCGAGCGCGCGACGGCGCGCGCGCTCGGAACCGACCGGAACAGGGGCGCGGTCGTCATCGCGTCCGGATTCTGTGCCGGCCTGGTCCCCGGCATGGAGCCGGGGGACCTGATCGTCGCCGACGAGACCCGGGGCCTCCACGGCTCGACGCCCTGCACGGGAACGGGGCTGCTCGTGGAGGCGCTGTCCCGGGCACTGCCCGGACGCACGGTCCACACCGGCCCGCTGACCGGATCCGACCATGTGGTGCGCGGCCCGGAGAGGGACGGACTGCGCGCCACCGGAGCCGTCGCCGTGGACATGGAGTCCGCGGCCACGCTCCTCAGTGCTCTGAGCGCCGGGCCCCGCCCGGTTGCGGCCGTACGGGTGGTCGTGGACGCTCCAGAGCACGAGCTAGTCCGAATTGGCACGGTACGGGGTGGAATATCAGCTTTCCGTGTCCTTCGTGCCGTCATTCCGGCTTTTCTTGAATGGCACCGTTCTTTGCTGCTCCCCAGGAGGTGAGCTAGATGGCCATGCCGCTCCGTCAGACCATCAGGGTCGGGACGTACCTCGTTGAACAGAAGCTCCGCAAGCGCGAGAAATTCCCACTCATCGTTGAGCTGGAACCTCTCTTCGCCTGCAATCTGGCCTGTGAGGGCTGCGGCAAGATCCAGCACCCGGCCGGGGTCCTGAAGCAGCGTATGCCCGTGGCGCAAGCGGTGGGGGCGGTGCTCGAATCCGGGGCGCCGATGGTCTCCATCGCCGGCGGCGAGCCGCTGATGCACCCCCAGATCGATGAGATCGTCCGGCAGCTCGTCGCGAAGAAGAAGTACGTCTTCCTCTGCACCAACGCGATGCTGATGCGCAAGAAGATGGACAAGTTCACGCCGTCGCCGTATTTCGCGTTCGCCGTCCACATCGACGGACTGCGTGAGCGGCACGACGAGTCCGTCGCCAAGGAAGGGGTCTTCGACGAGGCCGTGGAGGCGATGAAGGAGGCCAAGAAGCGCGGCTTCCGGGTCACCACCAACTCCACCTTCTTCAACACCGACACCCCGCAGACCATCATCGAGGTCCTCAACTACCTCAACGACGACCTCAAGGTCGACGAGATGATGATCTCGCCCGCCTACGCCTACGAGAAGGCACCCGACCAGGAGCACTTCCTGGGCGTCGAGCAGACCCGGGAGCTGTTCAAGAAGGCCTTCTCCGGCGGCAACAGGGGGCGCTGGAGGCTCAACCACTCCCCGCTCTTCCTGGACTTCCTGGAGGGCAAGGCCGACTTCCCGTGCACGGCCTGGGCGATTCCCAACTACTCGCTCTTCGGCTGGCAGCGTCCTTGCTATCTGATGAGCGACGGGTACGTTCCGACGTACAGGGAATTGATCGAGGAGACCGACTGGGACAAGTACGGCCGGGGCAAGGACCCGCGCTGTGCCAACTGCATGGCGCACTGCGGCTACGAGCCGACGGCCGTGCTCGCCACCATGGGCTCTCTCAAGGAGTCGCTGCGAGCGGTGCGGGAGACGGTCGCCGGGAGCAAGTGACCCCCGGCGGCCCGTGACGTCACGGCCACCGGGGGACGGCGGCGCCCGCCGCCGTCCCCCGGTGGCCCGACCGGCAGTCATCGAGAACTGACGGATCCGCCGAGGATCCAGAGGGGGCCGAGCATGTCGATACTGGAGAACATCCGGGGGCCGCGCGACCTCAAAGCGCTGGCCGGCGCCGACCTCGACGAACTGGCCGCGGACATCAGGGAGTTCCTGATCCCCGCGGTGGCCAGAACCGGCGGGCACCTGGGACCCAACCTCGGGGTGGTGGAACTGACCATCGCCCTGCACCGGGTCTTCGACTCACCGGCCGACCGCATCCTGTGGGACACCGGACACCAGAGTTACGTACACAAACTGCTCACCGGCCGGCAGGACTTCTCCAAGCTGCGGATCAAGGGCGGCCTCTCCGGCTACCCCTCGCGCGAGGAGTCCGACCACGACGTCATCGAGAACTCCCACGCCTCCACCGTGCTCGGCTGGGCCGACGGACTCGCCAAGGCCCGCCAGGTGCTCGGCGGTGAGGACCA
Organism: Streptomyces sp. NPDC006643; assembly: GCF_042870175.1. Classification (NCBI taxonomy): domain Bacteria; kingdom Bacillati; phylum Actinomycetota; class Actinomycetes; order Kitasatosporales; family Streptomycetaceae; genus Streptomyces; species Streptomyces sp. NPDC006643. Next base: position 42,482 of record NZ_JBIAHA010000002.1, on the reverse strand, counting down.
TGTCGTCGCGGTCGTCGGCGACGGGGCGCTCACCGGCGGGATGGCGTGGGAGGCGCTGAACAACATCGCGGCGGCCAAGGACCGCCCGCTGATCATCGTCGTGAACGACAACGAGCGTTCGTACGCCCCCACCATCGGCGGCCTCGCCGGACACCTCGCCACCCTGCGCACCTCCGACGGCTACGAGCAGGTCCTGGCCTGGGGCAAGGAAGTCCTCCAGCAGACGCCCGTGGTCGGCCGGCCGCTCTACGGGTCGCTGCACGGCGCCAAGAAGGGCTTCAAGGACTTCGTCGCGCCGCAGGGCATGTTCGAGGACCTGGGGCTCAAGTACGTCGGCCCCGTCGACGGCCACGACATCGCGGCCGTCGAGGCGGCGCTGCGCCGCGCGAGCCGCTTCACCGGCCCTGTCCTGGTGCACTGCATCACCGAGAAGGGCCGTGGCTACCAGCCCGCGCTCGACGACGAGGCCGACCACTTCCACACCGTCGGCGTGATGGACCCACTGACCTGCGAGCCGCTGGCGCCGTCCGCCAAGCCCTCCTGGACGTCGGTCTTCGGTGACGAGATCGTCGCCATCGGCGAGGAGCGGCCCGATGTCGTCGCCGTCACCGCGGCCATGCTGCACCCCGTGGGGCTGACCGGCTTCGCCGCCCGCTTCCCCGACCGCGTCTGGGACGTCGGCATCGCCGAACAGCACGCCACGGTCTCCGCCGCCGGGCTCGCCACCGGGGGACTGCACCCCGTCGTCGCCGTCTACGCCACCTTCCTCAACCGCGCCTTCGACCAACTGCTCATGGACGTCGCGCTGCACGGGTGCGGCGTCACCTTCGTACTCGACCGGGCCGGTGTCACCGGCGTCGACGGGCCCTCCCACAACGGCATGTGGGACATGTCGATGCTCCAGTGCGTCCCCGGCCTGCGCATCGCCGCGCCCCGCGACGCGCCCCAACTCCGGGCGCTGCTGCGGGAGGCCGTGGACGTGACCGACGCCCCCACCGTGGTGCGCTTCCCCAAGGAGTCGGTGGGCGAGACGATTCCCGCCGTGGGACGTACGGGCGGCCTCGACATCCTGCACCGGCCCGCGGACGGGGCGCCGGACGTCCTGCTCGTCTCCGTCGGCGCGCTCGCCGGGGTCTGTCTCGGTACGGCGGAGCTGCTGGCCGCCCGCGGCATCGGCTGCACCGTGGTCGACCCCCGGTGGGTCAAGCCCGTCGACGAGGCGCTGGCGCCGCTGGCCGAGCGGCACCGGATCGTGGCCGTCGTGGAGGACAACAGCCGCAGCGGCGGCGTCGGCTGGGCCGTGGGGCAGGCGCTGCGCGACGCCGAGGTGGACGTACCGCTGCGTACCTTCGGCATCCCCGAACAGTTCCTCGCCCACGCCAAGCGCGGCGAGGTGCTCGCCGACATCGGGCTCACACCGGTGGAGATCGCGGGACGGATCAGCGCGGCTCTGGCGGCGCGCGTGGAGAAGTACGAGGAGAAGCACGAGGAGAACACGCCATGACGGAGCGGACGACGCCCCCGGCGACGCCCCCGGCCCGGGACAAAGGCTTCGACCTCGCGAAACTGCTGGCCGAACGGGGCGGTGAGCGCTACGAGTTGCACACCGCGCACCTGAACCACCAACTCCCGCGCATGCTGCGGACCATCGGCTTCGACAAGGTCTACGAGCGCGCCGAGGGCGCCTACTTCTGGGACGCCGAGGGCAACGACTACCTCGACATGCTCGCCGGCTTCGGCGTCATGGGCCTCGGCCGGCACCACCCCGTCGTACGCAAGGCACTCCACGACGTACTCGACGCCTCGCTCGCCGACCTCACCCGCTTCGACTGCCAGCCGCTGCCCGGCCTGCTCGCCGAGAAGCTGCTCACGCACAGCCCCCATCTGGACCGGGTCTTCTTCGGCAACAGCGGTACGGAGGCGGTCGAGACCGCGCTGAAGTTCGCCCGGTACGCCACCGGCCGGCCCAGGATCCTCTACTGCTCGCACGCCTTCCACGGCCTGACCACCGGCTCGCTCTCGGTCAACGGTGAGGACGGCTTCCGCGACGGGTTCGCGCCGCTGCTCCCCGACACGGCGATCGAGATCGGTGATCTCGACGCGCTGGAGCGGGAGTTGAGACGCGGCGACGTCGCCGGGTTCGTCGTCGAACCGATCCAGGGCAAGGGCGTCAACGCGACACCGCCAGGCTTCCTGCGGGCCGCGCAGGAACTGCTGCGCAGGCACAAGGCGTTGCTCATCGCCGACGAGGTGCAGACCGGGCTCGGCAGGACCGGCGACTTCTACGCGTACCAGCACGAGGAAGGCGTCGAGCCGGACCTGGTGTGTGTGGCGAAGGCGCTCTCCGGTGGGTATGTGCCGGTCGGCGCGACCCTCGGCAAGGACTGGATCTTCAAGAAGGTCTACTCCTCGATGGACCGGGTGCTGGTCCACTCGGCCAGCTTCGGCTCCAACGCCCAGGCGATGGCGGCGGGACTCGCCGTCCTGTCGGTGATCGAGGACGAGCAGATCGTCGCCAACGCCCGCGTGACCGGTGATCTGCTGCGGTCGCGGCTCGCCGCGCTGGTCGACCGGTACGAGCTGCTGAGCGAGGTGCGCGGCCGGGGGCTGATGATCGGCATCGAGTTCGGGCGGCCGACGTCGATCGGGCTGCGCGGCCGGTGGGCGATGCTCCAGAAGGCCAGGAAGGGGCTCTTCGCGCAGATGGTCGTGGTGCCGCTGCTGCGGAAGCACCGCATCCTCACCCAGGTCTCCGGGGATCATCTGGAAGTGATCAAACTGATCCCGCCGCTGACCATCGGGGAGCCGGAGGTCGACCGCTTCGTGACGGCGTTCACGGCCGTGATGGACGACGCGCACGGTGGCGGCGGGCTGATGTGGGACTTCGGCAGGACGCTGATGAAGCAGGCCATCGCCAACCGGTGAGCGCCGGGGCGTCGGGACGGGAAGGTCGTTTTACCTCTGAGGCAAGAAACTTGCCTCAGAGGAAAAATCCTGGCGCAATGGAGGCATGAACCACCCCGCGACCGCGCCCGAGCACCCCACCACCGAGGCCGACGCCAAGGATCCCACGGATGCCACAGGCTCCGTCGGCTCCACGGCGGAGGAGCTGCCGGACGTCGCGCCCCGGCTGCGTGAGCTGCGACGCGGCCGGGCCCTCACCCTGGAGGCCGCCGCCGCGCGGGCCGGGCTCTCCCCGGCCCATCTCTCCCGGCTGGAGACCGGCCGGCGCCAGCCGTCGCTGCCGATGCTGCTCGGTCTGGCCCGCGTCTACGGTACGACGGTCTCCGAGCTGCTCGGCGAGGAGCCGCCCGAGCGCGATCCCGTCATCCGCGCGGCACGGGCGGAACCCGTCGAGGCCGACGGCTGGATCTACCGCCAGGCCGGCAGCTCGTCCGGCCGGGCGATGCAGCCGCTGCGGGTCACGGTGCCCTACGGGGCGCAGGGCGACCTCGTACGCGTACACCCGGGCGAGGAGTGGATCCATGTCCTTGAGGGGCGGCTGCGGCTGGGCCTCGGGGACGCCGTCCATGTGCTCGATCCGGGGGACAGCGCCCACTTCGACTCCATGACACCGCACCGCCTCGCGGCGGCCGGACCCGGCGGCGCCGAGCTGCTGTTCGTACACACCCTGCTGACCAGCCCGATCGCGGAGCTGTGTCTGCCGGGCGGGGCCCACCGCCGCTGACCCGTCATCACCTTCGCCCAGCCGACCAGAGGAGTCATCGCCGTGCCCGAGAACTCACCGGAGCAGGTCCAGGACCCGTCGCCCGCGGTTGCCCCCGGGGCGGCGCCGCCGGTCGTGCCCGAGGCGGCGCCCGCTACGTCGTCCGTCATGGACGAGGAGAGCAACTTCCCGCGCGGTCTCGCCATCCGGCTCTTCATCTACCTCGTGGCCGGCCACGCCGTCGCCGGTTTCCTCTGGCTGCTCTTCGAGGCGGGCGCCAAGTAGCCCCCGGCGCTCAGTCTCAGCCTTCGTCGACGAGACGCGTCCGCAGCCGTTCGCGCGTCTCGTCCGTCAGCCCCAGGCCGTCCACGAGATAGCGGTCGACGCTGCCCCACGTCTCCTCCATCGTCGTGAACGCCGTCTCCAGATACACGGCGCGCGCGTCGAAGAGCGGGGCCAGCAGCTCCATCACCTCCGGTGAAGTCCCGCCGGGCGACGGGTCGCTGCGGCGTACCAGATACCGGCGGTGCGGATCGTTCGACTTCAGATAGTCGGCCTCGATCGCCTCCTTCTCCACGCCCACGGCGAGCAGCGACACGGCGATGGAGAGACCGGCCCGGTCCTTGCCCGCCGCGCAGTGCATCAGGGCGGGCAGGCTCTCCTCGGCCAGGGCGTGCAGCACCTGACGGTGCTCGGCGGTGCGGTCCAGGATGATCGAACGGTACGAGGCGGACATCCGGGCCACGCCCTTGCCGTCGCCGAGGATCGACCGCAGCTGGTCGAGGTCGCCGTCGCGGACCATCTTCCAGAACTCGGTCCCGTCGGCCGGATCGGTGAGCGGAATGTTCACGTTCCGTACGCCGGGCAGCTCGACGTCCAGGCCGTCGAGCTTCTGGTCGGCCGCGTTACGGAAGTCGAAGACCGTGTGCAGCCCCAGCGACGTCAGGAACGCCGCGTCCTCGGCGGTGGCGTGCGCGAGGTGACCGCTGCGGTAGAGCCGTCCGTACCGTACGCGCCGCCCGTCGACGGTCGGCAGACCGCCCACGTCGCGGAAGTTGCGGACACCTGCCAGTTCGGGCTCGGCCGGCGGGACCTGCTGCGGCACCTCGTGCGTCACGTGAGCTCCTCCGCGTCTGCGGTCGGCGCTCGTCGCCGACGCTGTCGCGCTCCGACTTTACGACATGGGTTCCCCCTGAAATCAGTGCACGAAAGGGCTTCTGTCCGTATTGGGTGATTGGGCCTAACGTGCCCTGGTCACGGGCGAGATGGGTGCAGATGGTCCCCGGCTGGTGAGCCAGATCATATCCGTGACGGTGTGTGGCCGCGCCGAGGAAGGGAATTGGGACGTCGCACGGAATTCGAAGATCCGTAATCCACGCAGGGTGACCGCTTACGGCGGCCGATATTCGGCGGCGGATTGCCGAGGGAATACGACAGCTTGTACGGGTCGGCCCACCCGGCTTACGGTCACCGCAATCCGAGCGGATCGCCGAATCCTGCCGCCGTTCGGAATCCGCATCCACCCAGCACTCATCCATGTGTGGCAGGAGCGGGGGACCCAGGTAGACGCCGGCCCGGACTTCCGGACGGCTTGGGGTGAAGTCGCGTCACGGCGCGGCCGGGCATCTCCAGCCCGAACCCGACAGCTCACCTCGTAGGCGCCGGAGAAGGAATTCGCCATGCCCGCAAAGGGTAAGCACCGCCGTCAGAGGACCAACCCGATCACGCGCGGAGTGGTCGCCGCGGGAACGGGCGGCGCCGCACTCGCCATTCCGCTCATCGGTGCCACGGGCGCCCACGCCGCCGAGCAGACCGCCGCCGCCCCGTCGGTGGCGCACGCGCGGACCGCGAACGCCGTGCCCTCCGCCGCGCCGCAGACGGCCCAGCAGGCCGCGACCGCCAAGACCGCGACGACGTACTCGGTCACCGCGGGCGACTACCTCGCCAAGATCGCCGAGACGCAGAAGGTCAGCGGCGGCTGGCAGAAGCTCTACGCGGACAACCGCGAGGCCGTCGGTGACGACCCGTCGCTGATCCACCCGGGCCTCAAGCTCACCATCGGCGCGAAGGCCAAGACCACCGCGTCCTCCGAGGGCAAGGCCGAGGCCACCCCGAAGAAGGCGGAGCCGCGGAAGGCCGCGCCCGCCGAGCCCGCCCCGAAGGCCGCCACCACGGCCAACCAGCCCGCCGCGCAGAGCAACGCCTCCGGCTACACCGCCCCCGTCGACGGCGCGGCCACCACCACCGCCTACCGCGCGGCCGGCGGCAGCTGGGCCAGCGGCTACCACACCGGCGTGGACTTCGCGGCCTCGTCGGGCACCACCGTCAAGGCGGTCGGCCCCGGCACCGTCGTGTCGGCCGGCTGGGCCGGGTCGTACGGCAACGAGGTCGTCATCAAGCACGACGACGGTCAGTACTCGCAGTACGCCCACCTCTCCTCGCTCTCGGTCTCGGCGGGCCAGAGCGTCGGCGGCGGCGACCGGATAGGCCTCTCCGGCTCGACCGGCAATTCCACCGGACCGCATCTGCACTTCGAGATCCGCACCGGTCCGAGCTACGGCTCCGACGTCGACCCGCTGGCGTACCTGCGCGAGCACGGCGTTTCTCTCTGAACCCAGCAGGAATGAATGGCCGTTGGCCGGCGCCATGGGTGCCCGCCAACGGCCATTGCCTTATTCCGGCTTGAACGAATTTTGACCGGTGGTCTTTCTCACCGGCGTCAACACCTCCTTACGGTCGCGTAGGTCACATACGCGGGTGAATGATGTTCAGCTGTGGCTGACGATTCGAGACCAACAAACAGAAGTACCTTCGGGTCGTACGCCGCCATCGGTGACAGCTTCACCGAGGGCGTCGGCGACCTGCTGGGACCGGACGGAATCTACGTCGGCTGGGCCGACCGGCTCGCCGTACTGCTCGCCGACACCAACGCCAGGACCGACCACGGCCACGGCTCGTTCCGGTACGCCAATCTCGCCGTACGAGGACGGCTGCTCGACCAGATCGTGGCCGAGCAGATCCCGCGCGCCAAGGAACTCGCCCCGGATCTGGTGACGTTCTGCGCCGGCGGCAACGACATCATCCGCCCCGGCAGCGACCCCGACGACGTCGCCGAACGCTTCGAACGCGCCCTGGCCGACCTGACGGGCGCGGTCGGCACCGTCATGGTCCCCACCGGATTCGACACCCGGGGCGTGCCGGTGCTGCGCCATCTGCGCGGCAAGATCGCCACGTTCACCGCGCACGTCCGCTCCATCGCCGACCGCTACGACTGCCCGGTCCTGGACCTCTGGTCGCTCAAGTCGGTGCAGGACAGGCGCGCCTGGGACCACGACCGACTGCATCTGTCGCCGGAGGGCCACACCCGCGTGGCCCTGCGCGCCGCCCAGGTCCTCGGTCTGACCGTCCCCGCCGACCCCGACCAGCCGTGGCCGCCGCTGCCGCCGCGCCGCCCCATGGACCTGCGCCGTGACGACATGCAGTGGGCGCGCGAATACCTGGTCCCCTGGATAGGCCGCCGACTGCGCGGCGAATCCTCGGGCGACCACACCGTCGCCAAACGCCCCGATCTGCTCCCGCTGGTGCGTCGCTGACGGCGCGTCAGCCGGCCGGGACCGTCGCCGGTATCCGTTCCAGGACGCCGCCCGCGAAGACGTCGTACAGCGGCAGCGTCTCCAGATGGACATAGCCGATGTGGCAGTCGCAGGCCGCCAGCGGGCACGAACGGGGCTTCAGGGCCGCGCGGTAGGAGCCGTCGTACAGATTGCCCAGGGGCGCGGGGACGAAGTGGCAGCGGCGGACCGTGCCTTCGCCGTCCACCGAGATCACCGACTCGCCCGTGCGGCACGGCAGACCCGCCGAACGGTGGGGGTGGCGGCTGTACGGGAACAGCGGGTCGACCGACGTCCAGTCGGCGGCCTCCGGGTCCGAATAGGTGCGCCCCTCCGCCGCGTTGACCCACAGATACACATGCTCGGGCAGGTCGGCCCGCAGACGGCGGGCGTCGGCGAGATGCTCGGGGAAGCCGACGATGCCGACGCTGAACCGGATGCCCGCACCGCTCAGCTCACGGCACTTGGTGAGGAAACGGTCGTACGGCGTCTGGCCCGGGTGGTACGTGCACCACAGGGCCAGCTTCGCCGGGTCGGCCGAGGCCAGCCAGTCCGTACGGCAGCTGAGATTCGTCTGGATGGCGACCCGCGCGATGTGGGGCAGGTGGGAGAGCTCGGTGAGCGCCCGCCGGTACCAGGACCGGGTCAGACCCTCGCCCCACGGAGTGAAGAGGACCGACAGCCGGTCGTCCGTCCGCTCGGCGGCCCACGCCGTGAAGCGGGTCAGTGCCGCCCGGTCCGCGCGCAACTGGTCCGTGCTGTCGCGGCGCTTGGCGAACGGGCAGTAGGGACAGTCGTAGTCGCAGGAGGCGAGCGGGCCCCGGTAGAGGATCGTCAGGTCCACGGCTGCTCACTTCAGTTCGTAGGAGGCCATCGCGGCCCGGACGGCGGGGGAGAACAGCGCCGGGCCCAGCGCGTCGGAGTACGCCAGACCCTCGGGTGAGAGCCGCAGCAGGCCGGGCCCGGCGTCCGTGTCGAGCCAGCCGAGGCCGGCGAAGCGGTCCAGCTCGGCGGGGAAGTCGTCGGCGGGACGGCTGCCGAACCGCTCCCGGTAGGAGTCCACCGCCATGCCCTCGGCCTGGAGCAGCGACTGAAGGAGATGGCGGCGGCGCGCCTCGTCACCGTCGACCGCCCGGCCCACCTCGGCGCGGGAGAAGTCCTCCGTGGTCGTGTACCCGTCGATGATCGTCCGGATCTCACGCGTCCCGACCGCGTAGTCGAAGGAGTAGTGCAGATCCGAGGTGTACGAACGCGCCCCGCAGCCCAGGCCGATCATGCCGTCGGTCTGGCAGGCGTAGTCGTTCGCCCCTTCGCGGGGCGCGCCGGGCAGACGGAACATCCGCATCGACACCTGCTCGTACCCCTGCGCGAGGAGATGGTCCCGGCCCCGCCGGTACAGATCGAGCCGCTGCGCGTCCCAGTCGGCCTCACTGGGATGCGCGCGCCGCCCGAGCGGGGTCAGCGGCCGGGCGTACAGCGGGTAGAGATACAGCTCCTCGGGACGCCAGGCGAGCGCCGCGTCCAGCGAGAACCGCCAGGACTCCGGGGTCTGGCCGTCGATGCCGTAGATGAGGTCGATGTTGAGGACCGGGATCCGCGCGTCCCGGATCCGGCCGAGGGCGGCCTCCACGTCGGAGCGGCGCTGCGGGCGCACCGCCGCCTTCGCCTCTTCCTCGACGAAGCTCTGTACGCCGATGCTCAGCCGGGTGGCCCCCCGCTCGGCCAGCACCGACAGCCGGTCGGCCGTCGCGGTCGACGGCGACGTCTCCACGGAGAGGGGGACGGCCCGCAGGTCGGCGCCCATCCGCTTCTCGGCGATGTCGCACAGCCGCTCCAGCTCACCGGCCTCCAGGAAGGTGGGTGTGCCGCCGCCGAAGGCCGCCGCCGCGAACCGCACCCCGTCGGACGGACCCCCGGCGCCGTCCGCGTGGAGCGCGTCGGCCACGGCGGTCGCCTGCCGGTCCAGCGCGTCGAGATAGCGCGTGGTCAGCTCGTCGGGCGCGCCGATCCGCGTGAACAGGTTGCAGAAGCCGCAGCGGACCTCGCAGAACGGTATGTGCAGATAGAGGGAGAGCGCGTCCTTGCGTTCACCGGCCCACAAATCGCGCAGGGCCGGACGCTCCGCCAGCGGGCGGTACGCGGTCTTGTGCGGGTAGGCGTAGACGTAACTCTCGTACGGGCGTGGTGCGTTGGTCATCGATGTGCCCCTGGCTCCAGGAAGAAGTGCGCGTACGGCACCGTCCAGACGGACTCGTGGCCGAGACGGTGGCCCGTCCAGCCGTCGTCCCCGTAGGCCGTGCCGTGGTCGGAACAGACGATCGTGAAGCAGCGGCGCCGGCTGCTCGCGGCGGCGAACAGCCGGCCGATGTGCCGGTCGACATATTCGAGCGCGGCGGCGTGCGTCGCGCGCGAGTCACCCGCCTCCCGGGTGGCGCCGGGCAGATGGAACCAGTTCGGCTGGTGCAGCGACGGCACATTGACGAACAGGAACAGCCGCCGCTCGGCGGGCAGCCCGGCCACCACGTGCTCCGCGCGGGCCACCTGCGCCTCGAACGACGTCGGCGACGCGACGCCGAACTCCGGCTCCCAGTGGCTCTCCTGGAACATCCCCGGCAGTACGGAGCCGAGCGCGCCCCGCTTGTTGAAGAAGCCGACGCCGCCGACGCACACCGTGCGGTACCCGGCGTCCGCGAGGCCCGACACGAGGTCGGGCGCGTCGAAGACGAACGTCCTGTCCGCCGTGGACTCGCTCCCCTCGAACCGCGCCGCGAACAGCCGCGGATGCGGACCCGGGGCGGCGGGTGTCGGCAGGAATCCGGCGAACATCGCCTGGTGCGAGGCGTAGGTGAAGCTGCCGGGGGCGTGCCGCTCCTCCCAGCGCCCGCCCGGGAGATGGCGGGCGAGATTCGGCAGCCGGCCCGCCTCGGCCAGCTCGGCGGCGACGTCGAAACGCAGCGTGTCGAGGGTGACCAGCAGCAGATCGTCGCGCCCGACGACACGGCTCATGTCGGGCATCGGCATGCCGCCGTCCGCCGGGCGGGTGGGCGCCGCGTCCGTGCCGGCGGGGTCCGCGACCTGCTTGTGCGCACCCCCGGTGCGGTCGTCCCCGGTGCCCGCGCGGGACGTACCGGCGGTCTCCGGGCCCCTCGTCTCAGCGCCCCGCATGGTGCTCCCGTTCCGCCCTGGTCCTCGGTGGCCCACCGGCCCGTACCGCCGCGATCTGCGCACCGTAGGTGTCCAGGCCCTCCGCGCCGCTGCCCGGCAGTCCCGTGAGACCCGGCAGCAGATCGCCGAAGGCGTTGACCTCGCCGACCGCGAAGCGCCGCCAGCCGGTCGCCGGCAGCAGGTCCACCCCCACGCAGTGCGTGCCGGGGAAGCAGGCCGCGGCCCGCTCGCAGATCTCCAGGGCGGCGGCCCAACTCGCCCCGCCGCTCGCCGCCTCGGTCGCCGCCCGCACCGCGTTCAGGTCGCCGCGCGCCCCGCCGAGATGCAGATTGGTCATGGGTGACGAGCTGGTCCGTACGACGGCGTGCGTCGCCCGGCCCGCCACGACCACCACCCGCAGATCGGCCGCTCTGCCGTTCTGCGTGGCCTTCGGCAGCCACCGCTCGACATGCAGCCCGTCCGGGGCCAGCGCGTCGACGATCTCCGCCACCTCCCGCTCGGTGGTCAGCCGCCGGACCCGCAGCGAGTTGAACAGCCGCCCCGCCGCGTCGCGTTCGACCGAGGTCGTCGCCCGCACCCGGCCGGGCCCCCCGGTCTCGACGGCCAGCACCCCGGAGGCCGACGAACCATGGGCGATCTTGACGAACGCCCGGCGCATCCCGGGGCCGCCCATCAGCGCGCGTACGTCCTCCCACCCGCGCACGGGCGGGGCGCCGCGCCCCGAGGTCGGCGACGGCGGTACGGGTACGGAGGCCAGGTCCAGCACCTCGTGGCAGAGCCGTTTGTCGAACAGCACCGCCAACTCGTCCGGATCGTCCAGGAGTCGCGCCCCCGCGTCCCGTACGGCCCGGCCCAACTCCCTTACGGCGGCGGTGAACCGCTCGTACCAGAGGGCCGTGCCCTCGACCCGGGTCGGGTCGTCCCCTCCGCGCAGCAGCCGCTCCACCGCTGTGTCCTCGCCCGGCGACTCGACCCGGACGACCTCACCGGGCCGGAACCCGGCGCGCCCGCCCAGCACATCGAGCCAGGCGATCTCACGGGCCGCCGGCAGTCCCGCCGCCGCGACCGCGTCCTGGAACAGCCGGACCCGGCGGTTGGCGGGATTGCCGACGACCGCGAGGCGCGGCTCGCCGCTACTCGGAGACGGCGACATAACGCCACTCGTCGTCTTCGTCGATGTCGTCGGCCGGCTCCACCTTCACCCGCACACCGTGCGGCTCCAGCGCCTCCCGGATCCGCGCGGTCCAGGCCGGTGACATGAAGTGGTGGTCCAGGTCCAGCTCTTGGAGATGGGTGAGCGGCTGCCCGGTGAGGAGTGCCTCGGCGCCCTCGTCGCCGAGCGTGCCCATGGACAGCGCCAGTGTCTCGAGCCCGGCCACGACCGGCGCGGAGGCCACGGCGCCGACGATCTCGTCCTGGATCTCGCTGTTCTGGAGCCCCCGATGGCGCAGCCGCGGGAATCGGCCGCCGTCGAGGAAGGGTGCCAGATCGGCGACGGTGGCGCTGCCGCCGTACTCCTCGACACCCAGCCACATCTCCAGACGCTCCAGAGCGGGCAGCTCGCTCGCGCCGACGGCGCGCACGACGGAGCCCGGCAGCCCGCCCGATTCGAGAGTCAGCGCACGCAGATGCTCGTGCTTCACCGGCCGCAGCCGCAGATGACCGTTCTCGTACGTGTTGCCGCAGCCCTGCACGCGGAACTCCTCAAGCAGCGGGAACGCCTCGATCGCCGGGGTGACGTCGGTCATCTTCAGCCAGGAGATCTCGCACCGCTCGCTGTCCACGTCCGCCAGGAACAGCCCGCGCAGGGCGGGGAACCGCGCCGCGTCGGCGATGATCAGCTCCATGGCGGGGCCCAGCCCCGTGTAGTCACCGGTCCACCACGGGCCGATGACCAGCGCGCGCACGCGCCCGGCGTCCACGACCTGGGTGAAGCGCTGCCACACCTGGTCGAAAGTCCACCGCTCGTCATACCCGCAGTCGAGCCGCCAGGCGACGGCGTCGGGCTCGGGCAGCGCCTCCGCTGCCGGGGCCTCGTCGAGGGGCAGGGTGAAGAACGGCAGTCCGCAGAGCTGCTCGTAGGGGTTGATCTCCTCGGCGCCGCTCATTCCGCCACCGCCGTGTAACGCGACCCGTCGTCCCGCACGGACTCGCACTCGGACAGGTCCACGACCACACCCGCGGGCTCCAGCGTCGCGCGGATCCGCTCCCGCATCGGCTCGCTCAGATAGTGGTGGTGCAGATCGAGCTTCTTGAGATGCGTGAGCGGCTGGCCGCCGAGCAGTGCCTCCGCGCCCTCGTCCCCGAGGGTGCCCATCGACAGGTCCAGCGTCTCCAGCCGCGCCACGACCGGCGCTCCCGCCAGCGCCGCCGCGATGTCGTCCTGGATCTCGCTGTTGCGCAGCGCCAGCGACTTCAGCGCGGGCAGACGCGCGCCGGTGAGGAACGGATCCAGGTCCGCCACGATCGTGTTCGCCCCGTACCAGGACGTGCCCAGCCAGATGTCGAGATGTTCGAGCGCCGGCAGGTCGGCCGCGCCGATGTTCCGCACGACGTCGGCGTCCAGACCGCCGGTCTCGACGGTCAGCGAGCGGAGCTCCTCGTGCTTGACACCGGTCATGTTCAGATCCTGGCCGCCGCGCACCCCGAACGAGCGCAGCTGCGGGAGAGCGTTGATCAGCGGTGCCATCGCCGTCTGGTTGATCCAGGAGATCTCGCACTCCTCGTAGGTGATGTCGCCGACGAACAACGCCCGGAGGGAGGGGAGTTGACCGCTCGCCGCGACGATCGCCGCTATCACCGCGTCGGGAGCGGTCTCGTACGCCTCGCTCCACGCGCCGACTATCAGCGCGCGGACCTCGGTGGTGTCGACCGCCTTCAGGAAGCGGGCGAACGCCGACTCCCACTCCTCCTCGCTGTCGTACGCGTCGACGGCGACGCGCCAGGCCACCGAACCCGCGGCGGGGAGCGTCGCCTTCGGTTCGGCTTCGGCGTCGGGGAAGTCGAACGCGGGCAGGCCGTCCAACTCCTGCATGTTGTTCGAAACGGTCATGGCGAGTGCTCCAGACACCGGGCGTCGGCGTTGATCGGCTTGATGCTGAGAGAAGTTGTAACAGGCCCCACTGACAAGCCCGGTTCGGGGGCCGAGCCCGTTGTCAGACCCACCGTCTAGCGTCGTTCACAGGTCGGCGCACTCGGCGCCGCCGGTCGAGGGGAGAGCCATGTACCGGCAGGGAGACGTGCTCATCGTGCCCGTCGCGGACGACAGCGTGCCGTCCGGGATCAGCGAGGCGCGGAGCGAGCCGAGGGACGCGCGGGGCCGCCTCGTTCTCGCGCTCGGCGAGGTCACGGGCCACGCCCACGCGGTGACAGGTCCGGGAGTGCTCGTCCGGGAGACGGGCGGCGAGTTCGGGCCGATGCTGCTCCATCTGCCGGAGGGCGGCCGGGTGGTGCACGAGGAGCACGCGGCGATCCCGCTGCCCAAGGGGTGGTTCCGCGTGGTGCGCCAGCGTGAGTATCTGCCGGGCGCGGTGCGCGTCGTCGCCGACTGAGCGCGACTGAGCGGCGACGACCGCCGGTTCGGGGTCGAGCAGGGCGGTGAGTGGTGAGCGGTGTGCGGTACATCGGGACAGTGACGACAGGGGACGGGACTTCAGACATGCAGCATGTGGACAAGTGGCGGGGCATCGCGGCGGCGACGGGGGCGGCCGACCGCCCGGCGGCCGAGGCGGGGATACGGCTCGCCTACCGGACGGCCGGACTGGCCGAGCCGCAGCGGATCATCTGGGCGGACTCCCCGCTCGCCGGACTCGCCGCCGTCCGGTCCCTCACGGATCAGGGCGGATCGGTCCGTGAGGAGGTCCGCACCAAGCCGTGGGCCGAGGAACGGCGGCGTATCCACGACGAGTTGGGCCCGGCGGGCTGGGCCGAGTGGTGGAGCGTCACCGGCGCCCGGCTGTGGGACACCACCCGCGCGCTCGCCGAGCGGATCCGCTCGGGCATCACCGACGCGGCCGGCGAGGAAGCGTCAGGCCCGGAGGCGTCAGGTCCGGAAGCGTCGGGTCCGGATGCGGCCGACCTCGCGCGGACACGTCAGCTGCTGCTCGACGCGGTCCTCGGCCAGCACGACGCCGCCTGGCTCGCGGCCTTCGACGGCCGCGGCGACCGGCTCGCGGGACTCGCCGAGGTGGCGGCGCACGCCGGCTGGTGGTGGCCGTACGAGAACGTGACAGTGGTCTGCGAACGCCCCGTCGAGCTGCACCGCGACGAGGCCGGACGCCTGGACCGCGGCGACGGCCCCGCTCTCGCCTACCCGGACGGCTTCGCCCTGTACGCGTGGCGCGGGATGCCCGTCCCGGCCGACTTCCTGGGCGAACTGACCTCGCTCGACCCGGCACGCATCCGCGCCGAGGAGAACGCGGAACTGCGCCGCGTGATGCTGGAGCACTACGGCTACGACCGCTATCTCACCGAGTCCGGCGCCGAGCCGATCGGCAAGGACGAGACCGGCATCCTCTGGCGGATAGCGCTCGAAGGCGACGAGGACGTGGTGATGGTCGAGGTCGTCAACTCCACCCCCGAGCCCGACGGCACGAGCCGCACCTACTGGCTGCGCGTGCCGCCGGGGACCCGTACCGCCAAGGAGGGAGTGGCCTGGACGTTCGGCCTGGACGCCGAGCAGTACGAGCCGATGAGGCAGACCTGACCGGCGCGCGATCCGGGTCCGCGACAGGGCCGTCCTGCCGAGCGTGCCGGGCCCATGTGCCCTGGCACCCACGCACACACGCCGCGTCGGCGGTGGCGACGAGGAAGGAGGGAGGCACGGCTCCCGCCGCGCCTCCCTCCTCCGCCCGGCGCTCGCACGCCACGACGTGCCGTCGGCCGCTACGCGGCGGACCGGAGCGCCTCGCCGCTGATCAGCGAGGAACTGCCCTCCACCGTGCAGGCGTAGGCGCCCGCGATCGCGCCGAGGCGCGCGCAGTCGTCCAGATCCCGCCCGGCGAGGCGCCCGTAGAGAAAACCGGCGACATACGCGTCGCCCGCGCCGTTGGAGTCCACCACCGGTGCGGGCGGGACGGTCGCCGGGATCGGCCGGGGCGTACGACTGCCCTCGCGGGTCAGCAGATACGACCCTCCGGCGCCCGCCGTGGCCACCACCGCCTGTGCCCTGCCCTCCCGCAGGATCTCCCGCATCACCGGCCCTATGCGCTCGCGCGCCCCGGCTGCGCTGAGGAAAACCAGATCGGCGCGGTAGGCGAACTCCCGGTGGTAGGCGTCCATCCCGTCCCAGTCGTGCAGATCGGTCGAGACCGGAACACCTTGCTCGATGATGTCGTCGAAGAGGAACCGGGTGAAGTTCGTGATCGACAGATGGACATGGCGGGCCCGCTCCAGATGCGGCAGGTAGAACGCGCGCGGCATCCGCAGATCCTCCGGATCGCGCGCGTCGTGGAAGGACATCCTGCGCCCGGTCCTGTCGACCAGATTGACCGCGCGCCGGGTACCGGCGGGCGAGTTCATCCCCTCGAAGTCCACGCCGCCCTTGGCGAGATGCTCACGGACCTGACTTCCCGTCCAGTCGTCACCGATGAAGTCGAGGAATTTGACGTTCAGTCCGAGAGCGTGACAGCCCAGGGCGACGTTTCCGCCGGTCTGTCCCGGCCATTCGCGGATCGGCCCCACGCCGACCGAGTCGGCGAGCGGGACGGGGAGCGAGTCGACACGGACGACGGTGTCCACGCCGCTGCCCCCGACGACCAGTACGTCATGGCTCGGCTCGGCCCCCGGCCCGGCCGCCCGCTCGACGTCCGGATGTTCGGTCTGCTGCTGCGCCACAGTTCCCACCTTCGTTCCGGATTCCGGATGTCCGCCACAGTATGGCCGTGGCGGCACCGGCCGCGGGGCGGGTGCCGGACACCCGGCGATGCCGCCGGTCAGCCGTCGGCGGCGACGAGTGCCGCTCTGTCCACGCCCAGCTCACGCGCCAGCGCCTCGTCCGACCAGTCCAGCAGGGTGGCGCGGGTGAGCGACCCCGCGTACGACGTCATCTGCACGGCGAGCCCGTCGAGCAGCGCGGTCAGCCGCCAGGCCGTCGCGACCGGGTCGGCGCAGCGGAACTCACCGGCCTCGACGCCCTCGGTGATGACGGCCGCCAGCGCGGACTTCCACTGCTGGTCGAGTTCGCTGGCCACCTCGTGGAGCGACGGTTCGCGCGGCGCCGCCGCCCATCCCTCTATCCACAGCCGCCAGCCCTTGGCCTCGCCGGTCGGCGCGTACCAGCGGATCGCGGCATGCAGCCGGCGCAGGGCGCTGTCCCGGCGGCCGAGCAACTCCCGCAATTGCGCCAGGTCTTCACCGGCGGAGTGCCGGAAGGCGGCGGCGAGCAGCTTCTCCTTCGTGGAGAAGTGATACAGCACCAGGGCGTTGCTCACCCCGAGGGCGGTGGCGACATCGGCGATACGCACGGCCGCCACCCCCCGCGTCTGGATCTGATCGACGGCGGCGCGCAGCAGGTCCTCGCGCCGCTCCTCCACACTCAGCCGTACTCTCGCCACACTCCGAACCCTAACTCGCGCCGGTTGACATAAATCGAGCGGGCGTAAACCACCCCGTCGGCGGAGGTGCGGGAGCGCCGTGTGGCCACATGGCCGGATCTCGCCTGTCTGTGGCCGTACGGGAATCCGCGAGATCGTCCGCACGTTGCCTTGAGGTGCCACGGACGGCGCACCGGCGTGGCACCCCGGTCATGGAAACAGCTCATAATGTGATGAACCCGAACCTTCAGGAGATGCAGTGAACGGCGCCGGCTCCCCACCCTCACTCCGCTCCCGGCTGCGCGCGATGCGGTCCGAGGCCTTCGGGGCCGACTCGGCCGGCGAACGCCTGGAGCGCATCCACCGCTCTCCGAACTTCGTCGACGGCGTGTTCCAGAACCCCGAGGGCACCGCGAGAATCACACCGTCCGGTTCCAAGCTGGAGCTGTCCAAGGTCTACCTCAGCAAGGACGCACGCGCCCGGCGCGCGCCCGCGAGCGCCATCCCCGTCCACCAGGACACCCTCGCGGACCTCGCCGTACCGCCCGTTTCCGGGCTGCGGCTGACCTGGATGGGGCACTCCAGCGTCCTCGCCGAGATCGACGGCCGGCGGGTGCTCTTCGACCCGGTCTGGGGCGAGCGCTGCTCCCCGTTCTCCTTCGCCGGACCGAAGCGGCTGCACCCCGTGCCCGTCTCGCTCGCCGCGCTCGGGCCGGTCGATGTCGTCGTCATCTCGCACGACCACTACGACCATCTCGATCTGCCGACGATCAAGGGCCTCGCGTCCACGAACACCATCTTCGCCGTCCCGCTCGGCGTCGGTGCCCATCTGGAGCGCTGGGGAGTGCCCGCCGCCCGGCTGCGCGAGCTGGACTGGAACGAGACGGCGGAGGTCGCGGGCATCTCGTTCACCGCGACGCCCGCCCGGCACTTCTGCGGCCGTGGCCTGCGCAACCAGCAGCACACCCTCTGGGCGTCCTGGGCCGTCGCGGGACCCGAGCACCGGATCTACCACAGCGGCGACACCGGCTACTTCTCCGGCTTCCGCGACATCGGCGCCGCACACGGCCCGTTCGACGCGACCATGATCCAGATCGGCGCCTACAGCGAATACTGGCCGGACATCCACATGACCCCGGCCGAGGGCCTGCGGGCACACCTCGACCTCCAGCAGGGAAGCCCGTCCGGCGTCATGCTGCCGATCCACTGGGGCACGTTCAACCTGGCCCCGCACCCGTGGGCCGAGCCCGGCGAGGGCACGGTCACGGCGGCGGCGGAGTCGGGCGTACGACTCGCGCTGCCGCGTCCGGGCGAGACGTACGAGCCGACCCTGACCGACAGCATCCCCGCCACCCCGTGGTGGCGCTCCGTCGCGGTCCCGCCGGCCGGCGGCTGGCCGGAGGCGGTGCCCGCCGGGGACAAGGCATCGGTATCGGCGACGGCCCAGGCCTCCGGCGAGTCCGGTACGGCGGACAAGGCGACGGGCGCCGCTCCGGACTCGCCGGAGGCGGCACCGTCCGCGCAGGGCACGCCGTAGCGCCCTGAAGCCGTAACGTCCCGACGCCGCAACGTCCCGACGCCGTAACGCCGGATCTCTCACGCCCCGGCCCGCACGCCCATGCCCCGCCCCGGCCTGCGCCGGGGCGGTCAGACCTGGACCACGTTCACGCCGCGCTCCTCGAACGGGGCCGCCCGGTCGGGGGCGCCGGTGTCCGTGATCAGTGTGTCGATGGCGTCCGTCGGGCAGATCCGGGCGAAGGCGGGTGTGCCCAGCTTCGAGCTGTCCGCCACGACCACGAGCCTGCGCGCCCGCGCCGCGAGGAGCGCGTTGATGCTCGCCTCGTGCTCGCTGTGCGCGCTCGCGCCCGCCTCCGCGTCCACGGCGTCGGCGCCGATGAAGGCGATGTCCAGGCTGACCTCGCCCAGGATGTGCCGGGCCAGCGGCCCCACCAGCTCGTACGACTGCGGCATGGCCACCCCGCCGGTGGTCACGATCTTGATGTGCGGGCGCACGGCCAGCTCATGGGCGATGTTCAGCGCGTTCGTCACCAGGGTGACGGCCGGTTCGCCGCCCCGGTTCGGCGCCCCCGCCAGATCGGCGCGCGTGGCGACGGCCCGCGCGACCTCGGCCGTCGTCGTACCGCCGTTGAGCCCGATCACCATGCCCCGGTGCACCAGCGCGGCGGCGGCCCGGCCGATGCGCTGCTTCTCCGCCGACCGCCCCACCGACTTGTAGCGCGGCGGCAGCCCGTACGAGACGGAGTGCGCCGCCGCCCCGCCCCGGGTCCGGGTGAGCAGTTGCTGCTCGGCGAGATGGTCGAGGTCCCTGCGTACGGTCGCCGCCGACACCGACAGCTCGGCGGCGACGTCGTCGACGTCCAGCCGGCCCCGCTCGGCGAGCAGTTCGAGCAGGGTGTTGTGCCGTTCGTACCGGTCCACCGCATCTCCTTCGTCACGCCCCGGATCATTCAAGCACCTCCACGACTGGAAGAGTTTGCTTGAAGGTGCTTGAAACTCTGCTCTAGCATGCAGAAACACGCATAACTGACGTGGTGGATACGAGAGTGGAGAGCCGACGTGACGTTTGTCCAGACGGAACTGGCCAGTCAGCCCGCGAGCTGGAGCCGGGCGGCGGAGCTGGCCGACGGCCTGCGCGACTCGGGCCGGCTGCCCGAGGCCGGTGAGCGCACGGCCGTCGTCGGCTGTGGCACCTCGTACTACATGGCCCAGGCGTACGCGGCGCTCCGGGAAGGTGCCGGGCAGGGCGAGACCGATGCCTTCGCCGCCTCCGAGTTCCCGGCGGGCCGCCGCTACGACCGCGTCGTGGCACTGACCCGGTCGGGCACCACCACCGAGGTCCTTGATCTGCTGGCCGCCGTCCGGGGCAGCGCCCGGACGACCGCGATCACCGCGGACCCCGAGACACCGATCCGCTCCGCCGCCGACGACCTGGTCGTCCTCGACTTCGCCGACGAACAGTCCGTCGTCCAGACCCGGTTTGCCACCACGGCCCTCACCCTGCTCCGCGCCCACCTCGGTCTGCACACCGCGTCGGTGGTGGCCGACGGCGAGCGGGCCGTCGCGGAGCCGCTGCCCCAAGGGATCACCGACTGCTCGCAGTTCACCTTCCTTGGCCAGGGCTGGACCGTCGGACTGGCCAACGAGGGCGCGCTGAAGATGCGGGAGGCGGCGCTCGCCTGGACGGAGTCGTACCCCGCGATGGAGTACCGGCACGGCCCCATCAGCATCACCACCGAGGGCACGGCCACCTGGCTGCTCGGTCCCGCGCCCGACGGGCTCGCCGACCAGGTCGGCGCGACCGGCGGGCTGTGGGTGGCCGGTGAACTCGACCCGCTGGCGGAGCTGGTACGGATCCAGCGCCTCGCACTCGCGCTCGCCGACGCGCGGGGTCTCGACCCGGACCGGCCGCGCCATCTCACCCGCTCGGTGATCCTCGCCGGCGAGTAGCGGGGCGCCCCCGCGAGCGGCGCGGTCGGGGGCGCGGGTGCGGACGAGGGCCGGAGACGTGGGCAACAGCTCCGGCCCTCAAGGCGATTGCACTGTTTCGGACTGTTGTGCGACGGCTCATACCAGAGCGGGATGCTCTGTGGGCAAGTTCGTCAACTGCCCGCCACAACTGACTATTCGCCAACTACGGTGAGTGCTCGGTGATCAACGCTGGGCTTCTTCCGCATGTCCGCCTGCCGCCACACACCGACGACAACGCCGCAGAACACCGAATGCCTGGGGCCCCACGTACCAAGGACGCTGATGTCTCAACTTCGCGCACCCACCGCGCGACCCGATCGCCGAGAAGGCGGCCGGCACGGCAGGCCGGGCAGCCGCGCGCCCTCGGCCAAGGCGACGCCGGCCAAGGGACCGGCCACCCCCGGGCCCGACGGACCGGCGCCGCCCGAAGCACGTATACGCCCCCAACTCCTGCGCGCCGCCGTGCTGCCGACCGTCATCACCACGCTCGGCGGGCTGCTCGCCCTGCTCGTCACCATCCGCTCGGGCGGGGTCCGGCCCACCCCCGAGATCTGGGCCGCCGTCGCCGGCACGGTGCTCGTCGGTGTCGTCGCGGCCACGGCCGCCGTCGTCGGCGCCGACCGCGCCGCGAAGTCCGTCATCGACCGCAGCAACGCGCTGCGCCGGTCGAGCGCCCGCGCCCAGGCCGATCTGCGCGGTGTCGTGGAGCAGCTCCGCCGGGGCGAGGGCCCGCCACCGCGCCGTACGCCCACGGTGAAGGCACCCGTCGGCGACGAACTCGACCTGCTCGGCCTCGAACTGGCCCGCTCCCAGGAAGCGGCGGTCGCCGCCGTCGTCCAGGCGTCCCGGCTGTCGAGCAGCGTCGGCAACGAACAGAAGGTCGAGGTCTTCGTCAACCTCGCCCGCCGGCTCCAGTCGCTCGTCCACCGGGAGATCCAGCTCCTGGACGAGCTGGAGAACCAGGTCGAGGACCCGGACCTGCTGAAAGGTCTCTTCCATGTCGACCATCTCGCCACCCGCATCCGCAGGCACGCCGAGAATCTCGCCGTTCTCGGCGGAGCCATCTCGCGCCGCCAGTGGAGCCGGCCGGTCACGCTGACGGAGGTACTGCGCTCGGCCATCGCCGAGGTGGAGCAGTACCCGCGCGTCAAACTCGTCCCGCCCATCATCGGGACCCTGCGCGGCCACGCCGTCGCCGACGTCGTCCATCTCCTGGCCGAACTGGTGGAGAACGCCACGCTGTTCTCCGCCCCGCACACCCAAGTCCTGCTCCGGGCCCAGCAGGTGACCTCCGGACTGGCCATCGAGGTCGAGGACCGCGGACTCGGCATGCCCGCCGACGAGCGAAAGCGGATGAACGCCCTGCTCGCCGACCCCGACCAGGTCAATGTCGCCCATCTCCTCCAGGACGGGCGGATCGGCCTCTTCGTGGTGTCGGCCCTCGCCCGCCGCCACGGCATCGCCGTCAGGCTGCACGCCAACATCTACGGCGGAATCCAGGCCGTCCTGGTGCTGCCGCGGGCCCTGTTGGGCGCCGACGGGGACGGCACCGGCGAGTCCGATCAGCTGCCCGGAGCCGCGACGACCGCGCCGACCGCGCCGCTGCCCGTGCCGGAAGCCGTGCCGCTGCCCGTACCTGAACCTCTCCCCGTGCAGCCGTACGAGGCGGAGCCCGCACCCGTACCCGAGCCCGCCCCCGTACCGGATCCCGCCCCCGTCGCGGAGACCCCTCCGCCGTACCCGCAACAGCCCCGCGGGGGGCGCTCGCACCGGCGGACCTCGGGACGCCGGCCGCTGCCCGTACGCGGCGAGCGCCCCACGCGTTCCAGCTCGATCTCACGGCCCAGGCCGCCCGAGCCGTCGCCCCCGCCGGACTCGCAGCCCCCGCCGCAGTACCAGCCCCAGTACCAGCCGGAGTTCCGGCCGGTGTCGGACGACCACGCCGTACCCGGCGTCGTGCGCGGCACCATGGACCGGCCCCAACTGCCCAAGCGGCGCAGCCAGGAACACCTCGTCCCCCAGCTCAGGGACGCGCCCGCCCCGCCCGGCGACAACGACGAACCGATTCTCCACGACCCCGGTCTGATGGCCGCCTTCCAGCGTGGCATCGGTCTCGCGGAGGCCGCCCAGCCCGCCACGGACTTCGCGGCGCCCGGTCCCAGCCCGGCCGCCGACGTCCGACCGCCGGCCCCGGCCCCCGTACCAACCCCGGCTCCCGAGCCCGTGACGGACCTGCCGGATCCGCGACGCCACGACCGGGACAACCCCCACTAGGAGTAGATTTTCATGGCGAGCGATGCGCCGACAGGCCATGTCTCCGACCTCGACTGGCTGCTCAGCGGCCTGGTCCAACGGGTGCCGTACACCCGCAGCGCGGTACTCCTCTCCTCCGACGGACTCGTCAGGTCCGTCCACGGCCTCGACCCCGACAGCGCCGACCACATGGCCGCTCTCGCGTCCGGCCTCTACTCGCTCGGCCGCAGCGCCGGCGCGCGCTTCGGCGACACCAGCGAGGTGCGCCAGGTGGTGGTGGAGCTGGACTCCACCCTGCTCTTCGTCTCGACGGCGGGCTCCGGCACCTGCCTGGCCGTGCTGGCGGGCCGCGAGGCGGACGCCGCCGTCCTCGGGTACGAGATGGCGATGCTGGTCAAGAGTGTCCGGCCCTATCTGGCGACGCCGGTCAGGCAGGCGGCCGGCACCACATCGAGCGTCACGGGGCAGTGAGCGTGACGCTCCCCGCGGACGGGCCGTGGCTGGACGAGGCCGCGGGCCGGCTCATCCGCCCCTACACGGTCAGCGGCGGCCGGACCCGCCCGACGGCGGAGCTGGATCTGATGTCACTGGTGATGGCCACGGGCGCCGCGAGCCAGATGTACTTCGGCCCCGAGCACAGCGAGGCCCTCGCCCTCTGCCAGGGGCCGACGTCCGTGGCGGAGATCGCCGGGCATCTGCGGCTGCCCGCCGTCGTCACGAAGATCCTGCTCTCGGACCTGATGGACAGCGGCGCGGTCACCGTCCGGCCACCGCACAACTTCGACAATCCCAGCGACTGTTCCCTTCTGGAGGCAGTACTCGATGGCCTACGACGACAGCTCTGACGCCGCCCCCACCCCCTTTCCCACCGCGCTCAAGGTCCTGGTGGCCGGTGGCTTCGGGGTGGGCAAGACGACATTCGTGGGATCGGTCAGCGAGATCGCACCGCTGAGCACCGAGGAACTGCTGACCCAGGTCGGGGCGGAGACGGACGACCTGACGGGCGTCGAGCTGAAGACCTCCACCACCGTCGCCATGGACTTCGGCCGGATAACTCTCGACGAGCGGCATGTGCTCTATCTCTTCGGCACCCCCGGTCAGGAGCGCTTCTGGTTCATGTGGGACGAGCTGTGCCGGGGCGCCCTCGGCGCGATCGTCCTCGCCGACACCCGGCGGCTGGAGAACTCCTTCTCCGCCGTGGACTTCTTCGAGCAGCGCGGCATCGGATTCGTCGTCGCGGTCAACGAGTTCGACGGCAGCTTCCGTTACGACCCGGAGGAGGTCCGGGCGGCGATCGATCTCCGCCCGGACGTGCCCGTCGTGATATGCGACGCGCGCATCGCCAGCTCCGGGATCCAGACCCTGGTCACCCTCGTCCAGCATCTGCTCACCGCCGTGCCGGGCGGCGCCGGCCAGGACGACGGGCTGCCACTGGACGACGGGCTGCCGCTGGACGGAGGAGTGTCCCTGTGAGGTACGACCCCATGGGGCGGCTGCTGCTCACGCCCGTCGACCGGGACGCGCCCGACCGGGTAAGACGGCTGCGCCGGCTCGGGATCGGCGAGCGGCCCGAGCCGGCCTTCGACGCCTTCGCGCTGCATCTCGCCCAACTCGCGGGCGCGCCGTACGCGATGGTCAACTTCGTTGACGAGGAACGGCAGTTCTACGCCGGGCTGCACACCCCGGTCCCCGAGACGGGCCGCTTCCGGGACCGGGACCACGGCTACTGCCCCCATGTGGTGGTACGGCGCAAGGCGCTCGTCCTGGAGGACGTACGTGACTTCCCGCGCTTCGCCGGCAACGCCGTGGTGGACGAGACCGGTCTGCGTTCGTATCTGGGCGCGCCGCTCATCGACCGGACGGGCATCGCGCTCGGCACCGTGTGCGTCGTCGACATCCAGCCCCGGCAGTGGGGGAGAGCCGGACTGGAGACCGTCAAGTCACTGGCCGCTGAGCTGTCCGAGCAGATACACCGGAGAGAGGACGGCGGTATCTGACGGTACGTCAATTCTCGTCGTCAGGACCGGTGTTCCAGTACGTCGACGGCCAGTTCGCGTACCACCGACTCGTCCACCTCCACCCCCAGGCCCGGCCCTTGGGGCACCCACGCGGTGCCGTTCGTGACCCGTACCGTCTCGCCCGCGTACGGCGAGCCGATGAACTGGCGCCCGTTGAGATCGACCGGTGTCGTGACGCCGTACGCCGCGAACAGGTGCAGCGACGCGGCCAGCCCCAGATCCGACTCCGTGAGCCCCGATCCCATCAGTTCGACCCCGCAGTCCTCGGCGAGCGAGCACAGCCGCCGCGAGAGCGTGAGCCCGCCGCTGCGCTGCACCTTGGCGATCGCGACATCGACCGCCCCGAGCCGTACGAACGTCGCCAGATCGCTCGGATGCCGCAGGCTCTCGTCCAGCGCCACCGGTACGGCCGACAGGTCCCGCAGCCGCCGCAGCCCGGCGATGTCGTTGGCGGGCAGCGGTTGTTCGAACGCGGTGACCCCGAGGGTGTCGAGCCGGCGGGCCATCCGCAGGGCGACGGGCACCGTGTACGCCTGGTTGGCGTCGACCCACAGCGGCGCGTCCGGTGCGTGTTCGCGTACGGCGGCGACCACGGCCGCGTCGGTCTCCTCGTCGTGCAGCCCGACCTTGACCTTGAAGGCGCGATACCCCTCGTCCCGGCCCTCCGCGACGCTGTCTGCCACCTCGGCGGGCGACTGACCCGAGACGATCCAGCCCAACTCGACGCTGGTGGAGCGCCGTTGACCCCACAGCACACCGAGCGGCACGCCCGCCGCCCGGCCGAGCAGATCGTGCAGCGCCACGTCCACGGCGCTCTTGGCCAGAGGCGCGCCGATGGTGAAGCCCCGGTTGACCGCCCGGTCGAAGGCGGTGTCGACGGCGTCCAGATTCCAGCAGGGCGTGCCGATGACCGCGGGCGCGAGATAGCGGTCGATCGTGGTCACGATCGATTCGGCGGTCTCGTACGTCCACGCGGGGATGGGCGTCGCCTCGCCCCACCCGTACAACCCGTCGGCGCCGACCCGGACCAGGATCCGGACGGACGGGGTCCCGGCGACGGCCACCGAGCCGCCCGCGACGCCGAAGGAGCGGTGGGTGGGCAGCTCGACGGCGAACGTCTCGACGCGGTCGATCGTCAAGCCGGTCAGCTCCACGCTCACCTCGCCTCCTCCGCCGTGCTCCGCGCCGGCGGTGGCCCCGTGCTGGCCCGTACGACCACCTCGCCGCCCACCCGGAGCACCCGTGACCGCTGTCCGTGCGGCTCGCGCAGCGCCAGTGAGATGGCGTGCTGTCCCATCTCGGTCAGCGGCAGGGCGACGGTGGTGAGCGGGGGAGTCAGCTCCCTGACGAACGGGATGTCGTCGAAGCCCGCGAGGGAGATGTCGGCGGGTACGTCGACGCCCGCCTCCCGGAACGCGGCGAGCGCGCCCACCGCCATCACGTCCGTCACACCGAAGACACAGGTGGGGCGGGTTGGCCGGGTGAGGAGTTCGCGGGCCGCCGCGTAGCCGCCGTCCCGGGTGAACGCGCCCTCGATCACACAGCCGGGGTCGAGAGCGATCCCCGCCTCGGCGAGCGCTTCCCGGAATCCGGCCAACCGGTCGGCGACGGTGGTCAGTTCGGGCGGGCCGCTCAGGACGGCGAACCGCCGGTGGCCGAGCGCCAGCAGGGCGCGGGCGAGCGCGGCTGCGCCCGCGCGGTTCTCGGGCAGGACGGCGTCCGCGCGCACGCTGCGGTGCCTGCTGACGACGGCGACGCGACCGCCCGCGCGGATGTACGGCTCCAACTCGGCGCTCAACGCCCGCTCCCAGGTGCGGTCCTGGAAGCCCGAGCCGATCAGCAGGATGGCGCGGGCCCGCTGGGCGCGGAGGATGGACACGTACTCGATCTCCCGCGCCGGCTCCCGGAACGTACTCGCGAGCATCACCAGGACGTCCTGCTCGGCCGCTGCCCGCATCACACCGTCGGCGATCGCGGCGAAGTACGGATCGCCCACGTCGTGGCAGATCAGCCCGACCGTGTTGCTGGACGAACTGGCGAGCGCCTGGGCGTGCGCGTTGGGGATGTAACCGAGCAGATCCGCCGCCGCGCGCACCCGTTCGCGCAGCTCGTCCCGGACGCGTGTCGTGCCGTTCAGCGCTCTCGACGCGGTCGCCAGGGAGACACCCGCGTGACGTGCCACGACGTCGAGCGTCACATGGGTCCGTGCTTCCCGTTCACTCAACTCGGCCCCCAAGTCGCCGCGGCGGCAAGGCTCCTGGCGAGGCCCCTCGTGGGACCCGGAAACTTCCGGACGACCTATTGACCGTTCGGACAAGCAGTCATTAGCGTGTCGATCACCTTACCAGAAAGCGCTTTCTGAAAGCGCTTCTTCCGGTACGGCAGAACGGCAACCGGTACAGCTGAGGATCGGACAGCGACTAGTAACCGCTCCTGATTCCCGAGGAGTTCACTGTGAGCCAGAGCGTCATGCCGGGACCGACCAAAGAGATCGCGGGAGTCGCCACACGCAACAGGCCAGGAACGGGGGAGCGGTTGGGCAAAGCCGTCGAGACCAGCTGGCGGCCCGTCGCGCTGCTGCTCGCGTGCTTCGTCGCGTGGTGGGCCATCGCCGCCGCAGAGTTGGTCGAGCCGTATCTCGTCCCCTCGCCCGGGGCGACCCTGGAGGTACTGACGGGCAAGACCAGTTATCTCTGGGAACACACGTGGGTGACCACCTACGAGACCCTGCTCGGCTTTGTCATCGCGGTCGTCGTCGGCGTACTCGCGGCGGTCGTGATGGTCTACTCGTCGACCGTCGAGAAGACCCTCTACCCGATCCTGCTCTTCGCCCAGGTCGTACCGAAGATCGCCATCGCGCCCCTGTTCGTCGTCTGGCTCGGCTTCGGCATCACGCCGAAGGTGCTCATCGCGGTGCTCATCGCCTTCTTCCCGGTCGTGATCTCCATGGTCACCGGCCTCAAGGCGGTCGACCCCGAGATGCTCCAGCTCTCCGCGACGATGGGCGCGAAGCCCTGGCAGACCTTCGCCAAGATCCGCTTCCCCGCCTCGCTGCCGCATCTGTTCTCGGGCCTCAAGGTCGCTGTGACACTCGCGGTCACCGGCGCGGTCGTGGGCGAGTTCGTCGGCGCCAACGAGGGCCTGGGCTATGTGATCCTCCAGGCCAACGGCAATCTCGACACCCCGATGCTCTTCGCGGGCCTGCTCGTCATGTCCTTCATCGGCGTCGTCCTGTTCGTCCTGGTCGAGATCGCCGAGAAGCTTCTGCTGCCCTGGCACGCCAGCCGCCGGGACAGCAACGTCACGACCTCGTTCTGAGTTTCGAGTCCCGATGAGACCTGTACTCCGTTCCTCCGAGAAGGGCCAGCCATGCACTCCCGCAGACTCCTGATCGGCCTCGTGCCGCTTCTCCTGGTCGCCACCGCCTGCGGCGAGGACGGCGACTCCACCACCACCAGCGACTCCGGCAAGAAGCTCGACAAGGTGACGCTGACGCTCAACTGGTACCCGTACGGCGAACACGCGCCCTTCTACTACGGCGTCAAGGAGAAGATCTTCGAGAAGCACGGCATCGACCTGGAGATCCGGGCCGGCCAGGGCTCGCAGAAGACCGTCCAGGCCACGGCCGCCGGGCAGACCGACTTCGGCTGGGCGGACACCCCGGCCGTGATCAGCGGTGTCGACCAGGGCGTCAACGTCAAGAGCCTCGGAGTGATGCTCCAGACGACGCCGTCGTCCGTGCAGTTCTTCGCCGACCAGAACATCAAGACGCCCGCCGACATCAAGGGCAAGACGGTCGCGGGCACGGCCGGTGACGCGCTCACCAAGACGTTCCCGATCTTCCTGGAGAAGAACAACCTCAAACTGTCGGACGTCAAGATCCAGAACACCGACCCGGCGGGCAAGATCGCCGCGGTGATCTCCGGAAAGACGGACGCCCTGCTCGGCTACGCCAGCGACCAGGGCCCGACCATGGCGGACAAGGCGAAGAAGGACGTCGAGTATCTGCGCTTCTCGGAGCACGGACTCAACTTCTACTCCAACGGTCTGATCGCCGGCCAGAAGATCCTCGCCTCGGACGCCGACCTCACCAAGCGCATGGCCACGGCGGTCAGCGAGGCGTGGGCCGCCGCCGAGAAGGCGCCTGAGCCGGCGGTCGCCGCGATGGAGGGCGCGTCCGAGCAGCTGCCGCCGAAGGCCGTACTGACCGAGCAGTTCGCGACGACGATGACGCTGCTGCACACCGAAGCGACCCAGGGCAAGGCTCCCGGGCTCAACACCGAGGCCGACTGGCAGGAGACCATCGACGTCTTCGCGGAGGCCGGTCTGGTGAAGAACCCGAAGGCGCCGGCCGATTACTGGGACAGCTCGGCACTGAAGGGATGACGATGCCCAGGGAAGCGACTCTCCGGGAGCGTGGCGTGAGCAAGAGCGGTGCGAGCAAGACCAGTCTGCACAAGGACGACGCGGCGAACGGCGGCGCGGCGGCCGTGTCCCTGGACGACGTCGCCGTCCGGTTCCGTACGAAGGACCGCGACGTCACCGCCCTGCGCGAGGTGTCGCTCGACGTCCCGATGGGCGAGTTCGTGGCGATCGTCGGCCCCTCGGGGTGCGGCAAGTCGACCCTGCTCAAGCTGGTCGCCGGACTGCTGAAGGCATCCGCCGGCGATGTACGGCTGCACGGTGAGCGGGTCGACGGGCCACGGCCCGACATCGGTTACGTCTTCCAGCGCGCCGCCCTGCTGGAGTGGCGCAGCGCCCGGCGCAACATCCTCCTCCAGGCGGAGATGCGCCGGATGCCGAACGCCGAGGCGCGCGCACGCGCCGACGAACTCATCAGGATGACCGGCCTCGGCGGTTTCGAGGACGCCTATCCGCACGAGCTGTCGGGCGGGATGCAGCAGCGGGTGGCCCTGTGCCGGGCGCTGCTGCACCAGCCGCCGGTGCTGCTGATGGACGAGCCGTTCGGCGCGCTGGACGCCCTGACGCGCGAGCAGATGAACATGGAGCTGAACCGCATCTGGCGGGAGACCGGCACGACCGTGCTCCTGGTCACGCACTCCATCTCGGAGGCGGTCTATCTGGCGAACCGGGTCGTGGTGATGAGCCCGCGGCCCGGCACGATCACGGAGATCATCGACGTGGGACTGCCGCCGGAGCGGGACTACGTGGAGACCCTGGCCCGGCCGGAGTTCCGCGAGGCGACGACGCACATCAGGGAACTGCTGGGAGCGGCGTCGTCGGAGGACTGAGCGGGGGCCCTCTCTCCGGGGTGGCGCACGACCTGTCGATGTGCGGCCACCTCCTGTGTACGTCGCGTGGCACGGTGCCCGTGCCCCGTACCGACCGGGGCTCGCCCATCTGGTGAGACCGCGTGGCGCGCACTCGCCGCCCTTTCCACCCCGGTGGTGGGAAGGGCGGCTCGCTGTCCGCGCCCGGGTGCTCCGATATCCGTGCCCCGATATCCGGGTGTCCGCGGGCCGACGCCGTGATTGGCTGCGCCGGTGAGCGAAGAACGTGTCTCCGTCAGACGCCGTGACCCCGCCGACCTCGACGCGTGCGTCCGCGTACTCGCCGAGGTCCACGACAGCGACGGGTATCCCGTCGACTGGCCCCAGGACCCGGCGGGTTGGCTCGCAGCGGCCGAGTCGCCGACATGGCCGGGGACCGAGCCGCCGCCTGTATCGCCGACATGGTCCGGGACCGAGCCGCCGCCCGTATCGCCGCCCGCCGCGTGGGTGGCGCTGCTCGACGGCCAGATCGTCGGTCATATCTGTCTGTCCCCTGCCCGCCCCGACGACACCGCGCCCGGCATCTGGAGCGCCCGCACCGGCATGAGCCCGGCGATGACGGCCGTGGTGAGCCGGCTGTTCGTCTCACCGAAGGCCCGGGGCCACGGCATCGGTGCGCTGCTGCTGGCCGAGACGGTCCGGGCGGCCCACGAGCGCGGGCTGTATCCGGTGCTGGACGTCGTCACCACCGACCGCTCGGCGGCGGCGCTGTACGAACGCCAGGGATGGACGCTGATGGCGACGGGCGAGCAGCACTGGGGGCCGGACCGGACGGTCCAGGTGCACTGTTACGCGGCGCCCCGCTGACGGGCCCGTACGCCTTCGCACATGCTTCGACGCACCGCGATCGGACACACCGCACCCTCCGACCAGCCGTGCGGCCGGTCGGAGGGTGCGGTGTCGAGCAGAGCTAGCTCAGTACCGCAGCCTCGAAAGGTGGCGGTAGCTGTTGCGCGCCGTGGCGAACGGGTCCTTCGGCGAGTCGTGTTCGACCAGCCACTGCCGTACGCCGCCCCGGTGCGCCGTCTCGAACATCTCCGCGAAGTCCAGGACACCCGAGCCGACGTCCGCGAAGTCGCCGTTCGGCGCCATGTCCTTGACGTGCAGCGCCGGGAAACGCGGGCCCTCGTCCACGAACAGCCGGCGCGGGTCCGCCCCGCCCTTCGCCGCCCAGTAGACGTCCAGCTCGAAACCCACGTACTCGGGGTCGGTCTCGTTGAGCAGGATGTCGTACAGCACCTCGCCCTCGACGACCTTGTGGTCCGCGTCGTGGTTGTGGAAGAGCACCGGGCCGAGGCCCGACTCCCGCGCCACGCGCCCCGCCCGGTTCATCGCCGCCGCCGCCTCGCGGTAGCCGGCGGGGGTGTGCATCTGGGTCGGCAGACTGGGTACGACGACCCACTCGCCGCCCAGTGTGTGGACGTCCGCGATGGCCTGCTGGAGGCCGGTGCCCGCCACCGTGGCGTAACCGACGTGCTCCAGCACCGCCTTGAGGCCGACGTTGTCCAACACCTCGCGGATCTGGGTGGCGTTGCGGCCGAACCGCCCGCTGACGCCGACGGTCGCGTAACCGATGTCCGCCAGTTGCTCCAGCGTCCCCT
Organism: Streptomyces sp. NPDC006643; assembly: GCF_042870175.1. Taxonomy (NCBI): domain Bacteria; kingdom Bacillati; phylum Actinomycetota; class Actinomycetes; order Kitasatosporales; family Streptomycetaceae; genus Streptomyces; species Streptomyces sp. NPDC006643. The sequence continues at coordinate 10,854 of NZ_JBIAHA010000002.1, read as the reverse complement.
CGAAGTCCGTCTCAAGGACGGACCGCATCGTGTAGAGGTGCATACCGATGCCGCCCCGGGGGATCCGCCGCCGGCAGCGCGGGTCGTGGTGCCGGCCGGACTCCGCCGCCTGGGCGGTGACCGCCGTCGACGCCAGTCCGACCGCGGCCAGACCCGCCGCCGCCGTACCCAGGAACGCTCTTCGTGTGCCGTTCACCCTCACGTGACCTCGTCTCTCAACTCGCTTGAATGCGGCTCGCGTTGATCAGTCGCTTGTCCATCGGTGGTGCTTCGATCACTCGCGCATCGTTCAGTTCCGTGCCTGTGGACTCAGCTCGCGGTGATCTCGACGGCACCCGTCGTCGTGTCGCCCTTGTCGTCGGTGACCGTGAGATGCGCCGTGTACGCGCCCGGCCGGGCGTAGGTGTGGGTCGCGCTCGCGCCCTGCTCGCCGGTGGGCCTCGTGTTGTCGCCGAAGTCCCAGCGGTACGAGGCGACGGTCCGGCCCTCGGCGAGCTTCACCGTGCCGGTCAGCTCCGCCGCCAGCGGCGCCGCGCCCTCCGCCTTGGAGGTGCTCACGGTGACACCGGTGCCCGGCTTCTTCTCGACCCCCCGGCCGTTGAAGTGCAGCCAGTCGATCGAGAGCACGTCCTGTCCGTCCGGCTTCCAGTCGGGGTTGAGGAAGACCGCGTACATCTTCACCGTGCCGCCGACCGGCCGCAGATGCGTCGTCGGCGAGACGAAGTTCGTCCAGGCGCCGGTGTTCGGAATGGTCACCGAGCCCATCAGCGGGCCGGTCGGCGATCCGTTGCGGAACTCGACGGTGCCGCCCGTGCCGCCCGACGACCCGCCGACGGTGACCGAGTCGACTCCGGTGAGATTCACCGGGTCGTACGCGACCCAGTCGCCGTGCTCGACCTCGATGACGCGCTTGCCGCCGGACGCCTCGGGGCGGGCGCCGACGGTGACGCCGCCGTTCTCGCCGCCGGTGGCGCTGAAGAACTCGCCCTCGCGGTAGGAGGTCTTGAGATTCGACGTGGCGGTCCCCGTCAGCGCGGGAACGCTCGCGTCGTCGCCACCGTCGTCCTGGTAGCTGGCGGTGACCCGGTAGAAGAGATCCTGGTTCGCGTGCTCGTCCGTCGCGGGGACGGTGAACTCACCCGCGCAGCCCTTCTTGGACTGCACCGGGTGCAGCGTCGTCGCGTGCCCGAGGCGCCCTTCGACGGTGACGCGCGCGCAGTCGATCTCCGTCGCCTTGCCGTCCTCGCGGTCGGTGACCTTGACCGTGAAGGGAACGGTGTCGCCGAGGCTGAACATGCCGCCGTCCGGGGCCCGTTGGATGGTCACCACCGGCCGGGTGTTGCCGACGGTGATCTCCCGTACGGCCTGCGCCGAGAGCTTGTCGGCCCCGGTGACCGTCAGCCGCGCGGTGAAGACGCCCTTGTCGGTGTAGATATGGCTCGGGTTGGCCTTGGTCGAGTCGACGGTGCCGTCACCGTCGAAGTCCCAGGCGTACGTGACCGGCTTGCCCCCCGGCAAGCCGGAACCGGCGCTGGAGAACTTCACGCTGCGCGGCCCCGGTCCGGTGTCGGAGGTGGCGGTGATCTTGGCGGTGGGCAGCTCGCCGTCACCGACGTAGTCGATGCGGTAGATGGCGGTGCCGGGGTTGATCACACCCGTGCGTCCCGCACCCGATCCGATCCCGAAGTCGATCACGTACAGGGAGCCGTCCGGACCGAAATCGGCCTCGAAGAGCTGGTTGAACTTCATGTCCGTGAAGATCTTGTTGATCGACTGGATGTCGCCCGCCTTGGCCGGCGGGAAGCGCGGGTCGCTGAACGACTGGTCCTTCTGCTGGATCGAGAACGTCTTGAACCAGTTCTGGCCCAGCTCGTAGTTGAACCACTTCGAGTCGAAGTACTCGGGGAACTTCGTCGGCGACGGGTTGTCCGGGTCGTAGTCGTAGACGGGGCCGCTCATCGGCGCACCGCCACCGCCGACCTCGGGGAACAGCGGTGATCCCGAGTACTGGTACGGCACGGTCGCGGCCTTGGCCGGCGGCAGCTCACGCAGACCCGTGTTGTTCGGCGAGTCGTTGACCGGCTTCGCGCAGTCGAACTTCGCCCCCGAGACCTTCGTCGCGAAGTCGTAGTCGTTGAACGGGGTGTTGGCGCCGATGCAGTACGGCCAGCCGAGGTTCGCCGCCTTCGGGACCCGGTTGAACTCGACCGTGCCCTCGGGACCGCGATTGGGGTCCGCCGCCCGCGAATCGGGTCCGTAGTCGCCGATCAGCAGCGCCCCGTCCTTCGGATCGGTGGTGATACGGAAGGCGTTGCGCAGCCCCATCGCGTACACCTCGGGACGGGTCTTCTCCGTGCCGGGCGCGAAGAGGTTGCCCTCGGGGATCGAGTACGTCCCGTCGTCCTCCGGCGTGATCCGCAGGACCTTGCCGCGCAGGTCGTTGGTGTTGCCCGCGCTGCGCTGCGCGTCGAAGACGTGCCGGCCCGGACGTTCGTCGATCGGCGTGAAGTTGTCCGAGACGAACGGGTCGGTGTTGTCGCCGGTCGCGACGTACAGGTCACCGTTCTTGTCGAAGGTGAGCGAACCCGCCATGTGCACGTTGGCGCGCTGCTCGTCACGGTCGGTGGGAATCTCCAGCAGCAGCTTCTCGGACGCCGGGTCGACGGTGTCGCCCGTCAGCGTGTAACGCGAGAGGTTCAGCTGCTTCTTCTCCTTGTCGGAGTGGAGCAGATAGAGCCAGTTGTTCGTCGCGAAGTCCGGGTCGAGCGTCAGCCCGATGAGCCCGTCGGACTGCTCCGTCATCTTCAGGCTGTACTCGAAGTCCAGCGCGGTTGTGGTCTCCTGGGTCGACTGGTCGAGCACCTGGAGCTTTCCGGTGCGCTGGATGTAGACCACCCGGCCGTCAGGTGTCACGGCCAGCTCGTACGGGTCGGAGAGGTCGGTCGCCAGCTGTGTCCGCTTGAAGGACCCGGTCTTGGTGGCGGAGCAGTCGCCCGGCTTGTTGCCGGCCGCCCACTGGATGCCGCCGAGCAGGTGCTTGAGGAAGTTCTCCTCCTGGAAGGCGGACGAGTCATGGCCGCCGGCGGTGAACCAGGAACGGCCGCCGTCGTAGTTCTGGCACCACGACCACGGGTGGTCGACGCCCTCGTCGAGCCCGGTGATGCCGTCGTTCACCTTGATCTGCGCGAGGGTGTGCACCTTGCCCGTCGGGTTGACGCGCCAGTTGTACCACTCCTCCGAGCGCTCCCAGAGCTCCGGAAGGCCCTTGGTGGAGGGGTGCGCCTGGTCGAGCACCTTGACGCGGCCGGTCTGGATCGCGGGGTGCTGGTCGAAGATGGCCCCGGTCAGCCCCTCGTACCAGTCCCAGTCGCGCTCACTCGCGGACGCGGCGTGCAGTCCCACCCAGCCGCCGCCCGCCCGGACGAACTTCTGGAGGGCGGCGCGCTGGGGCGCGTCCAGCAGATCGCCCGACTCCGGGGTGGAGTTGGTGTTGTTGAAGACGATCGCCTGGAAGCGCGCGAGGTTCGCGTCGCTGAAGACGCTCGCGTCGTCGGACGCCTCGACCTCGAAGCCGTTCTCCTCGCCGAGCTTCTTGATTCCCTCGATCCCGGCGGGGATCGACTCGTGCTCGAAGTTGGTGACCTTGGAGAAGACCAGGACCCGGAAGGGCGCGGCCTCCGCGGGAGGGGGTGAGGCGACCCCGAGTCCGAGCACGAGAGCGAGCAGGGCCAGGACGACGGTGAAGGGCGTCAGCGCCCTTCGCGGTCGGCCGGTGCGCAGGGGGGATCGGTCTGGTGGACGGCTACTCACGGGCGCTCCCGGTGCAGGTGGCGGCTACGAATGGGAAGAAAGCGCTTTCTGAAGTACGCCGCACAGCGTAGGTTCCCTGCTTCCGGAGGGTCAATGGGTCGGAAGCGTCCACTGTGGTAAGGGAGTTGGTGGTACCGGAGTTATCCCGTCCGGTCGGTCGTTTTCTGTGCCGGTGGGCTGTATGTGTGGCCGACTTCTGTCACGAGGCGCCCGTCAGGAAGCCGGAGATACGTGCGCGCAGCGACCGGACGTCCAGGCCGTGTGCCGCGAGGTGTTCGTCCGTCTCCCCGTACTTGCGCAGTTCGCGCCGGCCCACACCCAGTCCGAGCACCCGGTGCGGTACGTCGGCCAGTGCCTCGTCGGCCGCCGCCGTCGACGTCCCGGCGAGATACGGCTCCACGATCACCGCCTCGGCGGCGCCCGTCTCCCCGACGGCCCGTCGCAGCGCGGCACCGTCGAAGGGCCGGACCGTCGCCGCGTACAGCACCGTCGTGTCGAGCCCTTCCGTCGCCGCGAGTACGTTGTCCAGCATCGGACCCACGGCGACCACCGCGCCGTGGTTCCCCTCGCGCAGGGTCAGGAAGCCGGCGCCGGTCACGGGCAGCGCTCGCGCGTTGGTCTGCGTCGAGAGCCGTACGTACACCCGGTCGTCGCCCTTCGCGGCGTGCCGCAGCAGGGCCTCGGCCTCGTCGGGATGCCCCGGTACATGCACGGTCCAGCCGTCGAGCGTGTCGAGGAGCGCCACATCGCCGGGGGACATATGGGTGAAGCCGCCGGCCGGCCAGTCGTAAGAGCCTCCGGCGCTCACCAGCACGCCGCCCACGCCCTGGTGTCCGAAGTCGAGCTTCACCTGCTCGAAGGGGCGCTCCACGAGGAAGCTCGCGAAGGTGTGGACGATGGGCCGCATCCCGGTGAGGGCGATCCCGCCGCCCGCCCCGACGAGCAGCTGTTCGCGGATCCCGACGTCGATCACCCGGTGCGGGTGACGGCGTTCCGCCTCCTGGAAGCCGTCGTGGCCGATCACGGCGAGTACGACGGCGAGCCGCGGGTCCTCGTCCAGCAGCCGGGACGCGGTCGACGCGAAGCGCTCACGCATGGTGTCCATCAGAAGTCCTCCGAGTAGGTGCGAGTGGGTCCGAGAAGGTGCGAGTGGGTGTCCGGGCAGGGGCGGGTGTACCGGGGGTTGGTCCGGGTCGGTCGTGGGCGGGCCGGGTCAGATCCGGGTCCGAAACGGTCAGGACCGGGATTCGACACGGGCGACGACCGCCCTCGCCTGAGCGGGATGGGGCGCGGTGAACGCCTCGTACAGCGCCTCGTGGTCCCGCCCGTCGACGGTCACGGCCGACCAGCCGGCCGCCGTGAACCGGGACGCGATCCCGCCCGGCCAGCCGTGCGCCGACGACGAGTTGTCGATCACGAGCGTGTGCAGCTGTTCGAGGCCGGCCGGACCGGCATAACCGATGGCCTCGTGGTTGCTGCCCTCGTCCAGTTCGCCGTCCCCGATGAGCACCCAGACCTTGGATCCGGTACGCCCCTGCGCCCGCAGCCCGAGCGCGCTCCCGACGGCGAGCGGCAGCCCGTGCCCGAGCGACCCGCTGCCGATCTCGGCCCCCGGCACGAGCAGCCGGTCGGGGTGGTGGCCGAGGGGTGAGTCGTACGAGCCGAAGCCGGGGAGCAGCGACTCGGGGAAGAAGCCCTTGGCGGCGAGGACGGCGTAGTAAGCCATCGGCCCGTGGCCCTTCGACAGCAGGAAACGGTCGCGCGCCGGGTCGTCGGCGGTCGCGGGGGAGACGTTCAGCACCCGGTCGTAGAGCACCCAGATCGCGTCAAGGGTGGAGGTGGCGGCTGCCCCGTGCTTCTCGTCGCCGGTCATCAGCGACAGCAGTCGGTCGAGGTCCCGATAGCCGTACGACGCCGTCGTCGGCGTCGGCGTCGCCGATGTCCGCGTCGGTGTCTGTGTCGGTGCGTGCGTCCGTGTCGTCATACGGACCACCGTGCTACCTCAACCGAACTTGAGGTCAAGCGTGCCGCCGAGGGCGCAGAACGGAAAAAGCGGTTCGTGACCACCGCTCGGAGTGCGGTATTGTTCTCATGCGCGTTCAGCCGGGGGAAACCCCAGGTCAGACGGGCATCGGGACGTGGCGCAGCTTGGTAGCGCACTTGACTGGGGGTCAAGGGGTCGCAGGTTCAAATCCTGTCGTCCCGACTGGAGACAGTCGCAGGTCAGGGCCGGTTTCGGAGGAATCCGAAACCGGCCCTTGGTCGCTCTTGGGGACCAGCTGGGGACCAGTCTCCTTAACCGGTGTCAGCGGGTCATGACGATCGGGCTCGGCAGGGTGCGCGGTGCGCGGAGCGCGCTGAGGTGTGCGGAGAGTGCTGTGCCAGCTGCCGTGATCTTGTGTACGTCGGGGTGCAGGTAGCGCTGGGTGGTCATCAGTGATCCGTGGCCGGCGATTCTGCGGAGGACGTGCACTTGGACTCCGGCGTCGGCGAACCAGGTCAGTCCGGTATGTCGGAGGTCGTGGCGGCGCAGGTGCTCGTAGCCGAGTTTGGTGGCCACGTCGTCCCAGTGTGTGGCGTCGCGCAGGACGGCGGTGGAGATGCGTCCGCCGCGCGGGCCGGTGAACAGGCGGGCGTTGGGATCGGGGCCGGCGGACAGGATGCGCTGGGCGAGGAGGGGACGGATCTCCTCGATGATGGGCACCTTGCGGGCCCGCTTGCCTTTGGTGCCCTTGTCAGTCAGCCCGCCGGGTGCGGGTGTGGTCTGACGCCGCACGGTCCAGATCCATTGGGTGGTGTCGATGTCTCCGACGCGGCATCCCGAGACCTCACCGATCCGGGCAGCGGTGCAGGCCGCGAAGAGGACGACGTCTCCCCAGCCGCGGTAGTGGTCGTGGGAGGCGGCCACGAGTGCGTCGGCCAGTGCGAGGAGGGACTCCCAGTCGGGCAGGGCCAGCGCGCGTGGGTCGAGGAGTTCGTCCTCGGCCTGCTTGTACAGTTTCTGCCAGCCAGTCACCCGGGCGGGGTTGACCTTGATGATGCCGTCACGGACTGCCTGTTCCATGACGCGGACCAGGACGGCGATGGTGTTCTTCACCGTGGAGCGGCTGTGCTCGTCGGCGATCCAGTTCTGCACGGTGCGGTCGACGACGCCGTTGGTGATCATGCGGACCGCGAGGTGGCCCAGGGCGGGCACGACGCGCATCCGCCAGCCTGACAGGTAGGGGTCGAGTGTTTTCAGCTCCAGGCCACGCAGGGCGAGGTCCATGTTCGCGTTGCCGTATTCGGCGAGCTTCATGGTGGCGAGCGACGGGGACAGCCCTGCCTCAGCGGCTTCAACGATGGACTGGAGCCACTCCTGCGCTTCGTCCTCGTCCGTCTTTCCCTCTGACAAGGACAGGCGCCGCTTCGTGGTCGGGTCGAACCAGCGGACTCGCGCGCGGTAGGGGTTGCGGCGATCGGGACGGTACTCGATGTCGGTGGAGAGTCGGACGCCGACCGGCACAACGGGTTTCTCGGCCATCAGGCTTCTTGGCGCGGGACGGTCCTGTGGCTGTGCAGCCATTCCTCAACGTCGAGCGCGCTGTACATGATGACGCGTTCCGAAACGGAGACGAACGGCGGGCCCTGTGGTGGCCGAGCAGTGCGCCAGCGGCGCAGAGTCGAGGCATTTACACGCAGGCAAGCGGCGAGGTCACTCGTCGAGTACCAGGCGTTGGTCAGGAGAGACGGACGAGTGCCATCTTGGGGGAAATGGGCAGTGTGCTGATTTTTCGTGAGCGGCTGACGGTTTGTGGAATCTGCTATTGGTTCGGGGGGCAAGTGCGGTGGGTCTCCGGGTGGTTTGGAGCACCAAAGGGGTACCGGGGAAAGCCGTCGGCGGCAGGCGGCGTGGCTCGCAGGTGGAGAACGGTGGGATTCTGCCTGCGCAGCGTCGGTGCGCCCTTGCTGATGGTTCGATCCGCCGTGGTGCTCGGGGCAAACGGTGGACAACAATCGTCTGCAGAAGCGCCGGTTTGGCTAACCGGCGATGTGCGGCTATGTTTCCGTCGCTTGCGACGAGGTTTCCGGAGGGCGGCCACCACTGCGACGAGATTCGTCATACGTGTGACCGATCGCGTACATGGCTGGCGTATCAGGTGCTGTGCCGATTCATGCTTTTCCGATGACGCACCACGTGGAGTGCGTGGCGATCCTCGAACCGGCCGCGAAGGGATCCTGACCTGCGGTTTATGCATGCGCATTATGTGCGGTGTGGGCGTTACGGGCGATATCTTGACGCTGGAATGACGCTCGTGGCGCTCATTTGACGCTCGTTCTGATGGTGTGTCAGGTGCCCTGTCGGGCAGGCCGGGTCCTGTGAGGGGGGGGACGTTAGTAAGGCGTCGAGGGTGAGCGACGCTCTGCGTGGGGATGCTGGTTCCTGCTGGTCAGTTGTCCCGGAAGAGACCAGTCAGCGCGGTGACCTGCCACGATGAGGCGTCTTTGCCCGTTGACCTGCTTGAACGGTCTTTCCCTTGTTTCAGGTTCGTGCTGGTTGATGCGGCCGAAAGTCTCAGAAAAGTCCGAGAGAGCTCCCACTGATGGATATCTCTTCGGCTTCATTCAGGTGGGGCAGTGCGGTGTGGCCTGGATCCTGGAAGGTGGATGCCGAGTCGCTGGCGCGTGGCCGATTCCCTGCGGGATCAGGGCTACTGACGATCGAAGGTGGCCCGGCGACCGGTGGTGCAGAGAGCTGGCAGGGTCCTCCAAACCCCGGGCGCTGTACAGCGAGCGGCCAAGGTGTTCTGTTCATGGAGGTTGGTGACGGTGATCACGGTCGGGTGATCTTGAATGAGTGAGAGCCTTCCGGGTTCGGTGTGGATTGCGACATCCACACCGAACTCACCCGCGTGAGGAGGAATTTCACCTGTGCATTCTGCCCGGCCAACAGCACTTTGGGAGATCAGCGGAAGCAGGCAGCAGTGAGCGGCCGTTCTACCGGACGTCAGGCAGCGGCTTCACCTAGCTCCACCAGCGCCTGGCGGCGTTCGTCCCGGCCCGGGTGACCCTGCGAGGCCGCGCGTACGGTATGTGCTTCAAGTAGCTGTTTCTGAGCCCTGGGCCCGATGAGCTCTGCCATCCGGCGGCAACCGGCTCCGCCCGGAGCGCGAGGAGCAGGTGTGCAGTCCTCCACCGAGGGTAGGCCGTTGGCGGCGATGCCTTCCAAGACGGCGGCGAGTCGGTCGGCGCTCTCGCGGGTCTGGGCCGCGTACGCGCGCAGCCCGTCGGCGGCGGGCTCCAGTTGCTGCCGGGCGGCGGTGGGCTGGTCGCTCATCGTGGCTACCAGGGCGCGAACGGGCCTGTGCCACCACGGTATCGGCCGGGCGCGGGCCGTGGGGCCCACTCCGCACCACCAGGCCGGGAGCAGGCCGGCCTCGAATCGACCGATGTTGTTCTGTGAGTCAAACCTTGAGTGTGGACCACCGAAGTTTGGCTGGCTGTTTTTGCGGGCCGCCCAGCCGCTGTCCCGTGTCAGTGGCGAGCGGCAGACTGCGCGCATGAATGATGGCATTGAATCTGATCGCGGCGACCGTGCTGAGCTGGCCTGGGTCAGCTCGATGGGCGGTCCGTTGATCGTGGTCCCCGAGTCCTGCATTGGCGCATGGGGCGGGTGCACGGAGGATGGATCCGTCCTGGGCGAGGACGGTGGCCGTGATGATTATGACCGAGCTTGCGAGGTCGACGACTGGGCTGGCGTGATCGCTGGGCGTGCGAAGGCTGCCACTGTGCTTGTCCTGGCCGATGAGCCTGCAATGACGTGCTTCCTGTCAGAGGAGTTGCTCTTCGTGCGATGGCTGGCTGCGGATTCGGAGGAAGAATTGCTCGCCGGGGTGGATGTGGTCGTGGCCGACCCGGACACTCCATGGGAGGACGGCGGTCTTTGGGCCATTGACGGCCCGGCGGTGCTGATGGACTCGGCCGTGGCCGGCGTGGATCTCGGAGTGGAGTATCCCGGTGGTGGCAAGCCGGAACAGGCTCCTGTGCAGCTTCCGGCAGGCCGGTGGAGGGTCCGCGCTGTCCATACGAAGAACGAGTTCGCGTGGGTCGGCGTGGTGCAGCTTGTGGCCGAGGATGGCTCTGAAGGCCGGCATCCCGCGCCACTCACTTGAGACCACACGCGACCCGGACCAGATCATCAGAGGCAGGGGCCAGGTCGACGAAGGCAGGACAACAGAACACCCGAAGTTCCGTATCCGTATCCGCGTCCGGCGAGGTTGTCACGCTGCCGAGTGGAGCCGATAACCGGGGGACGACCCCGTGATTCGAACTGATGGGCAGCGTGACACGCCAGCGCGGCAGCCGGATCGAGCTGACCGCGTGCGCTCTGGGCCCTGCACGCCTACCTGCGCTGGAGCAACGCCAACGCCCGCCACCACGACGTCCTGGCCGGCGAACGTAAGGAAGGCGCGCATCCGCTGTGAGAAGGGCATCCGCTGGGGTGAACGCCCTCTCAAGACCACGGTTTGATCCGCTCCGGCGAACCTGTCCGATCACAGCACCAGCGTCAGGCGAGCGAGCCGAGCTCTACGGTGACGACGTCCGAGAGTTGACTTTGCGTCAAGTGCCTGTAACTGGTTGGCTCAGCCAGGTAGTTCGGGATACACAGGTGATCCGAGATGTTCAGCGGGTGAGCGGATCGGAACATGACAGCGGAGACCTGGTCGGTGGCCAGTGACAGCAGTGCGGGGGCTGACCGGTGGGGTACACGATTCCCGAGGGCGTCGACACGATGCTGGACGTTGTCGGGGTGGGCTGGCCGAATGTCGACGAGGACGCGTATCGCGATATGGCGGACGCGCTGCGGGAGTTCGCGGACGACGCGGACGACGACGCGCACACGGCGCACGGGCATGTCCAGCGGTTGCTGTCGACGGGGCAGAGCGAGTCGCTGACGGCGCTGGACACGCACTGGAAGAAGGTCCAGGCGAAGAACAAGGACCTGGCGGGCGCGGCGCGGCTCATCGCGGGGGCGCTGGACCGGGTCGCGGACATCATCGTCGC